>NZ_RAVT01000006.1 GCF_013464915.1 Stenotrophomonas maltophilia
CCGGGTGGGCGACGGGGGCGACGGGGGCGACGGGGTAGAGTCGACTGTTAGTCGACTACCGCGCGCAGCGCGGGGATTTTCGCCGTCGGAACGAAGAGCAGTCGACTAACAGTCGACTCTACCCAGTCGACCGTATCCGTATCCCGGCCGATTCCATCCCAGCCGACGCACCGCCGTCGGCGAACGCGCCTTCAATACGCCCCCAGCCTTTCCGGCCGGGGGCGCAGGCGGATCAGTCGACGCTGATCCCGGCCAGGCGCTGCAGCGCCTCGGCGTACTTGGCGCGGGTGCGCTCGATGATCTCGGCCGGGATGGTCGGGCCCGGGGCGGTCTTGCCCCAGTCCAGCGTCTCCAGGTAATCGCGCACGAACTGCTTGTCGTAGCTCGGCGGGCTGGTGCCCACTTCGTACTCGTCGGCCGGCCAGTAGCGCGAGGAATCCGGCGTCAGCATCTCGTCCATGATGTACAGGCGGCCATCGGCGTCGGTACCGAACTCGAACTTGGTATCGGCCAGGATGATGCCGCGCTCGCGGGCGTAGTCGGCGGCGAACTTGTAGATGCGCAGGGTGGCATCGCGTACGCGCTCGGCCAGATCGGCACCGACCTGCTTCACCATCGCATCGAAATCGATGTTCTCGTCATGGTCGCCGACGGCGGCCTTGGTCGAAGGGGTGAAGATCGGCTCCGGCAGCTGCTCGGCCTGGCGCAGGCCATCGGGCAGGTCGATGCCGCTGACCTTGCCGGTGCGCTGGTAGTCCTTCCAGCCGCTGCCGATCAGGTAGCCGCGGGCGATCGCTTCCACCGGCACCGGCTTCAGCTTGCGCGTGACCACCGCGCGCTTGGCGTACAGGGCCGGGTCCACGCCTTCGGGCAGCACGCTGGCCACGTCGATGCCGGTCAGGTGGTTGGGCATCAGGTGCGCGGTCTTGGCGAACCAGAAGTTGGAGACCTGGCAGAGCATCTCACCCTTGCCCGGAATCGGGTCGGGCAGGACCACGTCGAACGCCGACAGGCGATCGGTGGCTACCATCAGCAGGTAGTCGCCCGGCGGGGTTCCGGCTGGCAGCCGCTCGCGCGGGATATCGAACACATCACGCACCTTGCCGCGATGGCGCAAGGGCAGGCCGGGGAGATCGGATTGCAACAGCGTGGTTGGCACGGGCACTCCTGGGGCGTTGTCGATACGGCTGCTGCCCAACGGACCCGGCGGGCCCGCTGACCAGCGGGCGGCCTAGTGTAAAGCCGTCCGGGCCCGCTGTGACGTAAAATGAGCGTCCATTTCGTCGGTCGACCCCGGAGCGCCATGCGCTGGTACGGAAAACTGCTCGGATTCATTGCCGGCGCCCTGCTGTTCCGGCCCAATCCGCTGTTCGGCGCGGTGGTCGGCCTGTTGATCGGCCACGCCTTCGACTCGGACTGGTTCCGCCTGAACAAGGAGAACCCGTACCGGGAGCTGGGGCTGACCTCCGAGGCCACCGATGCCGAGGTCGAGCGCGCCTACCGCAGGCTGATCTCGCAGTACCACCCCGACAAGCTTGGCGGCGCCGCCCCCGAGCTGCAGCAGCAGGCCGAGCAGAAGTCGCGGCGCATCAATGCCGCCTACGACCGCATCAAGACCCTGCGCAAGCGCTGACTCCTGAGCCCGCCTGCGGGCGGGAGAACCTTTTCTCCGTTCCGAAGGCCCCGGCCATGTCCAACTGCCTCATCGCCCCGTCCATCCTTTCCGCCAACTTCGCCCGCCTCGGCGAGGAAGTCGACAACGTCCTCGCCGCCGGCGCCGACTGGGTCCATTTCGACGTGATGGACAACCACTACGTGCCGAACCTGACCATCGGCCCGATGGTCTGCCAGGCCCTGCGCAAGCACGGCGTGACCGCACCGATCGACGTGCACCTGATGGTCGAACCGGTGGACCGCATCATCCCGGACTTCGCCGAGGCCGGTGCCACCTACATCAGCTTCCACCCGGAGGCCAGCCGCCACGTGCACCGCACCATCCAGCTGATCCGCTCGCTGGGCTGCAAGCCGGGCATCGTGCTGAACCCGGCCACGCCGGTGGACATTCTCGACTGGGTGCTGGATGACCTGGACCTGGTGCTGCTGATGTCGGTCAACCCGGGCTTTGGCGGCCAGGCCTTCATTCCCTCGGCGCTGGACAAGCTGCGCGTGGTGCGCAAGATGATCGATGCCAGCGGCAAGGACATCCGCCTGGAGATCGACGGCGGCGTGAAGGCCGACAACATCGGCGAGATCGCTGCCGCTGGTGCCGACACGTTCGTCGCCGGCTCGGCCATCTTCAATGCCAAGAGCAGCTACCAGGACGTGATCGCGCAGATGCGCGCGAACGTCGCTGCGGCGCGCTGACAAAAAGGGGATGGAGGGGATTAAGCTCGCCTGATTCCCTCCATCCCTTTTTCGCCCATGGCACTGTTGAACATCCGTCCGGCCACCGTGGCCGATGCTGGCCTGATCCTGCATTTCATCCGCGAGCTGGCCATCTACGAGAAGGCCGAGCATTCGGTGCAGACCGACGAGATCGGCATCGCTGAGAGCCTGTTCGGCGCCGATGCCACGGCGCGTGCGTTGATCTGCGAAGCCGACGGCGAGGCCATTGGTTACGCCGTGTATTTCTACAACTACTCGACCTGGCTGGGCCGCAAGGGCATCTACCTGGAAGACCTCTACGTAAGCCAGGAAAAGCGCGGCGCCGGTGCCGGCAAGGCGCTGCTGAAGTACATCGCCCGCCAGGCCGTGGCCGAAGGCTGCGGCCGTTTCGAATGGTCGGTGCTGGACTGGAACACCCCGGCCATCGAGTTCTACACCGCCGCTGGCGCCAAGCCCCAGGACGAGTGGACCGTATACCGGCTGCAGGGCCAGGCATTGCACGATTTCGCCAACGGCTGAGGCGAGTGCATCCACGCATGGCGTGGATCTACCAGCCGGGTGGGCGCGAGCCGCAACCCGGTGGGTGCGAACCTTGGTTCGCACTCCCTGCGCACTCCAAAAAAAAGCCACGCCAATCACTGGCGTGGCCTCGCTGCATGCGTGGGAGGCTGATCCTGCCTCCATCCGTCGTCCCTGCTATGGCCTTCCATTCTCCAGCAGCTGAATGACACCTGCGTGACATTCACCGCGGGCAAACAGCGCATTGCTAGCCTGTGCCACCCCGTCCTGGAAGTACCGCATGACCACCCCGCGCTGGCGCCTGATCCTCAACGGAAAATCCGCAGGCAATGACGAGCTGCGCGACGCGGTCGGTCATTGGCGTGGGCAGGGCGTGCAGCTGGACGTGCGGGTGACCTGGGAGGACGGCGACGCCGAGCGTTACGTGGCCGAGGCGATCGATCATGGTGTGGACGTGATCGTGGCCGCAGGCGGCGACGGCACGCTCAGCGCGGTCGCGGAAACGCTGGCGCATCGTGAGGAACCGGCCGATGCGCTGCCCACGCTGGCGCTGATCCCGATGGGGACCGCCAACGATTTCGCCACGTCGGCAGGCATTCCGACCGCACCGAAGGATGCCTTCGCCTTGATCGGGCAGACCGCGCCGCGTGCCATCGATCTGCTGCGCGTGGACGCCGATGGCACGCCGTGGTGGTGCGCCAATCTCGCCAGCGGTGGCTTCGGCACGCAGGTGACGGTGGAGACCGACGCCGGCCTGAAAAAGATGCTTGGCGGGCTGGCCTATGTGATCACCGGCATCGCCAAGCTCGGCCGCATCGAGCCGATCAACGCGCGCCTGTCCGGCCCGGATTTCACCTGGGAAGGCGACTTCATCGCGCTGGGCATCGGCAACGGTCGCCAGGCCGGTGGCGGCCAGCAGCTGTGTCCGCAGGCACTGATCGATGACGGGTTGCTGGATGTGACGGTGCTTCCGGAGCTGGAAGGCGAAGTCACCGCCACCCTCGGCCAGATGCTGAAATCGGGCACCCAGGCTGCATTGGAACAGCTGGCCACGCGTGCGCGGCTGCCGTGGCTGCAGGTCGCCTCCGAGCGCCCGCTGACCCTCAACCTGGACGGCGAGCCGGTGCAGGCCCGCCAGTTCCGCATCGACTGCGTGCCGGGCCGGGTACGGATGCATCTGCCGGCCGATTGCCCGCTGCTGGGCGTGCAGGGGTAGAGCCGGCCGGCAGGGTCGACCGGTAGAGTCGACTGTTAGTCGACTTACGCGCGTAGCGCGGGGGTTTTACGCCGTCGGCACGAAGCGCAGTCGACTGGCAGTCGACTCTACCGGTTCCCGCGCCGGTCGCCGCCACATCGGCCCCGGGCGTCCCGTGGTTCAGTTTCCCAGGGTTCCCCTCCCGCCGATCCTGCGATACAGTCGAGGGGTGTCCAGCCTGACGACCCCGCATACCCTTTCTTCCGCACGCCGTTGGTGGCGATGGTGGCCCGTTGCCGTCGTCCGCCCCCATAACGCTGTGTCCCGGAAGGAAAGTCGTCTTGAACTCGCACGCTCAGTTTCAGCTGCAGGCCGCTGAAGGCCACACCCATATTCCCGTCGTCCGTGAAGTGCTGTCCGACCTGGACACGCCGCTTTCGGTCTATCTGAAGCTTGCCGACGGCCCCAATACCTACCTGTTTGAATCCGTCGAAGGCGGCGAACGCTTTGGTCGTTACTCGATCATCGGCCTGCCGGCGCGCCGCGTGTACGCCTTCCACGGCCACACGCTGACCGTGCGCGAGGACGGCCAGGTGGTGGACACCCGCGAGGTGGCCGACCCGTTCGCCGAGGTCGAGGCACTGCGCAGCGCCCACTCGGTGCCGAAGCTGGATGGCCTGCCGGGCTTCACCGGTGGCCTGGTCGGTTGGTTCGGCTTCGAGTGCATCGGCTACATCGAACCGCGCCTGGCACCGCCGGCCGGCCGCGACGAGCTGGGCACGCCGGACATCCTGCTGCTGGACTCCAACGAGCTGGCGGTGTTCGACAACCTCAAGGGCCGGCTGTACCTGATCGTGCATGCCGACCCGCGTGTCGAGGGTGCGTTCGAGCAGGCCCAGGCGCGCCTGGACGCACTGACCGCCAAGCTGCGCGCACCGGGTGCCGGCTATCCCGCGCCGCTCAACAGCGATGTGCTGGACGAGTCCGATTTCGTCTCCGGTTTCACCCGCGAAGGCTTCGTCGATGCGGTCCAGCGCAGCAAGGAATACATCCGCGCCGGTGACATCTTCCAGGTGGTGCTCAGCCAGCGCCTGAGCGTGCCGTTCAAGGCGCGCCCGGTGGATGTGTACCGCGCGCTGCGTGCACTGAATCCTTCGCCGTACATGTACTTCCTCGATGTCGGCGACCTGCAGGTGGTCGGTTCCTCGCCGGAAATCCTGGTACGCCTTCAGGATGGCGAAGTCACCGTGCGCCCGATCGCAGGCACCCGTCCGCGCGGTGCCACCGTCGAGCAGGATCTGGCACTGGAAGCCGAACTGCTGGCCGATCCGAAGGAACGCGCCGAGCACCTGATGCTGATCGACCTCGGCCGCAACGATGCCGGTCGCGTGTCCAAGGCCGGCACGGTGGAAGTGGGCGAGCAGTTCGTGATCGAGCGCTACAGCCACGTCATGCACATCGTCAGCGAAGTGACCGGGCAGCTGCAGCCGGGCCTGAGCTATGCCGATGTGCTGCGTGCCACCTTCCCGGCGGGCACTGTGAGTGGTGCGCCGAAGATCCGCGCGCTGGAAGTGATCCGCGAGCTGGAACCGATCAAGCGCAATGTGTATGCCGGCAGCATCGGCTACATCGGCTGGCACGGCGATGCCGATACCGCGATTGCGATCCGCACCGCGGTGATCAAGGACGGCCGCCTGTACGTGCAGGCCGGCGCCGGCATCGTTTACGACTCGGACCCGGACAAGGAATGGGACGAGACGATGAACAAGGGCCGCGCGCTGTTCCGCGCCGTCGCCCAGGCCGCCAAGGGCCTGTAAGCCTGCCTCGCCGCGGCCGCTGGGCTGTGGTCGTTGCACCGTTCCCGTTCAAGACAAGGAGTACCGCATGAAGCTGCTGAGCGCATTGCTGTGGTCGTCACTGCTGGCCACGATGGCCCCGTCTGCGTGGGCGCAGGCCAATACCATTCCCTCGCAGCCGCACCTGCTGGTGAAGGGCGAGGCGCGCCGCGTGGTGATGCCGGACCGGTTCGGCCTGCAGTTGAACATCGAAGAGACCGACATGGATGCCGACGCCGCGCGCCGCCGCGTGCAGGACAACGTTGCCCGCGTGCTGGCACTGTTCAAGCAGCACAAGGCGGTGGAAGGCAGCGTGCGCGCGGACAACCTGCGGATTGGTCCTGCGACACGCTATGAGCAGAACCGGCAGGTCTTCATCGGTACCCGCGTGTCACGCCAGCTGCGCGCCAGCTTCGCCAGCGTCCAGCAGATGCAGGATGTCCTGGGTGCGCTGAAGGCCAACGAGAACGTGCAGGTCAGCAGCGTGGCTCCGACGTACTCGGGTGAAGTGGCGCTGCGCCGCGAACTCAAGGGTGAGGCGGCGGCCCAGACCCGCCAGTCCGCGCAGGGCCTGGCCAAGGCCTACGGCACCCAGCTGCGTGGTCTGTACAGCATTTCCGATGTGGCGCCGAACTTCGCCTATGGCATCCAGGCAGGCAGTTGGCCCAGCAGTGGGGACCTGGTGACGCCACCTTCGCCGCCCGCGCCCGAGGCCCCGATGAACAGCATCGAGGCCACGGGTTCGCGCCTGCGCGAGTCGGTGGAAGCCGGCCCCATCACCTACACCGAAAACGTATACGCCATTTTCCTGATAAGCGACGGAACCTGACCATGTTGTGGATGATCGACAACTACGACAGCTTCACCTACAACCTCGTGCAGTACCTGCAGACGCTGGGCGCCGAGGTGAAGGTGGTGCGCAACGATGCGATGAGCGTGGACGAGATCGCCGCGCAGAAGCCCGAGCGCATCGTCATCTCGCCCGGCCCGTGCACGCCCAACGAGGCGGGCGTGTCGCTGGAGCTGATCCAGCGCCTCGGCCCGACCACGCCGATTCTCGGCGTGTGCCTGGGCCACCAGGGCATCGGCCAGGTCTACGGCGGCAAGGTCATCCGTGCCGGCAACATCATGCACGGCAAGACCTCGCCCATCCGCCACGAAGGCAAGGGCGTGTTCGCCGGCTTGCCGGACCGTTACCAGGCCACCCGCTACCACTCGCTGGTGGTGGACAAGAACAGCCTGCCCGATGTGCTGGAAGTGACCGCCTGGACCGAGAACGACGACGGCTCGATCGAAGAGATCATGGGCCTGCGCCACCGCCAGTTCCCGGTGGAAGGCGTGCAGTTCCATCCCGAATCCATCCTCACCGAACACGGCCACGCCCTGCTGCGCAATTTCCTGCAGCGCCCGGCGGCCTGATCCAAGGAGCATTCCCATGAGCTTCTCCCCCCAGGAAGCCCTGCAACGCACCATCGAACACCGCGAGATCTTCTTCGACGAAATGGTCGACCTGATGCGGCAGATCATGCGCGGCGATGTCTCGCCGATGATGACCGCCGCGATCCTCACCGGGCTGCGCGTTAAGAAGGAAACCATCGACGAGATCGCCGCTGCGGCCACGGTCATGCGTGAATTCGCGCTGGCGGTGCCGGTGGCCGATACCACCCACCTGGTCGACATCGTCGGCACCGGCGGCGATGGCTCGCACACCTTCAACATCTCCACCTGCGCGATGTTCGTCGCCGCTGCCGCCGGTGCGCGCGTGGCCAAGCATGGCAACCGCAGCGTGTCGTCCAAGTCCGGCAGCGCCGATGCCGTCGAAGCACTGGGCGCGGCCATCGAGCTGCAGCCAGCGCAGGTGGCCGCTGCGATCGAGCAGACCGGCATCGGCTTCATGTTCGCGCCGATCCACCATCCGTCGATGAAGGTGGTCGCGCCGGTTCGCCGCGAGATGGGCGTGCGCACCATCTTCAACATCCTCGGCCCGCTGACCAACCCGGCCAGCGCGCCGTCGGTGCTGATGGGCGTGTTCCACCCCGATTTAGTGGGTATCCAGGCACGCGTGCTGCGCGAACTGGGCACCGAACGCGCCATGGTGGTCTGGGGCCGCGACAACATGGACGAGATCTCGCTGGGCGCCGGCACCCTGGTCGGCGAACTGCGCGACGGCAAGGTGCGCGAATACGAGATCCACCCGGAGGACTTCGGCATCGCCATGTCGGCCAGCCGCAACCTGCGCGTGGACGGCCCGGAGCAGTCCATCCAGATGCTGCGTGCCGTGCTGGACAACGAGCCTGGCCCGGCGCTGGACATCGTCGCGCTGAATGCCGGCGCCGCGCTGTACGTGGCCGGCGTGGCCAGCGACATCGGTGACGGCCTGGCCCGCGCCCGTGCCGCCATCGCCAACGGCAGCGCCCGCCAGCGCCTGCAGCAGTATGTCGAGACCACCCGCGCGCTGGTTGCCTGAGCGCGCGGTTCAGCCTGACCCCCTTGATGGCCGATAATGGCCGTCCTCACCGCCCCCGCACCGAACCGACGACGATGAGCGACATCCTGCAGACGATCCTGGCCCGCAAGGCCGAAGAAGTGGCCCAGCGCCGCGCCCAGCGCCCGCTAGAGGAGCTGCAGGCCGCCCTGGCCAGCGCCCCGCCGGTACGTGGCTTCGTGCGTGCGCTGCAGGCGGCGGTGGCCAACGGCGACCCGGCTGTGATTGCCGAAGTGAAAAAGGCCAGCCCGTCCAAGGGCGTGATCCGCCCGGATTTCCGCCCGGCCGACATCGCCGTCAGCTACGAGTTCGGCGGTGCCAGTTGCCTGTCGGTGCTGACCGACGTCGATTTCTTCCAGGGCGCCGACGCCTACCTGCAGCAGGCCCGCGAGGCCTGCACGCTGCCGGTGCTGCGCAAGGACTTCGTGATCGACGCCTACCAGGTGTACGAGGCGCGCGTGCTGGGCGCCGACTGCATCCTGCTGATCGTCGCCGCGCTGGATGACACCCAGCTGGCCACCCTGTCCGAACTGGCGCTGTCGCTGGGCATGGACGTGCTGGTGGAAGTGCATGACATCGACGAACTGGAGCGTGCGCTGCAGGTGCCGGCACCGATGATCGGCATCAACAACCGCAACCTGCGCACCTTCGAGGTGTCGCTGCAGACCACGCTGGACATGCAGAAGGCGGTGCCCCGTGACCGCCTGCTGGTGACCGAGAGTGGCATCCTGGGCCCGCAGGACGTTGCGTTGATGCGCGATGCCGGCATCCATGCCTTCCTGGTCGGCGAAGCCTTCATGCGCGTCGAAGAGCCGGGCGAGGGCCTGCGTCAGCTATTCTTCGCGGCATGAAAACGCACTATCCGACGCCGCGCGAGGATGCGCCGCTGGTGGTCTTCGACTTCGACCACACCCTCTACGACGGCGATTCGGGCACCCACCTGTTCGCCTCGCTGATCAAGCGCAACCCGCTGCGCATGCTGGCCGCGCTGCTGGTCACGCCGATCGCCGGGCCGCTGGTGGCGATGCTGCCGACCCGTCGAACGGGCATTTCGGTCTATGTGTGGATCGGCAGTTTCGGCCTGCACCGGGCGCGTGATTTCAACAAGGTGATCGATGCCTACGTGCTGCGCAACGAGGCGCAGATGCGCGCCAAGCTGCTGCCGCAGGCGCTGGACGTCTTTGCGGCGCATCGCGCCAAGGGCGACCGTGTCGTGGTCGCTACCGGCGCGCCGCCGGAGCTGGCACGGGCGATCCTGGCCTTCGTGGCCCACCAGGACGTACCGGTGATCGGCACCGAGGTCGGCCCGCGACTGGGCGGTGTCGGCCCGACCCGGCACTGCCACAACGAAGAGAAGATGCGCATGCTGCGCGAGCGCGGCTACGGCGATATCGACATCGCGTATTCCGACAGCACCGCCGACCTGCCGCTGCTGCTGGCCGCGAAAGCGCCGGTGGTGGTGAACCCGAAGCGCTCCAAGGTGGATTTCTTCCGCAGCGTGCTGCCGGCCGGCACCCGCATCCTCAACTGGGGCTGCGTGGACCGCGGCGGCGACAAGGTGTAACGCGCGGAATCCGCAGGGGATGGGATGGCGGAGTGCCGGGCTGCGACCCGGTAGTGCCGGCCGCTGGCCGGCAACCTCATGACTGCGGAAGGGCTTGCGGGGTTGCCGGCCAGCGGCCGGCACTACCGAATCCCGTGCAGCTGGCGCCGGGCATGGCCCGGCGAGCGCTCAGCGGTACAGGTGCCCGTACACCGCATGCCCGATCTGGAACAGGCTGATGCCCAGCACCAGCACGCCAACGGCCACCAGCACCCAGCGTTCCTTCACCCGCTTGACCAGGATGGCCGCCACCGGTGCGGCCATCATGCCGCCGATCAGCAGGCCAGCGACGATCTGCAGGTGCTGCACGCCCATCGACAGCAGGAAGGTGGCCGAGATGGTCAGGGTGACGATGAACTCGGCCGCGTTGACCGTGCCGATGGTGGTGCGTGCCTGGCCGCCGCGGGCGAGCAGGGTGGACGTGGCCACCGGCCCCCAGCCACCGCCGCCGCTGGCGTCCAGCAGGCCGGCGAAGAAGCCCAGCACCGGGACCCGGCGGATTTCGCCCTTGGGCATCCAGCGCCCCGCAGCGCGGGCCAGGATGATGATCGCCAGCACCAGCAGGTACAGGTAGATCAACGGCCGGATGATGTCGCCGGGGATCTGGGTGAGCACGTAGGCGCCCACCGCGCCGCCCACCGCCCCGGGCAGGGCGAGGCGCAGGAACAGGCGCTTGTCGACATTCCCGGCAGCGAGGTGCGACACGCCCGAGGCGCCGGTAGTGAACACTTCGGCGGTGTGGATGCTGGCGCTGACCTGTGCAGGTGGCAGGCCCATGCTCAGCATCACCGACGAGGACACCAGGCCGAAGGCCATGCCCAGTGCACCGTCAACCAGCTGCGCGCCGAGGCCGATGAGGATGAACCACCAGAATTCGCTGCTCAGTTCCATGCACCGAGCCTAGCGGATGCCGGTGTGCGGGGCGTGCGATGGTACGTCGCATGGCGATCCGCCGGGCATGGCCCGGCGCTACCGTGGTGGACGCATCGGGGGTAGCGCCGGGCCATGCCCGGCGCACATGCGGCAATCAACGGGTGCCGTACAGCACCACGGTCTTGCCACGTGCATGCAGCAGGCCGTCGGTCTGCAGCTTCTTCAGCACGCGGCCAGCCATTTCGCGCGAGCAGCCGACCAGGCGGGCCAGTTCCTGGCGCGACACGCGCAGCTGGCTGCCCTGCGGATGGCTCATCGCTTCCGGTTCCTGTGCCAGGTCGTGCAGCGTGCGCACGATTCGATCGGTAACGTCCAGGAACGCCAGGCGACTGGCCTTGCGGCTGGTATCGAGCAGGCGCTTGGAGATCTGCTGGCCCAGCGCGTACAGCAGGCGCGGGGCGTCGGCCGACAGCGGGCCGAGGAACAGCTGGTGCAGGCGCTCGTAGCTGATTTCGGCCAGTTCGCAGGCGGTACGGGTCCGCAGGATCACCTCGCGGCGGTCCGATTCGACGAACAGGCCCATCTCGCCAACGAACTCGCCGGCACCGAAGTAGCCCAGCACAAGCTCGCGATCGTCATCTTCCTCGGCCATGATCGAAACCGAGCCGCTGACAACGTAATACAGGGTTCCCGCCGGGTCACCGGGTCGGAAGACGTCGGTACGGGTGGGATATCGCCGCCGGTGGCTGTGCGCCAGGAAACGATCGATGGTGGCGATATCCAAGGCCAGTGGACTGCTAGCTAGGCGCACGGTTGACACGATAGGGGCGCTCCCTCTGCGCATGAACGGATTCACGGGGTCGATAGCGGAGCTTAACCAGCGCAATTGTTAAGGGCAAACAGTGTGCCAGAACTCTTGCGTCTTCACGTTCCCCCCGGGGGCAGTTTGCCCCATAATTCCCCCTTTCCCTTCTTACACAGGAATCGACCGCCGTGGTCAAGCCGTTGCCTCGCCTGAGGCTGCAGGGTTTCAACAACCTCACCAAGGCGCTGAGCTTCAACATCTATGACGTGTGTTACGCGCGCACCGAAGAGGAGCGTCAGCGTTACATTGAATACATCGATGAAGAGTACAACGCCGACAGGCTGACTCAAATCTTGACCGATGTCGCCGAGATCATCGGCGCCAACATCCTGAACGTGGCCCGCCAGGACTACGACCCGCAGGGTGCCTCGGTGACCATCCTGATCTCCGAAGAACCGGTGATCGACAAGAAGCTGGCCGGCAAGGAGCTGATCTCCGACGCCGTGGTCGCGCACATGGACAAGAGCCACATCACTGTCCACACCTACCCGGAAACCCATCCGCAGGAAGGTATCGCGACGTTCCGCGCGGATATCGACGTGGCCACCTGTGGCGTCATTTCCCCGCTGAAGGCCCTGAACTACCTGATCGAGAGCCTTGAGTCGGACATCGTGATCATGGACTACCGCGTCCGTGGCTTCACCCGCGATGTGAAGGGCAAGAAGCACTTCATCGACCACAAGATCAACTCGATCCAGAACTTCCTGGCCAAGAACATCAAGTCGCGTTACGAGATGTTCGACGTCAACGTCTACCAGGAAAACATCTTCCACACGAAGATGCACCTGAAGGACTTCGACCTGGACCAGTACCTGTTCGAGGAAAAGGCCAAGAACCTGTCGTTCAAGGAACGCATGAAGATCGAAGCGCTGCTCAAGCGCGAGATCGAAGAGCTGTTCCACGGCCGGAACCTGTCCGAGTAAGCCCCATGCGCGATGCCTGCAGGCATCGCCACCAGGCGGGACGACCCGCCCCGTGGAACCAGTGCTTTACGCGCGTTATAGTTCCACGGTGATGTACCGACCCACGGCCCGGTGTGAAAACACCGGGCCGTTTCGTTTTTCTCAAAAAAGGTAAGGAGCCCCCACCCATGCCCTGGATCTACCTGCTGCTGGCCGGCCTGTTCGAAATCGGTTTCGCCCTCGGAATGAAGTACTCCGAAGGCTTCAGCAAACCCCTGCCCACCGCTGCCACGGTGGTATCCGCGCTGATCAGCCTGTACCTGATGAGCCAGGCGATGAAGAGCATCCCGGTCGGCACGGCCTATGCGATCTGGACCGGCATCGGCGCCCTCGGCGTGGCGGTGCTGGGTATCTACCTGTTCAACGACAGCGCCTCACCGGCCCGCCTGGCCTGCGTGGGCCTGATCGTGGCCGGTGTGATCGGCCTGAAGCTGGTCTCGCCGAACTGATCGGTAGTGCCGGCCGCTGGCCGGCAACCTCCAGATCTTCTGCAGTGCCTGCGGGGTTGCCGGCCAGCGGCCGGCACTACCGTGTGGTCACAGCCGGTAGGCGATGGTCTTCATGACCTTGGAGGCCAGCGCCATCGCCCCCGGGATCGGGAACGGCAGGCGGCGTGCGCCGGCCTGCTCGGCGTGGTCCGCATGGCGGGCCTCGTCTTCCTTCATAACCGCGATGACCGCGCGGCTGCGCAGGTCGCCGGCCGGCAGGTCGACCAGGTGCTCGTCCAGGTGGGCCTCCACCTGGCGCTCGGTCTCGACCACGAAGCCCAGGTTCCAGCCATCGCCGCGCAGCCCGGCCAGGGTGCCGATGGTGTAGCTGCCGGCATACCACAGCGGGTTGAACAGGCTCGGACGGCTGTCCAGCTCACCCAGCCGGGTGGCGCACCAGGCCAGATGGTCGGTTTCTTCCTGCGCCGCTTCCAGCAGGTGTTCGCGCGTGGCCGGATCACGGGCCACGGCGGCCTGGCCGAAATACAGGCCCTGCGCGCAGACTTCGCCGACGTGGTTGATCCGCATCAGGCCAGCGGCGTGGCGGCGCTCGGCGCCGTCCATGCCGGGCTCATCGGTGTCCGCGGCCGGGTAGGGGCGGGCCGCCGGCGGGTTGCCGAATACCGTGTCCAGGGCGCGCTGCGCCTCGGTCAGCAGGTGGTCCAGCGGGGTGGTCTGGCGGAGCACGGTCATGGCAGTACGCGGTGGGGCGGAAGACCCCCCGATTCTCGCCCGGCCCCGCGCCCCTGCCAACCCGGCCCAGGGGGCGGGTTGCGCGCCCCCGGCAAGGTGAGTACAATCCCGCCTCTTACGCTTCACCTTTTCACAACGCGTGGCAGAGTTCCGGCGAGCCTTTCGCCGCAATGAGCCCGACCTAACCTAGAGTTCTTCATGAGCACTTTCACTGCCAAGAACGAGACCGTCCAGCGCGACTGGTACCTCGTCGACGCCGAGGGCAAGACCCTGGGCCGTCTCGCCACCGAGCTGGCCCGCCGTCTGCGCGGCAAGCACAAGCCGGTCTACACCCCGCACGTTGATACCGGCGACTACCTGGTCGTCATCAATGCAGAAAAGATTGCCGTCACCGGCAAGAAGCTGCAGGACAAGATGTATCACCGTTTCACCGGCTACATCGGCAACCTGAAGACCGAGTCCCTGGCCCAGGCGCTGGAGCGCCACCCGGAGCGCGTGATCGAGATCGCCGTCAAGGGCATGCTGCCGAAGGGCCCGCTGGGTCGCCAGATGTACCGCAAGCTCAAGGTCTACGCCGGCACTGAGCATCCGCACGCCGCACAGCAGCCGCAGGTTCTGGATATCTAATCATGGCTATCACTCAAAACTACGGCACTGGCCGCCGCAAGTCCTCCACCGCTCGCGTGTTCCTGCGCAAGGGTTCGGGCAACATCACCGTCAATGGCCGTCCGCTGGACGAGTTCTTCGGTCGTGAGACCGCGCGCATGATCGTGCGGCAGCCGCTTGAGCTGACCAAGAACACCGAAAGCTTCGACATCCTGGTCACCGCCGCTGGCGGCGGCACCACCGGCCAGGCCGGTGCGATCCGTCTGGGCATCGCCCGTGCTCTGGTCGAGTACGACGAAACCCTGAAGTCCGAGCTGCGCAAGGCTGGCTTCATGACCCGTGACGCCCGTGAAGTCGAGCGTAAGAAGGTCGGTCTGCACAAGGCCCGCCGCGCCACCCAGTTCTCCAAGCGCTGATTTGCCGCGCCTGGTTGGGCTCCTTCGGGAGCCCGCTGGTTGGAAAAGCAAAAGCCCGGCTTCGGCCGGGCTTTTGTCGTTTCGGGGTCGTGCATGTCCTGGTTGCCGGCCAGCGGCCGGCACTACCCGTCTTTTTGCATGTCCGACCCCGGGGTTCTCTCTGGAGAGGAGCCCCCTTGATGTTCAAGGGGGCGCGCCGACAGGCGCGGGGATAAGGTGGGATGCGTGACCAAACAAAAAAGAAAAAAGCCTGATCTTTCGATCAGGCTTTTTTCTTTTTTGTTTGGCTGCCCCGGATGGATTCGAACCACCGAATGCCTGAGTCAGAGTCAGGTGCCTTACCGCTTGGCGACGGGGCAAAACGTGCAACTATTTTCTCACTTTTCACGCTGAAAAACAACTTGATTTTCAGTGTGGTGGCTATGGGTGGACTCGAACCACCGACCCCAGCATTATGAGTGCTGTGCTCTAACCGGCTGAGCTACATAGCCTTGGTGAGCCCGCTATTCTGCGGATGTGTATCGCCCCTGTCAACACTTTTGTGTCGTGCTTGTGGGCCGACAGAGGGCATGGGATAGTCCCCGACAGTAGATTTTCTTAGGAGTCCGCATCGTGATCGATCCGGACGGCTATCGACCGAACGTCGGCATCGTGCTGATGCGGCAGGACGGCCAGGTGTTCTGGGCACGACGTGTGCGCCGGGATGGCTGGCAGTTCCCGCAGGGTGGCATGAACACCGACGAGACGCCCGTCGAGGCCATGTATCGTGAACTGCAGGAAGAGACCGGCCTGCTGCCTGAGCATGTGGAAGTGCTCGGGGCGACGCCCGGCTGGCTGCGCTACAAGCTGCCGGCGCGGGCCATCCGCCGCAACGAGCGGCAGGTCTGCATCGGCCAGAAGCAGGTCTGGTTCCTGCTGCGCCTGACCGGCGACGAATCCCACGTGAAGCTGGACCACACCGACTCGCCCGAGTTCGACCACTGGCGCTGGGTGGACTTCTGGTACCCGGTGGAGCATGTGGTGATGTTCAAACGTGGCGTCTATGCGCGTGCGTTGCGACATCTGGCGCCGCTGGCGCGCGGGGTGGCCGGGCAGGGGGTTACCGCCATGCCCAAGAGTGCCGCCGAGGCCTGGATGCCGGGCCATACCGCCGGGCATGAGCGCCCGCGCAAGCGCCCGCGGACCCGCGGCTACTGGCCGAAGAAGGCCACCGGCGACGGCCCGGCCAGCTGACGGGCTGAACGGTATCGAGAATGGTTCAGGTCTCTGATTGACAACCATTCTCGTTTCCATTGGAATAGCCAACAGGCCGCTTCTGGCCTGTCAGCCCGGTCCACGCCTGTGTACGTCTGCATCTGCAACGGAGTCACCGACCACCAGATCCGCGAAGCCGCCAGCCATGGCGTCAGCACGGTGGCCGAACTGACCATGCGTACCGGTTGCGGCGCTACCTGTGGTTCCTGCCTGGACATGGCCGGCGACCTGCTGGCCAAGGCACGTGCCACCCACGATCTTCCGCTGCCGGTATTGGGCCTGGCCCAGGTCGCCTGATCGTCTCTTCGCGGCGCATTGACGCCGCGCTTTCGCATCCTTCACGTGCGGCCGCACAGGCCAATGCGCACGATTCGCGTTCCTTCACGACTGCACGCAAGGCGTTAAAGTGCCTGCGTTTTCAGCGTGCAGGAGCATCCCCATGAAGGGCGACACCAAGGTCATCGAATTCCTCAACAAGGTCCTCTACAACGAGCTGACCGCGATCAACCAGTACTTCCTGCACGCCAAGATGCTGAAGAACTGGGGCATCAAGGAACTGGCCGAACACGAGTACAAGGAATCGATCGACGAGATGAAGCATGCCGACATGCTTGCCGACCGCATCCTGTTCCTCGAAGGCCTGCCGAACTTCCAGGCGCTGGGCAAGCTGCGCATCGGTGAGAACCCGACCGAGATCCTGCAGTGCGACCTGTCGCTGGAACGCGATGGCGTGGTCACCCTGCGCGAGGCCGTGGCTTATTCCGATTCGGTCGGCGACTACGTCAGCCGCCAGCTGTTCGTGAAGATCCTCGATTCGGAAGAAGAGCACATCGACTGGCTGGAAACCCAGCTGGACCTGATCGAGCGCATCGGCGAACCGAAGTACCTGCTGAGCAAGCTGGAAGAGTGAGTCAGCCGCCCTGGCCGGCGCGATGCTGTGCCAGGTAGCCCGTCAGTGCCACGCGCGCACGGGCGAACTCCGCCACCAGCAGCGCCACCGCCACTGCGGGGCGCTGCAGGCTGCCGCTGCGGGCTTCATGCTCGATGCGCTGCGCGACTGCCGACAGCGACAGTGCGCCCACGTTCGCGCTGGATGACTTGAGGCTGTGCGCGAGGGCCTGCAGGCGTGGCTCGTCGCCGGCCTGCGCAGCCTGCTGCAGCTGCTGCACCATCGCCGGCGCATCCTCCAGGAACACCGAGATGATCTGGAGGGAGGTGTCGCCGATCACCGCGTGCAGCTCGTCCAGCACGTCGCGGTCCAGCACCGGCTGCGTCACCGCTTGGCTTTTCGTGCCTTGTAGAGCCGAGCCATGCTCGGCTGGCGGTGCTCGATCGGGTGCGAGGGCTTCGCCGTCGGGCAAGCTCGACGCTCCGACATCGCGTGATCGTTGCCCCCAGCGCTGCAGCAGCGCGTGCAGGGTGGCACGTGCAATCGGCTTGGACAGATAGTCGTCCATGCCAGCCTGCAGGCAGCGCTCACGGTCACCGGCCATGGCATTGGCGGTCATCGCGATGATCGGCAGGCGCGGACGCCCGTTCTCCACTTCCTCGGCGCGCCAGCGGCGGGTGGCGGCATAGCCGTCCAGCACCGGCATCTGGCAATCCATCAGCACCACGTCCACATCGCCTTCGCGCAGGGCAAGCAACGCCTGCTCGCCATCGGCGGCGTTGCGCACCTCGCACTGGAACACGCGCAGCAGCTGCTCGGCCACCATGCGGTTGACCGTGTTGTCTTCCACCAGCAGCACGCGCAGGTGCAACGGCGGCAGCGCGGGCGTGGGTTGTGCCTGTCCGGCATTGGCCAGCAGCGCGGCGGGGCGCGCATGCGCGACAGGTGCAGCCAGCAGTGCATGCAGCGCCGCGTCGTCGAAATGCGAGGGCAGCTGCCGCTGGCGCGGGCGTGCCGGAAGGGTATCGTCCTGCAGCCACAGCACCTGCAGCGCGTCGTCCTCGCCACGTTCGGCCAACGCCTGTTGCAGCGTCGCTTCACCGATGCGGCGGGCACGTGCATCGACCAGCAGCCAGGCCGGTGCTGGTTGCCCCGGCCTCGGTACCGCGCGCAGGCGCTCGACCACGGCATCGAACTGCGCCATGGCGTGCACCAGCAGTCCATGATGGGCCGCGATGCGCTCGATGCGTGCCTGCAGGAGGGCATCGCTGCTGAACAGCAGCAGCGAGTCTGGCGTGCGCGCCATGGCCGGCAGGTCGCCGGGCACCTTCAACAACGGGATCTCGAACCAGAACGCTGCGCCCTGGCCTGGTGTGGACTGCACGCCGATGCGCCCATGCATCAGGTCGATGATGCGCTTGCAGATCGCCAGGCCCAGGCCGGTGCCACCGTAGATGCGGGTCGTTGAGGCATCGGCCTGGCTGAAGGACTGGAACAGGCGCGCCTGCAGTGCCGCGTCGATGCCGATGCCGGTGTCGATGATCTCAAAGCGCAGCTGGTGCTGTGCGGCACCTTCGCCCAGGCGCTGCACGCGCAGCTGCACCTGGCCGCGTGCGGTGAACTTGATCGCGTTGGCCAGCAGGTTGCTCAACACCTGGCGCAGTCGTACCGGGTCGCCACGCACCGGCAGGCGCACCGACGGGTCCAGCTGCAGCCCCAGCGACAGGCCCTTGGCGTCGGCGGCGCGCTGCATCAGCTGCACCACGCCATCAAGCAGGTCGCGCAGGTTGAAACTGGTGATCTCCAGTTCCAGTGCCTGCGCTTCCAGTCGCGAGTAGTCGAGAATGTCGTCGACGATGCGCAGCAGCTGCTGCGAGCTGGCCGAGGCGGTGGCCAGCATCTGTCGCTGGTCCTCGCCCAGCGGGCCGCGCGCGATCAGCTCCAGCATCGGCAGGATGCCGTTGAGCGGCGTACGGATCTCGTGGCTCATCGTGGCCAGGAACTCGCCCTTGGCCAGCACCGCCGCCTCGGCGGCCTGCTTGGCCTGCAGCAGCTGTTGTTCCAGCTGCCCCTGGCGTTCGGTGGTGCGGCGCAGCTGGTCGCGTTCGCTGGCCAACGCGCTGCGCTCGCGCTGCAGGAGGGCCAGTGCTTGGTTGCGCGCGCGCAGCCGCAGGCCCAACAGCAGCGCCGTGAGGGAGGCCGCGGCAAGGGCAACCAGCAGCGCGACCCACATCGGCACGTCAGAGCACCGCGTTGTGGAAGTCGAAGTTCAGATCGCTGCCGGCAGACTGCACCATGTTGCCCTGGATGTAGTCGACACCGCCCACCCACATCGCAGCGGCGGCCTGCGGATCTTCGATCTGCTGGCCGATGATCTGCTGCCCGGCGGCGTGCGCCCGTTCGATTGCCCGGCGCAGCTCTTCGCGCGTGGCCGGATTGGCGTGGCTGCTGGAGAAGCGCGCGGCCATGCGCACGAACGACAACGGCAGCTGGGTCAGCAGTGCATCGGCTTCGCCACCGGGTTCGAACTGGCTCAGGCAGAAACGCACGCCGGCCCCTGCCATGCGTTCGCAGAACTGCTGCAGCGGCACGGTGTGGATCAGCGCGTCCGGCAGGCGCACGTCGATCACCAGTGCGTTGCCGGGCAGGCCGCGTTGCTGCAGTGATTCCAGCAGCCAGTCGGCGAAGGCATCGCGCTGCAGCGTGCGCAGTGACTGCGAGACGAACAGGTTCAGCGGCTGCGTCGCGTGCCGGTACAGGTCGAGAAGGCCCAGTGCATGGTCCATCACCTGCTGGTCGAGATCGGCGATGCGCCCGGCAGCCTCTGCGGCCGGAATCACCTGGCCTGCCGCCAGCAGCGTACCGTCGGCCTGGCGAAGGCGCAGCAGCAGCTGGTACTGCGCGGTATTGCCGCCGGCGACGGCGACGATCGGCTGGTAGGCCAGTTCAAGCTGGCCTTCCAGCAGTGCCAGGTGTTCCTGCTCGCTGATCACGTCGCGGTGCACGTGGCCGGCCACGCCGGCACTGAGCAGGCGTGCCTGCAGGGTGGTGCGCTCGACTGCTTCCAGCGCGCTGCTGGCATCGTCGAAGCCCGGCGACAGCGGTGCATAGCCGACCACGCCGCGCAGGTGCACGGATTCGTCATCGCGGATCACGAAGGCCCGCGCCGACAACTGCTCGCGCAGCGCAGCGGCAATGCCTTCCAGGCTGTCTTCGCTGACATTGCGCGCAAGCAGCAGGAAGCTGTTGTCGTTCAGGCGCGCCAGCAGGTGCGGGTGGCCGGCTTCTGCCAGGCGTTGCCCGGCCTGCACCATCAGGCGCTCGAAGGCGGCATAGCCATAGCGCTCGCGCAGGCCCAGTGCACTGGATATCTCGACGAACAGCACGCCGCCCTGGTCGCGGTGGGCAAGCGCGGCGTTGAGCTGCTGCAGTACGTGATGCCGGGTCGGCAGCCCGGTTTCCGGATTGCTGGTGGCCGGGGTGCCGGATACGCCGGGGAGGGTTGCGGCCTGCGCCCGCGCGCGTCGGATGCGGTTGGCCACGGCGGCGATCAGGTGGCGCGGGCGGATCGGCTTGCTCAGGTAGTCGTCGGCGCCACTGTCGAGTACCTCGAACTGGCGTTCCGGGTCCGGGTCGCCGCTGAGGAACACGATGGGCAGCAGCTGCAGGCCGGGCTGCTGGCGGATCAGCGCGGTCAGGCGCATGCCGTCCAGGCCGGGCAGGTGCAGGTCCATCAGGATCAGGTCGGGGCGATGTTCCTTGATCGCCTGCAGTGCGTCATCGGCATCGCTGTGCACGATCGCCTGCATGCCGGCGCCGTGCAGCACGCTCTGTGCGAACAGCGCCTGTGCGCGATCATCCTCGACGATCAGCACGCGGTAGGGCGAATCGGAATGCAGCAGTGCCGGGTCATTGCTGCCGGCTTCGGCCCGCAGCGATGGACCGGGCAGCGGCGGTGGTGCGCTGCCAATCCCTGCGGGTGTATCGACGGCCGCCAGCGGCGCGGCTGATGCCGGTGCTGCCGTGACCGCGGCCGCCGGGCCTGGCGCCCAGCGTTGCCAATGATCGGCCGGAGGGGTTTCAGCGCGTCCCGGGCGGGCGCCCGCGGGGGATTCGTTTGCGGCCATCGATGCTCCTGGTGTTCGCGTCCATTATGCGACAAGCCCGGCGATCAACCGGTGCCGGGCTGGCGTGGACTGTCGGGCGACGCAGTGCGTGCCAGCCAGCGCACGCCCTTCCACAGGGCACGCCAGACCAGCCACACCAGCAGTGCGCCGGCCAGGCTGCAGGCCAGCACCACGATCAGCGCGATCCACGGGTGTGCCAGCGCCAGGGCCAGGCCACCGATCACCACGGTGTCCTCGGCGGCGGAGGCGACCCAGTTGCTGGCCGGTTCCGGCGACGTGTTGAGCAGGGCACGGGTGCCGGCTTTCAAGCCATGGCTGGCCAGCGCAACACCCGCACCGGCAGCGAGCGCACCGGTGCCAAGCTGACCGTCCGGCGACAGTGTGGCCGCGGCGAGGAAGGCGCCCGCAGGCACGCGTGCCAGGGTCTGCACCAGGTCCCAGGCCGAGTCCACGCCGGGGATCTTGTCGGCGAAGAATTCGGTCACCGCCAGTGCCGCCGAGGTGCCCAGCACCCACCACGATTCGGTGGCCTGCAGGGCGGGGGGCAGGTCGACCCAGCCGAGCAGGCCGGCCAGGCCGACGCCGAACACGGTGAGGTAGACGCGGATGCCGGCCAGCCAGGCCAGCAGGATGCCGATCACGAACAGGTGGGCTTCGGTCATGGCGGTGCTCCGGCGACGGAACTGTGCAGGGGGCCACACTATCGGCGATGGCGTGCCTGAACGCCACAGACCACGGTCGGGCGCTGCGCAGGAAACCCACCCGTCCTGTCATACACTAGCCCGTCGTTTGCCACAGGGGCCGTACCGGTGTCGCCCTCGCGATGCCCCGGAATCCACCCATGACCAACCGTCCTCCCATGCGCGTGCAGGTCCGCCTGCCCGGCGCGCCACAACCGCCGGCCGACCGTCGCCGCCTGCTGGTGATCGGCGGCATCTGGCTGCTCAGCCTGGTGCTGGCGGTACTGGGCGGCTGCTGGATGGCCACGCCGCGCGATGCGCAGGGCCAGCGCCTGCAGGCCGCCGAGAAGCGCGCCGAGACGCTGCAGGCACAGCTGACCGAACTGCGCCAGAAGCAGGCCACGCTGGAAGCGTCCGACCGCATCAGCCGCGCCGCCAATACCGAGGTGCAGTCCTCGCTGGCCGAGCGCGATGAGGAAATCGCCGGCCTGCGTGCCGACGTCGCCTTCTATGAGCGCCTGGTGGGCTCGACCAGCCAGCGCAAGGGCCTGAACACCCATTCGATCGAGTTCAGCCCGGAAGCGGCCGGCACCTGGCAGTACACCGCCGTGCTGACCCAGAACCTCAACCGCGGTGCCATCAGCCAGGGGCAGATGCGTTTCACCGTGGAAGGTGTGAAGAACGGCAAGCTGGCCACGATCAGCTGGGATGATCTGCACCAGCGCAGCAAGGTGCCGGGACAGGATTACTCGTTCCGGTACTTCCAGCAGATCACCGGCAGCGTGATGCTGCCGGCTGACTTCACCCCGCAACGCGTGCGGGTGACATTGGGGAGTGGTACGGGGGGTACCACCCAGGTATTCGACTGGAAACAGGCCGGTGCGCCGGCCAGCAAAGGGGAGTAGGCAGATGTTCGGAAGCAGCAAATCCAACCGTGAAGGCCAGCTGGTGGTGGATGCCCTGATCGGCAACCAGGTGGTGATCCGCGGCGATGTGGAATTCAGTGGTGGCCTGTATGTGGAAGGCCGCATCCACGGCAAGGTGATCGCCGCCGAAGACGCCAGCGGCGCGACCCTGACGGTCGCCGAGCATGGCGTGATCGAGGGCGAGATCCGCGCCCAGGTGGTGGTCATCAGCGGTCGTCTCGATGGCGACGTGCATGCCACCGAAAAGGTCGAGCTGACCCCGAGCGCGCGGGTCAACGGCAACGTCCATTACCAGGTGGTGGAGATGAATGCGGGTGCCCAGCTGAACGGCCGCCTGATCCATGCCAGCGCGCCGATGGCGGCCCTGCCGGCCCCTGAAGGCGACGACGCCAATGGTGGCAAGGGTGACACTGCCGCACGCCGCAAGCTGGCCGAGGCGATGGCTTGAAAGCCGTCGTCGGCGCCCCCATGCTGACGGCATGAGCACGCTAGTCTCCCTGCCCGGCGCCACCCCGGCCGCCGCGCCCGATTACCAGTCGCTGGAGCGCCCGCTGATCTTCACCGAGTCGGCGGCCGCCAAGGTCAAATCCCTGATCCAGGAAGAGGGCAACCCCGACCTGGCCCTGCGCGTGTACATCGAGGGAGGCGGCTGTTCGGGCTTCCAGTACGGGTTCGAGTTCGACGAGAACCGCGCCGAGGACGACCTGGCGGTACAGACCAGCGGGGTGACCCTGCTGGTCGACCCGCTGAGCCTGCAGTACCTGATGGGTGCCGAGGTGGACTACACCGAAAGCCTGACCGGTGCGCAGTTCGTGATCCGCAACCCGAACGCGAAGACCACCTGCGGCTGCGGCAGCAGCTTCAGCATGTAGTAGATCCACGCCATGCGTGGATGCGCGGTGTCCACGACCTCGCCCGTGGACCACTCGGGCAGACTGCGCACAGCGCCGACCTTGCCACCTGCATCGATTGGCGGCACGCTTGCCGGATGCCCAATACTCCTTCGCCGCTTTCCGGTTTCGCCTTCGTGGGCGAACCGCTGGAGCGCGCCGATGCCCTGCGCGAAGATGCCGATGCACTGGCGCGCCTGTGGCCGGGCGCGCGCATTCTGGTGCTCGATCAGGACGGCAGCACCTTCATCGGCGATGACGACCAGCCGCTGGCGCTGACCGGCGCCGACATCGGCGGTGGTCCCGGCTCCGCGATCTTCCTCGGCCTGCGCGGGGAACAAGCGTGGTTCTCGGTTGAAGCCGCCAGCGTCACCGTCACCGCACCACGTCGCCTCGACCTGCGCCAGGCCGCCCTGCTGTGGCCGGTGGCTGATGCGACCGCTTTCAGCTACGCCCGTGGCATGTCCTACTGGCACTCGCGCACCCGTTTCTGCGGTGTATGTGGTGGTGCCGTGGCGTTCGCCCGCGGCGGCTTCGTGGGGCGTTGCGCGCAGTGTTCCACCGAGCACTACCCGCGTGTCGACCCCGCTGTGATCGTGGCGGTTGAAAACCAGGGCCGCCTGCTGCTCGGCCGCCAGTCGAACTGGGCGCCACGTCGCTACTCGGTGCTGGCCGGCTTTGTCGAACCGGGCGAGACCTTCGAGCAGACCGTGGTGCGCGAAGTCCACGAGGAGAGCAAGGTGCGGGTGACCGCCTGCCAGTACCTCGGTTCGCAGCCCTGGCCATTCCCGGGTGCGCTGATGGTTGGCTTCCGCGCACAGGCGCACGCCGATCTGCCGACCGTGGATGGTGAACTGGAGGATGCGCGCTGGTTCAGTGCCGAGGAGGTCGGTGCCGCGCTGGCACGTGATGACCAGGACGATGGCGAGGGTATCCGCCTGTCACCGCCGATCTCGATTTCGCGAGGGCTGATCGAGCACTGGTACCGGCAGCAGAAGGGCTGAGCCCGGCCGGCGGGGGCGCCTGTATTGCCGCCACCTGAACACGGCCCGGGTTACAGTCCGGTTCACCGCTGAGGGCGTCGCTGCGACAGGTAAGGTAGCGACGCCGAGCGATCTGTTTCGTAGGGAGACCCGCCATGTTCACCACTCTGGCCGCCGTGCTGGTCGCATTGGCCCTGGGCCATGTCGCTCCGGCCGCTGCTGCCTCGCTGCGCCGTTTCGACGGCTTCCGGCGCTGGCTGGGCTGGCTGGATGCGCGTGGTGGAAAGGCCTGGCAGGGGCCGGCGGGTGTTGCCCTGGCACTGCTGCCGCCGCTGCTGCTGATGGGTCTGCTGGCCTGGCTGCTGCGCGGGGTACTGTTCGGCCTGCCGTCGCTGTTGCTGGGCGTGGCGGTGCTGGCCTGGTGCTGGGGCCCGCGTGACCTGGACCGTGATATCGAGGCCATCATCGATGCCGACGATGCGGCCACGCGGCAGGCTGCAGTGCGCAACCTGCAGTCGGCTGGCGGCAGCCTGCGCGAAGACATTCCGTCGCTGGTCGAGGCGACGGTGCTCAACGCACTGCGGCGCTGGTTCGCGGTGTTGTTCTGGTTCCTGTTGCTGGGCCCGGCCGGCGCGCTGGGTTACCGGCTGCTGGCGCTGATGGCGGAAAGCCCGATGCGCGCACGCGTGCCGGTGGAGCCGCTGGCGCTGGCGCAGCGCCTGCTGGGCTGGATCGAGTGGCCGGTGGCGCAGCTGATGGCGTTCTCGATGGCGCTGGTCGGCAATTTCGATACGGCGTGGAAGGCCTGGCGCCAGGCGCACGGTGAGCGCCTGGCAGGCAGCATCGGGTTCCTGGGCGCGGTGGCGCGGGCCAGCGTCAATGCCGAACTGCGCGAGGATGCGCATGACTACACCGACGCAGGGCTGTTGCCGGTGTGGCAGCGGTTGCCGGACCTGCGCGATGCGATGAGCCTGGTGTGGCGGATGCTGCTGCTGTGGCTGGCGATCCTCGCCCTGCTGGTGATTGCAGGCTGGGTGACGTAGTTGCTTTGCAGGGCTTGCAGCCCTGCACCTGCAGAGGCAACAGCAACAGCAACAGCAGCTCTGGATTGGTGATGGTTGGGCGGGGCGGTGTGGGGTTGCAGGACACGCCGTAAACCCGTCCTTGGGGGCTCGATGGCGCCATCCATGGCGCCAACGGTCCTGCAGCCCCACACCGCCCCACCCCCGACAGATTCCCGCGGCTGTTGGTAGGTGTCGACCTTGGTCGACACGGTAGATCCACGCCATGCGTGGATGCAGAGCGAAGCGATCCGCTTTTGCTTTTGATCTTTTCTTTCTTTTCCGTGGTGGACGCGCACGGAAACTGTCCGTGGCCGGGCGGGTGGGCTGCGCAGGGGCGTGAGCCGCATGGATGCGGCGACCGAGCTTACATGGACGTACTCGCAGCGACCCCTGCGCAGTCCACCCGCCCGGCCTATCCCATGACCGACAAACGCCGCCCACCACGAGGGGCTGCGCCGTTGGCTGGAAACCTAGATCGGCGCCAGTGCAGTGAACGGTGCCCACGGCAGGTTGCGCAGCAGCGCATAGCCGGGCAGCACCCAGAGCCAGAACACGGGATTGGCCAGCACCCGCATCAGCGGGTCGAGCACGCGTGGGCGGATGCCGGCGATGTTCAGCAGCATCAGCAACAGGAACGGCAGGCTGATGACCAGCAGCGGGTTCATCGCCATCGCGCCGGGCAGGTCGAAGTGGACCAGGGAATACAGGCAGCGCGTGCTGCCACAGCCCGGGCAGTACAGGCCGGTCAGCGCGTACAGCGGGCAGCTCGGCAGGGGATTGCCGGCCACATACGGATTGACGTTGCGCAGCACCACCGTGGCACCCACGGCCAGGCCGGCGGAAACCAGCAGCGGCGCCCAGCGGGCAAGTCGGGAACGGGCGGGAAGCGCGGACATGCAACAACGGATCCGGCGCAGGCGCCGGACCCGTCCAGGCGTATCAGTAGCCGCTGTTGCTCATCGCGCCCATGCCGCCGAGCACAACGAAGAACAGCACGTACAGCACGACCAGCACGGCCCAGGCGATGGCCGACCAGATGGCCCACTTCTTGGCCTTGGCGGCCGAATCCTGGGCGCCGGCGATGTCGCCAGCGGCCAGCTTGCCGTTGACCTGGGCGGCGTAGACGATCGACACGATGCCGGCCGGCAGGCAGCAGAACAGGGTGGTCAGGATGGCCCAGACCAGGTTGTTCGGGACCTGCGGAGTAGCGGTATTCATGGGTTCAAGCTCCTTGATGGGTGGTGGTGGTGAATCATTGGTCGGAAAGAGCGCCCAGTACGGCCAAGCCGCCGAACAGCCCGAACCACAACAGCAACAGGACCGGCAGGGCCACGGCCGAAGCCACCGCCCACCAGCCCGCCTTGCGCGACGCGCTGTAAGCCCCCGGCAGATCGCCTGCCGCGCGGCGGCCATCGACCTGGGAGGCATAGACGATCGACACCACGCCCAACGGCAGGCAGCAGAACAGCGTCGTCAGGATCGCCCAGACCAGATGGTTGGGGATGTAGACCGGACGGCTGAGCGGTGGTGGTTGATTCAAAGCGAGACTCCATTCCTTGGTGGCCGGCCTTGGTGAATCAGCCGGACCTCCCCCCTGTGGGTGCGTAATCTACCGCAACCGGCGTTGCATGTATGCGTTTACAGTCACTGCCCGCCGTGTTTGCCACTGGACGGTGGCGTATGCGGGGCGGGTCGCTGGGCCCGCCTGGCGGGCCGATTCCGTCAGGCGTGATCGCCACGCAGGGTCCGCACCTGGGCTTCCAGTGCCTGGGCGCTGGTGGCGTGGCCATCCACGGCCGGTGCCGCCACCACCTCGACGGTGGCGCGGAAACGGCGCGGCACCCGCATGCGGCCCAGGCGGCTGTCGCGCCGGCTCCACATGCTCGACCACATGCCGCGCAGGGCCATCGGCACCACCGGCACCGGCCGCCGTTCGAGGATCTTCTCCACCCCGGACTTGAACGGGGCCATCGCGCCATCCTTGGTCAGTGCGCCTTCCGGGAAGATGCAGACCAGTTCGCCTTCGGCCAACGCGGCGTCGATCTCATCGAACGCGCGCTGCATCAGCACCGGGTCCTCGCGTGCACCGGCAATCGGGATCGCCTTGGCTGTGCGGAAGATCCAGCGCATCACCGGGATGTTGAAGATCTTGTAGTACATGACGAAGCGCACCGGGCGCGGGATCGTCGCCGACAGGATCAGTGCGTCCATGTAGCTGACATGGTTGCAGACCAGCAGCGCGGCGCCTTCGTCGGGCACGTTGGCCTCGATGCCGTGTGGGCGCAGCCGGTACAGGGTGCGCACCATCAGCCAGCTGAGGAAGCGCATCAGGAATTCGGGGACGATGGTGAAGATGTAGATCGCCACCAGCGCGTTGGCGATGGCCAGCGCCAGGAACTGCTGCGGGATGGTCCAGTGCAGCAGCTTGTGCGCGGCCAGCGACAGCAGGGCCGCGCCGACGATGAAGCCGGAGTTCTGGATGTTCAGCGCGGCGAACACGCGCGACATCTGCGCTTTCGGCGTACGGCTCTGGATCAGCGCGAACAGCGGCACCACGAAGATGCCGGTGAACAGGCCGATGCCGATCAGGTCGATGACGATGCGGATGCTGCCGGGCTGCTGCAGGAAGGTGCCGACGGTCAGTCCGTGCGCGGTCGCCTCGCCGTTGCGGGCGAAGTACAGGTCAAGCAGGAAGGCGGTCATGCCGAACGCGCCCAGCGGCACCAGGCCGATTTCCACCGTGCGTGCCGACAGCTTCTCGCACAGCAGCGAGCCGACGCCGGTGCCGACCGAGAACAGGGCCAGCGCGAAGATGTACAGGGTCGGCTCACCGCCCAGATTGGTGACTGCGTAGGCCGGCAGCTGCGAAGTCAGCACGGTGCCGACGAACCAGAACCAGGACACGCCGAGGATCGAGTTGCGCACCGCTTTCTGCTGGCGCGCCATGCGCAGCACCGCCAGCGATTCCGGCAGCGGGTTCCAGTTGATCTTCAGGTTGGGATCGCCGGCATCGACCCTGGGAATCAGCCGTGCGGCGATGTTGCCGCAGATCGCCAGCGCGATGATCGCGCACGCGGCCACCACCGTGCCGTGGCTGCCGGCCACGGTGAACACCAGGCCGCCGACGATCATGCCGGACAGGATCGACATCGAGGTGCCCATCTCCACCAGGCCGTTGCCACCGGTCAGTTCCTCGGGCTTGAGCACCGACGGCAGCACCGAATACTTCACCGGGCCGAACAGCGTGGATTGCATGCCGGTGCAGAACAGCGCCACCAGCAGCACCGGCAGGCTCTGGGTGAGGAAGCCGGTGGCGGCCAGCGACATGATCACGATCTCCATGGTGGTGGTGATCACGATCAGTCGCGATTTTTCCAGTTTGTCGGCGATCTGCCCGGCCAGTGCCGAGAACAGGAAGTACGGCAGGATGAAGATGGCCGGCGCCAGCGTGGCATACAACCCCAGTTCTTCCTCCGGCACGGCCATGAACAGCAGCATGCTGATGATCGCCTGCCGGTACACGTTGTCGTTGAACGCACCGAGCGCCTGGACGACGAAGAACGGCAGGAAACGGCGCTGGCGCAGCAGGGCGAACTGGTTGTGACCGGACATGGAGCCTCCTTGACCGGCGCAGCCTAGCATTCCTGCCCGCGTGTCGGGACTGCGGCGAGGCGCATCCACGCATGGCGTGGATCTACCCAGCCCCCATCGCTGTGGGTGCGGACCTGTGGGTGCGGACCGTTGGTCCGCACACTTTGAAAGATCTCAGACGATATCGTCGACCACGCCGCCATCCACGCGCAGCGCCGCACCGGAGGTGGCCGAAGCCTGCGGGGACGCCAGGTACACCACCATGTTGGCTACTTCCTCGACCGTGGCGGTGCGCTGGATCACCGAAGAAGGCCGGTGTGCCATCACGAACTCGCGGCCGATCTGCTCCAGCGGCTTGCCACTGCGCTGGCGTTCATCTTCGAACATTGCCGCGAAGCCGTCGGACAGGGTTGGGCCGGGCAACACCGCGTTGACGGTGACGCCACTGCCGGCCACGCGCTTGGCCAGGCCGCGCGACAGCGACAACTGTGCGGTCTTGCTGACCCCGTAATGGATCATGTCGGCGGGAATGTTGCGTGCCGATTCGGAGGAAATGAACAGCACGCGGCCCCAGCCGGCGTCGACCATCGCCGGCAGCAACGCCCGCGACAGGCGCACGCCGGACATCACGTTGGTCTGCCAGTAACGCTCCCAGGTTGCATCGTCGGTCTCGAAGAAGTCCTCGGGGCCGAAGATGCCGGCATTGTTGACCAGGATGTCGACCCTGGGCAGGCCGGCCAGCAGCGTGTCGACGCCGTCCGCATCGGAGAGGTCGGCGGCGACGCCGATCACGTCGGCACCCGGAACGGCGGCGAGCAGGCGCTGGCGGGCACGCTCGACGCTGTCGGTGCTGCGGCCATTGAGAATGACCCGCGCACCCGCGGTGGCCAGCCCCTGGGCGATGGCCTGGCCGATGCCGGCGGTGGAGGCGGTGACCAGCGCGGTGCGGCCGGCGAGTTCGATTTTCATGGCGATGATCCGGAGCAGGGGATCACCCAGTATCCGCGCGGGAACGTGATCGAACTGCAGCGCCAGGCGCAACGCGCTGTTGCACACGGCGCAGTAGATCCACGCCATGCGTGGATGGGATGTCCGATCAGCGCTGGGCGATCAGGTCAGGCTGGTCACCGCCTCATTCGCGGCCGCCCGCACCTTCGGCAGCAGGCGCAGCACCAGCGCCATCTGGGTGCGGATCAGCTGCAGCTTCGGCGGCATCGCCTCATCGATCTGTTCCAGCTCGGCGGCCACCGCACGATCAGCGTCGTTGTCATCTTCCGCGACCTGCTGCCGTGCGGCCAGGGCCGCCGCCAGCTGCTGCAGTGCCTTCCGCACGCGATCACCTGCGGCCAAGGCCAGTGGATCGCCGGCGTAGCTGTCCACCTGGTCGCGGTGCGCGCCCAGCGCCGACAAGTGCCCCAGCAGCGTGTTGGAAAGCGCCAGGAAGTGGAAGCCGGCATCCAGGTTGCGGCGCACGTGGCCGGGTTCGCGCAGCATGTTCGACAACGCGGTGGACAGCGCGGCATCGGCGTTGTGCATGTCGCGACGGGCGATGCGGTAGGCCAGGTCATCGCGCATGCCGCTGCGGTACTGGCCCAGCACCGAATCGAGGTAGCGCGCGGCGGTATCCAGCACCCGCGCCAGCACCCGATGCAGCTGGCGGCCCTGCCAGTCGGGCAGGATCAGGAACGCGGCGGCGGCGGCGATCGCGCAGCCCAGCAGCGTATCGACCATGCGCGGCACGATCAGCACGAAGCCATCGCCGATCAGGTTGAAGCAGGTCAGGGCCATTACGGTGATCGCCGCCGATGCCACCAGGTAGCGATCAGTACGGGTGAAGAAGAACAGCAGCGCCGACAGCAGCGCGATCAGCAGCTGCACGTGCAGTTGCGGGAACAGCTGCAGCAGCGCCCAGGTCAGCACGAGGCCGGCCACGGTGCCGACGATGCGCTGTGCCAGGCGCTGGCGGGTGGCGCCGAAGTTGGGCCGGCACACGAATACGATGGTCAGCAGCACCCAGGAGCCGTTCTGTGCGTTGAACAGCCGGATCGCCGCGAAACCGGCGATCAGCGCCAAGGCCATGCGCAGGCCGTGGCGGAACAGCACCGAACCGGGGGTGAGCTGCTGGCGGATACGCACGCCCATCTCGCGCAGGGTGTGCGGATTGCTGTCGCGCAGGCGGGTATCGACGTTGTCCAGGCTGGCCTCGGAGCGCTCGGCATCCAGCAGGCGGCGCTCGATGCTGCGCAGGTTGTGCACCAGCAGGTCCAGCGAACCGAGCAGGCGCTGCCACTGCGGGCGCTGCTGGTCGCGCAGGTAGGCCAGCGCATCGGCCAGGTCGCGCCCCGCCTGCTGGTTGCTTTCGCCATACACGAACGGGCGGCGCAGGCGGATTGCCTCACCCAGCCGCGCGCAGGCCTGGCCCTGCAGATCGAGCAGGCGCTGGCAGCGGTACAGCACGTCGCTGTGGAAGAAGGCATCGACCAGGGCGCCGTACGGGTAGTGCGAGGAACTGGCGCGCTCGTGGAAGTCCTGTGCCATGTAGTACAGGCGCAGGTACAGGCCGGAGTTCACGCCGGGCCGGCCGGAGCGGCCGAAGCGGGCCAGGATCGCCGTCTTGGCCTCGTTCAATGCGCCGACCACGCGCCGGTTCTGCTCGGCCAGATCGAGCTGCCGGCGTTGCAGGTCGGCCTCACGTACCGGCTCGAACAGGGCGGCCTTCAGCTGCAGGTAGCGGCCCAGTTCGATGTAGAGCCGCGCCACGCGTTCGCGCACCGGGCGGTTGGCGAACAGTGCGGTCCACAGGATCGACAGCAGTCCGTACCAGACCGCACCCGCCAGCAGGTGGCTGACGGCGTCCAGCGCGCTGTGCAGATCGGTGGCGCCGTGCTGCTCCAGGCCGATCATGGTGTAGATCGCCAGCGTGACCGTGGCCTGGGCGATGGATGCATAGCGCTCGCCGAGCGCGCCGAGCAGGGTCAGGCAGAAGGTGGACAGTGCCAGCGCGCCGATGAAGATCCACGGCCACGGGAACAGCCAGATCACCGATGCCGCGGCGATGCAGAAGCACAGCAGCGACAGCACCACGGCCTTGGTCCGGCCCCACCAGTTGTCGTCGGTCTCGGCAATGGCGCTGGCGATGATGCCGAGGAAAACGCCGGGCAGGGCGGTCAGTGCATCCAGCTGCCAGCACACGGCAAGCGCTGCGGTCAGGGCGATGAACACCCGCAGGCCATAGCTGGCCTTTTCGTGTGCCCACAGGCGGCTGAGGCGGGATTCGCGTGCGGACATGCAGGCTCGGTGGAAGGATCTCCCACCATTATTGCGGGTGCGGGGTGAAGGGGACAGCCCGCGAAGGAATACCCGGTAGTGCCSGCCGCWGGCCGGCKCTCATGCGCCCGGACGGAGGTGCGAGGAGCCGGCCGGCGGCCGGCGCTACCGGTATGCCGGGCATTACATGTCGAACCGCACGCTCAGCGCAACGGTGCGCGGCAGGCCGGCGCCGGCGTTGGACCAGTACTTCCGGTTGGCCAGGTTCTCGACGCTGGCACGCAGGGTCACCGGGTGGCCCGAGGCAAGCAGCCGGTAGCCGACGCCGGCATTGACCAGCGTGTAGCCGGGTAGCTTCAGCGTATTGTCGGCGTCGTACCAGATATCGCCGTAGTAGCGCACGGCCGCATACGTTTCCAGGCCGTCCACCCACGGCAGCTGGTAGGTGGCGTGCAGTACGCCGCTCCAGCGCGCAGCACCGGCGGTGCGCTTGCCTTCCTGCGAGGCGCTGCCCGGCGACAACCTGTCGTAGGTCGGGTCCAGCCAGGTCACGCCGCCCCCCACCGTCAGCGCGTCTGTCAGGTGCAGGTCGGCACTGGCTTCGATGCCTTCGTACAGCGTGATGCCATCCTGCACCAGGCGCTTGCCGGCCGGCGTGAGCTCATCGATGTTGGCACCACGTTCCAGCCGGAACGCGGCCACGTTCGCATTCCAGCGCGCCGCTTCGACCTTCGCGCCGATCTCGTACTGCGTGCTGATGGTGGGATCGAGCACGTCGCCCGCGTTGATGTAGCTGTTGCCCACGCGGCTGCCGGCCTCCAGCGATTCGATGTAGCTGGCGTAAAGGGTGACCGCCTCGCTGGGCTTGAACATCACGGCGTAGGTCGGGGTGACCGGGTAGGTGTGGTAACGCCCCTTGGTTTCGAAGTCGTTGTAGCGCCAGCCCGCCAGCACAGACCAGCCACCGCCGAGGTTCACCGTATCGCTTGCGAACACCGCCTGCTGCACGGTCTCGTCGCCACGGGTCATCACCCGCGAACCGACGGCGTCGTGGCGGATGGCATGGCGCTGGTACAGGTTGGCGCGGCCGATCAGGCTCCATTCGTAGGGACGGTCCCAGCCCAGCCCGGTCTGGTGGCTGATGCCTGCCACCACCTGGTGCTGCAGCGGACCGGTGCGGAAGCTGCCCTGCAGCATCGCCTGGGCCAGCTTCCACTCGCTCTTGCCGCCCAGTTCGTAGACGTTGACGTCATGGTCGCCGTTGAGATCGTCGATGTAGGCGAAGATCTTGTTGACGTCGTTCCACGAGGTGGTGACGCCGTAACTCACGCTGGCATTCCAGTTGCTGTTGATCTGCCAGTTCAAGCCGGTCGACAGCAGGCTCGATCGGGTGTCGTAGTAGGTGCCGGGCACGCCATTGTCGACGTCGCCGGCAATCGGGCGCGGTGCCGAGGTAAGGCCGCGGAAGTAGTACTGCGGCGCTTCGCCGCTGAGATCGCGCGACTGGAAGACGCCATCCAGGGTCCAGGTCAGGCGATCGGTCAGCCGTGCGTCCAAGGCGAGTGCACCGACCTTGCGGTCCACGCGGCCCCCGTTGAAGGTCTCGCCCTTCTCCCGGTAGGCGTTGAAACGGTAGCCGAACATCTGCTCGTTGCCGAAGCGGCCGCCGGCATCGATGCCGCCACTGACGATGCCCTGCTCGCGCCAGCCCAGCTGGGCGGAGAAGGTGGGCGTATCGGTCGGCTTCTTGGTGATGTAGTTGACGATGCCACCGGGTGCACCGAAACCATAAAGGAAGCCGCCCGGGCCTTTCAGCAGATCGACCTGTTCCATTACCTCCAGCGGCCATTCGGTGCCCCAGGAAGAGACCTGCAGGCCATTGACCCGATAGCTGTCGAAGTTCAGGTCGATGCCACGGTTGCGGATCGGTGAACTCCAGCCACTGGCATAGGCGCTGACCTGGGTGGTGACCGAAGGGTCGAGCAGGAAGGCTTCGCCCAGCGAGACCACCTGGCGCTGCTCGATCTGCTCGCGGCCCACGGCGGTGATCGCAAACGGGGTATCGCGCAGGGCGCGATCACCAAGGGCGCCAGCGTCGGCGTGGGTGCGTTCGGCGGTGACCTTGACCGCATCCAGTTCGGTGGCACTACGGTTGCCGCGGTCCGGTGCGGATTGAGCATGCGCGGCACACGCCACGGACAGGGAAATGGCAAGCAGGGCCGGGCGGCACAGCAGGTGCGATGGCATGGTTCGGTGATCCTCGGCGGGCGGCCACGGGCCATCCGCCCACAGGTGGGGGAAGGGGCAGTGGCTGGGATCACGCAGGCTGGCCGGAGATGGCAGCGGGGCGCCGCGGAGGGGCGCAGGACCATGGCTGGATGAGAATTGTTCTCTTTTCGTTACGGCGCGTCAAATCCGGCGACGTGCGAACCAACAGTCCGCACCCACCATCGGCACCCGCCATTTGCATCCACGGTAGTGCCGGCCGCCGGCCGGCAGATTGGCTGTATGGAGAAAGCCGGCCAGCGGCCGGCGCTACCAGTAGATCCACGCCCTGCGTGGATGGGCCCTTTTACGCCCGCTGCGCGCGCTTGAGCAGCCTTGCCTCGCGCTTGCGTGCGCGCCGTGCCCGCCAGCGTTCGGCCAGGCACGAGAAGATCACGTACAGCGCCGGCGTGCTGAGCAGGGTCAGGCTCTGCGAGAACAGCAGGCCGCCGATCATCGCGATGCCCAGCGGACGCCGCAGCTCGGACCCTTCGCCCAGGCCGATCGCCAGCGGCACCGCCGCCAGGATCGCCACCATCGTGGTCATCATGATCGGGCGGAAGCGCACGATGCTGGCCTCGCGCGCAGCATCGCGTGGTGCCAGGCCGTGCTCGCGCTGCGCCACCAGCGCGAAGTCGATCATCATGATCGCGTTTTTCTTGACGATGCCGATCAGCAGCACCAGCGCGATCATCGAGATCACCGACAGCTCGGTGTTGGTACCGAACAGCGCCAGCAGCGCACCCACGCCCGCCGCCGGCAGCGTGGACAGGATGGTGACCGGGTGGATCAGGCTCTCGTAGAGCATGCCCAGCACCAGGTACACGGTCAGGATCGCGGCAAACACCAGGATCAGCATGTCGCTGGGGTCGGAGTTGAAGCCGAAGCCGGCGTCATCGGCCAGACGGATGTCGCCCGGCATGCGCATGCCGGCCACGGTGGCATCGATGATCGCCTTGGCTTCACCCATGCTCACGTCCGGGGCCAGGTTGTAGCTCAGGTCCATCGTCGTGTACTGGTTTTCATGGGTGATCTGCGACGGCGCCAGGCCCGGCACCTGGGTCGCCACCGCGGTGATCGGCACCATGTCGCCGTTGCGCGCACGCACGTAGACCTCGTCCAGCGCCGCCGGCGTGGCCGTCTGCGAGGGCAGGGCGTTGACCACCACGCTGTACTGGTTGATGTCGGAGTAGATGGTGGAGATCTGGCGCTGGCCGAACGCACCGTACAGCGCGCCATCGATGGCGCCGACGGTGATGCCCAGGCGCGCGGCCTTGGCGCGGTCGATCTCGATGTTCTGGCGCAGGCCGGCGTTGTCCACGTCGGTGCCGACGTCGCGCAGCTTCGGGTTCTTCTTCAATTCCGCCTGCAGCCTGGGCAGCCATTCCTGGAGCGATGCCAGGTCGTTGCCCTGCAGCGAGATGCGGTACTGCGCGCCCTGGCTGGAACCGCCGCCGTCGTTGCTGGGAAGATCCTGGATCGCACGCAGGCGAAGCTGCAGGTCGGGGTAGCGGTCGGCCTTGGCACTCAACCGCGCCAACGCATGCGCGGTGGTTTCGCGGCGACCGTCGCTGCGCGACTTCAGCTCGATGTTGAACTGTGCGCTGGAGCCCTGGCGGCCACTGCCCAGGCGCACGCCCACGGTCTTCACCGCGGGGTCGGCCATCAGCATGTCGGTGATGCGGCGCTGGCGGGCCACCATGTCCTCGAAGGACACGGTGGCGCTGGAGTTGGCGCGGCCCCAGATCAGGCCGGTGTCCTGCGGCGGGAACGCGCCCTTCTTCACCGCGCCGAACAGGAAGACGGTGACGCCGATCAGGATCAGCGGGGTCAGCGACATCAACAGCGCGTGGCGCAGCGAGAAGTCGAGGAACACGGTGTAGACGCGCAGCATGCGTTCGTGGCCGGCATCCAGCCAGCGGCCGAAGCGCGACGGCGGCGCAGCGTGATCGTGGGCACTGAGGAAGCGGCTGCACAGCGCCGGGGTCAGCGTCAGCGAGACGATCATCGACACCACGATGGCCGCCACCAGGGTGACGGTGAACTCGCGGAAGAACGCGCCCATCATGCCGCTGGCGAACAGCAGCGGAATGAACACCGCCACCAGCGAGGCGGTGATCGAGACGATGGTGAAGCCGATCTCCCGCGCGCCGGTCAGCGCCGCCTGCATGCGTGGCATGCCCTCGTCGAGATGGCGCATGATGTTCTCGATCACCACGATCGCATCGTCGACCACGAAGCCGATCGCGATCACCAGCGCCAGCAGGCTCAGGTTGTTCAGGGTGAAGCCCATCACGTACATCACCAGCGCGGCACCGGCCAGCGACAGCGGCACGGTCACCGCGGCGATCAGCGTCGGTGCCAGCCGGCGCAGGAACAGCGCCATGGTCAGCACCACCATCGCCAGGCTGATCAGCAGGGTGATCTGCACTTCATGCAGCGACGAGCGGATGGTGGGCGTACGGTCGAAGTACGGCGTCATCGTGGTGCCCGGCTGCAGGTAGTCGCGCAGGGTCGGGATCTGTGCCTTGACCCGGTCCACGGTCTCCACGATGTTGGCGCCGGCGCGGGTGAACACGTACATCACCACCGCCGGCTTGTGGTCGAACCAGGCCGCCTGGTAGGCGTCCTGCTGGCCGTCGTAGACGTTGGCGATGTCCTTCAGGCGGATCACCCGGCCATCGCCCTGGGTCTTGACCACCAGGTTGGCGAAATCGGCCGCGCGCGCCACCGAATCGTTGGCGATGATCGCGGTGGTGGTGTTGCCATCGCTGAGGAAGCCGGTGGGCGAGGTCACGTTGGCCGCGCGCACCGCGTTGCGCAGGTCATCGGCGGTCAGGCCGAGCGCGTTCATCAGGCGCAGGTTGACGTCCACGCGTACCGCTGGCGTCGACGCACCGGCGATGTCGACCGAGGCGACGCCGCTGATCTGGCGGATGCGCTGGGCCAGCAGCGAGTCGGCGACGTTGTACAGCTCGTCGGCCGACTGCGTCTGCGAGGTCAGCGCGATGGCGATGACCGGGTCGTCGTTCGGATTCGCCTTCTGGTACATCGGCGATCCCATGCCCGAGGGCAGGTCGGCCTGCGCCGAGTTGATCGCGGTCTGTACGTCCAGCGCGGCCGAATCGATGTTGTGGCCGCTCTGGAAGATCATGAACACCAGCGAGCTGCCTTCCGAACTCGACGAGCGCATGCGGTCGATGCCCGGCAGCTGGCCGAGGTGGCGTTCCAGCGGCGCGGTGACCGTGGACGCCATGGTCGCCGCATCGGCGCCGGACTGGCTGGCATGCACGAAGATCACCGGGATCTCGATGTTCGGCAGTGCCGACACGCCCAGGCGCAGGTAGCAGATCAGGCCGACCATGAACAGGCCGATGGCCAGCAGGGCGGTGCCGATCGGGCGACGGATGAAGGGGCCGGACAGGTTCATCGTGCGGTCCCCCGCGGCAGCGGGGCGTGGATCATGCCTGCGGCTCCTGCAGCGAACCGTCGCGCAGCGCGCGCTGTTCGCGGCGGCGCGCCAGCCATTCGGAGAAGCGCTCCATGTACAGGTAGATCACCGGCGTGGTGTACAGCGTGACCAGCTGCGACAGCAGCAGGCCGCCGACGATGGCGATGCCCAGCGGGCGGCGCAGTTCCGAGCCGATACCGGTGCCCAGCGCCAGCGGCAGCGCGCCCAACATGGCCGCGGCGGTGGTCATCATGATCGGGCGGAAGCGCAGCAGGCAGGCACGGCGGATTGCCTCGTGCGCGTTGGCACCGGCGCGGCGGGCCTCGATCGCGAAGTCCACCATCATGATGCCGTTCTTCTTGACGATGCCGATCAGCAGCACGATGCCGACGATGCCATCCACCGACAGGCTCAGCCCGCACAGCATCAGTGCCAGCAGCGCGCCGACACCGGCCGGCGGCAGCGTGGAGATGATCGTGATCGGGTGGATGTAGCTCTCGTAGAGCACGCCCAGCACGATGTAGATCACCACCAGCGAGGCCAGCAGCAGCCACACCACATCGGTCTGGCTGCCGGTGAATTCGGCGGCCTTGCCGATGAACTCGGCATGCAGGTGGGTCGGCATGTCCAGGCTGTCCTTGGTTTCCTGGATCGCGCGCACGGCTTCGGACAGCGAATAGCCCGGCGCCACGTTGAACGACACCGTCACCGCCGGCAGCTGCTGCTGGTGGCTGACCACCAGCGGTGCGCTGCTGACCTTGCCTTCGGCCAGCGCCGACAGCGGGATGATGTTGCCGGCGCCGACGGTGATGCCGGTGTTCTGCGCGCCGATGCCGGTGGCGGTCGACGAGTTGGACGAGGTGACCTGGCCGAAGCTGGTGGCGTTGGTGCCGGTCAGCGCGCCAGCACCGTTGGAGGCCACGGCCAGCTGTTCCATCAGCGCGGTGCTGGTGCGGAACTCCGGTGCGACTTCCAGCACCACGCGGTACTGGTTGAGCTCGGTGAAGATGGTCGAGATCTGGCGCTGGCCGAACGCATCGTAGAGCGTGTCATCGATGGTCTGCATCGGCACGCCCAGCACGCTGGCCTTGTCGCGGTCGATGTTCAGTTCAAGCGCGCGTCCCTGGTTGGACAGGTTGTTGTCGACGTCGGCCAGCTCCGGGCGCTTGCGCAGCGCTTCGGTCAGGCGCGTGGCCTGGGTCGCCACCGTTGCTGAATCCACGTCCGACAGCGAGTACTGGTACTCGGTGGCGGCCACGCGGGTATCCAGGGTCACGTCCTGCACCGGTTTCAGGTACAGCGCCACGCCCGGAATGCCGGCCACCGCCTTCTGCAGGCGCGGCAGGATCTCGTCCAGGCCGTCGCGCTGGCTGCGCTCCTTCAGCACGATCGACAGCTGGCCCTGGTTGAGCGTGGGGTTCATGCTGCCAGCGCCGATGAAGGCCGACACGCCGGTCACATCCGGATCGTGCCGCAGTGCTTCGGCGACCTGCTTGGTGCGCTGCTCCATCTGCGGGAAGGCGATGTTCTGGTCGGCCTGAACCACGCCGGTGATCAGACCGGTGTCCTGTTCGGGCAGCAGGCCCTTGGGAATCAGCACGTACAGCAGCACGGTCAGCACCAGTGCGGCGCCGGCCACGGCCAGGGTCAGGCGCTGGTGGCCGAGTACCCAGTCCAGGCTGTGTTCGTACAGGCCCACGGTACGCGTCCACAGGTTCTGCTTGCCGGCCGCCGCCGCACGCTCATGCGCGTCCTCGCCCTCGGGCAGGGCGTCTGGCTTGAGCAGGTAGGCGCACATCATCGGGGTGAGCGTCAGCGAAATCAGCATCGACAGCACCACGGCGATGCTCAGCACCCACGCGAACTCGTGGAACAGGCGGCCGGTGACGCCGGGCATCAGCAGCAGCGGCAGGAACACCGCCACCAGCGAGACGGTCAGCGACAGCACGGTGAAACCGATCTGGCGCGCACCGATCTCGGCCGCTTCCTTGCCACTCTTGCCCTGCTCGATGTAACGCACGATGTTCTCGATCATCACGATCGCATCGTCGACCACGAAGCCGGTGGCCACCACCAGCGCCATCAGCGAGAGGTTGTCCAGCGACATGCCGGCGAAGGCCATCACCGCGAAGGTGCCGGCCAGCGACAGCGGTACCGCCACCGAGGGAATGATCGTGGCCCACAGCCGGCGCAGGAACACGAAGATCACCGCCACCACCAGGCCGATGGTGAGGATGAGGGTGAACTGCACTTCATGCACCGAGGCGCGGATGGTCTCGGTGCGGTCGTTGAAGATCTCCAGGTGCACATCGGCCGGCAGCACGCCCTGCAGCTGCGGCAGGATCGCGCGGATGCGCTCGACGGTCTGCACGATGTTGGCGCCCGGCTGGCGACGCACTTCCAGCAGCACCGCCGGCTTGCCATCGGCCCAGGCGGCAAGCTGGTCGTTCTCCACGCCATCGATCACCTCGGCCACGTCGGACAGCCGCACCGGGCGGCCGTTCTTGTAGCTGATGATGGTGTCGCGGTACTCGGCGGCGCTGGCCAGCTGGTCGTTGGTGCCGATGCTGTAGGACTGGGTCTTGCCGTTCAACGATCCCTTCGGCGCATTGACGTTGGCCTGGGTCAGCGCGCTGCGCAGCTGCTCCAGGGTCAGGCCCATGTTCGACAGCTGCGCCGGATTGACCTGGATGCGCACGGCCGGGCGCACGTTGCCGGCGATCGAGACCAGGCCCACGCCCTGCACCTGCGACAGGCGCTGGGCCAGGATCGAGTCGGCGTAATTGTTGACGTCGCGCAGCGGGCGCGTGTCGGAGGTCAGTTTCAGGGTGACGATGGCCGCATCAGCCGGGTTCACCCGGTTGTAGACCGGCTGGTAGGGCAGCGACGAGGGCAGGGTGGCCTGGCGGATCGCCGCCTGCACGTCCTGCGCGGCGATGTCGATGTCGCGGTCCATCGAGAACTGCAGGATGATCGTCGACAACCCGGCCGACGAGTCCGACGTCATCAGCTCCAGTCCGGAAATCTGCCCGAACTGGCGCTCCAGCGGCGTGGTGACCAGCGAAGCCATGGTGGTGGCGTTGGCGCCGGGGTACTGGGTGGTGACCACCAGGCTGGGCGCATCGATTTCCGGTAGCGCCGACACCGGCAGCTTGCGGTAACCGAGGATGCCCAGCAGCAACAGGCCCGCCATCAACAGCGAGGTAGCGATCGGGCGGCGGATGAAGATCGTCGAAAAGCCCACGGACTGATCCTTGCTGGCACTTCAATGTCGGCGCCGGCAGGTCCGCCGGCGCGAGGGAGAACCGTGGCCTGCGCTCAGCGCGGACCACCACCGCGACGGCCACCGCCGCCACCGTTCTTCTGCTCGGCTGCCTTCAGCTCGGCCTCGGTCGGTGCGGCCGGGGTTTCGCCCGGCTTCAGCGCGGTGACCTTGCTGCCCGGCTTCAGGCGGAACTGGCCTTCGCTGACCACCCGCTCGCCGCCCTTCAGGCCTTCGGCGATCTGCACCTGGCTGTCGCCCACTTCCACGCCGCTGCGCACGGTCTGCATCTTCACCGTGTTGTCGCCCTGCACGACGTAGACGTACTCGCCGTCCGGCCCACGCAGCACGGCCTGGGTCGGAATGACCACGCCACCGCCAATGGTGCGCAGCTGCATGCGCACGTTGACGAACTGACCCGGCCACAGGCCGTTGTCGGTGTTGTCGAACAGCGCGCGCGCCTTGAACGTGCCGCTGTCGGCACTGATCAGGTTGTCGACCACGTCCAGCCTGCCGTCACCGGACAGCACGTGCGAATCGGCGCGGTCCAGCGCGGCCACCGGCACCGCACCGGCGGCCTGCGCCTGGCGCACGTCGCCGAGCTGGCGTTCGGGCAGGTTGAACAGCACATGGATCGGGTGGACCTGGGTCAGCGTGACCAGGGCGGTACCGGCGCTGACCACGTTGCCCGCGTCGACCGCACGGATGCCGGCGATGCCGGAGATCGGGGCGGTGACCCGGGTGTACTGCAGCTGCACCTGTGCCGAGCGCATGCTGGCATCGTTCGCCGCGACTGCGCTCTCGTACTGTGCCACTTGGTTTCGTTGTGTATCCAGATCGGTCTTGGCGACGAACTGGCGATACTCCGGCGCATTCGAGCGCTGGTAGTTGGAGCGCGCGGTGGCCAGCAGCGCCTCGTTCTGGCGCTTGGCCGCCGCTGCCTGGTCGTAGCTGGCCTGGGCGGTGCGAGGATCGATCACTGCCAGCACGTCGCCCTTCTTCACTTCCTGGCCTTCGCGGAAGTTCAGGCTCATCAGCTGGCCGCCCACCTGCGGGCTGACGGTGACAGTGTTCATTGCCGTCACCGTACCCAGTGCGCTGGCATACACCGGTACGTCCTGGCGCGTGGCCTCGACCACGGTCACCGGCACCGGGCCGGCATCCGGGTCTTCGCCACCCTGGCGCGCTCCCGCCGCCGGCTTTCCAGCCTTGTCCTTGCCCCCGCCGATGACGCGCAGGCCGACCACGGCCAGCACCAGAACCGCCACGACCAGCAGCACGATCTTCCAAACACGTGACATTACGAGGACTCCAAGAGGGCTGGACGGGGCGCGGCCCCGGTTGGCAATGCGCAAAGCATACCTGTGCCACATCACGTTTCCTGCATGACGGATGGGACGGGCGCTAAGACCGGATCCCGCGCGGGAGGTTCCCGTGGCGGCGGTGTTGCCCTACATTCAGCTGGAACCCTCTTGCCGTGGAGATTGCGATGCGCCGTTCGCTGCTGCTGTCCGCCCTGCTGCTGGCCCTGCCGGCCCTTGCCCACGCCCAGGACGGGCAGCGCCCGGAAGTGACCGCCGCCGCACAGCGACTGCAGGCCCGGGTGGTCGAATGGCGCCGTGATTTCCACCAGCACCCGGAACTGTCCAACCGCGAGGTGCGTACCTCGGCCGAGGTCGCCAAGCGCCTGCGTGCGATGGGCCTGAAGCCGAAGACCGGTATCGCCCACCACGGCGTGGTGGCGATCATCGAAGGCGGCAAGCCCGGCCCGAAGATCGCGTTGCGCGCGGACATGGATGCACTGCCGGTGACCGAGCAGACCGGCCTGCCGTTCGCCTCCAGGGCCACCGACCAGTACCGCGGGCAGACCGTGGGCGTGATGCATGCCTGTGGCCATGACGCGCATACCGCCACCCTGCTGGGCGTGGCCGAAGCGCTGGTGTCGATGAAGAAGGACCTGCCGGGGCAGGTGATGCTGATCTTCCAGCCGGCCGAAGAAGGCGCACCGCCGCCGGAAGAGGGCGGTGCCGCGCTGATGCTGAAGGAAGGCCTGTTCGCCGACTTCAAGCCGGAGGCGGTGTTTGGCCTGCACGTGTTCTCCAGTGTGCAGGCCGGGCAGATCGCGGTGCGGGGCGGACCGTTGATGGCGGCCTCGGATCGTTTCGGCATCAAGGTGATCGGTCGCCAGACGCACGGTTCGGCGCCGTGGAACGGCGTTGACCCGATCGTGGCCACCGCCGATCTGGTCGGCACCGCGCAGACCATCGTCAGCCGCCGAGCCAACCTGTCCAAGCAGCCGGCGGTGCTGACCTTCGGCGCGATCAACGGTGGCATCCGCTACAACATCATTCCCGATGAAGTGGAGATGGTCGGCACCATCCGCACCTTCGACGAAGGCATGCGCCAGCAGATCTTCGCCGACCTGCGCAACGTGGCCGAGCACACCGCCGCCGCGCACGGTGCCAAGGCGGTGACCGACATCTACGAATCGGAAGGCAATCCGGCTACGGTGAACGACCCGGCGCTGACCGCGAAGATGCTGCCGAGCCTGCAGGCGGTGGTGGGCAAGGACAACGTGTACGAGCCGCCGCTGCAGATGGGCGCGGAGGATTTCTCGCTGTACGCGAAGGAGGTGCCGGGCATGTTCTTCTTCGTGGGTTCGACCAGCGTGGGTATCGACCCGGCGACGGCGCCGGCGAATCATTCGCCGAAGTTCCTGCTGGATGAGAAGGCGCTGGATGTGGGACTGCGCGCGCTGCTGCAGGTGAGCCTGGATTACCTGCACGGTGCAGGCACTCCGGCGGGGTGAGTGTTTCCGGCAGGGCTTGCAGCCCTGCACCCGCTCAAATCAACGTCAACGTCAAAAGCGGGCATTCCGTGGGATGGCGGGGTGGGTCCGGTGGCAGGGGACGCTGCAAGTACGTCCATGTAAGCTCGATCGCCGCATCCATGCGGCTCACGCCCCTGCCACCGGACCCACCCCGCCTTCGACAGTTTCCCGTGGCTGTTGGAACGACATCCTGCTTTGGTGGGTGTCGACCTTGGTCGACACGGCGGACGTCATGAACGTCTGAAGGATCGGTTTTTGATTTTCTGATCTTTCCCGTGGTGGCGCGGGAAACTGTCCGTTGCCGGGTAAACCCGTCCATGGGGCTCGATGGCGCCATCCATGGCGCCAACGGTCCTGCAGGCCCACACCGCCCCGCCCCCGACAGGTTCACGCGGCTGTTGGTAGGTGTCGACCTTGGTCGACACGGACAGACATCCGGAATGTCTGAAGGATTGGCTTTTGATTTTGATTTTTCTGATCTTTGCCGTGGTGGTGGCCGCATGCAGGGAACTGTCAGGGGCCGGGTGGGTAGGCGGGGCGGGGGTGTCCGCGGCATGGGCCCGAGGCATGCCTCGGGCGGGTTGGGCAGGACGCCCAACCCAGGCCTTGCCGTGTGCGCAGGACAGCGCACACGAGCAAGCCGCGGCCAAGCCCCCAGGGACGGGTTTACGGCGTCCCCCGACCCGCCTGCCCACCCGGCCAAGCCGATAGACCGCCTTCCACGTCCAACCAACAAAACCACCACGAAGGGGCTCCGCCGTTGGCCGGCCTGGCCGAAGGCCGGCCCTCCGCGCGATACAATGCCCACCATGAACACCCCACAGGATTCCAGCCTCGGTCGCGAGGTCAGTTACCCGTCGCAGTACGATTCCGGCCTGCTGTTTCCCATCCCCCGCAGTGGCGCCCGCGCCGAGATCGGCCTGGATGACGCCGCGCTGCCATTCGTCGGCCACGACCGCTGGCATGCCTTCGAGCTGAGCTGGCTCGACCCGCGCGGCAAGCCGCAGGTGGCCGTGGCCACCGTGCAGGTGCCGTGCACATCGCCGCGGTTGATCGAATCGAAGTCGTTCAAGCTGTACCTCAACTCCCTCAACAGCACCCGCATCGATAGCGCCGAGGCACTGCGCGCGCGCATCGTGGCGGATCTGTCGGATTGCGCCGGTGCGCCGGTCCAGGTCGAGTTCGGCCTGCCGGGCCTGCGCGAGACGCCGCTCGGCGAGTCCATCGATGGGCTTGAACTGGAGATCGACTGCTACGGCCCGCCGCAGGCGGACTTCCTCTCGGCCGATGCCGGTGAGGTGGTGGAGGAGACCCTGGTTTCGGCACTGCTGAAGTCCAACTGCCCGGTCACCGGCCAACCGGACTGGGCCACGGTCAGCCTGCGTTACCGCGGGCCGAAGATCGATCGTGCAGGCCTGCTGCGCTATCTGGTCAGCTACCGCGAACACGCCGAGTTCCACGAGCAGTGCGTTGAGCGGATCTTCAGCGAGGTGTCTGCGCGTTGCCAGCCGCAATGGCTGGAAGTGGAAGCCCGCTACACCCGCCGTGGTGGCCTGGACATCAACCCGTGGCGCGCCAGCCCCGGCATCGCCGCCCCGGCCGCGACCTACCGCGAACTGCGCCAGTAACCGCCGCAGGCGGTTACGGGTAGTGCCGGCCGCTGGCCGGCAACCGCAAGGAACCCGCGTCCAGGGCGAGGGCAAGCCGGCCAGCGGCCGGCACTACCGGGCGCCGGCTCTCCCGATTGTTCAGCCGCCCCCCGGGGTGGCTTCACATCTGCACCATCCCCATTTAACAACCTCCATGGCACCGTGCGAACCACGTAGTCATGCAGACGGGAGTTGTGGATGAGTACCGAGAAGAAAGCCGATTTCTCCGGCGTCAGTGCCAGCGTCGACAGTACCGCCGAGCAGGTGCCGAAGGCGGACTTCTCCGGCGTCAGCGCTTCGGTGGACAGTACCGCCGAGATCGTCAGCGGCGGCACCTACACCGTGCAGAAGGGCGACTCGCTGTCGAAGATCGCCAAGCAGCATCTGGGCGACGCCAACGCCTGGAAGAAGATCTTCGAAGCCAACCGCGATGTGCTCGACGACCCGGACAAGATTTTCCCGGGCCAGACCCTGAAGCTGCCGCCGAAGTAAGCCGGCGATCGAACGCCGTCCGACAATCCCTGGGAGGAACCCCGAATGATCAAGACCACCCCGCTCCAGACCGCCCTGATCGCCGCCCTGCTGGGCAGCGTCGCCCTGGTCGGTTGCAAGAAGAAGGAAGAGTCGACCGACACCAACGCCGCTCCGGCGGCCACGGCTCCGGCCGAGCCGGCGGCACCGGCGCCGATGACCGGTGCACCTCCGCCGATGGCGGAAGCAGCAGCGGTCAGCGTTTCCACTGTCACCGTGGGCAAGACCGCTGCGGCTGACAAGTCGGTCGCCCCGGCTGCGCTGTTCTCGCCGAAGGATGACGTCATCGTCTCGGTCAAGACCGATGGCGCCGCCAACAACGTCAATGTGGGTGCCAAGCTGACCTTCCAGGACGGCCAGGTGGCCGGCGAACAGACCGCGACCCTGAATGCCAGCGGCGCGGAAACCACCAACGTCACGTTCAAGAATGCAAAGGGCTGGCCGGCCGGCAAGTACCGCGCCGAGGTCATGGTCGATGGCAAGGCGGCCGGAACGCCGCAGGAGTTCGAGGTCAAGTAAGTCCTGCCGACTCTCTCCCGGCAGGACTCACGATGGACGCAGCCGCGAGGCTGCGTCCTTTTTTATTGGGCGATGGTGGGCTTCATCCACGCATGGCGTGGATCTACCGATGCTGGGCGGTGGGCTTCATCCACGCATGGCGTGGATCTACCGATGCTGGGGCTGGGCTTCATCCACGCATGGCGTGGATCTATTGACGGTGGCGTTTGCGTAGATCCACGCCATGCGTGGATGGATCACAGCGTTGCCGCCGTGCAGTACCGCCGCGTATGGCGCGGCTTTGCCCCGCGCGGCTGAAAACGCGACAATGCAGGGGTTTCCCCGCCGCGCGCCCACCCTGACGGCGACGGGGGAAAGCGACACGGTTGCACGTGGCCCGGCGCTGGCGCCGGCCTTCCCCTGAGCATTGCTACAGAGTCCAAGTCCCCCATGTCCAAGATCCTCTATACGCTGACCGACGAAGCCCCGTTCCTGGCGACCCAGTCGCTGCTGCCGATCGTCGACGCCTACACCGCCACCGCCGGCATCGTGGTGGAAACCCGTGACATCTCGCTGTCCGGCCGCATCCTGTCGCAGTTCCCGGAACTGCTGAGCGATGCGCAGAAGGTCAGCGACGACCTGGCCGAGCTGGGCCAGCTGGCGACCACCCCGGACGCCAACATCATCAAGCTGCCGAACATCTCCGCTTCGGTGCCGCAGCTGAAGGCGGCCATCAAGGAACTGCAGGACCAGGGCTATCCGCTGCCGGATTACCCGGAAACCCCGGCCGACGACCAGCAGCGCGACTACAAGGCGCGCTACGACAAGGTCAAGGGCAGCGCGGTGAACCCGGTGCTGCGCGAAGGCAACTCCGACCGCCGCGCACCGCTGTCGGTGAAGAACTATGCGCGCAAGCACCCGCACCGCATGGGCGCCTGGGCGTCGGATTCGAAGTCGCACGTCGCGCACATGGCCGCCGGTGATTTCTACGGCAGCGAGAAGTCGGCCACCCTGGCCAACGCCGGTTCGCTGAAGATCACCTTCCACGGCAAGGACGGCAGCGCCGTCGTGCTGAAGGAAAAGACCGCGGTCAAGGCCGGCGAGATCGTCGATGCCGCCGTCATGAGCCGCAAGGCACTGGCCGCGTTCATCGGTGAGCAGATCGCCGATGCCAAGGCCCAGGGCGTGCTGTTCTCGCTGCACCTGAAGGCGACCATGATGAAGGTCTCCGACCCGATCATGTTCGGCGTGGCCGTCAACGAGTTCTACAAGGACGTGCTGGCCAAGCACGCCGACGTGCTGAAGCAGGCCGGTTTCGATGCCAACAACGGCATCGGTGACCTGGCCGCGCGCCTGCCGTCGCTGCCCGAAGCCACCCGTGCCGCGATCGAAGCCGACCTGGCCGCCGAGTACGCGCAGCGTCCGGGCGTGGCCATGGTCAATTCGGACAAGGGCATCACCAACCTGCACGTGCCGAGCGACGTGATCGTCGACGCCTCGATGCCGGCGATGATCCGCGACTCCGGCAAGATGTGGAACGCCGAAGGCAAGCTGCAGGACACCAAGGCGGTCATTCCGGACCGCTGCTACGCTGGCGTGTACCAGGCCGTCATCGACGACTGCAAGGCGCACGGCGCCTTCGACCCGGCCACCATGGGCTCGGTGCCGAACGTCGGCCTGATGGCGCAGAAGGCCGAGGAGTACGGCTCGCACGACAAGACCTTCCAGATCGCCGCCGACGGCGTGGTCAAGGTCACCGACGATGCCGGCAACGTGGTGTTCGAGCACGCCGTGGAAGCCGGTGACATCTGGCGCATGTGCCAGACCAAGGACGCGCCGATCCAGGACTGGGTGAAGCTGGCCGTCGAACGTGCCCGCCTGAGCAGCACCCCGGCCGTGTTCTGGCTGGATGCCGCCCGCGCCCACGATGCGCAGGTCATCGCCAAGGTCGAGCAGTACCTGAAGAACCATGACACCAGCGGCCTGGACATCCGCATCCTGCCGCCGGTGGAAGCGACCGCGTTCTCGCTGGACCGCATCCGCAAGGGCGAGGACACCATCTCGGTGACCGGCAACGTGCTGCGCGACTACCTGACCGACCTGTTCCCGATCATGGAGCTGGGCACCAGCGCCAAGATGCTGTCGATCGTGCCGCTGATGGCCGGTGGCGGCCTGTTCGAGACCGGCGCCGGTGGTTCGGCCCCGAAGCACGTGCAGCAGTTCGTGGAAGAGGACTACCTGCGCTGGGATTCGCTGGGTGAGTTCCTGGCCCTGGCCGCGTCGCTGGAACACCTGGGCAACCGCTACGACAACGCTGCCGCCCGCGTGCTGGCCAAGGCACTGGACGAAGCCAACGGCCAGTTCCTGGACAACGACAAGTCGCCCTCGCGCAAGCTGGGTGGCATCGACAACCGTGGCAGCCACTTCTACATCGCGCTGTACTGGGCCCAGGCCCTGGCCGCGCAGGATGAAGACGCCGCACTGAAGGCCCGCTTCGCCCCGCTGGCCAAGGCACTGACCGACAACGAGCAGAAGATTGTCGAAGAACTGATCGCGGTGCAGGGCAAGGCCGTGGACATCGGCGGCTACTACCGCCCGGACGTGGCCAAGGCGAGCAAGGCGATGCGCCCGAGCGCGACCTTCAACGCCGCGCTGGAGCAGCTGCGCGGCTGATCCATCGCCGCCCGGTCGTAACAACGAACCCCGCGCTTCGGCGCGGGTTTCTTTTTTGGCTCTGGGGTCAGATCCCTTTTGCCGTGCAGAAGGGGTCTGACCCCAGGCGATGAAACCGTGACGTCCGTCGGCTGTCGGAATGCCGTCAAAGGGGCATGAAACTTGCCCACGATGGCCGTCGCAGAACCGATATGAGCGGATCTGCAACCGCTCCCGATCTGAGCAGTTGATCACGACGGCTGCCGCTGGCGATGCCCTAGCCTTGGCGACGCGAGACCACCGGGGAGGTGGTCGCACGGGGAACACCGATGGCACGCGTGCTGGTAGTGGGAACCGACATCCAGGGTGAACAGGCCCTGCTGCAGCGCCTGCGCCTGGCCTCGGCCCTGCCGGATGGCCAGATCCGTCGCAGCCAGGACCTGGACGACTGCGACCTGCTGGTCATCCGTGATACGCCGGCGCTGCGCAATGCGGCCCTGCGCATGCGCCAGCAGCGTCCGCGGCTGCAGTGCTGGATCGAGGATCTTGGGGGCCAGCTGCGCGACGGCGATGGCCACCAGGACGTACTTGATGACGGAGCCATCGGCCGCGCCCTGCGCGGGATGCAGTTGGCAGTGGAGCCCCTGGCCATGCACGCACCCGCACCGATCCGTCTGGCCGATGGTGCACACGCCATCACCCGCCTTCTGCGCGAGCGGCTGCCGTTGCGCCAGGGCCAGGCCCTGCTCTGCGATGCCGGAGAGCCGGTGCTGCTGATGGACCTGGAACACGACCAGGCGGTGCTGCTGCAGGAGCCTGCCGCTGCGCTGCTCGAACGCCTGGCCGATGGCTTCGAACGCCTGCAGCTGGATGCGCTCACGCCGGCACGCCTGCAGGCCCTGGCCGCTGATCGGCCACGCCAGCCGCTGCGTCCCCTGCTATGGCAGTGGGCACAGCGCAGCCGCCATTGGCAGGCGCTGGACGAGCGCCTGCGCGGTGCTTCGGTAAAGCTGCTGCGCTGGCCCGACTTCCGTGTGCTGGGCCATGACCACGATGGCTTCCGGCTGTGCTCGCTGCTGCTCAAGCGCGCGTGCACGGTGGATGAGTGCGCGATGCTGCTTGATCTGCCGCCTGCGGCCGTGCGCGACTTCATCCATGCCGCTTACCTGTGCGGTTACGCGCAGCTGCAGGCAGCGCCGGCGGTACCGCTGCCGGCACGTGCCGCCGGCACCGACAACGGCCTGCTCGCCCGCCTGTGGCGTCACCTGCGCGGGAGTGAGCGCAATGCGTGAGCACAAGGTGGTGGTGCTGGGCGGCATGGGCAGTGGCAAGTCGACCCTGGTGCGCAGCATCGCGGCCGGGGCGGTGATCGATACCGATGTGGCCAACAGTGACCGCGTCGGTGCCGACAAGGCGTCCACCACCGTCGCCCTGGATTATGCCGATATCGACCTGCCCAATGGCGAGCGCCTGCGCCTGTATGGCACGCCGGGCCAGCAGCGTTTCGATTTCCTCTGGCCGATCCTGCTGCAGGGCGCCCGCGGCGCCGTGCTGCTGCTGGATGCGCGGCGCGCGGGCGTGGTTGCCGAACTGGAGGATTACCTGCAGGTACTGCGGCCGTTCGCATCGTCATTGGCGCTGGTGGTGGCCGTCACCCATCTGGACCAGGCACCGCACGCCGCGCTGGACGACTGGGCCGCACGCGCCAGCCTCGATGATCAACCGCTGCCTTTGCTGGCAGTGGATGCCCGCGACCGCGAACAGGGACTGCTGCTGATGGATGTACTGATGGGCGAAATGGAAGCGCACGCACTGGTGGCCGCGCATGGCTGACGGGCAGGTTGCGGTACTGCCCGATGCCGACCAGCGTGAGCGCCTGCAGCCGCTGCTGGAGGGCCTGCGGCAGCGGGTGGAAGGCGTGCGCACGGTGGTGCTGGCCAGTGTCGATGGCTTCGCCCTGGTCAGTGCCGGTGCCGATGGGCGCGGCGAACGCCTGGCAGCCATGACCAGCGCGATGCTGGCGCTGGCCGCAGCAGTGGGGCGCGAACTGGTGCTGGGTGATCTGCAGACGCTGATGCTGGAGGCCGCGGGCGGCAAGGTGCTGATGCTGGCGATCCAGGCCGAAGGGCGCGCGCCGCTGCTGCTGATGGCGGCCTGCGACCAGCGCAGCGTGATCGGCCAGGTGCTGTGGCAGAGCAGGGAATGTGGCCAGGCGATCCTGGCCGAACTCGGCGGATCGTGAGCCCGGCCGCAGGGGAACGAGGGGCTCGAACCAACATCGACAAGGGGTGCGACGTGGCTGGATTGAATGAATCGTTGAACGCACTGATGGGCATCGACGGCGCGCAGGCAGTGGCGCTGGTCGACTACGAAAGCGGCATGCTGCTGGGCGAGGCCGGTGCCGGCATGGACATGGAAGTGGCCGCCGCCGGCAACACCGAAGTGATCCGCGCCAAGATGAAGACCGCCGCATCGCTGAATCTCAACGACAGCATCGAGGACATCCTGATTTCGCTGGGCAAGGCGTACCACATCATGCGCCCGGTGGCGAAGAAGAAGGGGCTGTTCTTCTACATCGTGCTCGACCGTACCAAGTCCAACCTGGCCCTGGCCCGGCGCAAGGTGCAGGACGTGGAGGCAGATCTGGCGATCTGAACCGTCGGCTTCTGTGGAGCCGAGCAGGGGCTCGGCTCTACAGCAGAACGAAACCTCATGCCCGGCCGCACTTTGGATCTGTAGAGCCGAGCCATGCCCGGCTGCTTCCGGTCGCGGTCACGGCGCCGGAAGCAGCAGCGCGGTCACGAACGAAAGCGCCTTGCTGTCGCGCGCTGCAAAGTAGGCCGGTGCTTTTTCGGGAAGCCAGACTTCATTGAAGTGGCGGCGGAAGTCCTCGTAGAACTCGTTGGGGTACAGCTTGGCCGGCACCGTGCGCCCATCCGGGTAGGTGTGGTCATACGTCGGCAGTGCATCGGTGTCGACACCCCGGTGGTCCCTCAGCCACTTGCAGAACAGGCGCCCTTCGGAAATGTCCGGCACCAGCGCCTGTGGCAGGGTGTAGCCGGCCTGCTCCAGCGGCGCGATCAGGTTCAACGTCAGCTCGTTGAGCATCGAGAAGTGGGTGTACGGCACCCTGGCCCGGTTCTGCATGTAGCGCTCGATATGCGCGGGCATCACCGCATTGGCGCGACCCTGCTGCCATTCCACCACCCACTGCGAGACCTTCACCGCGAACTTGCGGGACAGCCACTGGCCGAGGTTGATGGCGAGGTACGGATGGATCCAGGTGCCCTGCATCGCCGGGTTTCCACCGGATACCACGTGGATCAGTTCATTCTCTGCCAGCTTCGTCTGCGCCATGAGTTCCTGCAGGAACTCCTCCGTCGATTTCAGCGCCCGATAGTCGGACCAGCGCTTGTTCACGGACTGGCACAGCGCGGTGGCGCTGATGTAGCCGTCGCGCGCCCGCTGCGGGATTACATTGCCTTCCTCCACGCGTGGGATAAACGTCATTTGCTGCATGCGTCACCTTGTGCCGTTGTGAGCATGAAAGGGTAGGCAACGGGGTGGGCCGGGGTCTGTAGGAATCGTTGCGTTTTCGTGGGGCGCATTGGATCCAGCCCTGTAGAGCCGAGCCATGCTCGGCTGTTCTCCGGGCAGGTTGCGGTGAACCAAGCCGGGCATGGACCCGGCTCTACACAAGCCACCCCACGCCAGCGTATGGTGAAGCTGGTCCTACCGGGTGAGCCCTGCATGTCCGAGCCTCACATTGCTGCCGAACTGGCACCGCGCATCGCGGTGGCCATCCGCGATGGTTTCGAGGATTACCACGCTCGATTCGCCGGCGTGACCGCCCGTGCGCGGCAGCGCTTCGAGCAGCGCGACTGGGCCGGTGCCCGGCAGGATGCGGTCGAGCGCATTGCGCTGTACGACCTGTGCGTCGCCGAGCAGATGGATGCACTGCGCCGCCTTGCCGGCGAGGCGATCGGCGAACGTGCGCTATGGCTGCAGGTGCATGCGCAGTACAGCGCACTGCTGCAGGGGCTGATCGACGCCGAGCTGTACAAGACCTTCTACAACACGTTGTCGCGGCGCATGTTCGCCACCCGCGGCGTGGATCCGGCACTGGAGTTCATCGCCTTCGATGTCGAACCCTCCGATGCCATCACCCATCCAGTTGCGCGGCATACCTATGCGGTTTCGCCGACGCGGCCGGTGGAGGCGCTGCAGCGGGTGCTGGCCGACTACCGCTTCGACATTCCCTACGTACATCAGCTGCGCTGTGCGGCAGCCATTGCGGTGCGCCTGCAGGATGACCTCGCCCATTGGGGGGACACGCCGGTGCGCAGCATCGAGCTGCTCGACACCGTGTTCTACCGCGAGCGCCGCGCCTATCTGGTCGGCCGCGTGTTCGGCGAGCATCGGTTCTCGCCGTGCGTGATTGCGCTGGTCAACGACGAGCGTGGCCTGCGCGCCGATGCGGTGTTGACCCGGCGCCGGGACGTGGCCCACCTGTTCGGTGTGTCACGCAGCTATTTCCAGGCCAACCTGGCCACGGTAGGTGATGCAGTGGTGTTCCTGCGCAGTCTGCTGCCGGGCAAGCCCATCGATGAGATCTACACCGTGCTGGGCCGCGCCAAGCAGGGCAAGACCGAGCGCTACCGCACCTTCTTCCGCCACTTCAACGAGCATCCGCAGGAGCGGCTGGTGCATGCCGAAGGCACGCCGGGCATGGTCATGGCGGTGTTCACCCTGCCCAGCTATCCGCTGGTGTTCAAGCTGATCCGCGACCGTTTCGCGTGGCCCAAGGCGATGTCACGGCAGCAGGTGGAAGAGAAGTACGCGCTGGTGTTCAACCTCGATCGTGTCGGCCGCCTGCTCGACGCACAGCCCTATCGCCACCTGCGCTTCCCACGCGACCGCTTCGCTCCGGCACTGCTGGACGAACTGCTGCAGCAATGTGCACAGAGCGTGCGCGTCGATGGCGACGAGGTGGAGATCGCACTGTGCTACGTGCAGCGCCGTTTCCGTCCGTTGAACCTGTACCTGCGCGAGCAGGGCGGGGAGGCGGTACGTGCAGCCGTGCTCGACTACGCGCAGGCGATCACCGACATGGCGCGCAACAACATCTTCCCTGGTGACATGCTGCCGAAGAACTTCGGTGTGTCGCGGCACGGCCGGGCCGTGTTCTACGACTACGACGAACTGTGCCTGGTCAGCGACTGCGTGTTCCGCGCCTGGCCGCAGCCGCGCACACCGGAGGAAGCACTGGCTGACGAACCCTGGTTCCATGTGGGGCCGCGCGACGTGTTCCCCGAACGATTCGGACCGTTCATGGGCCTGCCGGCGGGCGAACTGGCCGCGGTCCGCGAGCACTACCGGCACCTGTTCGACCCTGCCTGGTGGCAGGGCCTGCAGGAGCGTTTCGCCCGCGGTGACTATCCGGATACGCCACCCTATGCAGGCGCGCACCGGTTGGCGTAGCCCGGCCGAACTGTCCCGGATGTGAAGACTGCGCTACGCTCGGCACTCATCACCAAGGATCCGGCAATGATGCGTTCCCCCCTGTTCCTCGCTCTCGCGTTGGCCGTCGGTGCCGGCGCTCCCCTGCTTGCTGGCGATGCCAGCGCACAGACCACGCGCGCGGTGCGTGCCACGGCGGAGATGAGCATGGTGCTCTCTGGCCATATCGAGGTCACGCCCGAGGGTGCGGTCAGTTCGCTGGTACTGGACCAGAAGTCGATGCTGTCTCCGAGCATCGCGTCCTTCGTGGAGGGCACCATCGGTGGCTGGCGCTTCGAACCCACCCTGCGCGATGGCAAGGCGGTGGCCGCACGTGCGCCATTGCGGGTGCGCCTGCGGGGCAAGGCCATGGCCGATGGTGGCTACGAAGTCAGCATGACCAGCGTCAATTTCAGCGAGTACGATGAGAAGGCCACCGATTCGGTGACCCGAGGGCGCATGGCACCCCCGCGTTATCCGGAAGAAGTCTATCGGAGCGGTGGGCAGGGTGAAGTGCTGCTGGTGGTCCGGATCGCGCGTGACGGTACGGTGGCCGATGTCGTTGCCGAGCAGGTGAACATGACCGTGGTCGGACGCGAGCGCACCCTTGCCAAGATGCGCGAGATCCTGGCCAAGGCCGCCGTCAGCAGTGCCCGCAAGTGGACGTTCAAGCCACCGACCACCGGCGAGGCCAGCACCCGCGACAGCTGGACGGTACGCATACCGGTGAATTTCGGCCTGAACGATGATCCCAATGGAGCGGAGCGCTATGGCCGCTGGCGTGCCTTCATTCCCGGCCCGCGGCAGGCCGTGCCGTGGCGGAAGGCAGATGCGATCGAGCAGGCCGGCGGCGACCTGCTGCCCGAGGGCGGCATCTACATGGTGGACGGCGCCAAGCGCGGCCTGCGCCTGCTGACGCCGCTGGAGCAGGGCTGACGATCACTGCGGAGCCGGCCAGCCCGGCTTCGCGTCAATCGGCGTAGGGGTAGACCACCACCCGGTTGCGGCCCTGTTCCTTGGCCAGGTACAGCGCCTTGTCGGCCAGCCGCAGTGCCTGCTCGGCATCGACATGGAAGCTGGGGAAGTGGGCCACGCCCAGCGAGACGGTGATGGTGCCGACCGGTTCAAACGGATGGTCGGCAATGTGCTGGCGCAGACGTTCGCCAGCCTGTCGCGCCGACTCGGCGCTGATGCCCGGCAACAGCAGCAGGAACTCTTCGCCACCGGCGCGGCAGAGGATGTCGCTGTCGCGCGAGTAGCGGCGCATCTGGTCGGCGATGTGGACGATGGCGGCGTCGCCGACATCATGGCCGTGGTTGTCATTGATCGATTTGAAGCGATCGATGTCCAGCGCCAGGATCGCGAACGGGATGCCCTGTACCTGCAGGGCATCCAGCGCCTGCTGCAGGCCGCGGCGGTTGAGCAGGCCGGTCAGCGGATCGGTGCGGCTGGCGCGGTTGAGCGTGCCGATGCGGTCCTGCAGCGCATTGAAGCTGTGCAGTACCGCCTGCTTCAGCTGGGCGACCTCGAAGTACCAGGCGCGGATGCCGCTGACGTGGTTGATCGCGTTGCCGGTGTCTTCGCCGCCCTGCACGTTGCGTGCGAGCTGCCACAGCGGCATCGAGATGCGACGGGCGAACCACCAGGTGATCAGCAGCGACAGCAGGCCCAGCGGGATTGCGTTCCAGATGACCGCGGTCATCAACCGCGACAGCGGCTGCAGCGTGGCCTCGGTCGGGCGCTGGGCGATGATGCCCCAGCCGGTGGCTGCCACCGGCGCGTAGCCGGCCAGCATCGACACGCCCAGGTTGTTGCGCACCTGCTGCGCGCCGCGCTCGCCACGTACCACGGCCTTCACTGCGGGGTTGCCGACCACGTAGTCGCCCACCCGCTTGCCATCGGCGTGGTACAGCAGGCGGCCATGACGGTCGACCACGTACAGGTAGGAACCATCACGGTAGTAGTGCTTGCCCAGCAGCGTGTGCAGTGCGCTGCGCTGGCGCAGGTACAGGGTGCCGCTGACGTAACCACGGTAGTGGCCCTGGCGATCGAAGATCGGGTGCGACAGCGAGACCAGCAGCTTGCCGGTGGCCGACTGGTACGGATCGCTGATCATCGGCTGGCGCGCGGCCAGCGCGGCGTTGTTGCCGACGCTGTGCAGCACTTCGCCCTGCAGCTGCAGGGTCTGCGGCGAGGTGGCGATCACCAGGCCGTCGGCGTCCACCACCAGCGAAGAGTTGAAGCTGTTGGTCTGCAGCTGCAGGCGGCTGGCTTCGTCCTGGGCCTGAGCCGGATCGAGGTTGCCCTGGCCGAGCCGGGTGGCGGCGTAGGCCAGTTCCTGCTGGGCAGCCAGCAGGAAGTTCTGGGTCGTCTCGGCCAGCTTGGTGGCGTAGACGCGGTTGGCTTCCAGGGTGTTGCCGACCAGCTGGTCGCGCTGCACCCGGTAGCTGGCCAGCAGGGTGTTGGCCAGCGCGATGATGGCACTGAGCAGGGCCAGGGCGAGGATCAGCTTGCCCAGGTTGAGGCGGGGAGACAGCGTTCGCATGCGTCGACGGATCCGGCAGGAGGCTGGACCCGACCGGTTCTCCGGAAGGGGCGACAGCGGGAATCGGTGGCCCGGCCCTCGGGGCCGGGCAGGGCATCGGGCGGATTATCGCCAAAACCGGACGGCGGTGAAGTGAAGTGGGTCGCCCTGCAGGCAAAAAAAAACCTGCCGCACACGGCGGCAGGTTTCTTCAGGCGCAGCGTCGGGCTCAGCGCTTCATCGAACCGAAGAACTCGTCGTTGGACTTGGTGTTCTTCATCTTGTCCAGCAGGAATTCCATCGCGGCCATTTCATCCATCGGATGCAGCAGCTTGCGCAGGATCCAGATCTTCTGCAGCAGTTCCGGTTCGATCAGCAGGTCTTCGCGGCGGGTGCCCGAACGGTTGATGTCGATGGCCGGGAACACGCGCTTTTCAGCGATACGACGGCTCAGGTGCACTTCGCTGTTGCCGGTGCCCTTGAACTCTTCGTAGATCACCTCGTCCATCTTCGAGCCGGTGTCGACCAGCGCGGTGGCGATGATGGTCAGGCTGCCGCCTTCCTCCACGTTGCGCGCGGCACCGAAGAAGCGCTTCGGGCGGTGCAGTGCATTGGCGTCCACGCCACCGGTCAGCACCTTGCCCGAGCTCGGCACCACGTTGTTGTAGGCACGGGCCAGGCGGGTGATCGAGTCGAGCAGGATCACCACGTCCTTCTTGTGCTCGACCAGGCGCTTGGCGCGTTCGATGACCATTTCGGCCACCTGCACGTGGCGCGCGGCCGGTTCGTCGAAGGTCGAGCTGATGACCTCGCCGCGCACGGTGCGCTGCATTTCGGTCACTTCTTCCGGGCGCTCGTCGATCAGCAGCACGATCAGGTGCACGTCCGGATGGTTGGTGGTGATGGCCGTGGCGACCTGCTGCATCATCATCGTCTTGCCCGCCTTCGGCTGGGACACGATGAGCGAGCGCTGGCCCTTGCCCTGCGGGGCCATCAGGTCGAGGATGCGGCCGGTGATGTCTTCCGACGAACCGTTGCCACGCTCCAGGGTGAAGCGGCGGCGCGGGAACAGCGCGGTCAGGTTCTCGAACAGCACCTTGTTCTTCGATGCTTCGATCGGCTCACCGTTGATGGTGTCGACGATGTTCAGCGCGAAGTAGCGTTCGCCGTCCTTCGGGAAGCGGATGCGGCCGGAGATATGGTCGCCGGTGCGCAGGTTGAAGCGGCGGATCTGGCTGGGCGAGATGTAGGTGTCGTCCGGGCCGGCCAGGTAGCTGGCTTCGGCCGCGCGCAGGAAGCCGAAGCCGTCCGGCAGGATTTCCAGCACGCCGTCGGCGGCGACGCCGTCACCATGGCGGGTCAGCACCTTCAGCAGGGCGAAGATCACATCCTGCTTGCGGGCGCGGGCCACGCCTTCGGAGATCTGCAGCTGCTCGGCGATCTCCAGCAGCTTCTGCGCCGGCATGCGCTTGAGGTCGCTCAGCGAATAGACCGGGAAGCCTTCCGGAACGTTGGCATGCGGGCGCGGCACGAAGGGCTGCTGCTCGCCGCCGTCGTTGGGCATGCCGTCGTCGCGGAAGCGGTTGTTGTTGTTGCGGTCGCGGTCGCGGCGGTTGCGGAAGCGGTCACGGCGGTTGCCCTGGCCTTGCCCCTGGCCCTGCTGGCCGTTCTGGTTGTACGGGTTCTGGCTCTGGTTCTGGCCACCCCCCTGGTGGTTCTGCTGCCGCGGCTGGCCGGATTCGCGACCCTCACCACCTTCGCCACCGCCACTGCTGGCAGGGGCCTCGGCGGCGGGCGCGCTCGGCGCGGGTGCTGCGGCCGGCGCCGGTGCCTCGGGCGCGGCGGCCAGCGGCAGGGTCGGCTGCGCCGGAGCGGCGCTGGTTTCGGCGGCTGCCGGGGCGGCGGCCTTGCTCACGCGGGGCTTGCGCACGCGCTTTTCGGCGGGCGCATCGGCGCTGCCGGTTTCGGAAGTGTTATCGGACAAGAGCGTTATTCCTCGCTTGAAGGTGCGAGCGCCCGGCTGGGGCGGCGAACGTTGGGAATGGGTCTGGAAGAAACTGCGTCCAGAGGGTGCGGCACGCGAACGCGGCCGGATGTGCCGACACTATCATCGGCCTGCGGCGCCGTGCAAGGGCCGCCGGGAACAGCATTCATCATGGACGCGGGGCGCCCGCCGGCAGCCGCGGGCGGCGGCTGCCGGAAAACAGCAGGATCAGGCCAGGGCCTTGTCCAGCAGGCCGGCCAGCTGGGCCTTGCCCACCGCACCGATCTGCTCGCCGACCTTCTCGCCGTCCTTGAACACGACCAGGTACGGGATCGAACGCACGTGGTACTTGGCGGCCAGCGCACGGTTGTGGTCGACGTTGACCTTGGCGATCTTGGCGCGGCCCTGGTAGGCGTCGGCCAGTTCGTCCAGCGCCGGGGCGATCATCTTGCACGGGCCACACCATTCGGCCCAGAAATCGACCAGCACCGGTTCCTTGGAATTCAGCACTGCGCTATCAAAGTCGGCGTCGCCGACATGTACAACCTTGTCGCTCATCTTGGTTTCTCGTCTTGGATTGCACCCGGCCATGCCGGAGGTGGGTGAACTGGGCCATGCCCGGTGGCGCGACCCTCGTCGTTGCCTCGCGGCGCACTGCCGCGGTGCGTTCGGCGGGATGCCTGGACGCTCACGGCCGGCAGTGTACCCCTATCGCAGGGCGGGGACAGGCGCCGGCTGGAACCCAGCGTATCGTGATCGCTTCGAAGCTCGGTATGTGTCGGATTTCACTGTCTTCCCGAAGATGGGGGTGGCAGCGGGCGACACCAGCGGGCCCGGCCGGGTCGTTCAAGGCCCGTGTGGCTGGATGAAGATCGAGCGTCTCTTCGGTTCCTGAGACAGGGCACTCCGGTTTGCTGGCCCGAGTGCGTTAAACTGGGCCATTGTGCGGCGCGCGGACCGGGTGGTCCCAGCCTGCCAACCCGCCGCAGGGGCCGCAGTTTGCGACGGTGCCCCTAGACGATGAAGTGCCAGCCGCCCCACGGGCCGGCGGCCATACCAAGACGGACTCATGAGCGACAAACCGCTGACCGATTTGACCTTTTCCTCCTTCGAGCTGCATCCGGCCCTGCAGGCCGGCCTTGAAGGAGCCGGATTCACCCGCTGCACCCCGATCCAGGCGCTGACCCTGCCGGTCGCGCTGCCTGGCGGTGATGTTGCCGGCCAGGCCCAGACCGGCACCGGCAAGACCCTGGCCTTCCTGGTCGCTGTCGTGAACCGCCTTCTGACGCGTCCGGCGCTGGCCGACCGCAAGCCGGAAGATCCGCGCGCCCTGATCCTCGCCCCGACCCGCGAACTGGCCATCCAGATCCACAAGGATGCGGTGAAGTTCGGTTCCGACCTGGGCCTGCGCTTCGCCCTGGTCTACGGCGGCGTGGATTACGACAAGCAGCGCGAACTGCTGCAGCAGGGCGTGGACGTGATCATCGCCACCCCGGGCCGCCTGATCGACTACGTCAAGCAGCACAAGGTGGTCTCGCTGCACGCCTGCGAGATCTGCGTGCTGGACGAAGCCGACCGCATGTTCGACCTGGGCTTCATCAAGGACATCCGCTTCCTGCTGCGCCGCATGCCCGAGCGCACCACCCGCCAGACCCTGCTGTTCAGTGCCACCCTCAGCCATCGCGTGCTGGAGCTGGCCTACGAGCACATGAACGAACCGCAGAAGCTGGTGGTCGAAGCCGAGACCATCACCGCTGCCCGCGTGCGCCAGCGCATCTACTTCCCGGCCGACGACGAGAAGATCCCGCTGCTGCTGGGCCTGCTGTCGCGCAGCGAAGGCGCGCGCACCATGGTCTTCGTCAACACCAAGGTGTTCGTCGAGCGCGTCGCCCGTTCGCTGGAGAAGGCCGGCTACCGTGTCGGCGTGCTGTCCGGTGATGTGCCGCAGAAGAAGCGCGAGAGCCTGCTCAACCGCTTCCAGAAGGGCCAGCTGGAAATCCTGGTGGCCACCGACGTGGCTGCGCGCGGCCTGCACATCGACGGCATCAAGTACGTCTACAACTACGACCTGCCGTTCGATGCCGAAGACTACGTGCACCGCATCGGTCGCACCGCGCGCCTGGGTGAAGAGGGCGACGCGATCAGCTTCGCCTGCGAGCGCTACGCCATGGGCCTGCCGGACATCGAGGCCTACATCGAGCAGAAGATTCCGTCCGAGCCGGTCACCAAGGAACTGCTGACGCCGCTGCCGCGCCCGGAACGCCCGGCACCGGCTGCAGGCGAGGAAGGCGAGGACAACGAAAGCGTCGGCCAGATCTTCCGCGAAGCGCGCGAAGCCCGTGCCGCCGAGGAAGAGCGTCGGGGCGGTGGCCGTAGTGGCGGCCGTTCCGGCGGTGGTGGTGGCCGTGGTGGCCGTGACGGTGAGCGCAGCGGCGAACGCCGTTCGCGTGGCCCGCGCAAGCCGCGCGTGGAAGGCGAGCAGGGCGCTGCCGCCCCGGCCGCCGGCGCCGAAGGCGCCACCGCCCAGGTTCCGCGCCCGCCGCGCCCGCCGCGTGCCGAAGGCGCACCGGAAGGTGCGGTGGACGGCGAGCACAAGCCGCGCAAGCGCCGTCGTCGTCGCCACGGCCGTCCGGTCGAGGGTGCCGAGGGCGTGCAGGCCAATGCCGGCAATGGCGCCAGCCCGGTCACCCCGGTGCAGGTGGTGGCCAAGCCGGTGCGTACCGCCGCAGATACCGGCGATTCGTTCCTGACCCGCATCGGCCGCAAGATCCGCCGGATGCTGTCGGGCAACTAAGCCGGTGGCACCCGACCGTTGGTCGGGTGGCCTTGAGGTGTGCCGACCAACGGTCGGCACCCACCAGGCCGGACGGTTTTCGCCGGGCATGGCCCGGCGCTACCGATCCGTCGCGCGGCTCCTGCATAATCGGGGCATGAGTGTCCTGCGCTTCGACAATGTCAGCAAACAGTACGCCGGTGGCCACGAAGCACTGATCGATGTCAGCTTCGAGGTCGCGCCGGGCGAGATGCTGTTCGTCACCGGCCATTCCGGTGCGGGCAAAAGCACCCTGCTCAAGTTGATCCACCTCGACGAGCGGCCCAGCCGCGGCGCGGTGGTGTTCGACGAGCGCAACCTGCTGAAGGTGCGCGGCGGCGACGTGCCCCGCCACCGTCGCGCGGTCGGTGCGGTCTACCAGGACCATCGCCTGCTGATGGACCGCTCCATCGCCGAGAACGTGGCGCTGCCGCTGATCCTGCGCGGCACCCGCCGTGGCGACATCGGCAAGCGCGTGCGTTCGGTGCTGGAACGGATGGGCCTGGGCCATCGCGAGAAGGCACTGCCCTCGCAGCTGTCCGCCGGCGAGCAGCAGCGCGTCGGCATCGCCCGCGCCATCGTCGGCGAACCCAAGCTGCTGGTGGCCGACGAGCCGACCGGCAACCTCGACCCGACCCTGGCGGCGGAGATCATGGCCCTGTTTGCCGAGCTGCCCTCGCGCGGCACCAGCGTGCTGGTGGTCAGCCACGACCTGCCGCTGCTGCGCCGCATGCGCAAGCGCGTGCTGATCCTCGACCACGGCCGGCTGGTGGATGACATCTCGCCGCAGGACCTGGCGGAGTAACGCATGGCCAAGAACGAAAACAGCGAAGCCGCCGCCCCCTCGCGCGTGGGCGTCTGGTTCCAGCACCACGCGCACAGCGTGGTGTTCAGCCTCGGCCGTGCCTTCCGCAAGCCGTGGGCGACCCTGCTGACGGTGATGGTCATGGCGCTGGCGCTGGCCCTGCCGCTGGGCCTGTCGATCGCGCTGGACAACCTCAAGCAGTTCGCCGGCAGCGTGCAGCAGTCGCGCGACATCAACGTATTCCTGAAGGGCAATGTCGATGGCCCCGGCGCGCTGCGCCTGGCCGGCCAGCTGCGCGATCGCGATGACGTGGCCGAAGTGAACGTGCGCACGCCCGAACAGGGTCTGCAGGAACTGCGCGATGCCGGCCTTGGCGAGGCGATCGACGCACTCAATGACAACCCGCTGCCCTCGCTGCTGGTGATCACCCCCGGCCAGGGCAAGGACGACGCACGCCTGGCACGCGCGCTGGAGAGCCTGCCCGAGGCCGACCTGGTGCAGCACGATGCACTGTGGCGCCAGCGCCTGGATGCCTGGCTGGCGTTCGGTGCACGGCTGGTGCAGGTGCTGTCGGTACTGCTCGGTGTCGGCGCCGCGCTGGTGGTTGGCAACACCGTGCGCCTGGACATCCAGGCCCGCCGCGAAGAGATCGGCGTGCTGCAGCTGCTCGGCGCCAGTGATGGCTTCATCCGCCGTCCGTTCCTGTACCTGGGCGCGTGGTACGGCCTGGGGGCCGGTGCGGTGGCACTGGCCCTGATCGGTGCCGCCGGTGCCGCGCTGCGCGTGCCGCTGGCCGAACTCTCCCGCAGCTATGGCAGCCCGTTCGTGCTGCACGGCCTGGATCTGCTGCATGGCGGCCTGGTCCTGCTCGGCACGCTGCTGCTCGGCTGGCTGGGCGCGTGGCTGGTGACCGGCCACTTCCTGCGCCAGACCCGCCCGACCGACACCTGAGACCGGCATGCAACCGCAAGCGCTGAAGCACCTTGATGGGCCCGCCACGCGGGTGATGGTGGTCGATGGCTCGAAGCTGGTGCGCAAGCTGATCGCCGACGTGCTGAAGCGCGACCTGCCGGGCGTGGAGGTGATCGGCTGCGACAGCATCGAAGACGCGCAGCAGGCGCTGGCGCAGGGCCCGGTGGACCTGGTGACCACCTCGTTGACCCTGCGCGATGGCGACGGCCTGGCACTGGCACGGATGGTGCGCGAAGCGGCCGGCCAGGCCTATGTGCCGGTCATCGTGGTGTCCGGCGACGCCCAGCAGCACCTGGAGCAGCGTCGCTTCACCGAGTACGTCACCGACTATTTCGACAAATCGCTCGGCCATGAAGCGCTGGCGACCTTCATCCGCGGCTACGTGCAGCCGCAGACCATTCCCGGCGCGACCATCCTCTACATCGAGGACAGCCGCGTGGTGGCCGAAGCCACCAAGCGCATGCTGGAGCGCCAGCAGTTGAACGTGCTGCACGTGGTCAGCGCCGAAGAGGCGTTCACCCTGCTCACCGCCGAGTCGCTGGGCCGCAGCCGCCACCGCATCGACCTGGTGCTGACCGACGTCACCCTGAAGGGCGAGCTGAGCGGCCGCGATGTGGTGCAGCGCGTGCGCGTGGACTTCGGCTACGGCAAGCGCCGCCTGCCGGTGCTGGTGATGACCGGCGACGGCAACCCGCACAACCAGACCGGGCTGCTGCAGTCCGGCGCCAACGACCTGGTGCTCAAGCCGATCGAAGAACGGCTGCTGGTCACCAAGGTGCTGTTCCAGCTGCGTCTGGCCCGGTTGAACGATGGACCCCTGATTCGATGAAGTGGCGCAATGATTGATGAAGTAGCGGACACCCCGACGATCCAGCTGGAACCGAGCTGGAAGCAGCATGTCGGTGATTACCTGTTGCAGCCGCAGATGCGCGAGCTGTCCGGCTTCCTGCGCCAGCGCAAGGCGAGTGGTGCCGCGGTGTTCCCGCCCGGCCCGCAGATCTTCGCGGCGTTCGATGCCACGCCGTTCGAGCAGGTGAAGGTGGTGATCCTCGGCCAGGACCCGTACCACGGGCGGGGCCAGGCGCATGGCCTGAGTTTCTCGGTGGCGCCGGGCGTACCTGTGCCACCGTCGCTGCTGAACATCTACAAGGAGATCGAGAGCGATCTCGGTCTCCCGCGCCCGGACCACGGCTGCCTGATGCCGTGGGCACAACGTGGCGTGCTGCTGCTCAATGCCGTGCTGACCGTGGAAGAGGGCAAGGCCGGTGCGCACCAGGGCCGTGGCTGGGAGGGCTTCACCGACCACGTGGTGGACGTGCTCAACAGCGAACGCGAAGGCCTGGTGTTCATGCTCTGGGGTGCCTATGCGCAGCAGAAGGGCAAGGTCATCGATACCCGTCGCCATCGCGTGCTGAAGTCGCCGCACCCGTCGCCGTTGTCGGCCCACCGTGGCTTCCTTGGGTGCCGCCATTTTTCGATGGCCAACGAGTACCTGCAGCGCCGCGGCCAGGCCCCGATCGACTGGTCGCTGCCGCCGCGTTCGGCGCTCTGAGCGGGCCGGGCAGGGGCCCGGCGCCGCCAGCGATGGATCAGTGGCCCGCTGCTGGTGCGGGATCCGCGCGCCGGTAGTAGGCACGCGCGCCTTCGGCGATCACGCTCAACGCCTGCACGCTGCCATCGCCGCCGCGATGGAACAGCAGTTCCGCCCCCGCACTGCCTGCCAGGAAGCGGACGGGCGTCAGCGCCTGCAGAGCGACCGGTGCATCACGCCCGGGCAGGCGCAACTGCAGTCCAGCATCGATCGCCTGCACGTCCAGGGTCGTGACGTCGAACCAATCGGCCAGGCCGCTGCGCAGATCCATGGGCAGGGTGTCATCGAGTACGAAGCGGCCGCTGAAGCGCGGATAGCCCTCCGCCAGCAATGCAGGATCCAGCGTGCGGATGACCGGCTTGGCGTTGTGGCCGAGCGCATCGGACAGGGCATTGCGGATCTCCCCACGCAGCGCGGGGCCGTTGTCGCCATTGGTCAGGATGACGAATCCATCGCCGCTCTCCGGGTAGCCTTCGATGCCGGCGTGATAGCTGTCATTGCTGCCATTGTGGAAGAAGCGGCGACTGGCACCGGTGCCGGCCAGCTCCGGTCCCAGGCCACGACCGGCCGGCGCCACCTCGCTGACCATCTGCAGGGCCAATGACTGCGGCAGCCATCCATCCTTCGTGCGGATGCTGCGCAGCAGGGCCGCGACGAACAGGCCCATGTCGTTGGCGCTGGTCCACAGCCCGGACGCCGCCTGTTCCGGAAAGCTCTGCCAGCCGCGTGGCAGCGCTTCCGGCAGGCCCTTGTTGTCGTGCGCATGGGCAACGTTGCCGTAGCCGGAAGGCAGGGGGTTCTGGTACGTGCTGCGCGACATGCCCAGTGGCGCGAACACCTCGCGACGTGCGACGTCAGCGAATGTTCTGCCGGTCAGGTCTTCGATCGCCAGCTGCACCACCGTGTAGCCGCCACCGGAATAGTCGACCTGCTGGCCGGGTGCGTGGATCAGGCGTATCGGTTCATTCTTTGCAGGCGCCAGTCCATCCAGTGTCTGCAGCAGGGTCGGCAAGCGCTCGGCGGGCTGGTAGTCCTGGAAGCCATGCACATTGAAGCCGGCGGTGTGCGAGAGCAGCATGCGCAGGGTGATCGGCGGGTGCCGTCCCTGCGCATCGGCAGGCACATGCCAGCGGTGCAGGCGGGGATCGATGTTCTCCTCCAGCGAGACCTTGCCGGCAGCAACCAGCTTCAGGGTGGTCGCCGCAGCGCCCATCTTGCTGACCGAACCCACCGAGAACACGGTATCGGCATCCACCGCGTCGCGCGTGCCTGCCTGGCGCAGGCCGTACCCGGCGGCGTACACCACCTTGCCATCGCGGATCACCGCAACGGCGGCACCCGGCACCTTGTAGTGGGCAAGGCGTTCCTCGATCGACCATCGCGGCAGCGCCGCGCCCAGCGGGGCCGTGCCGGGGCGCAGGCCATGGGCCATTGCCTGGGCAAAGCGCGCAGCGTCTTCAGCGACGGCGTCGGTGGCCATCACGCGGAACGGGCTCAGGCAGGCCAGCAGCGAACACAGCAACAGGCGGTTCATCATCGACATCCTTGCAGGAGTGGAAGAGGGTTGGGATCGGCGCAGGCGTTGCCACGCACGCCTGCCGCGTCCGGTCGTTGCGGGTGGAACGGGGTCAGCGCCGCAGTGCAGGAGGCGATGCGGCGGCGGCGTCAGCGTCGTTCGCGGCGGGCGCCCTGCGCCAGCAGGTAGTCGCGCACGGCCGCGTTGCCGGCCTGGTTCAGCGGTGTCCGCCAGCGCCCCAGCCAGCCGTCGGCTTCCACGCCCAGGTTGATGTCGGCGCCGTGCGCGAGCAGGTACTGCACGGTGACCAGGTGGCCTTCGCGCGAGGCATTGATCAGCGGTGTCTCGTCATAGGTCACGACCCGGTTGACGTCGGCACCGGCCTGCACCAGCTGCTCGACGATGGGTTGCAGGCCCAGCGCGGAGGCGACGATCAACGGATTGCCCTCGCCCAGTGCGGCGCGATCGGGGTCGGCCCCCAGCTGCAGCAGGGCGTTGACCATCGCCGGGTCGCGTGCGCGGACGGCCTGGATCAGCGCCGTGCCATCGCCGAGCACGCGTGCATCGAGATCGACGCCCGCCGCCGCCAACGCGCGGACCTGCACGAGGTCATGCGTGCCGGCGGCCTGGAGCAGGGTGTTGACGCGCGTATAGGAGGCGCTGGCAGCCGGCGATGGGGCGAGCCGTGGTGAGACAGCCACCGCGGTGCCGGCGCAGGCTAGTAGAAGCAGCAGGCCCAGCACCAGCAGGCTGTGGCGCCGGGGGGCGTGGGGCGTGGCGTCCACCAGCTGATCGCTGCGCTGCGCCAGCTGGCTGCGTGCACTGAACATGCCCAGCGCCAGTGTCGGTGCCTCCTCGCGCAGGGCCTGCAGCTGTTCGACGCTGGCCAGCAGCGAACCTGCATAGTCCAGCGGTTCGCGTGCCTGCATCGCAGCGCGTGCGTCACAGGCCATCTCGCGCAGTACCGCCAGGCGTGCCTGGGCAACGTGCAGCAGCGGGTTCCACCAGAACAGTGCTGTTCCCGCCCGCAGCAGCGTGCTTGTCCACAGGTCGCGGCGCTGCAGGTGTGCAACCTCGTGGCGGACGATGTCGCGCAGCACGCTGTTGTCCAGGCGGGCCAGCAGCGGGCGCGGCAGCAGGATCGTCGGGCGCCACAGGCCGACGACCATCGGCCCGTCGACGGCGCAGGTGGCGATCGTCACGTGGTCGGGCACGATGTCGGCCAGGACCGCGCGCAGTCCGGCGGATGCCGGTTGCGCCAACCGCCGCAGCCGGCGTGCGTGCAGCAGCGCGTCCAGCAGGCGCATGCCCAGCCACAGGGTGCCCAGCAGCCACAGCATTGCAAGCAGTGTCGGCACGGTCTTCGGCAGTTCAACGTAATAGATGTCGGGCTGCCGTCCGGCTTCGAAGATGGCTTCTTCCGCCGTTGCCCCTTCGCCGGGCATGGGATGGAACGCGGCCGCAGGCGGTGCCGGTGCGGGCAGGGTGGTCGACCATCCCGGCAGGAAGGCGCTGAGCGGCAGCAGCAGGGCAACGGCCATCGCGGCTGTCAGCAGCCAGGAACGTTGTTCGGCACTGAGGGCTCGCCGACGAGCGAGCCAAAGCGCTGGCAGCAGCACCACTGCGGACAACAGCAACTGTCGAACGCCCAGTGCCATCGCCAGGTCGATGAGGTTCATTCCTTCCTCCCGGCCCTGGCATCGCTGATGCGCTGCTGCAGTGCCTGCAGTTCGTTGCGATCGATTTCGCGTTCGTCCACCAGGTGCTGTGCCAACACGTTCGGCGAGCCGTCGAAGAACTGATGCAGCAGATGGTCCAGCGCTTGCCGGCGGGCCTGCTCGCGGCTGAGCGTGGCGTGATAGATGTAGGCGCGACCTTCCTGGCGATGACTGACAAAGCCTTTCTTCGCCAGCACGTTGAACATGGTCAGCACCGTGGTGTACGCAACCGGCTTGTGTTCGCCGAGCACATCGGCCACTTCGCGCACGGAGGCTTCGCCCTTGTCCCAGAGGATGTCCAGGATGGCCTGCTCGGCCGGGGTGGGAGTCTGGGAGGCGGGGCGGGCCATGCGCATCTACGTATGAATTAGTTGATGCATCGGAGCATGCTGCCGCATGGCTGTCAACGGGTTTTTTAGTAGTAAAACATCGAGCCTGTGGCGCGCGGGCCTGAACATCTGGCAACATCCCCGCCCCTGAATGCGCCTCCAGGCCTACCCGTTCAGCTCCGCTTGACCGGAATCGGCCGGTTTCCGGTAGGTAATTGCTTGAATTCCAAGGGATTGTGAATCCCGAAAAGCGCGCTCGCCACTGTCATCAAATCGCGCTACGGTAGGGCTCTGTTTGGGACCAGTGTTGCATCAATAGGATGCTGGAACTTTTTCCTCCTTTAGCAGTCCAAATCCCGGACTGCTAAGATGGGTGCCTATGAGCCAGAACACCTCTACTGCCCTTGTGGCAAACAATCTCCCGATTCCCAGTGCGCTCGGTTCGCTGGACGCCTACATCGGTGCCGTGCACCAGATCCCGGTGCTGTCGGTCGATGACGAACAGGACCTGGCCCGTCGCTTCCGCGACGGCAACGATCTGGACGCCGCCCGCGAACTGGTGCATTCGCACCTGCGCTTCGTGGTGCACGTGGCCCGCGGCTACAACGGCTACGGCCTCGCCCTGGGCGACCTGATCCAGGAAGGCAACATCGGCCTGATGAAGGCGGTCAAGCGCTTCGACCCCGAAATGGGCGTGCGCCTGGTGTCCTTCGCCGTGCACTGGATCCGTGCCGAGATGCACGAGTTCATCCTGAAGAACTGGCGCATCGTGAAGGTCGCCACCACCAAGGCGCAGCGCAAGCTGTTCTTCAACCTGCGCAAGTCGAAGACGCGCCTGGGCTGGATGAACGCGGCCGAAGTGAGCGCGGTGGCCAAGGACCTGAACGTGTCCGAGCGCGAGGTCATGGAAATGGAGTCGCGCCTGTCCGGTCGCGATATCGGTTTCGATGCGCCGACCGACGAGGACAACGAACACGCGCCGCCGTCTCCGGCTGCGTTCCTGGTCGCCAACGACGAAGACCCGTCGATGGCCTACGAGCGTGCCGACAGCGAAGACAACCAGATGCAGCTGCTGCGCGAAGGCCTGGCCGAGCTGGATGCCCGTTCGCGCGACATCATCCGCCGTCGCTGGCTGGATGCCGACAGCAAGGTGACGCTGCAGGAACTGGCTGACGAGTACGGCGTATCGGCCGAGCGCATCCGCCAGGTTGAAGCGAACGCGCTGAAGAAGATGAAGGCGCTGTTCACCGCGTAAGGCGGGGTGGCGTTGAAGCAATGAAAAGGCCCGGCATTGCCGGGCCTTTCTCGTTTGTGGGCCTATCCACGCATGGCGTGGATCTACCCCGGCGGTACGGCATCTGTGGGTCCACGCCACGCGTGGCGGTACGGCACCCAGTAGAGCCACGCCATGCGTGGCTGCGGCGCCGGACCTCAGCCCTCGCGAGCGATCGCGCGCCAGCCGATGTCGGTGCGGTGGAACTCGTTGGCCCACGTCACCTTGGCCACGCCGGCATAGGCATTGGCCTGTGCGTCGCGCACGCTGTTGCCCAGCGCCGCCACGCACAGCACGCGGCCGCCGGCGCTGAGCACCTGGCCCTGCGCGTCCAGCGCGGTGCCGGCATGGAACACCTTGGCACTGGCCGGCACGTCGTCCAGGCCGGAAATCACGTCGCCGGTGATCGGCGATTCCGGGTATGGCTTGGCGGCCAGCACCACGCCCAGCGACGGGCGCACATCCCACTGTGCCTCGATCTGGTCCAGGCGGCCGTCGATGGCAGCTTCCACCAGCTCCACCAGGTCGGACTGCAGGCGCAGCATCACCGGTTGGGTTTCCGGGTCGCCGAAGCGCACGTTGAATTCGATCACCTTCGGGGCGCCGCTGGTATCGATCATCAGGCCGGCATAGAGGAAGCCGGTGAACGGGATGCCGTCGGCGATCATGCCCTGCACGGTGGGGTTCACCACCTCACGCATCACGCGGGCATGCACTTCCGGCGTCACCACCGGGGCCGGCGAGTACGCGCCCATGCCGCCGGTGTTCGGGCCGGTGTCGCCGTCGCCGACGCGCTTGTGATCCTGCGAGGTGGCCATCGGCAGCGCATGCACGCCGTCCACCATCGAAATGAAGCTGGCTTCCTCGCCGTCGAGGAATTCCTCGATCACCACGCGGGCACCGGCATCGCCGAAGGCGTTGCCCGAGAGCATGTCACGCACGGCATCTTCGGCTTCGGCCAGGGTCATCGCCACGATCACGCCCTTGCCGGCGGCCAGGCCATCGGCCTTGACCACGATCGGAGCACCCTTGTCGCGGATGTAGGCCAGCGCCGCGTCCACCTCGGTGTGCACGGCGTAGAACGCGGTGGGGATGTTGTGGCGGGCCAGGAAGTCCTTGGCGTAGGCCTTGCTGCCTTCCAGCTGCGCGGCGGCGGCGGTCGGCCCGAAGATGCGCAGGCCGGCGGCGCGGAAGCGGTCGACCACGCCGGCCACCAGCGGTACTTCCGGGCCGACCACGGTCAGCGCCACGCCTTCGGCCTGGGCCAGCGCCAGCAGGCCGTCGATGTCGGTGACCTTCACCGCCACGTTGCGGCACTTGTCTTCGCTGGCGGTGCCGGCGTTGCCGGGCGCCACGATCACTTCGGTGACACGGGAGGACTGGGCCAGCTTCCATGCCAGGGCGTGTTCGCGGCCGCCAGAGCCGATGACAAGTACGTTCATCACGAGATTCCAGATTGCGTGGGAAGGGAAGATCGGTGTCCCCGGCGGCGCGCGTGGCTCACTCGCAGCCTTCGCGTCGCAGCGATTCGGGGAAGGAATAGGCCCAGGTCTTCGGGTCCAGGGTAAAGCGGTGTTCCTGCCGGACCTGCTTGCCGCCACAGGTGGTTCCGGTTTCCTCGATCAGCAGCGGCCAGACGCGCGCGCTGCGGTCGCTGTCGTCGAAACGCAGCGCGAAATCGATGCTGAAGCGGCGGGTGCGGCAGTCCTCGACGGTATCCGGGTCGGTGCCGGCGTCCAGGTTGTCGCACTCGTACTGGGCGTCATTGTCGATATGGCTGCGCGCGCTGCCACTGGCCACCAGGCCGTTCGGGCCTGGCAGGATCAGCGACTGCGAGAGCAGCGAGAAACCCTGCCCGAACCAGCCGTCCTCGACACGGAAGCCGTAGAAGTCGCTGCCGGCGCGGATGATGCTGGTAGTGCCGGGCTGGCCGCCGCTGCCGAAGCGCTGGCCGGTCAGTTCGCTGGTCACCTCGAAGCCATCGCCCTTCGGGCGCAGCACGAAGAACTCGATGGTTCCCGGGTCGATGTGCGCGCCATCGACCAGCGCACCGCACACGGCCAGCAGCTGTTGCCAGCTGTCACCGCTCACCACCGGTTGTTCCGCGCAGACCTGCCAGTCCATCGCATGGGTGTCGCCATCGTCGGTCCAGCTGCCGCGCCATTCACCGGAGAGCCTGGCGTTGCTGCCGTAACGCTGGACCAGGAAGGCCTGCAGCCGCGCGGTGCGGCTGACATGCTGTTCTGGTACAGCGGGGGCCGCCGCAGGCGCTTCTGCCTTCGGGCCCGCGCTGGGCTCGGCAGCAGGCTTGCAGCCTGCCAGCACGGCCGCGCCCGCGAGGGCGAGCACGGCCAGCGATTTCATCGAAACTGTGGACATCCGTGTCGCTCCAGGATCAGTGGCGGAAGTGGCGCACGCCGGTGAACACCATGGCCAGGCCATGTTCGTCGGCGGCGGCGATCACTTCGGCATCGCGCATCGAACCGCCTGGCTGGATCACCGCCTTGATGCCGGCGGCAGCAGCGGCGTCGATGCCGTCGCGGAACGGGAAGAACGCGTCGGAGGCCATCACCGAACCCTCGACTACCAGGTTCGCATCGGCCGCCTTGATGCCGGCGATGCGCGCGGAATAGACGCGGCTCATCTGCCCGGCGCCCACGCCAATCGTGCGGTTGTCCTTGGCATACACAATCGCGTTGGACTTCACGAACTTGGCCACCTTCCATGCAAACAGCAGGTCGGTGAACTGCTTGTCGGTCGGTACCAGCTTGCTGACCACCTTCAGTTCGTCGCGGGTCATGCCGCGGTTGTCCGAGGACTGCAGCAGCAGGCCCGAGCCGACGCGCTTGCTGTCGAAGTTGTTCAGGCCATCGCCGTGCGGGATGCGCAGCACGCGCACGTTGGCCTTCTTCTGCGCGTATTCCAGCGCGGCCGGCTCGTAGTCCGGGGCAATCAGCACTTCCACGAACTGGCGGTCCAGGATCACCTTGGCGGTGGCGGCGTCCAGCGGCGTGTTGAAGGCGATGATGCCGCCGAAGGCGCTGGTCGGGTCGGTGGCGTAGGCCAGCTCGTAGGCATCGCCATTGCCGGCACCGACGGCCACGCCGCACGGATTGGCGTGCTTGACGATGACGCAGGCCGGCGCATCGAACTGGCGCACGCATTCCCACGCCGCATCGGCATCGGCCAGGTTGTTGTAGCTCAGTTCCTTGCCCTGCAGCTGCTGGAACGTGGCCAGCGTGCCCGGCACCGGGTACAGGTCGCGGTAGAACGCGCCGCTCTGGTGGGGGTTCTCGCCGTAGCGCAGGTCCATCACCTTCACGAAGGTGGAATTCATCTGCGCCGGGTACTCGGCACGCGCCGGCACCGCGGCGTCGGTGGCGGTGACCGCCGACAGATAGTTGCTGATCGCCGCGTCGTACTGGGCGACGCGGTTGAACGCGGCCACCGAGAACGCGAAGCGGGTGCTGGCCGACAGTTGGCCGTCGTTGGCGTCCAGCGAGGCCAGCAGTTCGGCGTACTGCGACGGGTCGGTGGCCACCGCCACGCGGGCGAAGTTCTTGGCTGCCGAACGCAGCATGGCCGGGCCGCCGATGTCGATGTTCTCGACCGCGTCGGCCAGGGTGCAGTCGGCCTTGGCGGTGACCGATTCGAACGGGTACAGGTTCAGCACCAGCAGGTCGATGGCACCGATGCCGTGCTCGGCCATCACTGCGTCATCCAGGCCGGAGCGGCCCAGCAGGCCGCCGTGCACCATCGGGTGCAGGGTCTTGACCCGGCCGTCCATCATTTCCGGGAAGCCGGTGACGTCGGCCACGTCCTTCACGGCCAGGCCCGCATCGCGGATCGCCTTGGCAGTGCCGCCGGTGGACAGCAGCTCCACGCCGCGTGCCGCCAGCGCAGTGGCCAGCTCGACCAGACCGGTCTTGTCGGAAACGGAGAGAAGGGCCCGGCGGACGGGCAACAGATCAGCAGTCATGGGACAGAATCGGCAGCGGAGCGGGGCCGATATTGTAGGCGGTGGGGGCCGGTGGCGGGTGCCGGAAGGGGTAATTTGCCGCGGCCATCGACGTAAGACCGGGTCGGGCACATCGATCCGGCCCGATCCGGGGGGCTGGGCCGCAGACCGGAGCCGGGTTGTCGGAATCTGCCGACGATGGGGTAGGCTGTGCCCGCACTGCCAAGGATCAGCGGGTACGGATCATGTCGATCTATGCATTGAAAGGACGTTTCCAGGACCTGTTGCGTCCAGCCGTACGCGGTCTGTACCGCATGGGGATCACCGCCAATACGGTGACCGTGGCCGCCGCCGTGGTCTCGCTGCTGGTGGCTGCCGTCGTGTGGTGCTGCGCGCCGGCCCAGCCCCTGCTGTACCTGCTGCTGCCGCTATGGATGCTGCTGCGCATGGCGCTCAACGCCGTGGATGGCATGCTGGCCCGCGAGTTCGGCCAGCAGTCGCGGCTGGGCGCCTATCTGAACGAGCTGTGTGATGTGATCGCCGATGCGGCGCTGTACCTGAGCCTGCTCAGCGTGCCGGGCGTGCGCCCGGAGGCGCTGTGGCTGCTGGCCTGGACTGCGGCGCTGAGCGAATACGCCGGCGTGCTGGGGCTGATGGTCGGGGCCAGCCGTCGCTATGACGGCCCGATGGGGAAGAGCGACCGGGCGTTCGTCATCGGTGCGCTGGGCCTGCTGCTGGCGTTTGGCTGGAGCGGTGCGATGACGGTCAGCGGCGTGGCCGCAGCGATGGCGGTGCTGTGCGTGCTGACGATGATCAACCGCGTCCGTCGCGGGCTGCAGGAAGCGGCGGTTTCGCCGAATTAATCAAGCAGATACAAAAAGACAATCAGGAGATTGCATGCGTCAGGCGCAGGAACGGGAATTCCACAGCTTCGACCAGGTACCGCTGTTCTACCGGTACTGGGCGGGCACCAGCGCAACGCCGGCCAGCAGGGCCATCGTGCTGCTGCACCGCGGCCACGAGCACTCCGGCCGGGTCACCCACCTGGTCGATGAGCTGGACCTGCCCGACACCGCCTTCTTCGCCTGGGATGCGCGCGGCAATGGTCGTTCGCCGGGTGCGCGCGGCGATGCACCGGGCTTCCCGGCGCTGGTGCGTGACCTGGACAGCTTCATCACCCATATCGGAGCCGAGCACGGCATCGCGGTGGAAGACATCGTGGTGATCGCGCAGAGCGTGGGCGCAGTGGTTGCCGCCACCTGGGTGCACGACTACGCGCCGCGCCTGCGCGCGCTGGTGATGGCTTCGCCGGCGTTCAAGGTGAAGCTGTACGTGCCGTTCGCACGCCCGGGCCTGGCATTGATGCAGAAGCTGCGCGGCAACTTCTTCGTCAACAGCTACGTCAAGCCGCAGTGGCTGACCCATGATCCGGCGCGCGTGGAGAGCTACCGCACCGATCCGCTGATCACCCGGCCGATCTCGGTGCGCGTGCTGCTGGGCCTGTACGAAGCGGCTGACCGCATCGTGGCCGATGCGCAGGCAATCAGCGTGCCGGTGCAGCTGCTGGTGTCCGGCTCGGATTTCGTGGTGCACCGTGGCCCGCAGGACCGCTTCTACGAGCGCCTGTCCAGCCCGATCAAGGAGCGTGTGCATCTGCCGGGCTTCTTCCACGACACGCTGGGCGAGCGCGATCGGGCGCCGGCGCTGGCACGTATCCGCAGTTTCATCCAGGCACGTTTCGCCGAGCCGCTGCGTGAGCTGTCACGGCGCGACGCGCACCGTCACGGGCCAACCTTCGAGGAATCGGAGATCCTGGCCTGGCCACCGGAACGCAACAGCCTGGCTGACCTGCGCTGGCGCGTGGTGCGTGGTGGCCTGCGCTTCGGCGGCACGCTGTCCGAAGGCATCGCGCTGGGCCTGCAGACCGGTTTCGATTCCGGCAGTACGCTCGACTACATCTACCGCGACGAAGCGCGCGGCAAGGGGCCGCTCGGCCGCATGGTCGACCGCAATTATCTGGACGCGATCGGCTGGCGCGGCATCCGCATCCGTGGCCAGCACCTGCAGGAACTGCTGCGCGACGCCGCCCAGCGCCTGCGCGGGCAGGGCACGCAGGTGCGTGTGCTGGACGTGGCGGCCGGCCATGGTCGCTATGTGCTGGAAGCGCTGGGCCAGGGCGAACAGCGCGCCGACCGCATCGTGCTGCGTGATTTCAGCGATCTGAACGTGACCCAGGGCCAGGCATTGATCGAGCGCCTCGGTGCCGACGACATCGCCTGCTTCGAGCAGGGCGATGCGTTCGATCCGGCGCAACTGGCCAAAGTCGATCCAGCACCGACACTGGCGGTGGTATCGGGCCTGTACGAACTGTTCCCCGACAACGACGCCGTGCTGCGCTCGCTGCAGGGCATTGCCGCAACCGTGCCGGTGGGGGGCTATCTGGCTTACACCGGCCAGCCCTGGCACCCGCAGCTGGAATTCATCGCACGTGCCTTGACCAGCCACCGCGGTGGCGCAGCATGGGTGATGCGCCGCCGTACCCAGCAGGAGATGGATGAGCTGGTGCGCCTGGCCGGTTTCGAGAAGGTGGCGCAGCGCATCGACGAATTCGGCATCTTCACCGTGTCGCTGGCACGCCGGGCCGCGTGATGGCGACGCTGGCCGCAACGCCGCTGGCCACGGAAGGACGCCCCTGGCGGCGCGCCCTGCTGTGGCTGGCCCTGCTGGGTCCGTTCTTCTTCGCCAGCTACGGCTTCGCCAACTGGATGGCCGGCCGGCATGCCGAACTGCCGGTGATGGCGTTCGCGTGGGAGACGCACATTCCGTTCGTGCCGTGGACGATCGTGCCGTACTGGTCGATCGACCTGTTCTACGCGGTATCCTTCTTCCTGTGCCGGCAACGGCTGGAACTGGACCGGCATGCGCTGCGGCTGTTCAGTGCACAGCTGATCGCGGTGACCTGCTTCCTGTTGTGGCCGCTGCGCTTCAGCTTCGAGCGGCCGGAGATCGGTGGCGTGTTCGGTGGGTTGTTTGATGTGCTGCTGGGCTTCGACAAGCCGTTCAACCAGGCGCCGTCGCTGCACATCGTGCTGCTGATCGTGCTGTGGATGAAGTTCGCGCAGTACCTGCACGGCGTGTGGCGCTGGGTGCTGCACGCGTGGGCATTGCTGATAGGCGTCTCGGTGCTGACCACGTTCCAGCATCATTTCATCGATATTCCGACCGGCCTGCTGGCGGGGTGGCTGTGCGTCTGGCTGTGGCCGGAGCAGGGCGCGCCGCCGCTGCGCGCCTGGCGCATCGCGCGTGATGCCAGACGTTGGCGATTGGCGGCGTTGTACCTGCTGGGGGCGGCGCTGCTGCTGGCGCCGGCGGTGACGCTGCGCGGTGCGGCGTTGTGGCTGCTGTGGCCGGTGGTGTCGTTGCTGCTGGTGGCGTTGGCCTATGCCGGGCTGGGTACGGCGGTGTTCCAGAAACGCGCCGATGGTCGCTTGACGATGGCCGCGCGCTGGCTGCTGGCACCGTACCTGGGCGCTGCCTGGATCAACTCGCGGCTGTGGACGCGGCGTGCGCCGCAGCCGGTGCCGGTGCTGGACGGTGTGTGGCTGGGCCGCATTCCCAACGGCGCGTTGCCACCGCCACTGGTGGGTGTAGTGGATGCCTGCGCCGAGCTGTCCTGTTGCGCGCAGGGCGCAGCGTATGCCAGCGTGCCGATGCTGGACCTGGTGGTGCCTGCTCCGGAACAGCTGCGCGAGGCGGCCGAGGCCATCGAGTGCCTGCGTGCGCAGGGGCCGTTGCTGGTGTGCTGTGCGCTGGGCTACTCGCGCAGTGCTGCCAGCGTGGCGACCTGGCTGCTGCGCAGTGGTCGCGCGGCTGATGTCGATGCGGCGGTGGCGATCGTGCGTTCCGCGCGCCCTGGCATCGTGCTGGGTACGGCCCATCTGCGTGCCATCGCCGACGCGGCAGGAGCGCGCACATGAGTACGGTTCCCGATCTGGCGACCATGCAGCTGCTGCTGCGGCAGGGGCGTTGGCCGGCATGCCTGTCGCTGGGGCTGCTGCTGGTGGCATTGCTGCTGCTCGGCACCGAGCCGGGCCTGGCGATGATCGCTGCAGGGTTGTTGCTGGCCAGCACGTTCGCGGGCGTGGCACAGACGTACCACGCGTGGCGGGTGGCGCTGGACGCCAGCCTGCTGCAGCTGCTGCGCGATGAGAGCCTGGACGGCGATGCTGCCGCGCGCCGCACCGATCAGCTGCTGCAGGACAGTGGCCTGCGCCGCGCGTCACCCGATGCGCAACTGCGGGGCTGGGACGCGCGCTGGGCCGGCATGCGCCGCCTGCTGCTGCGCCAGTACCTGCTGACCGCGGTGCAGTTCGCACTGCTGGTGCTGGCCGTGTTGTGGCCGCAGACGTGAACGGGAGGGGCCAATGTTCGCCGAACTGATTGCCCGCGCCTGCAGTGGCGCGATCCATGTGGTGACAGGCGCACGCGCGCTGTGGATCGGTTGCGCGCCGTCCAGCGAGCGCCGCGTGTACTACGGCAACCACGCCAGCCACGGTGACTTCGTGCTGATCTGGTCGTCGATGCCACCCGCGTTGCGGCGCCAGGTGCGGCCGGTTGCCGCCGCCGAGTACTGGCAGCGCGACGGCCTGCGTCGCTACCTGATCGATGCGGTGTTCAATGGCGTACTGGTCGAACGCGAGGCCGGCCATCGCCAGCAGGATCCGCTGCAGGTGCTGCGTGACGCGGTGGACGAAGACTGCTCGCTGATCCTGTTCCCGGAAGGCACCCGCAACGTGGGCGATGAGCCGTTGCTGCCGTTCAAGAGCGGCATCTATCACCTGGCACGGCAACGCCCGGAGCTGGAATTCGTACCGGTGTGGATCGACAACCTGAAGCGGGTGATGCCCAAGGGCCGCTTCCTGCCGCTGCCCTTGCTGTGCACGGCCACCTTCGGCACGCCGCTGCGGTTGCAGGCCGACGAGGACAAGGCCGCATTCCTGGCCCGCAGCCGGCAGGCGCTGCTGGACCTGGCGCCGAACGGAGGGCGCGCATGAGTTTCCTGATCGATGTGTCCGGCGACCTGGCAACGCAGAGCGTGGGCCAGCAGACCGGCCTGCTGTTCGCTGGCGTCGGTGCGGTGCTGGTACTGGCCACGCTGGTGGCCGAAACGCTGCGATGGCGCCAGCGCGGCCGGCCCAGCGCGGTGATCGCCAACCTGGTGTCGCGCATCCGCGCGTGGTGGGTGATGGCGATCGTGGTCGGATTGGCGCTGTTCTTCGGTCGTGCCGGGGTGATCGTGCTGTTCGCGATCATCTCGCTGTTCGCACTGCGCGAGTTCATCACGCTCGCACCGACCCGCTCGGGCGACTACTACGCGCTGCTGGCGGCGTTCTACATCGTGCTGCCGTGGCAGTACTACCTGGTGTGGATCGACTGGTACGGCATGTACACGTTGCTGATTCCGGTCTATGCGTTCCTGTTCCTGCCGATCCTGTCGACCATCGGCGGCGACACCACGCACTACCTGGAGCGCACGGCGAAGGTGCAGTGGGGACTGATGATCTGCGTGTTCTGCATCTCGCACGTACCGCTGCTGCTGAACCTGCACGTGCCCGGACATGACCCGTCGCGCAACGTGCTGCTGTTTGCCTTCCTGGTGATCGTGGTGCAGTCCTCGGACGTGCTGCAGTACATCTGGGGCAAACTGCTGGGCAAGCATCTGATCGCACCGAAGCTGTCGCCATCTAAGACGGTGGAGGGCTTCGTCGGCGGCGTGCTGAGTGCCAGCGCGCTGGGCGCGGCGCTGTGGTGGATCACCCCGTTCACGCCGCTGCAGGCGTTCGGCCTGTCGCTGCTGATCAACCTGATGGGGTTCTGGGGCGGCCTGGTGATGTCGGCGATCAAGCGCGACCGCGGCATCAAGGACTGGGGCCACATGATCGAGGGCCATGGCGGCATGCTCGACCGGCTGGATTCGGTGTGCTTCGCCGCGCCGGTGTTCTTCCACGTGGTGCGGTATTACTGGAAGGCGGGCGGGGGCGGGTGATCCTGCCGGGCGTCCATCCACGCATGGCGTGGGTCTACCAGGCGGGCGGGAGCGGGTGATCCTGCCGGGCGTCCATCCACGCATGGCGTGGATCTACCRGGCGGGCGGGAGYGGGTGATCCTGCCGGGCGTCCATCCACGCATGGCGTGGATCTACCGGGCGGGCGGGAGCGGGTGATCCTGCCGGGCGTCCATCCACGCATGGCGYGGATCTACCGGGCGGGCGGGGCGGGTGATCCTGCCGGGCCTTCATCCACGCATGGCGTGGATCTACCGGGCGGGCGGCGGCGGTTGATTCCGGGAGGACGCCATCCACGCATGGCGTGGATCCACTGGTAGTGCCGGCCGCKGGCCGGCAACTGCAACATCCTGCCATCGTTCACGAGGTTGCCGGACAGCGGCCGGCACTACCCACGCGCGCTTACGCGCTGATGCCGTATTCCTTCAGCTTCTTGCGCAGGGTGGCGCGGTGGATGCCCAGCATCGCCGCTGCGCGGCTCTGGTTGCCTTCGCAGTGGTTGAGCACTTCCACGAACAGCGGAATCTCCATCTCGCGCAGTACGATCTCGTAGACATCGTCCGCGTCGCAGCCATCGAGGTCACGCAGGTAACGGCGCACGGACTGGGCGACATGTTCACGCAGCGGTGGCCGGGGAGCGCCACGACTGTTGTCAGGACGAGAAAGGACAGCGTTCAAGGGGGTTCCCGATTCGGTTGGCCCGTGCGCGCGGGGCGCGCGGCCGGACGAGGTGGTGGCGGCCAGTCTAGCGCGAGCGTGCCCGGCCTGCCACGGCCGGTCGCCTTTTCACGGTCAGAGGAAGTCGAAGGTGAATGCGACGGTGGATGCGGCGGGCTCCTGCACACGGAAGGCGACGCGCGCGCTCTGGCCCGGTTCCAGCAGGGCCGCGCCGGGGTTCTCTCCAAGGTACTGCGCAGGCGTGAACACACCGCTGCCGATCACCCGGCCATCAGCATCGGACAGTGACAGGCGAAGGTCCGGCCATGCCTGTGCCCAGCGTGCGTCGTTGCGGATGCTGGCCTGGACCTGCAGCACACCGGCCTGCCCGGGCAGCGGCCGGATCTCGCGGCTGGTCATGGTGAAGGCGGTGGGTTCGTGCCAGGCCGGCAGGCTGCAGCGCAGGACGCCGCAGAGCGTGCCCAGCCATGCACGGTTGCCGGCGTCGGCCGCCAGCCGCGCACGGTCGGCAAGCACGCTCTGCAGCAGCAGCAGCAGCGCCAGCCCCGCAACCAGCAGCCAGTGCCAGCGGGGTGCCGGCAGGTTGCGGGGACGCGCACTGCCAAGGAAACTCGGCGCATCAGCGGCAGCCGCCGTTGCCGGCACTGCAACCGCTGCCGGCGCGATGGCCGCAGTTTCATCAACGATGACAGGCTCATCGTCGTGCCGCATCTCTGCCGTCACATGCACCGCTTCGGCAGTCCCGGTTGGCACCTGCATGGCAGGCGGTGCGTGTTCGTCCGGGTCCTGCGTGCGCGCATCGGTCGCAGGCACAGGCTCACCTTCCGGCGCGGTGCGCAGGAAGGTCGCCAGAGGGCGTCGCGGCGGGTTCGGCTCGGACATGCTCAGGGTGCGGGCTCGGATCCAGCAGTCATTCAACCACGATCAGGGGCGACGCACGCCGGTGATGCGCATCCAGTCGCCATCCCGGGTGGCCTGCAGGTCATCGAACCATGCCGCATAGCGCTGCAGCAGTTCACCTTCCTGGCCGTGCAGGATGCCGGACAGGGCAATGCGGCCACCGGCAGCGACGCGCGCGGCCAGCAGCTCGGCCAACGCGTCCAGTGCCGAGGCAAGGATGTTGGCGACCACGATCGGGTAGGTGGCGACGGGTTCGTCCTGCGGCAGGTAGACGTGCATGCGCGCCTGCTCGCCGTTGCGCTCGGCATTGTCGGCGGTGGCGACCAGCGCCTGCGGATCGTTGTCCACGCCGATGGCCTCAGCGGCGCCCAGCTTCAGCGCGGCAAGCGCAAGGATGCCGGAGCCGCAGCCGAAGTCGAGCACGCGCTGGCCCTGCAGCACGCCATCCACGGCCAGCTGGTCCAGCCAGCGCAGGCAGAGCGCGGTGGTCGGGTGGGTACCCGAGCCGAACGCCAGGCCCGGGTCCAGCCGCACCACGGCGGCGTCGGCAGCCTGTGCTGCCTCCGGCAGTTCATGGTTCCACGGCACGATCCAGGTACGGCTGCCGAAATCCATCGGCTGGAACTGGTCCAGCCAGGCGCGTTCCCAGTCTTCGTCCTCGACCGCGCGGAAGCTGCCGCTGCTCCAGTCCAGCTCCGGATCGAAGGACTCCAGTGCGGCCAACAGCAGCAGCGCATTGCTGTCGGCCGGGAACAGCGCGCTCAGCACCAGGGTGTCCCACAGCGGGGTCTCGCCCACGCCCGGCTCGAGGATGGCCTGTTCGTTGCTGGTATCGGCCTCGGCATCAAGCAGCGTGACGGCCAGTGCGCCGACGTCCTCCAGCGCATTCTCATAGCGGGGCTGGGTAGCTTCGGTGCAACGCAGGGTCAGTTCCAGGAACGGCATGGCGGTGGGGGCAATCGCGGGAAAGGGGGCCATGCTAGACCATCGGAGCGTCTCCGTATTGCCTGAGATGCCGCTCGGAGATGAACGGAACCGGTTCAGACAGGGGTGTCGGGCCTTGTTAAACTGGGTGCTTTCCTGTGCGCCGTGAACGCTCACTGCCGCCAATGGCCTTTGCTCCGACCCTGAAAACCTGGTTGCTCGTGCTGCCGGCGGTGGCCGTGCTGGGCGTGGCCGGGTATCGGGCCAGCGGCCATGCCGGATCGGTACCGGTGACTGCAGGCGAACTGCCGGCGGCGCGGGTTGCGGCGGACGATGCGGCGCCCCTGCCGGTCGTGCCGGAAGCGTTGGCGCGTCGCCTGGCGGCGTTCGAGCGCGGCAACGCGCTGCCTTCGGGCCTGCCGCTGGACCTGCGCGCGGACATCGAGGATGCGACCGATCTGTACGCCTACGCGCAGCGCCTGCGCGTGCAGGCCGACGAAGGCAACCACGAAGCGCGCTGGATGCTCAGCCGGGTCTACGACTACTGCGCGCAGTACGCCATCGATCCGGGCGGTTATCGGTTGGACAACAATGTGCTGGCCGGGCTGGGCCTGACCGCTGCGCCGGCGATGGTGCAGGCGCGCGAGCGCGTGGCGCAGCGCTGTGGCGGCTTCGTGCCGGGCGACAAGCTGGGGTCTGCGCTGGTGCTGGCCGAGCGTCGCAAGGCGGCCACGCAGGGCAACCTCGCAGCGGAAGCATCGCTGTTTGCCGAAGGCGAGCCGCTGCATGACAGCCCCGAGTACCGCCGTGACCTGGTCGAGCGGGTGCGCACATCGCGCGATCCGGAGGCCTTCATGGCCATTGCACCGGGCATGGGCGTGCGCGCGGCGGGGGACCAGGCGCTCGCTGGCCTGGTGGCGGGGGAGCAGCTCAGTGAACTGGCATGGCGGGTTGCGGCCTGCGAACTCGGTCTACCGTGTGGTGCCGACAGTGTGCTGGTCAACAGTTTTTGTGCGAATGGAGGGATCTGTTCGCAGGATGGGACGCAGGATTTCCGGGATTTCGTGTATGACGCTGCGGTTTCGCGGCAAGGTGCGGGGAAAATGAAGCAGTGGATCAAGCGATTGGTTGGAAAGAGGGGCGGGCAATGAACTACCGTCGATTCCTGCATGGAGCCAAGTTCTGGTTCTGGGTGGCGCTGTTCGTGGCCTATTCGGCCGGCGCGGTCGGGCTGTTGATGATCGACACCTATGAAGATCGTTACCGGCATCTGTCAAAAGTGGAACTGACCACGGTGAAGGCGCAGGAAGATGTGCGCCGCGTGGGTGCCAGCCAGGTCGCTGCGGTCTATCGCGCGCAGAGCGGCATGCCGTTTGCTTCGTTGCCGGCAGGCAGTACCTTCCAGGTGGTGTGGCCCGATGGGTCCACCGAGACGATGGTGATTGTCGACCCGAGCTCGCCCAATGGTGTTCGCCCGCTGGCGAATTCGCAGATCCCGGCCGAAGCTGCCGACAAGCGCTGATGCACCTGCTGTAGGGCCGAGCCCACGCTCGGCTGCTTTTMCAGCAAGCCGAGCGTGGGCTCGGCGCTACAGCAACAGAAAAGGGCGGGGATATCCCCGCCCTTTTCATGTCCAGAACCTGCTGCCGATCAGGTCAGTGCGATCGGCTTGTTCTTGCGCTCGGCAAGGCGCTTTTCCAGGTAATGGATGTTCTGGCCACCGGCCTGGAAGCCCTTGTCGCGCATGATCCGCTGCTGCAGGGCGATGTTGGTCTTGATGCCGTCCACCACCATCTCGCTCAGCGCCACCCGCATGCGGGCGATGGCGGTTTCGCGGTCCGGGCCGTGCACGATCAGCTTGCCGATCATCGAGTCGTAGTTCGACGGCACGCGGTAGCCACTGTAGATGTGGGTGTCCACGCGCACACCAGGGCCGCCCGGCGGATGGAAGCCGGTGATGGTGCCCGGGCTCGGCACGAAGGTCTCGGCGTCTTCGGCGTTGATGCGGCACTCGATCGCGTGGCCGGTCAGCACCACGTCGCTCTGCTTGATCGACAGCTTCTGGCCGGCGGCGATCTTCAGCTGCTCGGCCACCAGGTCGATGCCGGTGACCATTTCGGTGACCGGGTGCTCCACCTGGATGCGGGTGTTCATCTCGATGAAGTAGAAGCGGCCGTCCTCGTACAGGAACTCGAAGGTGCCGGCGCCGCGGTAGCCGATGCGCACGCAGGCTTCGGTGCAGACCTTGCCGATCTGTTCGCGCTGTTCGGCGGTGATGCCCGGTGCCGGGGCTTCTTCCACCACCTTCTGGTGGCGGCGCTGCATCGAGCAGTCACGTTCGCCGAGGTGGATGGCGTTGCCCTGGCCGTCGGCCAGCACCTGGATTTCCACGTGGCGCGGATTCTCCAGGAACTTCTCCATGTAGACCTCGCCATTGCCGAACGCTGCCTTGGCCTCGCTCTTGGTGGTTTCGATCGAGGTCTTCAACGAGGCTTCGGCATGCACCACGCGCATGCCGCGACCGCCACCGCCACCGGCCGCCTTGATGATGACCGGGTAGCCGATCTCACGGGCGATCTTGGTGTTGGCGACGATGTCATCGCCCAGCGGGCCGCCTGAACCGGGCACGCACGGCACGCCGGCCGACTTCATCGCGCGGATGGCTTCGACCTTGTCGCCCATCATGCGGATGGTGTCGGCCTTGGGGCCGATGAAGATGAAGCCGGACTCTTCCACGCGTTCGGCGAAGTCGGCGTTCTCCGACAGGAAGCCGTAACCCGGATGGATCGCCTGCGCGTCGGTGACTTCAGCCGCGGCGATCAGCGCCGGAATGTTGAGGTAGCTCTGCGGCGACGGCGCCGGGCCGATGCAGACCGACTCGTCGGCCATGGCCACGTGCTTGAGGTTGCGGTCGACCGTGGAATGCACGGCCACCGTGCGGATGCCGAGGGTGTGGCACGCGCGCAGGATGCGCAGCGCGATTTCCCCTCGGTTGGCGATGACGACTTTGTCGAGCATGGCGTGCCCCTCAGCCGATCACGAACAGCGGCTGGTCGAATTCCACCGGCTGGCCGTTCTCGCCGAGGATGGCGACGATGGTGCCGGACTTGTCGGCCTCGATCGGGTTGAACATCTTCATTGCTTCGATGATGGCCAGGGTCTCGCCTTCCTTGACCTGCTGGCCAACGGTGACGAAGGCCGGCTTGTCCGGGGCGGACGAAGCGTAGAAGGTGCCGACCATGGGCGAGCGCAGCACGTGGCCTTCCGGCAGCGCCGGGCCCGGCTTGGCGGTGCCGCCGGTGGAGGCTTCGGTCGGCGACTGCATCGGCATGGCCTGCGGTGCCGGAGCGGCCGGGGCGGCGTACACCGGGGCGGCGACCGGAGCGGCATAGCCGGCCACCGGGGCGCGCGACAGGCGCACCGACTCTTCGCCTTCCTTGATTTCGATTTCAGCCAGGTTCGACTCTTCCAGCAGGTCGATCAGCTTCTTGATTTTGCGGAGATCCATGGTGGCCTCTTTGCTCTTGATGTCAGTGTGGTGGGGAGCGCAGCACGCTCGGGTCAAAGCAGTTCGTAGAATTCGCGCAGCTGCCGCGTACGGTCGCGCGCGAGGGTGATCAGGCAGCGCATCTGTGCGCCGTTGCGTGCCGTGCCATCGGAATTGAGGGCATAGACCGCGTTGCAGTCGTGGTCGCGCAGCTGCACCCAGGCGCGCTGCGCCAGCACCAGCTGCTGCTCGGCATCGCCGCAGTAGCTGCAGCTGCCGCCTTTGGCCGGCGTGCGCAGTTGCTTGCGCGCCAGGGCGTACACGGTATTGAGTTCGGCGTCAGCGGCCGCGGCCACGTCCGAGGCGCACAGGTCGCTCTCCATCGTGGTGGACGGATGCGCGCAGTCGATGCCTTCGTCCTTGCGGTCGAATGCCGCGGCGGCACCGCACATGCCGGCCCACAGCAGGATGCTGGCAAGCACGTGCGGCAGCACCTTCACGCGGCGGCCGCCTGCACGCGCAGCAGCGCTGCATCCATCGCGTAGCGGTAGCTGTCGGCACCGAAGCCGCACACCACGCCCACCGCCTTGTCACTGAAGTAGCTGTGCTGGCGGAACGGCTCGCGGGTATGCGGGTTGGACAGGTGGATCTCGATGAACGGCAACGCCACCGCCGCCAGCGCGTCGCGCAGGGCGACCGAGGTATGGGTGAAGGCGGCGGGGTTGATCAGGATGAAAGCGGTTCCGTCATTGCGCGCAGCCTGCACGCGATCCACCAGCACATGCTCGGCGTTGGACTGCAGGCTCTCCACGGCGTGCCCGGCGGCGGCGGCCTGCGCGGTCAGGGCCTGGTCGATGTCGGCCAGCGTGGTGTGGCCGTAGACCTCCGGCTCGCGGGTGCCGAGCAGGTTGAGGTTGGGGCCGTGCAGGACCAGCAGCTTCGCCATGGGATCCGGAAGACGGGAAAGGGCGGCAGTCTGGCGGAACCGGCGGATGCTGTCCAGTTCGGCGAAGTTTGCTGCGTTTCAATCGTTTGTTTGAAATCTGCCGGAGTGCTTGTGGCCGTACGGCGGGCGCTGGATCAAGGCGCGCTGAACGCGGTGCTGGCCGGGGATGCTGGCACGTAGGCCGACGATGCCGGCAAGGCCGGGCGATGGCCGATGCCGCAACGGGCCGTGATGCGGTAGATCCACGCCATGCGCGGGTGCAGGAAGTTCGGTGCGCAGCAAGCTACGCACCCACCGAGGGGCAGCCCAGGGTGCGCTGCACGCCACCCACCGCCCCCGCCACGCTCCCGTTCAGGTCTCCAGCGGCACCGTCGGCACCACGTTCGGGAACACCTTCTCCAGCGGCTCCGGTTCCCCCGGCTTCGGCACCGGCCAGTTGTAGGCATTCACCGGCTGCGCGCGGTTCACCCACAGCGCGTAGTACAGATGGTCGGCGCGGCCATCGCCGGTGTTGGGGTGGATCAGGATGGTCAGCCCCAGGCTGTTGAGCTGCAGCCAGGGCACCAGCACCGGCAGCAGGTCGTTGGTGAAGCCGAAGTAGAACGACGGCGTTACATGCGGGCCGCGCGGCTCCAGGTTCCAGTTGCCCAGCTCCACCGGGAAGCGCTCTGCGGCCCAGCGCCGCAGCAGGGCGGCCTTCTCGAAGCTGTCTTCATCGAAGTAGATGTGTGCGTGATAGCTCTTGATGTCGGTATAGGCGCGCGGGCTGGTGGGCAGCGTGGCTTCGCCGGGGCGCACGCTGGCTGGCCGCGGGGTGGGTTCGCTGGCCGTGGCCTGGCCCCAGGGACTGCGCCCCTTCGGCGCCGGCGGCACGATGGCACGGAAGCCGGGACGGCCAGGCTCGGTGGTGTTCGCTGCAACGTCGCCAAGGGGCGATGCCGAGGCTGTCGAGGCACTGGCCAGGCCTCCGGCGGCCAGCCCGGCCGAGGCGATCAGGCGCCGCCGTGCCGGCGAGAGCAGGTCGGCCCAGTGGGCGTCATCGTCGCCGTCATCGATGAGGAGATGTGGATCAGGCTGCATGAAGGGCTCCGTGGCGGCATTGGTGTGGGCAAGCAGGCACGCTCGGGCAGTGTGGCCGATGGCGTCCAATAAGCAGGCAGCATCACCTCATGCATGGCCGGCCTCGACGCCATTGAGCGTGGCCGCACGGCGGGCTACGGTGCAGGTCTGCCGCCCCGGAGCCCTGCTATGACCTCGCCCGATGCCGACACACAGAACAAGCGTGCGTCCTTTCGCCAGCTGCACGCGCAGGGGTGCTTCGTGCTGCCCAATCCGTGGGACGTGGGCAGTGCGCGCTACCTGCAGCGGCAGGGCTTCCTGGCCTTGGCCACCACCAGCGCCGGCTGCGCCTGGAGCGAAGGGCGACCGGATGGCGCGGTGTCGCTGCAGGCCACCCTGGAGCACCTGCGCCTGATGGCGACGGCGACAGCACTTCCACTGAATGCCGATTTCGGTGATGGCTTCGGCGCCACGCCGCAGGCGGTGGGGGAGGCGGTGGCCGCAGCGATCGATACCGGCATCGCGGCGTTGTCGATCGAGGACGCCAGTGGCGTGGCCGATGCACCACTGCGTCCGATCGACCAGGCGGTCGAACGCCTGCGTGCGGCACGTGCGGCCATCGACCGCGCGGGCGGCGAGGTGCTGCTGGTCGGGCGTGCGGAGAACTTCTTCGTGGGCGTGCCCGACCTGCAGGACACGCTGCAGCGCCTGCGCGCCTATGCCGAGGCCGGTGCCGATGTGCTGTACGCGCCCGGCATCACGACCGCCGAGCAGATCCGTGCGGTGGTTGCAGCAGCAGGAACGAAGCCGGTGAACCTGCTGGTCGGTGGGCCGACGCCGCTGAGCCTGCAGGACATCGCCGCACTCGGCGTGCGCCGGGTCAGCCTGGGCGGTGCGCTGGCGCGCGCCGCGTGGGGAGGTTTGATGCAGGCGACACAGCCGATCGTGCACGACGGTCGTTTCGACGGCCTGCAGCAGGCGGCTTCCGGGGCTGCCTTGAACGCGTTGTTCCGTTGAGGGAAACCCCGGTGCGGACTCTGGCCAGCAGGGACAGTAGATCCACGCCATGCGTGGATGGATGCGCCTGCGCCTACAGCGCTTCCGTCTCACTCTCCGGCAGGACCACGTCCGGTTCCAGGTCGGGCAGCAGCAACTGCAACAGCCCGGGGTTGTCCGGCAGCGCGGCGCCATCCAGATAGCGCCATTGCGTGGTACCGACGCGGCGCACAGCAACCATGAACGACGTGCTGCGCATCGGCGCTTCGCGCACGCGCAGCAGTGACTGGCGCGGTACGAAGCAGACTTCCTCGTCACCGGCCGCATAGGTGCGACCCGGCACGCCCGCCTCGTCGCTGATGATGGTGACACCGGCCTTGCGCAGCGCCTTCACCGTGTCACGGGTCGCCCGCGCATAGGCCTCGTCGCCGCCGGCCAGCTGCTTCAGGCTGGGATGGGTGCGCGCGATGATCAGCTCGGTATCGCCCCGGGCGAAGGCGTCCATCATCGCCTGCACCTCCTTGCGCAATGCGGCCGAGTCTTCCGCACTGAGTTCACCGGCCAGCGCGGGCGCAACGGCCATTGCCATGGGCAGGGCCAGCAGAAGGGCAAGCAGATATCGGTGCATCGTCGGGTATCTCAGCGGGAACCGCCGCACTATACGGTGGATGCGGAAACAGCGTCCCACGCATGGTGCTGGTATCCCGGGCGTCACTACTTACCATTGGTAGTTAGTGAATTCCGGACATCCCCCATGCAAACCCTCATCGTTACCGCCCATCCTGAATCCGCCTCGTTGACCCATGCCATCGCCCAGCGCATCGGTGAGGCCATCGCTGAGAGCGATGCCGGCACCACCGTGGCCCACGCCGACCTGATGGCCGAAGGCTTCGATCCACGCTTCAACCCACAGGACCAGGCGTTGTTCCGGGGCACCGGCACAACGCCGGCCGACGTCGCCGCCGAGCAGGCGCGGCTGGACGCCACCGACACGCTGGTGCTGGTCTATCCGCTGTACTGGTGGTCGTTCCCCGCGCTGCTGAAGGGCTGGATCGATCGCGTGTTCACCCAGGGCTGGGCCTACCAGGATGGCGCCGATGGCAAGGTGCAGAAGAAGCTGCAACGCCTGCGCGTGCACCTGGTCGGCGTCGGAGGTGCGGGCGCGGAGATGATCGAACGGCGTGGCTATGGTGCGGCGATGAAGACGCAGATCGACATGGGTATCTTCGACTACTGCGGTGCTCGCGTACTTTCATCGCACCTGCTGCTCGACGCCGACAGTGGCGCTGCGCAGGCACACCTGCAGACCGCGGTGGAAATCGGCCGTAAAATCGGCACTCCAATGAACTGATCGCCGTGTTCCGCCGATGCCTGCCAACGTCGCTCCCACGCGCCGCCGCCTGACCCGAGAGCAACGCGCCCGCCAGCTGCTGGAGGTGGCGTGGACGCTGGTCGGCGAGGAGGGCACCGATGCGTTGACGCTGGGGCGGCTGGCCGAAGCGGCGGGGGTCACCAAGCCGGTGGCCTACGACCACTTCGTGACCCGCAACGGCCTGCTGGCCGCGCTCTACGATGACTACGACGGACGGCAGACGGTGGTCTTCAACGAGCGCATCGGCCGTGCCCGGGCGCAGTTGGCCGATCGTGCGGCGGCCATCGCCTCCGGCTACATCGACTGCATCCTCAGCCAGGGCAGTGAAGTGCAGGGCATCCTTGCCGCGTTGGTCGGTGCACCTGAACTGCACGAGGTGCGGCGGCGCTACCAGCAGGACTTCATCGACAACTGCCAGGTCTGGCTGGGCCCGTTCGCCGCCGACGGCACGGTATCGCTGGCGGGACGCTGGGCGATTCTCGGTGCGGCCGAGGCCCTGTCCGAAGCCGTGGCGGCAGGCGCGCTGGACAAGGCAGACGCCGAGGCCGAGCTGCAGCGCTTGATCGTGGCGACGGTCAAGCGGCGCTGAGCCGCTCAGGCGTCGGCGGTGTTGTCGGCCAGCGCCGCGAACCCGGCGGCCAGCCGTTCGCGCACAAGGGCATCGCGTGCGTCGCGGCTTTCAGAACCCAGCACCACGATGATCAGGCGTACCGGCTGGTCCCGCCCGGGCACTGACCGGCATGCGGTGGCGGCCAGGCAGAAGCCTGCGGCCTGGGTGTAGCCGGTCTTCAAGCCATCCACGCCGTTTTCGCCAAGCAGGGCGTTCTGGTTGTTTCGACTGAAGCTGCCATGCGCGAACGCGCGCTGCGCGGTGATTGCCAGTATCTGCGGATGGTCATTCAGCAGGCAGGCGGCGAGTACTGCCATGTCGCGCGCGCTGGAGGCATGGTGCGGCGTGGTGATGCCGGAGACGCTGGCGAACCAGCTGCTGCGCAGGCCAAGCTGGCGCGCGTGCCGGTTCATGCGCTCCAGGAACGCAGGCTGCGATCCGCCCAGATGACGTGCCATGGCCAGTGCTGCATCATTGCCGGAGACGATCATCAGGCCCTCCAGCAGACGCCCCAGGGTGACGGTCTCGCCGGGGACAAGCCCCATGCGCGTTTCATCATCGGCTACCGCATGCACATCTTCGGCGGCGATGGTGACCGCCTCGTCCCACGCACGACCGTTCTCTTCGACGCATTCGTAAGCGGCGTAGGCAGTCATCAACTTGGTCAGCGAGGCCGGTTGCCGCGCGATGTCCGCGTTGTGCTGGTGGACCACCGCGAAGGTTGCCGCATCGAGGGTGATCGAGGACAACGGCGCGCGCGCAGGAGCAGGAGACGGCATGGAGGGGCCGATGGAGGAGGGCCTGCAGGATAGCCTGCGGCGGCTGCATGAAGCTGCAATATTGAAACGATATAACGTACCGTCATTGTGGGCCGCTGCTGGCCCGATTGGATCTCCAATGACTGCACGCACGCCACGCCGCTGGCTCCATTCCTCGTTGCTGCTTGCGCTGGCCGGGCTTGGCGGCTGCCAGCCCGCCCTGCGCGCCGAGGCTGTTGCTTCCGGCCAAGCGCGCCCGCACAACGTGATCGTGATGATCAATGACGGCGCCGGCTGGGGTACCTGGGATGCCGCTGCCTACTGGCAGTACGGCAGCCGCGAAGGCGCCCCTTATGCGGATTTCCCGCAGCGTCTGGCGGTCACCACCTTCCCGTTGAACGCCAGCAGCCAGCCGACTGGCGACAACGCGCAGACCCTCGGCTACGACGCGGGCAAGGCCTGGGATGCCGAGCCGGTGCCGGCGCAGGACCTGCCGTTCGCCGGCTACCAGTACCTGGCGGCAGTCGCGACCGATAGTGCGGCCGCGGGCACGGCGTTGTCCTCTGGCATCAAGACCTACAACAACGCCATCAACTACAACAACGACGGCAATCCGGTCGAGTTCAATACGCTGCGCGCCAAGCGCCTGGGCATGGCCACCGGTGTGGTGACCTCGGTACCGTTCGCGCATGCCACGCCGGCTGCGTTCGCGGCGCAGAACGCATCGCGCAACAACTACCACGCCATTGCGCACCAGATGCTGGCGCAGGGTCACATGGACCTGGTGATGGGCACCGGCGGTCCCGGCTACAGCGTTGATGGCCGCGCCTGCGACGAGGGCGTGGCTGCCGCGAAGGCCGAGGGCTGCGCGAACCCGTGGGAATGGGTGTCGCAGCAGGATTGGCGGCAGCTGGAAGCAGGCAGCACGATCGGTGCAAACCCGGCCGGTCCGTGGCGCCTGATCCGCAGCAAGGAAGAGTTCGCCGCACTGGCGCAGGGCAGGCTGCCGGCTGATCGCCCGCTGATCGGCGTGCCGCGCGTGGCCAATACGCTGCAGCAGGCACGACAGCTGCAGGTGCTGGGCAAGGACGCGAGCACACCTTCCGGCGTGCGGAAGATCGACAGCGTGCCGGATCTTGCGACCATGACCCGCGGTGCATTGCGGTTCCTGCAGCAGCGTTCCCCCCGCGGCCTGTTCCTGATGGTGGAAGGCGGTGCCACCGACTGGGCCGCGCATACCAGCGCCTGCGGCACGGAATGGCACTACGGCCAGTGCACGGACCAGCCGCAGTACGGCCGCCTGATCGAGGAAACCGTGGAATTCAACGACGCGGTGGCGGCGGTGGTCGAATGGATCGAGCGCAACGGTGGCTGGGAACACAACCTGCTGATCGTCACCACCGACCACGACAACAGCATGCCAATGGGCCCGGACGCGCAGAACGTGGCCTTCGAACCGGTAAGGAACCTTGGACGCGGCCGCATGCCGGGGATGAGCTTCCGTCCCACCGGCAACCACTCCAACGCGCTGGTGCCGCTGTGGGCCAAGGGCGCGGGCGCGGAGCTGCTCGGCCAGCGTGTGCGTGGCGTCGATACGGGTTACCGGAAGCACGTGGGCTGGAATGACGGCCGCTACATCGACAACACCGATGTAGCGGCGGCCGTGCAGGAAGCGCTGCAGCGCTAGGGTAGTGCCGGCCGCTGGCCGGCAGTCGTGGGATGCCTGGTCGGCGAGGTTGCCGGCCAGCGGCCGGCACTACCAGGGGAGCCGCTTGGCGGCGGAGTCTGGGAAGGGCTGGCCAGCTGCCGCGCCAGTTCGGCGCTGGCCACGTGGCCGTGCAGGAACAACAGGCTGCTGTAGATGTTCATGAGCGTGCCTCCACTTGAGTGGATTGCACGATACGGGCAGCATGGGATGGCAAAAAGCGACATTTCCGCAAGGTGGCCTTGAGAAGGATTCAAGTCTGATGTCCCGTCCGCCCCTCCACGCCCTGCAGGGCTTCGTGGCCGCTGCCCGCCTCGGCAACCTGTCACGCGCAGCGGCGTCGATGAACCTCACCGTCAGTGCGCTGAGCCATCAGATGCGCCAGCTGGAAGAGCGCCTCGGGCAGCCGCTGCTGATCCGGCAGGCGCGTGGTGTCACCCTCACTCTGGAGGGGCAGCGCCTGCTCGACCAGGTCGGCCCGCACCTGGATGCGATCAACGAGGCGTTCCAGCCCTATGCGGCGCGCGCCGAGCACGTACTGACGATCAGCGCGGTGCCGTCGATGGCCTCGGCCTGGCTGGTGCCGCGCTTGGGGCATTTCGTCGCCGCGTACCCGCAGATCGAGATCAACCTGCAATCCAGTGAACGCCTGGTCGACTTCGAGCGCCAGCGGCAGTTCGACGCGGCGCTGCGGCTGGGCACCGGGAACTGGCCGGGGCTGGTGGTGGAGCCGTTGTTCGACGAGTGGCTGCTGCCAATGGCCAGCCCGGCATTGATCGAGCGCATGGGCGGCATCGACCGCGTACCGCTGGACCAATGGCCGCTGCTGGGTGACCCGGACGGGGCGTGGGGGGCTTGGTTTGCGTTGAGTGGGCAGAGGCCGCCGTCGCGCTTCGTGGCGGTGCTGGATGATTCGGAGGCGCACCACAGGGCCGCGCTGGACGGGGTGGGCGTGGCGCTCGGGCGGGTCACCCGTGCGCGCCTGCTGCTGGACTCCGGCCAGCTGGTCGCGCTGTCCAGCCAGCGCCTGAAGACCGACTGGCCGCATTGGCTGGTGTACCCGCAGCGCTCGGCCCGCCATCGCGGCTTCCTCGCCTTCCGCGACTGGCTGCATGCGCAGGCCGCCGAGCATGTGCGGCACATGGAAGGCGCGCATCTGTAGAGTCGAGCCATGCTCGACTGGTCTTTCGAAGAAGCAGTCGAGCATGGCTCGACGCTACAGTCACCGCACCAGCGTGACCGCCTGCCCGGCACGGGCGAACGCTTCGCCCAGCAACGGTCCGGCCTTGATCGCATCCACTTCCTCGAACAGCGCCCGCAGCGCATCGGCGGGTCGCGAGGCCGGTGCCGCCACCGCCTGCTGGATGGCGGTGAAGCGATCGGCAAGCACCCGATGGCCGGGATGCGCCTGCGCCCAAGCCGCCAGCGGCTGGCGCACGCCGGCGGCGGCATCCAGGCGCTGCTGGTCGAACAGGGTGATGGCCGCTGCCGAGGTGTCCGCCCGCTCGATCGTGGCATGGCGCAGCTCCCGGCTGAGGAACAGGTCGTAGGCCGCGCCACGACCGACCGCGATGCGCAGGCCTTCGCGGTCCAGATCGGCTACCTGCTGCGCCGGGCTGTCCTCGCGCACCAGATAAGTGCCTTCGATTTCCACATAGGGCGCGCTGAAGGCGATGCGGTCGGCGCGCGCGGGATCGATCGCCAGGAAGGCCAGGTCCCAGGCATCTTCGGCGGCCGCAGTAACCACCGAGGCCGCTGCGTCGTGGCAGGTGAAGCGGGCCTGCACGCCCAAGCGCTGCGCCAATGCGGTGGCCAGTTCCAGCGACGGCCCGCGCGGTGAGTGTGCATCGCCCTGTGCCAGCACGGGATTACCGAGGTTGATCGCCACGCGCAGGAAGCCCTGTGGTGCCAGCGCACTTCGATGGTCGGCCAGGGACATGCAGGGCTCCGCAGGAAGGGGAGCCCCAGCATGCCAGCGCCGGTGTCCGCACGGCGTGGACTCAACCGCGTGTGGCGAACGTGCCGTGGAAGCCCAGCGGCACCGCGTAGGGCAGCCATGCTTGTGCCAGCGGACCGTCGTCCAGGTGGCGCGCATCGAGTACGGCCAGGCCGCTGCGCTTGTTCACCGGGTCGAGCAGGGTGCCGATCAGCCAGCCGTCATCGGCGTTGCGGCTGCCCGGCCGCGGCACGAACACATGTTCCTCGGCCATGATATCCGGCCCGTAGCGCCACAGCTGGCGACGCCCGCGCTCGATATCGAATGCAGCCACTGCGTTGAAGTACGGCGCCGTGGCCGGGCCATCGATGGTCGGCGCGTACAGGCGCGCCCCCCGGGTGTTGGCCGAACGCGGATCGAACAGCGGGAACTCCACCGCGCTGATGCCCAGGGTTTCCCAGCGAGCCTGTCCGCGACGCAGGTCCAGGTGCAGCTCGACCAGGCTGGCGCCACTGTTCGCAGCGTGCGCGCCGTCCCCGGCCATCGCTTCCTTCATTGGCGAGCGCGCTTCGTTGATGTCGTCGTGGCGCACCGCGCGCAGCACGATGCTGCCGGCGCGGGTGAAGGCATCGCCGAAGTGATAGATCGCCGCGAATGGTGCCTGGAACCATTGCGCCTTGTCCGGCGCATCCTTGGCGACCACCGCGATGCGCGCGGGACGCTGCGGTGCGAACTGCATGCGCTCGAAGAAGCTGCCGCCGGTGCCGGTGAAGTCGAACGGCATCAGCACGAACACCAGGTGCTGCTCGGTCATCGCAAAGGCATGCAGGTAGCCATGTTCCGGCGTTTCAATCACATTGGCACTGCGCAGCTGGCCGTCCTTGCCGATGTGCCAGACCAGCAGGCCGTGGCCTCCCATCAGGCTGATCGAACCGAAGTTCCACACGCTGCCATCGCGGTCCGGCAGCGGATGCGCGGAGAACGGCAGCGCGGCCAGATCCGGGCGCCAGGTGACCGGCCCAAGGGTCTGCAGCGAATCGGGGTCCACTTCGAACGCCGAGCCGGATTCGCACAGCGCGAACAGCCGGCCATTGATCATCGTCACCGAGGTGTTGGCCACGTTGGCGTCATCGTTGTTGCGTACCGCCAGGGCACCGGGGACGCTGGTGCCGGCCGCCGGGTACTGGAAGCGGCCGGCCTTCTGTTCACGGCTGAACTTCGGCGTGGCCACCATGCGGCCGTGGTGGGTCAGGCTGCCATCGCCGTTGAAGCGCCAGCCATGCACCATGCCGTCGCCGTCGAACCAGTGGTCGTAGCGGAAGCCATCGCGCTCGGTCCAGGCCGGGCCATTGCGGTACAGCGTTCCGGCGAGGCCGGCCGGCAGCCGGCCCTGCAGCTGCACGGTGGCAGGGCCGAGGCTCTCGCCGGTGACGCTGCGCCAGCCCAGCAGCCACGGGTGCTCCTGCAGGCCCTGCGCGAAACGGGCCGGCTCACCGGCGAAGGCGGGCGCGCTGCGCAGTGCGGTGGCGCCCAGGGCCAGGCAGGCGCTGCTGCTGAGCAGGGTACGGAGGAAGCGGCGACGGTCCATGATGGCCTCGGGTCTGGATGCAGGAATCAGCGCAGGGTGATGTCGATGGCAGCGCCGGCAGCCGGCACAGTGACGCGCGCTTCGTCGAAGGTCGGCTTGCGCATCACCTGCGGGTTGTTGCTGAAGCCATAGCCTTCCACCGGCATGCCGACCAGGTTGGTGTCGAGCTTGCCGTTGTCGTTCTCGTCGTGGGTGAGCAGCACGGCATAGCTGCCGGCCGGCAGGCCCTTGAATGTGAAGTGGGCGCTGTCGCCGCTGGGCGTCGCCTGCTGCGCCTGCACCGGCTTGGCCTTGCCGTCCCAGGCGGCAGCACTGTCGACCAGTGCAACGCGTAGCGTGCCGGTCTGCACGCGGACATCGTGTACGGTCACCGCCAGGTCGGCAGCGTGGGCGCCACTGGCCAGGGCCAGGGCAGTCAGGGCGGTGCTGAGCAGGGCGGTGCGGATCATGGCGGTGGCTCCGGAGGTGGGTGGTGTGCGGCGGTGTGGAGCCAGTCTGCGCGGGGCGCGCTGGTGGGTTCAGGGCCAGTGGTCATCGATCCGACGTGCCAGAAGTCACTTTCTGCGTTGGACCCATTGCCGGTTGCTGCCGCGGCCGTCAGCATCAGGTCATGCACAGCCTGTTCCGCCACCTGCTGCGTCCCCTCAGCCTCGCCGGTCTGGTCACCGTGCTGGTGGTGGGCCTGTCATTCGGCGTGCAGGGCGCCGGTGCCGGCCTCAGCCAGGCGTTGCTGGGCGCGTTCCTGCTGCTGTTCGTGGTGCACGGATGGGCGGCAATGCCGACCCGCGTGCGTGCACTGGCTGCGGTGCTGCAGGCCGTGCTGGCTGTCGCGCTGGTTGCCCTGCAGCCGCGCACCGGAACCGCACCGGTACTGCTGGTGGTGCTGGTGGCGCAGCTGGCCGAGCATTGGTCGCCGCGCTTCGTGCTGGGTGTTGCACTGCTGGCCAACCTCGCCATCTATCTCGTGCTGCGCCACAGTGGCTTCACCCAGCCGTTGCTGGTGGTGCTGCTGTATGGCGGCTTCCAGGCATTTGCCGCACTGACCGCACACTACGCGCGCAGCACAGCGTTGGCCCGCGATGACCTGGCCCGCGTCAATGCCGATCTCCTGGCGACACGTGCACTGCTGGCCGACAGTGCACGCGATGCCGAGCGCCTGCGCCTGGCCCGCGAACTGCACGATGTGGCAGGGCACAAGCTCACCGCGATGCGCTTGAACCTGCGCGCCCTTGCGGCCGACCCTGTGCTGGCCGGGCGCGAAGGATTGGTGCTGGCCGAGCAGCTGTCCGGCGAGTTGCTGGCCGACATCCGCCGGGTGGTGCAATCGATGCGCGATGATCGCGGCCTCGATCTGGCGACCGCGCTGCACGCGCTGGCCGCGCCGTTCCCGCGCCCGAAACTGCAGCTGCAGATCGGCGAGAGCGTGCGCGTGGCCGACCCGCTGATGGCAGAGACCGTGCTGCGCCTGGTACAGGAAGCGCTGACCAATGCCGCCCGGCATGGCAACGCAGACACCGTATGGCTGACGATCAACGAAGAGGATTCCCGGTTGCGTATCGACATCCGTGATGACGGCCAGCGCGCCGAGCGCATCCGCGAGGGCAACGGCATCGCCGGCATGCGTGAGCGCCTGGCCGCAGTGCGCGGCCAGTTGGAGGTGGCCCGTACCGCTCAGGGCGGCATGCACCTGACCGCCTGGGTGCCGGCATGAACGGCGGCGCGATCCGTGTTGCCCTGGCCGACGACCAGGCGCTGGTCCGCGCCGGGCTGCGTGCGTTGCTGCAGGGGCTGGGCGTGGAGGTGGTGCTGGAGGCCGAGGACGGCCAGGCGTTGCTGGATGCGCTGACCACCCAGCGCGTGGACGTCGTGCTCAGTGACATCCGCATGCCCGGGATGGACGGCATCGAGGCGCTGGAACAGCTGCGCGCACGCGGTGACGCCACGCCGTGGCTGCTGCTGACCACCTTCGATGAGAGTGATCTGCTGCTGCGCGCCAGCGAGGCAGGCGCGCAGGGATTCCTGCTCAAGGATGCAGCACCGGCCGACCTGCGCGAGGCGATCGAGCGCGTTGCCGCCGGCGAGACCCTGCTGCTGCCAGTCAGCACCGAGCCGGTACGCGCCCGCTACCGCTTCCATGATGAAACGCCGCCCACCGATACCTTCGGTGAGCGCGAAGTAGCGATCCTGCGCCTGCTGGCCGGTGGCTACAGCAACAAGGAGATCGCGCGCAGCCTGTTCCTGGCCGAGGGCACGGTGAAGAACTATGTCTCGGCCATCCTCGACAAGCTCGGCACCCGCGACCGCACCCGCGCGGTGCTGAAGGCGATTACCCTGCGCATCATCTGAGTTGCCGGCACCAGGAAAATGCATGAACCCGATCCTGCACGTTGAAGTCCCCGCCAGTGACCTGGCCCGTGCCATCGCGTTCTACCAGCAATGGCTGCGGGTGGACGTGGATGAGCCGATCCTGCTGCACGACTGCCAGATGGCGTACCTGCCGTTTTCGGATGACGCAGAGGGTGCCAGCATGGCGCTGGTGCAAGGCGCGGACTACCGGCCCTCCGAGCAGGGCGCGCGCATCTACATCGGCGTCGAAGACCTGGATGCCAGCCTCGCTCGCGCGCTGCAGGCAGGTGCCGAACTGCGCTTCGGCCCCGCCGATGCCGGCGACTGGCGCGTGGCCGAGATCCGCGACAGTGAAGGCAACCGCATCGCATTGCAGGCGCGCAGGATTCTGTAGAGCCGAGCCCATGCTCGGCTGCTGTTGATTGCGCCGCCAATGCGTCAGCCGAGCATGGGCTCGGCTCTACAAGGTCGCGGCGCGGGAGCGCTGCAGCCAGTCGTTGATCGCCGGGTCCAGCCGTGGGTCGTCGGGCAATTGCATGCCGAAACGCTGCTGCAGCACCTCGCGCACATCGCCGACATCGTGCAGCGGGCGCTTGTCCGGTGCCTGCCCGGGGCGGTACTCGGTGTAGTTGCCGCTGCCGATGGTGCGGCGCCAGTCCGGCCCGGTCAGCGACGCGCGCAGCTGGCCCGGAAAGCTGGAATCGGGGTGGGTGCATACGTACCAATTGCCCACCACGTTGTCGATCGGTGCAGGCGCCTGCAGATCGAAGCGGTACATCGCCCGCCAGCCGTCGCTGGATTCGGCTGACAGCACGAAGTCGTCCTCCTCGGGCAGGCGCTGCAGCAGATAGCGCTCATGCGGCGTGGCCTGTGGCTGTGCATCGTGCAGGCGCAGCGGCACGGTCGGGGTCAGGCTGCCAAATCCGGCATCCACCAGCCAGTCGTCCCCATCCACGTGCACCCGCAGGAGCAGATGGGTCCGTGCGGTCAGCTCGCCGTCCTGCGCGGCCAGCAGTACACGCGCACTCAGCGGCTGCGCATCGAAGCCCAGTGCCTGCAGCAGGGCCAGCAGGCCGCCATTGAGTTCGAAGCAGTAGCCGCCGCGACGGTCGTCGAGCAGCTTGCGCTGCACGCTGTCCAGGTCGATCGGCACCGCATCGCGCAACAGGCAGCTGAGGGTCTCGAACGGCAACAGGGCGTTGTGACGCTGCTGCAGTGCGGTCAGGCCAGCCAAGGTCAAGGGTGGCGGCGCATCCAGCTGCAGGCGTTGCAGGTAGCGGGGGACATCGAGCGTCGTCATGGCGGCACCGGGCGGGGGAGGGAGGTCCACTGTGCTCCCCCAACCGGGGTTGAGGTCAAGCGCGGCGCCGGTGTCATGCCCCCGTCGCCTGCACCCGGTACAAAGGCCGCGTCCACCAGTGACGGGGGGCGCGGACGAAGAAAGCTCTAAAGTTGTCCTGAATCCAGCCGATACAGGTGCGTCCTTCCGCCTGGAGTCTGTCATGTCGGCCGTTGTCCCCCACCTCAGGTCCCTGCGCGCGCGCCTTGGCACGTTGCGCTCGGCATCCCCCGGCCTGCTGCGCTGGCTGCAGCCGCATCGGCTCAGCGTGGCCAACAAGCTCAAGGCGACCCTGTGGGTCTGTGGGCTTGGCCTGGTCGCGATCGCCGCCGTCTACGCCTGGACCGGCCACGCCAATGCCCAGGCCGCACGCAGCCAGGCCAGCTACCAGCGCGGCAGCGATCTGGCTGCGAGCCTGGCCACACGGGTGGCCGAAGCGCGCCGCCTGCAGACCCAGTATGCACGCAGTTTCGATGATGCCGACCGCAACCAATTGCTGGTTGCCCAGAAAGGCCTGCAGGCCGATCTGCAGGCGCTGCGTGCGATGCCGATGGATGCCGGTCGCCGCAAGGCGCTGCAGGCGTTGACCGAGGCCGCCGACACGTTCTCGCAGGGGGTGGTGGCACTGTTCGAACGTGTCGATGAAATGGGGCGCGGTGACGCTGGCCTTGCCGCGCAGCTGCAGCAGACGGCCGATGCCCTGCAGACCCAGGTGGACGCCCAGCAGCGGCCGTCGCTGGCACTGTCCCTGCAGAAGATGCGCCGTCAGGAGGCGCTGCTGCTGCTCGATGGTGATTCCACCCATGCCGATCGTGCGAGCGAGGAAAAACTGCCATTCGATCTGGCGCTGGCGGGTCTGCCCACCGATGTGCAGGATGCCCTGCGCAGCGGAATGGAGGGCTACCAGATCGCGTTGCTGGGCTACACCGCCGCCCGCGTCGGGCTGGATGTGGAGGCACAGTCACTGCTGGAAACCGCCGCTGGCGTGGCACCGGCGCTGGCCGCGTTCCAGCACGCGCAGGTGGCGGCGCTGGCCAGTGCACAGGCGCGCCAGCAAGCCGGCGCGCGCACCATGAGCGTGCTGTTCGCACTGACGCTGCTGCTGGTTGCCGGTGTATTGATCACCAGCCTGGTACTGGTCCTGCGCGCGGTGCGCCAGCCGATCCGGGACACCCTGCGTTTCGCCAGCGACATCGCCGACGATCGGCTGGACACCACCCTGCGCGTCTACAACGCCAACGATGAGATCGGCCAGCTGGCCCAGCGGCTGGTCGACATGCAGCAGCGCCTGCGCGCGCGCATCGAGACCGAGCGCGCGGTGGCGCGCGGCAACACCCGCGTGCGCCAGGCATTGGACAGCGCGCAGACCGGCCTGATGGTGATCGATGCGGAAGGGCAGGTCGCCTACGCCAACCCGGCACTGCTGCTGCAGCTCGAACGCCAGATCGAAGACCTGGTGGGCATCGATGCGGTGCAGCTGCACCCCGCACTGGGCAGCCTGGCCAGCGTGCGCCAGCGCGAGGAGCGCGAGATCGGCCATGCCGGCGTACGCTACCAGCTGATCGCCAACGCCATCATCGACGAAGGTCAGTTCCTTGGCGTGGCGGTGGAATGGCGTAGCCGTGCGTTGGAAACCCTGTTGGAAACCGAAGTGGCCGCGCTGGTCGACGCCGCCGCCCACGGTGACCTGCACGGGCGCATCGCGCTGGAGGGCAAGCAGGGTTTCGTGCGTACGTTGTCGACCAGCATCAACCGCCTGCTGGCCACGTTTGAAACCAATCTTGGCGACCTGCAGGCGCTGCTGGCTGCGCTGGCCCGCGGTGACCTCAGCGTGCGCATGGAGGGAGAACTGCAGGGGGTGTTCGCGCGCATGCGCGACGATGCCAACGCCACCGTCGCGCAGCTCGGCCGCATCGTCACCCGCATCCAGCACGCCACTTCCAGCCTCGATACCGGTGTTGGCGAGATCGTTGCCGGCCATCACGACCTCTCGCAGCGTACCGAACAACAGGCGGCCAACCTGGAAGAGACTGCCGCATCGATGCATGAGCTGACCGACACCGTGGGTCGCAACGCGGATGCCGCCGGGCGTGCCGACGCGCTGGTCAAGGGGGCCGCAGCGGTGGCGCAGCGCGGCGGAGAGGCGGTCGGCCAGGTGGTGGCGACCATGCATGGCATCAGCGAGGCATCACGCCGTATCGGCGATATCACCCAGCTGATTGATGGCATCGCTTTCCAGACCAACATCCTTGCGCTCAACGCGGCCGTGGAGGCGGCACGCGCGGGCGAGCAGGGCCGCAGCTTTGCCGTGGTGGCGGCAGAAGTACGCCTGCTGGCCCAGCGCAGTGCCGAGGCGGCGAAGCAGATCAAGGGATTGATCGCGGATTCGGTGGTGCGTGTCGGCCAAGGCAACCAGCAGGCCGAGCAGGCGGGCACCACCATGGGCGAGATCGTTGGCAGCGTGCAGCAGCTGGCCGAGCTGCTGGCCGGTATCCGCAGTGCATCGCAGGACCAGCATGCCGGCATCGCGCAGGTGAACCAGACCATCGTGCAGATGGAAGCCAGTACCCAGCGCAACGCCAGCCTGGTGGAAGAAGCCGGTGCCTCCACCGCGCAGATGCAGGCGCAGGTGCATGCCTTGGCAGAAGCCGTGGGCGCGTTCCGTTTGCAGCCAATGCCACGGGCGCGCGCTGCGGCCTGATTCTGTTCCGGTAGTGCCGGCCGCTGGTCGGCACCGTCCATGATCATGCCGGCCAGCGGCCGGCACTACCCTTGTGGCTCAATACACGTCGCGCCGGTAGCGCCCGCTTTCCAACAGCGTCTCCACTGCCTGATCGCCCAGCGCTTCGCGCAGCACCTGGTCCACGCCTTCGGCCATGCCCAGCAGCGAACCGCAGACGTGGATGACTGCACCGCGCTGCATCCAGCCGCGCAGGGCATCGGCCGCCGCACGCAGGCGATCCTGTACATAGCCACCGTCGCCATCGCGCGAGAACGCCAGGTCCACCCGCGCAAGATGACCGTTGGCCTGCCAGGCCTCGATCTCGTCGGCAAACAGGAAATCGTGCGCACGCTGGCGTTCACCAAACAGCAGCCAGTGCCCGTGCTCTCCCGCACGGGCGGCTTCGCGCAGCAGGCTGCGCAGGCCGGCGATGCCGGTGCCGTTGCCGATCAATACCATGGGTGCACCGGTCACTCGATGGAAACCGGGATTGCGGTGCACGCGGGAGGCGATGCTGGCGCCTATCGGTGCATGCACTGACAGCCAGCCCGAGCCCAGGCCGGTGCGTCCGGCTTCGTCATGGACCAGCCGCACCACCAGTTCGACCGCACCGTCATCCGTACAGGAGGCGATGGAGTACTCGCGCCCCGGCAGCAGCGGCAGCCCTGCCAGCCAGAGGCACGCATCCTGCACCGCCAGCGCAGCATCGGCATCGGGCAGCTCGCGCTCGCTGGCCAGCGCCAACAGCGTGCGCGGCTGGCCGTCGATCAGCAGCGGCTGCAGGGGATCCAGCCCATGTGCCTTCAGCACCGCACCAGCGTGCCGCGCGTTGTGGCGGGGCGCGATATGCAGGATGTCGCCTGCCTGCCACTGCACCTCGGCCGGTGCAGCAAGACGGATGCGCCAGATCGCACCGCCGATGCTGCCTGGATTGAGGCGGTCGCGGCCGAGCAGGCGCCACTCGTGCATCTGCGTGGCGGCCGGCAGCGCGCTGTCATCGGTGGCGATTCCGGTCAGCGCGCCCAGCTGTTGCTGCCACTGGCGCAGCGCCGGTACCGCGGCGGCATCGACATCGATGCGCTCGAACAGCGCACGCGCACCGTTGCCCAGCAACCAGCCATCGAACTGGCGGCCAAAGCCGCAGTAGTGGGGGTACTGGCGGTCACCCAGGGCGAGCAGGCCGAACTGCAGGCCCGACAGATCGGGCGCGTGTGCCAGCAGCCGTCGCGCAGCGCCCCGCGCCGCATCCGGAGGTTCGCCATCGCCAAAGGTGCTCAGCACGAACAAAGCCTGCGCAGTGCGCGCGAGCTGCGTGGCCTCGACCCGGGCCAATGGCAGTACCTGCACGGCATGGCCAGCGGCCTGCAGCTGCGCGGCGGCACGCCAGGCAAGCTGTTCACCCAGCCCGCTCTGGCTGGCATGCACGACCAGCCAAGGTACGCGGCCATCATCGGCGGCGGCAACCGGTAGCGACTGGCGCAGCCCGCGCGCGGCGCGCTGGCTGCGGCGACGGTCCAGGTACAGCATCCAGCCGGTGATGAAGAACAGGCCCATGCCCAGGCTGCTGAGCATCACCACCACGCGCCCGGGTATGCCGAAGTAGCTGCCCGAGTGCAACGCGAACACGCTGGTGGCCAGCTGCGCGCCAGTGCCCTGGCGCGCGTAGGGGCGCGAATCGAGGATTGCCCCGCTGGCCGGATCCAGCTGCAGCAGATCGTGTGCACGGTCATGCTGGCCGCCGCGCTGTGACGGATCACCGGCCATCACCCGCACGTTGAGTGCCTGGCCGGGCTTTTCCGGCAGGCGCAGGTCGATGAAACCGGTGCGCACGCCGGGCAGCGCATACAAGGTGGTTTCGATGCGGCGCAGGTCCAGCGCCGCATCGGTGGCGACCTTGTGCTTGGCCGCCGGCGCGACGCCCAGCAGGGTGTTGGCGGCGCTGCGGTACCAGTCGAATGACCACCACAGGCCGGTCAGTGCACTCATCAGGTAGATCAACAGCACCCAGGTGCCGACCACCGAGTGCAGGCTCCACAGGAAACCGCGGCCGCTGCGCTTCCATTCCACCGCCAACCAGCTGCGCCAGTGCCACCAGCGCCGCGGCCAGCGCAGGTACAGGCCCGAGAGGGTGAAGAACAGCAGGGCGATCGCACAGCTGCCGGTGATCCATTTGCCGCGCTCGCCCGCGGCGAGGTGGCGATGCAGGTCTTCGACGAAATCGAAGAAGGCCTGCCCGCGCAGCGCGCTGAAGCGTTCACCGCTGTACGGGTCGAAGTACACCCAGTGCTCTTTGCCGCCGGCGAACCGTGCCACTGACGGTCGCTGTCCGGTGGCATCAATGCGCAGGCGTTGCAGTGGTCGCTCGCTTCCGGCCTGCAGCAGCGGCACCAGTTCAGTGAGCGCCAGCGGGTGCTGGCCTTCGGAATGGTGTTCGGCGATCTCCGCGAAGCCGGGGTTGGCGGCACGCAGCAGTTCGTCCTCGAAGGACAGCACGGCGCCGCTGAGGCCCATCACGGCCAGTACGGCACCGGCAGTGATGCCCAGCAGCCAGTGCAGTTGGAACAGGACGTTCTTGAACATCGGAGGAGGAGGGCCCGGAAGGCTGCCGCCCGCATCCTGCGCAACAGCAAATGAGAATTAGTCGCGGAATTCTCCGTGGCGGACGGGCTACGGTCAAGAAGGGTTTTGTTGCAGGGCTTTGCAGCCCTGCACCCGCTACAAGCCGGAGCAACGTCAACGTCAAAAGCTGGCTTTCCGTGGGTTGGCGGGGTGGGTCCGGTTGAGGGGGACGCTGCAAGTACGTCCATGTAAGCTCGGTCGCCGCATCCATGCGGCTCACGCCCCCTCAACCGGACCCACCCCGCCTTCGACAGTTTTCCGCGATCTGTCGGAACGGCGTTCTGCTTTGGTGGGTGCCGACCGTTGGTCGGCACGGGGTCTGATTCCGTTCTGAATATCGATATCTGACAGATGTGCCGACCAACGGTCGGCACCCACCAACAGCCGCCGCGGGGATCTGTCGGGGGTGGGGCGGTGTGGGTGGTCAGGACCGTTGGCGCCATGGATGGCGCCATCGAGCCCCCATGGATGGGTTTACGGCGTGTCCTGACCACCCACAGTGCCCCGCCATCCCACGGAATGCCCGCTTTGGCTTTGGCTTTGGCTGTTGCCGTTGCATTGAGCAAGGTGCAGGGCTGCAAGACCTGCAAAAAACACCCTCACTTCACCCAGCGTTCGATCTCGCCGTGGGCGAACGGCCCCAGCTTCGCTTTGACCATCCGCCCCTGCGCATCGAACAGCACGCTGTAGGGCAGCAGGCCCTGTGCGTTGCCCAGCTGCACGCTCGCGTCGCGTGGCCCCGGGGTTTCGATCACGATCGGGTAATCCACCGGCACCTGTTGCAGGAAACGGCGCACGTCTTCCGGGCTATCCAGTGCCAGGCCCAGCACCTGCACACCGTTGTCGCCCTGCGCATGGGCGAAGCGGGCAAGCTCCGGCATCTCTTCCACGCACGGGGCGCACCAGCTGGCCCAGACATTGACCAGCAGCGGGCGGCCGGCGAAGCGCTGGCGCAGGTCCAGCGGTTGGCCTTCAAGATCGGGCAGCGACAACGCGGGCAGGCCGTCGCCAACCTGCAGGACCGGCGCCGCAGCCGCAACGGCAGGCGCCGCCGGCATGGCCTCAGGCGCCATTGGCGCCGGTGCCAATCGATGGCCGGCCCACAGGCCAAGGCCGGCGGCCAGCACCGCTGTCCACAGCAGCGCTGGCCGTTGCCACTTCATCGTGCGGTGCGCAGCAGCGCTTCCTCGACCACCGCCTGGGTCAACAGGGTCGGCAGCACCGTCGGCGGCGCGCCGGGGCCGTACACCACGTACAGCGGCACGCCGACGGCCTTGTGTTCTTCCAGGAACGTGGTGATCTGCGGATCGACGTTGGTGTAGTCACCGCGCATGTACACCGCGTTGGTGCGCTTGAGCAGATCCTTGAACTCCGGGCGCGACAGCACGGCGCGCTCGTTGGCCTTGCAGCTCACGCACCAGTCGGCGGTCATGTTGACGAACACCACGCGGTTGTCGGCGCGCAGGCGGTCCAGCAGCTGCGGCGAGTACTCCACCACGTTGTCGCTGGCCGCCTGTGCGGCGCGAGCCGGCGGTGCCAGCTGGGTCACGCCCCAGGCCGGTACCAATGCACCGATCGCCAGCAGTACGCCGAGCAGGGTCACCGCGCGCGAGCCGGTCCAGCGGTTGCGCTCGAACAGCCACAGGCCGAAGGCGAACAGCAGCAGGCCACCCAGCACCAGCGCCATGCCGTCCACGCCACGCTGCTTGCCCAGCACCCACAGCAGCCACAGTGCGGTGGCGTACATCGGGAAGGCCAGCACGTGCTTGAGCGTTTCCATCCACGGGCCCGGCTTGGGCAGGCGGCGCGCCAGCGCCGGCACGAAGCCGATCAGCAGGAACGGCAGCGCCAGGCCCAGGCCGAGGAACAGGAACACGGTCATCGCCTTCAGCGGCGGGGCAATGAACGCGTAGGCGATCGCGCCACCCATGAACGGGCCGACGCAGGCACTGCCGACCACGCAGGCCAGCGCACCGGTGAAGAAGTCACCGGCCGGGCCGCTGCGGCTGGCCAGCGACTGGCCGAGGTTGCCGATGCCACCGCCGAGGGTGAACACACCGGACAGGCTCAGGCCCACCGCGAACATGATGTAGGCCAGTGCCGCCACCACGCCCGGATGCTGCAGCTGGAAGCCGATGCCGACGGCGTTGCCGATCGCGCGCAGGCCGACCATCAACGCACCGATCACCGCGAACGCGACCAGCACGCCCAGCGTGTACCAGAGCGCGTGGCTGCGTGCGCGCTGCGGGCTTTCGCCACTCTGCGCCAGGCTAAGTACCTTCAGCGACAGGATCGGCAGCACGCACGGCATCAGGTTCAGCACCAGGCCGCCGGCCAGGGCCAGCAGCAGCACCCACACGAATGACCTGTCCGGATTCGGCGTGGTCGCCGGCGGACGCGTGCGGAGCGCGTTGTCACCGCGCGCATCGGCGGCGGATTCATTGCCGTTTCCGGCACCTGCGACGACCGGGGTGGCGGCGTCCGTGTTGGGCACCGTTGGCAGCAGGCGCAGCGGCGCACCATTGGCGGCTTCGCGCGACGCACCGGCGGTACCGGGCAGCGGGCTGATCACCTCGCTGCGCGGCGGTGCCTGGTCGGCGCTGGCGCTGACCTTGCCGGCCGGGATCGACAGCTTCACCCGGCGCGTCATCGGCGGGTAGCAGATGCCATCGGTCTGGCAGCCCTGGAAGGTCACCACCAGGGTGCTGTCGACCGCGTCGGCAATGGAGCGGCGCAGCGGCAGCGGTACTTCCACCTGGTTGAAGTAGACCGATACATCACCGAAGTGCTCATCACGATGCGACTGCGCAGCCGGCCAGCGCGGCGTGCCGGCCTGCGCGCCGGTGCTGCCTTCCAGCTTCAGCGAGGTGCGGTCGCGATACAGGTAGTAGCCCGGCGCCGGGCTGAAGCGCAGCAGCAGGGTGTTGCCGTCGCTGGCGATGGCATCGAAGCCGAATGCCTGCTCGGACGGAAGTGGCAGTGCCTGGCTGTTGCTGGCCGCACCCGGCAGGCGCAGGCCACCGCTGTTGCCGGCACCGGCCAGTGGATTGTTGAACGGACTGGCCGCACCGGCGCGCGCGGCCGGGGCCGCCGCCTGTGCACCGCCGCCGGGCAGGGTGACCTGCACCACGCGCTTCTGCGGTGGGTAGCAGACACCGGCGTCGGCGCAGCCCTGGTAACGCACTTCCAGGCTGATGGTGCCGGCGGCCTCGGTCGGCGTGCCAGGCAGGGTGGCCTGCAGACGCTCGCGATAGGTTTCGACTTCGCCGAAGAAATCGTCGTGGTGCTTGTCGCCCCTGGGCATCTGCAACGCGCCGGCATTGAAGGCCGGGTCGGCCTTGACGCTGGTGCGGTGGCGATACAGGTAATAGCCCGGTGCGATCTTGAACTGCAGCTGCACCTGGCCACGTTCGGGAGCGGTGGCGGTCAGCGCGAACGCCTGGTCCACCGGCAGCAGGTCCTTCTCATCCAGTGCCAAGGCTGGCAGCGAGAGCCACAACAGGGCGCACAGGGCGGCGCCACGCGCAAACAGAGTCTTCAATCAGTGTCCTCCCGGGTCTGTGCCCGGATCCAATCCAGATACGCCGGCAGGCCGGCCCGGGTTTCGACCGCAATGCACTCCGGGAGTTCATACGGATGCAGTTCGACGATCCGGGCAATCGCGACATCGACGCGACTCGCGGTGGTTTTCACCAGCAGCTGCAGCTCGGCGTCGGTGGTCACCTCGCCCTGCCAGCGGTAGGTCGACTGCGCGCCATCGAGGCGGGTCACGCACGCGGCCAGGCGCTCGCCGACCAGCGCGTGCGCGATGCGCTCGGCACTGGCCCGGTCCGGGCAGGTGGTCAACAGCAGCAGGACGGGATCGACGGTCGACATGGCCGTCGAGTATAGGGCCGCCGCCGGGTCWGGGCCCGGCGGCGGCAGTGGACCGCTGCGTTGCGCGGTCAGTTGGCCAGCTGGCAGGTAGCCGGCTTGGCCGAGGTGAACAGGCCCGGGGTCGCCCACTCGGGGTGGTCGATGAACGGATTGCGGTTGCCCTGGAAGCTGTAGATCACGTCGTTGCGCGCACGCTCGGCATCATCCGGCGGGTCGGACAGGTGCCAGTCGATCAGCGTGGACAGCAGGCCCATGTAGGCCGGCGAACTGCTGGTCTTGACGATCCTGCTGCGGTCGTCGGTCAGCTCCAGGTCCGGCTCGGACTGGCCGGTGGCCGCATCCTTGCCGCCCTCGTAGCGGATAGCCATGTACATCACCGCACGCGCCATGTCGCCCTTGCGCTTGCCCCACACCTCGAACGTGCCGGTGTTGCCGTCCGGCGTGCGCACCCAGTTGGAGTTGCCCGGATAGCCACCGCTGCCCCCGCCCTGGCCGTTGTTGGCCTCGGTGGCGCGCTCGCCGCAGTTGGCATCGCACTTGGCGAACGGCTTGTTGCCACGGTCGGCGTTCCACTGTGCATCGGTCAGGTACAGCATGTGGGTGTCGGTGTACGGCGCGTACGGCAGGCCCTTGTCACCGGTGGTGCTGGCGAAGCCCAGCGAGTTCGGCCAGGTGTGTTCGCGGTTGTACTTCAAGCCACTGCCGCTGCCGGCGCGATCGGTCACCTTGGCGTAGCTGCGGTTGCGATACGCGTCGAGGATGCGGTTCGGGTTGTTCGGGTCCTCGTCGGCAATCTCCAGGATGGTCCAGGTGCTGGTGCCCGAGCCGCTGTACGGATAGGCGGTGTGGCCCTTGATGGTGGCGTGCAGCGAGCAGCGCAGCTGGCTCGGGCTGGAGGTGTTCACCTTGGAGTAGTAGCCGGCCGGCACGCCCGGGTTGCCCGGGTCCGGATTGCCGCCGGTGCTGGCCACGGTGAACGCGATGCGGCTGTCGGCCGCCGGATGCGCGCCCTGCAGGTCGGTGATGCGCGCGGCGCGGATGTCGAAGCGACAGGCCTCACCGGCCACCAGCGCGGTGTTGGTGGACAGCTTCACGCTGCGGCCGCTGGCGGGGAACGTGAGCGGCACGCTGCCGGAGGTGCCGCAGCTCAGTGCGAAGGCGCCACTGGCCAGGTTCACCGTCTCGCTGAACACCACTTCCAGATCGGCCGCGGCCGGGAAGGTGCTGCTGCCCTGCGCCGGGGTGGTGGTGGACACCGACGGCGGCGTGTTCGGGCCCGGGGTGCCGCCCCCGCTGAAGGTCTGGCCGTTGTTGCAGCTGCCGAAGGTCTGCCTGGCCGACTCGGCCCAGGTGAAGTGGGCGTACTGGCTGCCGCTGCCGGTCAGCTGCAGTGAGGTGCCCGGCGCCGTGCTGTTGGTCTCGGCCACCGGAATGTTCTGGCTGGTCATGCCGGCGGCAGGGCCGCCGGAGGCGGTGATGGCGCCCTCGTAGCTGAGGAACTGGACCACCTTGCCGCTGGCATCGACCAGCGCGATGCCGTCGTTCGGGCCGTTCTGGATGCCGTTGGTCGGATAGTTGACCACGGCGATGCTGGCGCTGCCGCAGCCTGCAGCGGTGCCGGCCGGGACCGGGTTGTTGGCGTAGACCGTGGCGGCCGAAGGATTGCTGCCGTTGTAGAGGTAAAGCCGATAGCCGGACAGGTCCTCGCCGGCGGTGGCTACGACCTCGATCGCTTCGCCGACGTCACCGGCGGCGGTGCTGTCGTCGTAGTGCAGTTCGTTGATGAAGACCTCGGCCTGGGCCGGCGCGGCGGCCAGCGCCAGCAGGCAGGCGGCGGCAAGCGGGGACAGCAATCGCATCGACAACTCCTTGTGATTGGGAATGCGCGGCCGAGCCTAAGGCCGATCCAGTGACACTTTGTCGTAAATGAACGTCAGATATCTGACAGTGCGACGCGGATCACCAAAAGTCGAGGGCGCCGAGGAGCGAATGGATGCGTTTCACCGGGCTGAACGTCTTCATGCAGGGACGCACTGTGCGGGCCTGGCCGCGCGGAAATTTTTTCCGCAGACGGCCTTGAAAGGCCCGGGGGCAGCTCCATCTCTGTCCTGCTCCCGATTCATCGGGCTTTTTCGCGAGCGATGCTGGCAGTCACCTGGGGTGAGTGCTAACATCGCCAGACTTTTTCAGACCAATCAATAACTTAAGAGGTCTCTCATGAGCATCAAGCCGCTGCACGACCGCGTTGTGGTCAAGCCGATCGAAGCCGACGAAATCTCCGCCGGCGGCATCGTCATTCCGGATTCGGCCAAGGAAAAGTCCACCAAGGGTGAAGTCGTGGCCGTCGGCCCGGGCAAGCCGCTGGACAACGGCAGCGTGCGTGCGCCGTCGCTGAAGGTCGGCGACAAGGTCATCTACGGCCAGTACGCCGGCAGCTCGTACAAGAGCGAAGGCGTCGAGTACAAGGTCCTGCGCGAAGACGACGTGCTCGCCATCATCGGCTGAGCCTCGGCGCGACCTGCTTCATCCCCTGATTCCAAACACCCAGCCGCCGGGCATGGCCCGGCGCTACCAATGAGGTAACTGCAATGGCTGCCAAGGATATTCGTTTCGGTGAAGACGCCCGTTCGCGCATGGTGCGCGGCGTCAACGTTCTCGCCAATGCCGTCAAGGCCACCCTGGGCCCGAAGGGCCGCAACGTCGTGCTGGAAAAGAGCTTCGGCGCCCCGACCATCACCAAGGACGGCGTCTCCGTCGCCAAGGAAATCGAACTGGCTGACAAGTTCGAGAACATGGGCGCACAGATGGTGAAGGAAGTCGCTTCCCGCACCAACGACGACGCTGGCGACGGCACCACCACCGCCACCGTGCTGGCCCAGGCCCTGATCCGCGAAGGCGCCAAGGCTGTGGCCGCCGGCATGAACCCGATGGACCTCAAGCGCGGTATCGACAAGGCCGTCGTGGCCGCTGTTGCCGAGCTGAAGAGCATCTCCAAGCCGACCGCCGACGACAAGGCGATTGCCCAGGTCGGCACCATCTCGGCCAACTCGGACGAGTCGATCGGCCAGATCATCGCCGACGCGATGAAGGAAGTCGGCAAGGAAGGCGTGATCACCGTTGAAGAAGGCTCGGGCCTGGACAACGAGCTGGACGTGGTCAAGGGCATGCAGTTCGACCGCGGCTACCTGTCCCCGTACTTCATCAACAACCAGCAGTCGCAGACCGCTGACCTGGATGACCCGTTCATCCTGCTGCACGACAAGAAGATCTCCAACGTCCGTGACCTGCTGCCGGTGCTGGAAGGCGTCGCCAAGGCCGGCAAGCCGCTGCTGATCGTTGCCGAGGAAGTCGAAGGCGAAGCGCTGGCCACCCTGGTCGTCAACACCATCCGTGGCATCGTCAAGGTCGTGGCCGTCAAGGCACCGGGCTTCGGCGACCGTCGCAAGGCGATGCTGGAAGACATGGCCGTGCTGACCGGCGGCACCGTGATCTCCGAAGAAGTGGGCCTGTCGCTGGAAAAGGCCACCATCAAGGACCTGGGCCGCGCCAAGAAGGTGCAGGTTTCCAAGGAAAACACCACCATCATCGATGGCGTGGGTGACAAGGCTGCCGTCGACGCACGCGTCGGCCAGATCAAGACCCAGATCCAGGACACCTCCTCCGATTACGACCGCGAGAAGCTGCAGGAACGCGTGGCCAAGCTGGCCGGCGGCGTTGCCGTGATCAAGGTCGGTGCTTCGACCGAAATCGAAATGAAGGAAAAGAAGGACCGCGTCGACGACGCCCTGCACGCCACCCGTGCAGCCGTTGAAGAAGGCGTGGTCCCGGGCGGCGGCGTTGCCCTGGTCCGTGCGGTCACCGCACTGGCCGGCCTGAAGGGTGCCAACGAAGACCAGAACCACGGCATCCAGATCGCCCTGCGCGCGATGGAAGCCCCGCTGCGCGAAATCGTTGCCAACGCCGGTGAAGAGCCGTCGGTCATCATCAACAAGGTCAAGGAAGGCACCGGCAGCTTCGGCTACAACGCCGCCACCGGCGAGTTCGGCGACATGCTGCAGTTCGGCATCCTGGACCCGACCAAGGTGACCCGTTCGGCGCTGCAGAACGCGGCTTCGATCGCTGGCCTGATGATCACCACCGAAGCCATGGTTGCCGAAGCTCCGAAGAAGGACGAGCCGGCCATGGGTGGCGCCGGTGGCATGGGTGGCATGGGTGGCATGGGCGGCATGGACTTCTAAGGTCCACGCCCGCGTCGGACGTTGCCGGCCCTGGTCGGCGCGTCTCCCGATGCAAAGAAGAACCCCGCCGCGAGGCGGGGTTTTTTGTTGCCCGGTTGCCGCCATGGCGCCGCGTCGCTACGCTCGGCGACCATGCCTACCTCGTTCATCGTCGTCGACGACTTCCTCTCTCCGGCCGATGCGCACGGCCTGCGCCAGGCCGGCCTGGGCCTGACCTACCCGGCACAGGAGGGCGCGTTCCCCGGCCGCAATTCGCTCGAACGGCTGGAGCTGGATGGCCTGTCCGAGGCCGCATCACGGTTGGTCAACGAGCCGCTGCGGCCGGTCAATCCGCTGCAGTCGCACGGCAAGTTCCGGCTGACCCTGGCCAGCGATGTCGGTCGCGCCAAGGTGCACACCGATCATTCGCACTGGTCCGGCATCCTCTACCTCAGCGCTCCGGAGCACTGCGAAGGCGGTACCGAGTTCTTCCGTCATCGCCGCACCAACACCGAGCGCATGGCGCTGAACCCCCACGAGCTGGCTGCGCTGGGCTACGCCAACGGCGGCGACATGCATCGCGACATCATCGAGCGCGACAGCGTCGACGACAGCCAGTGGGAGATGACCATGCGCATCCCGATGCGCTTCAACCGCCTGGTGCTGCTGCGCCCGTGGTTCTGGCATACCGCTGGCCCCGCCTTCGGCGACCGGCCGGAGAATGGCAGGCTGGTGTACCTGATGTTCTTCGAGCAGGCGCGCTGAGGAAATGCCATCCACGCAGTAGCCGATGCCGAAGTAGATCCACGCCATGCGTGGATGCTCCCATCCCGCCGCGCTCGCCACGCGGCCGACATCGCCCCCCTCACTCGACGAATGCCTTCGTCGCGCCGTACTCCCACTGCCATGGCACGCCGGTGTCGCCCAGCACGAAGGCCACCAGCGCTGGGAACGTCGCTTCGGCGCGCACATCGTTGCCCAGGATCACCACGCAGCGCTGTTGCCGCTCCACGCACACCAGCGTGTTGCCCACCGCATCATCGTGGCCGCCCTTGTAGAAGCCCGCGCCTTGCGGGCCACGGAACGTCACCACGCCCAGACCCGCCGCCAGGTCCTTGCGCTGCTGCGCCTTCGGCAGCTCCGGCTGCAGGGTGGGGAACTGGCTGGCGGTGGTGATCGCCAGCTGCGGCCGCACCAGTTCCTTGCGCATCGCCCCTGACAGCCCATCGCCGCGCACGTAGCCGGCAGCGAAGCGGGCCATGTCGGCGATGGTGGTATCCATCGAACCGGCCGCACGCACGCGGCTGCGCTCATCGTGCGGCTCGGCGCTGCCGTCCATGGTCCAGCCGTCTGCCAGGTTGGTGGCGAAGTCCTGGCGCCACATCATGCTGGTGCGGGTCATGCCGAAGCGGTCGAATACCCGCTGCTGCATCAACGCGCCCACATCCTCGCCCAGCCGCCCGCGTTCGATCACGAACTGCAGCAGGATCAACCCTTCGCCGGAATAGCCGTAGCGACTGCCCGGATCGAAGTGGAACTTCAGCCGGCCGTCCGGTTCGAGAAACCCGAAGTTGGCAAAGCCACTGGCGTGGTTGAGCAGCAGGCGAGGGGTAAGCTGGCGCCAGCGCGCATCATCGGCCAGCACACTGTAGTCGGCGTACTTCTTCGTTTCGGGCGGATAGTCCGGCAGCGGCTTGTCCAGCGCTGTGGCGATGCTGGCATCCAGATCGATCCTGCGCTCCTGCGCCAGCTGCGCAACCAGATGGCCGAATGCCATCTTGGTCAGCGAGGCAGCGTACATCACCGTATCGGTGCGCAGTGGTTCGCCTGCGGCGTTGCGCTCGCCGTAGGCGGCCACGTGCACCACCCTGCCGCCGTCGATCACCGCCAGCGCCATGCCGCGCGCCTGTGCGGCCTGCATCAACCGCTGCGCTTCGGCATCGATGCGGGCCGGCGAAGGCAGCGGGGGCGGCGCGGCCAATACCGCCAGCGGGAACAGCGTCAGCAACAACAGGGCAGCACGGCGCATGCGTGGACCTCCTGGCGGGACGTGGCGCGATGCTACGCCAGCCCGCCATCCGCGTCATGGCCCGCCGGGGTCACGTCGCCGCCGGCTGGCGCAGGCAGATCCGGGCGGCGCCGGCGCTGATGTCCACCTGACTGGCGACCATGGCGTCGGCGCCGAGGATCAATGCAGGACGAGCCTCCAGCCCGATGGACCTGAACACTGACAGTTCGCTGATCCTGACTTCCATCGCCGGATGCTGCCAACCGGTGCCGGACATGCCGGACAGGGTGTACAACCACGTCGCCTGCGGCTGGCCCCCCAGTCCCTGCGTGCCTTTCTCCCGCACCCGCAGGCGCTCATCGCTGCCGTCGATGCGCAGGCCCAGTGCGCGGGCGGCTTCGGCATTGAGCACGGTCTGCGCGGCGCCGGTATCGACCACCGCGATGGCTTCCACTCCCGCGTCACCCAGTTTCACGGTAATGAAGGCGAAGTGCTCAAGGCCGTCGCGCCGATCAGGCAGTGCATTGGCCTGGCATTGGCGACCCTCCACGCCAAGCTGCCCGGGCTTCCACAGCGCCAGCTCACCACGGCTGAAGTCCCAGCGGGTATCCCAACGGCCGGTGAGGTCGTTGCCGATCAGGCCGTCGACGGCGGGTTCATCGTCCTTCTGCAGATTGGACAGGTCGGCCTGCACACCGCTGACGCGCGGCTGCCATCCGCCAATCCGCCACGAGGCCGTGCGCATGCGCTGCAGCGGCGCGCTCTGGGCGCTGGCTCCCTGCGCATGCGTGGTGGCCGCGCTGGCATCCTCCAGTCCATGGCGGCGGGCAACCCGACCGTCGACGAGGGTGGCCCCGGCCGCGCTGTCGACCACGAAGCGCAGCGGTTCGGCGCTTCCGTTCAGTGAGACGGCCACCGCCGGATGGTTGCCCTGCATCCACATCGGCAGCACGTGTACAGGTTGTGGGGCGGCCAGCGCGGGGAATGCAGCGGCAAGCAGGGGCAGAACGGACAGGCGCACGTTGGATCTCCAGAACAGGGGTGGAGGCCTATTGGCGCGCATCGGCGTATCCCGGGAATATCGGCGTTGATACCGTCCTGATACACGCCTGCAGGATACTTGCGGCATGAACACTCCTGCCCGGGTCATCGTTGTCGATGACGATGCCAGCATCCGTGATGCCATTGCCGACTGCCTGTTGCTGCACGGTTACCAGGTGCGCGTGGCCGCCGATGCTGCGGCATTGGATGTGCTGCTGCAGAGCGAGCGTCCGGACGCGATCATCCTGGACTGGATGATGCCCGGCGAGGATGGCCTTTCGGTGTGCCGCCGGCTGCAGGCGCGGGCCATCCCGATCCTGATGCTGTCGGCGATGGGGACTGCACCGGACCGGGTGATCGGCCTGGAAATGGGTGCGGACGACTATCTGGCCAAGCCCTTCGATCCACGCGAGCTGCTGGCGCGGGTGCGTGCCCTGCTGCGCCGGCAGGACAAACTGCGCGCCCAGGTCGCCAGCGAACTGCGGTTTGCCGGCTGGCGGTTGCTGCCCGATCAGCGTCGCCTGTTCACTCCCGATGGCCGTGAACTCGCGCTCAGCCGGGGGGAGTTCGCCCTGATGCTGGCGTTGGCCGAGCGCCCTGGCCGCGTGCTGGGACGGGAGCAGCTGCTGCAGTTGACCCATGGCGAAGACAGCGACAGCGTCGACCGCGCCGTCGATCTGGCGATCAGCCGGCTGCGCCGCAAGCTGGGCCAGGCGGCTCCCGGCGCGGAGGCGCTTGTGCAGACGCTGCGCGGAGAAGGCTATCGCTTCGGCGCCGAGGTCCACGTGCTGTGAGGGCTCGTTGGTCCACCGCACGCTGGATCGCGATGGTGGCCCTGGCCAGCCTGCTGCTGGCCACGCTGGTCAGCGTCGCGGTGGTGGGCTGGATGCCACGACCCGCACCGCCCCCCATGCGGCTGGACCAGGCCATGCAGGTGCTGCGTGGTGAACGCTCTGCCACAGGGCTGGGCCTGCACCTGGAAACCCGCGCATCACCGCCCGAGGGCAGCAGCAATGACTGGCTTACCCACTTGGTGGCCGCGCAGCTGGGCCAGCCGCTGGAGCAGGTGAAGCTGGTATGGAGCAGCCGCGGCAAAGCGCCGGATGTGAAGGTCATCGAAGGTGGCGCTGTGCTCGACGCCAGAGCGCGTGCGGACGCGTTGCAGGCGCAGGTCGCGGTGCTGACCGCAATGCAGTGGACGCCGTTCGAACTGGCGGTGCGCCAAGCCGATGGTCAATGGCAGGTGGTGGGCAGCGACCACAGCGATCTGGCAGCGTGGCGCCGGCAGGTCGTGCTGGCGCTGGTAGCGGGGACCGTGCTGTTGGCACCCTTTGCCGCCTGGGCATCGGTCCGCCTGGGCCGGCCGCTGCGGCGGCTGGCCGAGGCCAGTGCACGGGTCGAACTGCAGGACGGCACGCCGCTGCCGGACGACGGCCCGCGCGAAGTACAGATGCTGGCTGCAGCCATCAGCAGCGGGCGCGAGCGCCTTCGCGAACAGGCCCAGGACATGACGCGCATGCTGGCCGCGGTAGCGCACGACCTGCGCACGCCGTTGACCGGCCTGCGTCTGCGTGCGGAGTTCGCACCGCCGGCACAGGCCGCGCGGATGGTGGCCGACATCGAACGCATGGATACGATGATCGAGCAGGTGCTCGATTACGCACGTGGCGAACTGCAACCACTGCAGTTGCGGCCGCTGGACCTGGCCGCGTTGCTGGAGGAATGCGTGCACAGTGCCCTGCTGCGCGGCGTCGAGATCTCCAGCGAGGGACCGGACAACCTGCCGTGGCAGGGCGACGCGCTCCTGCTACGGCGGGCAATCGACAACCTCATCGACAACGCAGACCGCTACGCCGGTGCGGTAGACCTGCACGCCGCCATGGCAGGCAATCGCCTGCAGCTGGATGTGATGGACCGCGGCCCGGGCATCGCCGAGGACGACCGCGCCCGCCTGCTGCAACCCTTCCAGCGCAGCGAGAGCTCGCGCAGCCGCGCCACGGGCGGGACCGGCCTGGGACTGGCGGTAGCGGCCAACGTCGCACGACGGCATGGGGGCGAGCTTCTGCTGCTGCAGCGTGATGGCGGTGGACTGATCGCACGCCTGCTGCTGGGGCCGGTTTCCTGATATCACCTGGATATTGACGCCAGGCCTGTGCTTTGAAATATGATTAGGCGCCTAATCATATTGGAACGAGCCATGCTGGAAGCCAAGCACAGCGCCCTGCTGGATGAAGCGCAACGACGCGGCCATGCCGGCCTCGCGCAGCTGCGCCTGTGCTTCCAGCTGCTGTCGCTGTCATCGGCCATCGACCGCGACTGCGCCACACGCCTGGCGCCGCATGGGCTCAGTGAAGGGCGTTTCATCGTGCTTTTCCTGCTGCACGGTGCCGGTGGCGCGCTGCCACCGCATGAACTGGCCGAGCGCGCAGGTGTCACCCGCGCCACCGTCAGCGGCCTGATCGATGGCCTGCAGCGCGAAGGGCTGCTGCAGCGACGCAGTGACGCCGAAGACGGCAGGCGCCTGCGGATCGTGCTGACCGCACAGGGGAAACGCCTGGCCGAGACGCTGTTCAACCAGCACACGCAATGGATAGGGGGCTTGTTCAGTGGACTGGACGCGGAAGAACAGCAGCAGTTGTCGCAACTGCTGCACAAGGTCTGGCAGCACACCGATGCAGGTCGCGGGGCATGAGCGGGATCCTGACGGCCGAGCGATTGAATGCGCTCAACACTGGCAGCGTCGCCGCCAGCCATCTGGCCGAATGCCTGGCGGTGGATTTTGCTGCGCTGCTGCAGGCGGTGGCACCGGCACTTGAACCTGCCGCGCTGCACCGCATGCGCGATGCTGAGGGCAGGGGCATCACCCATCGCATGGCCCTGGCTGCCCGGTTGCTGCGCGAAAGCGGGCAGGGCGATCCTGCGCAATGGCAGGATCATGTGTCCGATACCGCGCGTGGCTGGGCCTGCTACCTGATTGGCAGCGATGCCAGCGCAACGCTGCCGGCCAAGCTGCGGGCGATGCGTCCGTTCGCCGATGATCCGCACTTCGGCGTGCGTGAGTGGGCGTGGCTGGCGCTGCGTGCTGATATCGTTGCTGCGCCGTTGCAGGCGCTGGAGTGCCTGCAGCCATGGACGCAGCAGGCATCGCCCTATCTACGTCGTTTCGCCTGCGAGACGCTGCGCCCGCGCGGCGTCTGGGCGACCCATATCGCGCTGTTCAAGCAGCACCCGGAACATGCATTGCCGGTGCTGGAAGCACTGGCCAACGACCCGGAGCGCTACGTGCAGGACTCCGTGGGCAACTGGCTCAACGATGCCGGCAAGACCCGGCCGCACTGGCTGCGCGATCTGTGCGCGCGCTGGCAGCGTGAACACGATGGCGGTGCCAACGCCTACATCCGCAAGCGCGCGCTGCGCTCGCTGCGGTAGTGCCGGCCGCCGGCCGGCAACCCCCGAATCCTCAAGGAAGAACCCCATGTCCCACATCCTCATCGAGCTCTACACCGCCACCCCTGCCTGGACAGTGCTCCCGCCTGACCAGCGCACCGCCTTCTTCGCCCGCATCGGCGCCGGCATGCAGCAGTTCGATCCTGCCCGCATCACGCCGGTGGCGATGGGCCGCGTTGCCGCGGGTGCAGTGCAGGGCGGCAGCGAGCAGTTCTACGCTGTCTGGAGGTGCGCGAGCCGGGAAGACGCCGACGCCCTGGTGGAAGGCATCGCCGCCACCGGTTGGCATCAATACTTCGCCACCACCAATGCCGTCGGCGCGGACGATGGGATGGTGCAGCACCTGGCCGATCTGGCTGCCCTGCAGCAGCGCCCCTGGACGCGCATGGCACATGCGCCTGTCACCCGGACGCGGTAAACAGTGCATTGCCCCTGTCCATCCGCACGGAAGTCGATCATGCAGAGCACGCTCCAGGTAACGCTGTACGGCCCGCTTGGCGACACCCCGGCGCTGCAGCTGCCGCAGGCGGAAGGGCCGTCGGTGGCGATCCCGGAACCGCTCCTGCGGCGGCTGGTGTCCGACCTCTACACCGCCCGTTCCCTGCTCAATCCCGAGCAGCTGGATGAGGCCCGGCAGGAACTGGGGCGCGTGCTGGAGCGCTGGGCCGACATCCATGAAGGCCTGCTGCTGGACGTGGAAGTGCATGGCCGATGAGCGACTTCGCGTGCCTGGTGCCGCATGCATCGCCCAGGCGCGCGACTCGCTGAACCGCGCCCCCAGTTGCGGATGAAACATTTTGCACTGCGCAAAAGCTGTGCTATCAATAGATCCCATGAACGCAGCCCCCACCAGCTTTTACTGGTATTACTTTCCGAAGCCACTGGCGGAGGAAGGACTGCGCTCACCCTGAAGAAAGCTTCAGACGCATTCCCGAAAGCCGCCAGCGAACCTGGCGGCTTTTTTCATGCCGCCACGCTGGGGACCCCCAACGTTCCGGAGACCTCCCCCCAATGCCCCCGCACACCGACGACCTGCGTATCCGCACCATCGAACCGCTGACACCGCCTGCCCAGCTGCTGGCGATGCTGCCCTGTGACGATGAAGCCTCCGACACCGTCAGCGCCTCGCGCGCGGCCCTGCACCAGATCCTGCATGGCCGTGACGACCGCCTGGCGGTGGTGGTCGGCCCGTGCTCGATCCACGACCCGCACGCCGCCATCGAGTACGCCCAGCGCCTGAAGCCGCTGCGTGATGCACTGGCCGGCGAGCTGGAAATCGTCATGCGCGTGTACTTCGAGAAGCCGCGCACCACGGTGGGCTGGAAGGGCCTGATCAACGACCCGGACCTGGACGGCAGCTTCAGGATCGACAAGGGCCTGCGCATCGCCCGCGGCCTGCTGCGCGACATCAACAAGCTGGGCCTGCCTGCCGGCGTCGAGTTCCTCGACGTGATCTCGCCGCAGTACATTGCCGATCTGGTGGCCTGGGGCGCAATTGGTGCGCGCACCACCGAAAGCCAGGTGCACCGCGAACTGGCCTCGGGGCTGTCGTGCCCGGTCGGCTTCAAGAACGGCACCGATGGCAACGTGAAGATCGCCGCCGATGCGGTGGGTGCGGCCTCCAATCCGCATCACTTCCTGTCGGTCACCAAGCAGGGCGGCACCGCCATCGTGTCGACCACCGGCAACCCGGATTGTCATGTGATCCTGCGCGGCGGCAAGCAGCCGAACTACGATGCAGGCAGCGTCGCCGAGGCCTGCCAGGCGCTGGCCAAGGCCAAGCTGCCGACCCGCCTGATGATCGACGCCAGCCATGCCAACAGCCTGAAGAACCCGGACAACCAGCCGAAGGTGATCGAGGACATCGCCATTCAGTTGGAAGACGGTGAACAGCGCATCGTCGGTGTGATGATCGAGAGCCATCTGGTCGGTGGCCGCCAGGAACTGGTGGAAGGCCAGCCGCTGGTCTACGGCCAGAGCATCACCGATGGCTGCATCGACTGGGACACCACCGTGACGGTGCTGGAGCGACTGGCCGCGGCCGTGCGCGCCCGTCGTGAAGTGAAGGTGTCCGAAGCAGCCTGATGGAAGCCGCCTGAGTGCGGCACGTGTGTGGATGGCGGCCAGCACCTGCGGGGGTGCGGCCGCGATCGGGGTCGGTCGGAGTTGGAGGCCGATCCGTCCGCACCGGCGATGCGCCTGGCGCTGCGTATGTGCGACAGCGCCAGGTACATCGCCGGGGTGGTGATGCGGCTCTCCGGTAGATCCACGCCATGCGTGGATGGCGCTGCCCCGTTCACCGTCTCGTGCGCAACCTCGCCAACGCCAGATACATCGCCGGGGTGGTGTACAGCGTCAGCCACTGGCTGACCAGCAGCCCGCCCACAATCGCGATGCCCAGCGGCTGCCGCAGCTCCCAGCCCTCGCCGTTGGCCAGCATCAGCGGCAACGTGCCCAGCAGCGCCGCCAGCGAGGTCATCAGGATCGGCCGCAGGCGCAACCGCGCCGCGTCCATCACCGCGTCCGGTGCAGTCAGCCCGCGCCGCTCCCCGGCCAGCGCGAAGTCCACCAGCAGGATGGTGTTCTTCATCACCACCCCCACCAGCAGGAACAGGCCGAGCAGGGCGATCAGGTTCAGTTCGTTGCCGAACAGCCACAGCGCCAGCAGCGCGCCGACGCCGGCCGACGGCAGGGTGGACAGAATCACCAGCGGCTGCAGGAAGCTCTCGTACAGGATGCCCAGCACCAGATACACCGCCAGCGTGGCGCCCAGCACCAGCCACAGCTGGCGCGAACGAAGCTGATCCAGCCCACCGGCTTCACCGGACAGTTTTCCCTGGACCGAACGTGGCAGCATCAATTTCCCCATCGCGCCATCGATCGCCTGCGTGGCGTGTTCCAGGCCCACCCCCGGTGCCAGCGCGAACTCTATCCAGATCGAGGCGAACTGCTCGCTGTGGTACACCCGGTCCGGTGCCATGCCATAGCGCCAGCTGGCAATGCTCGACAGCGGAATACGCTGGCCATCGCCATCGATCACCTGCAGCCGCGCCAACGTGCCCGGGTCCTGCGTGTGCTTCGGGTCCAGCTCCATCACCACGCGGTACTGGTTGAGGCTGTCGTACAGCGTGGCAACCTGGCGTTGGCTGAAGGAGTTGTTGAGCATGTTGGCGACAGTGCGCAGGTCCACGCCATGCCGCGCGGCCGCCTCGCGATCGATGTCCAGCACCACCTGGCGCATGCCTGCTTCGCCCTGTGCTTCCACGTCCACCAGCTCGGGCAGGCCACGCAGTGCGGCGGCGACCTTCGGTGCCCATTCGCGAAGGGGCGCGGTATCGGCCGAGAGCAGCTGGAATTCGTACTTGCCGCTGCTGCCGGCGCCCTCCAGGCGGATGTCCTGGTCCACCCACAGATAGAGATTGCCGCCGGGCAGCTTGGGCAGCCGCGCGCGCAGGCGGTCGATCACCTGCTGGCTGGAGACCTTGCGCTCGGCCAGTGGCTTCATCTTGATCATGATGAAGGCGTTGTTCACGCCGTTGCTGCCACCGATGTAGCCGATGATGTCCTCGATGGCGGGATCGGACAGCAGCAGTTTCCGGTACGCGTCGATCTTCGGTTGCATGGCCTGGAACGACAGACCGTCATCACCGCGGGCGAAACCACGCAGCTGTGCAGTGTCCTGCTTGGGCACGATGCCCTTGGGTACCTGCTGGAACAGCCACGCGTTGAGCGCGATGACCGCAACGAAGGCCAGCAACGGCCAGCGCAACCGGCGCAGGCTGGCCTGCAGGGTGCGCAGGTAAGCGCCGCGCACACGTTCGAACAGCGCATTGCTGCCGCGCTGCCAGCGTGACGGCTGCTGCCCGGCATCGACAAACAATCGCGCGCACAGCATCGGTACCAGGCTCAGCGCGACCAGCACGGAGACCGTCATCGCCGCTACCAGAGTCAGCGAGAATTCGCGGAACAGGCGTTCGACGAAGTCATCCAGGAACAGGATGGAGACGAACACCACGGCCAGTGCAACGTTCATCGACAGCAGCGTGGCACCCACTTCCGACGCACCCCGTACCGCAGCCTGCCAGCGGTCCGCCCCGAGTTCGCGATGGCGGGCGATGTTCTCCAGCACCACGATCGCATCGTCCACCACCAGCACGGCGGCCACGATCAGTGCCATCAGCGAGAGCGTGTTGAGCGAGAATCCCATCAGCGCGATCAGCGCCAGCGTACCGAACAGCACCACCGGTATCGCCACGCTGGGCACCAGCGCCGCACGCCAGTGGCCGAGGAAGCCCAGCACCACCAGCACCACCAGCACGATGGCCAGGATCAGCGTCATCTCCGCTTCGTGCAGCGTGGCGCGGATCACCGGCGAGCGGTCCATCACCAGGCGCATGTCAACGCGGGAGGGCAGCAGTGCATGCAACTGCGGCAGCTGCGCCTGGATGGCATCGACGGTGGCGATGATGTTGGCATTGGGCTGGCGGCTGACGATCAGCAGCACGGCGGGGCGGTCGTTGTGGAAGCCGCTGGCGTAGCGGTCCTCCACCCCATCGGCAACGGCGGCGACATCGCCCAGTCGCAGCGTGCGGTCGTCGCTGACCTTCAGCGCCAGCTCGCGGTACTGGGTGGCCTGGCGCAGCTGCAGCGGTGCTTCCAGCTGCCATTGCTGGCGTTCATCGCCCACCGCACCCAGCGGGCGCACTGCGTTGGCACGAGCGATGGCCCCCGCCACGTCCTCCAGTGCCAATCCAGCATGGTTCAGTGCGTTTGGATCCAATGACACACGCACCGCCGGCAGTGCGCTGCCACCGACCTGTACTTCACCAACGCCCGGTACCTGCGACAGTTTCTGCGCCAGCACGGTGGAGGCCAGGTCGTACAGCTGCCCGGGCGACAAGGTGTCCGAGGTCAGTGCCAATGCCAGGACAGGTGCCTGCGAAGGGTTCACCTTGCGGTACTGCGGCATGCCCGGCATGCCACTGGGCAGCTGGCCGCGGGCGAGGTTGATCGCGGCCTGTACTTCACGTGCGGCCTCATCGATATCGCGGCCGAGCACGAACTTCAGTTCGATCTGGGTCTGGCCCTGGGTGCTGGCCGAATCGATGCGCGAGATGCCGGGCAGGCTGCCGAGCGCACGTTCGAGCGGCGTGGCCACGGTGGCCGCCATCGATTCGGGCGAGGCACCGGGCAGGCTGGCACTGACTTCGATGGCCGGGTAATCCACCTGTGGCAGCGGTGCCACGGGCAGCAGCCGCAGCGCCAGCAGGCCTGCCAGCACCAGCGCAACCGCCAACAGGATCGTGGCCACAGGCCGCTGCACGCAGGCCTGCGCCAGGCGCTCCACAGGGGTCACGCGCTGGCCTCTTCAGCGACGGTGGTTGCTGCCGCGCGGCCGCGCTGCAAGCGGTCGAAGGCGAGGTAGATCACCGGCGTGGTGAACAGGGTCAGTACCTGGCTGACCAGCAACCCGCCCACCATCACCCAGCCCAACGGTTGCCGCAGTTCGGCACCGGAACCACTGGCCAGCATCAGCGGCACGGCACCGAACAGCGCGGCCAGCGTGGTCATCAGGATCGGCCGGAAGCGCAGCAGCGCGGCCTGGTGGATCGCCTCGCGCGGGGTCATGCCGCGCGTACGCTGCGCGTCCAGTGCGAAGTCGATCATCATGATCGCGTTCTTCTTCACCAGGCCGATCAGCAGCACGATGCCGATCACCGCGATCAGGTCCAGGCTGCGCCCGCTCACCCACAATGCCGCCAGCGCGCCCACCGTGGCCGAGGGCAGGGTGGACAGGATGGTGACCGGATGGATGAAGCTCTCGTAGAGCACGCCCAGCACGATGTACATCACCACCACCGCGGCCAGGACCAGCCACAGCGTGGAGGACAACGAACGGCTGAACGCTGCTGCGGCACCCTGCAGGCGCAGTTCGATGCTTTCGGGCAGGCTGACCTGCGTGCGTGCGGTCTGCACGGCATCGATCGCCTCGCCCAGCGACGTGCCCGGTGCGAGATTGAACGACAGAGTGGCGGCCGGGAACTGGCCGACATGGTTGCGCAGCAGGGCGGCCGGGCCCAGTTCCACCTGTGCCACTGCGCCCAGCGGCACGGTCTGTCCGCCGCTGCTGCGCACGCGCAGGCCACTGATGGCTTCCGGTCCCGGTTGCCGCGATGGGTCGGCCTCCAGCACCACGCGGTACTGGCTGGCCTGGGTGAAGATGGTGGAGATCTGACGCTGCCCGTAGGCGTCGTACAGCGCGTCGGCCACCGCTTCAACGCTGACGCCCAGGCGTGCGGCGGCATCGCGGTCGATGTTCACCCGTGCCTGCCGGCCCTGCATCTGCAGGTCGCTGGCCACATCGCGCAGTGCCGGCTGCTGGCGCAGCGCCTGCAGCAGCTTCGGGGTCCAGCGCTCCAGTGTTTCAAGATCCGGCGTGGTCAGGGTGAACTGGTACTGGGTGCGGCTGATGCGGTCTTCGATGCCCAGCTCCTGCACCGGCTGCAGGTACAGGCTGATGCCGGGGATCTTCGACACGCGCTGTTGCAGGCGCGCCATCACCACGGCGGCGCCATCGCGGTCGCCGTGCGGTTTCAGCTCGATCAGCAGGCGGCCGGTGTTGAGCGTGGCGTTGTTGCCGTCCACGCCGATGTACGAGGACACGCTGGCCACCGCCGGGTCGGCTTCGATGGCTGCCGCCAACGCCTGCTGTCGCTCGCGCATGGCCTGGAACGAGATGGCCTGCGGGGCTTCGCTGATGCCCTGCACCAGGCCGGCATCCTGCACAGGGAAGAAGCCCTTGGGCACGGCGAAGTACAGCGCCACGGTCAGTGCGAGGGTGGCAATGGTGGCCAGCAGCATCAGCGGCTGGCGCTGCAGCACCCAGCGCAGCTGTCGGTCGTAAAGGGCGATGATGCGGTCGAACACGTCGCGCTTCGGGGGCGGAGCCCCTTGGGGCTCTGACCCCTTCGCGTGCGGCTTCAGGAACCGCGCGCACAGCATCGGCGTCAGTGTCAGCGAGACCAGCAGCGAAATGCCGATGGCCACCGCCAGTGTCACCGCGAACTCATGGAACAGTGCACCCACCAGGTCGGCCATGAACAGCAGCGGGATCAGCACTGCGATCAGCGAGACGGTCAGCGACACCAGGGTGAAGCCGATCTCGGCTGCGCCTTTCAGCGCTGCATCGCGCGGGCTTTCACCTTCCTCCAGATGGCGGGCGATGTTCTCCAGCATCACGATGGCATCGTCCACCACGAAGCCGGTAGCGATGGTCAGCGCCATCAGCGTGAGGTTGTTGAGTGAATAGCCGGCCAGCAGCATCACCGCGAAGGTACCGATCAGCGACAGTGGTACTGCGACGCTGGGAATGAGCGTGGCCGGCAGGTTGCGCAGGAATACCCAGGTGACCAGCACCACCAGGCCGATGGCCAGCACCAGTTCCTTCTGCACGCCGCGCACCGACGCGCGGATCGATTCGGTGCGGTCGCTCAGCACGTTCATCTGCACGCCGGCCGGCAGCGTGGCCTGCAGCTGCGGCAGCAACGCGCGCACCTGTTCGACCACGGCGATGACGTTGGCGCCGGGCTGGCGCTGGATGTTCACCAGCACCGCCGGCGTGGTGCCGCTCCATGCGGCCAGCTGGCGGTTCTCGGCACCATCGGTGATGGTGGCGACATCGCCCAGCCGCAGCGGCGCGCCATCGCGCCAGGCCAGTAGCAGTGCGCGGTATTCGGCCACGCTGCGCATCTGGTCGTTGGCATCGAGCATCACCGCGCGGATCGGACCGTCGAAGCTGCCCTTGGGCAGGTTGACGTTGGCCGCAGCAATCGCGGTGCGGATGTGGTCCATGCCCAGGCCGTTGGCGGCCAGTGCCGCCGGATTGACCTGGATGCGCACGGCAGGGCGCTGGCCACCGGCCAGGCTGACCAGGCCGACACCGGGCAGCTGCGCCAGGCGCTGCGCGATGCGCGTATCCACCAGGTCATGCACCTGTGGCAGCGACAGGCCCTGCGAGGTCACCGCCAGGGTCAGGATCGGCGTATCGGCCGGATTGACCTTGCGGTACACCGGCGGCACCGGCAGGTCGCCGGGCAGGAAGCTGCCGGCGGCGTTGATCGCGGCCTGCACGTCCTGTTCGGCCACGCCCAGCGACACCTCCAGGCCGAACTGCAGGGTGATCACTGACGCGCCGCCGGAACTGGTGGACGACAACTGCTTCAGGCCGGGAATCTGCCCGAGCTGACGCTCCAGCGGCGCAGTGATCGTGCGCGTGGTCAGTTCCGGGCTGGCACCGGGGTACAGCGTGGTGATCTGGATGATCGGGTAGTCGACCTGTGGCAGCGCGGCCACCGGCAGCAGGCGATAGGCAAGCACGCCGGACAGCAGCAGCGCCACCATCAGCAGCGTGGTGGCGACAGGTCTGAGGATGAACGGACGCGAGAGGTTCATGTGCCGGCCCTGGTCGCGGCCTCCCCGCTGATGATCTCCACCGCCGTGCCGTCTTCCAGTCCGTCGATGCCTTCGATCACCACCTGGTCACCTGCGGCCAAGCCCGAACGCACGGCCACGCGGCCGTCATCGGCAGGGCCGAGCACTACCACGCGCCGCTGCGCCTTGTTGTCCTTGCCGACGACATGCACGTAGTTGCCCTGGGTGCCGAACTGTACGGCAGCATCGGGAATCAGCAGCGCGGGCTGCTCGCCCAGCTGCAGGCGTACGTTGACGAACTGGTTGGGGAACAGCGCCAGGTCGTGGTTGTCGAAGTGCGCACGCAGCTTCAGCGTGCCGGTGGTGGTATCGATGCGGTTGTCGAGGCTGGACAACGAGCCGCGGGCCAGCTGCCGGCGTTCTTCGCGGTCCCAGGTTTCCACCGCCAGCGCCGGTTGCGCCTGCACGGCGTCGAGCAGCGCAGGCAGCTTGGGTTCGGGCACGGTGAACAGCACGCTGATCGGCGCGGTCTGCGCCAGCGTCACCAGGCCTTCGGCATCGCTGGCGCGTACCAGGTTGCCCACGTCCAACCGCCGCAGCCCGACGCGGCCACTGACCGGCGCGGTGATGCGGGTGTACTGCAGCTGCAGGCGTGCTTCATCAACAGACGCCTGGTCGCTGAGCCGGCGGCCCTGCAGCTGGCGCACCTTGCTCTGCTGGTCGCTCAGTTCCTGCCCGGACACGTAGTTCTGCTTCTGCAGTTCGCGGTAGCGCTGCAGCTGGCGTTCGGCGTTTTCCAGCTCGGCCAGGTTCTGCTGCTGGGTGCCCTGGGCCTGCGCCAGCTTCACTTCATACGGGCGTGGGTCGATCTGCGCCAGCAGGTCACCGGCGTTCACCTGCTGCCCTTCCTGGAAGTGCAGGCGCAGCAGTTCGCCATCCACGCGGCTGCGCACCACCACGCTGTGCAGCGGGGTGACCGTACCGACCGCCTTCAGGCGCAGCACCAGCGGCTCGGCACTGGCGCGCGCCACGCGTACCGGCACCGTCTTGCCCGGCGCATCGTCGCGGCTGCCGGCGTCGTTCCGGGGCCACAGCCACCACGCCAGAAGGGCGACGAGGGCAAGGGCCAGCACCGCCCACAACAAGCGGGCACGGCGGAAGCGGGAATTTTCGGCGACAGACATGGGGCATCCTGCGCCCTGCGCACGCAGGGACATGCGGGCCCGTCGGCGCGTTCACGGCACCACGGGCAGCGGGGAGGGAGTGTCTGGCGGGGCCGCGGGCGCGGCGTGGCTGGATGCCGTCGCGCGTGCGACGGGGCGCCAATGGTAGCGGTTTACGCGAACCGTCGCCGCGTGACCTTGGTCATGCAACGCAATCGGTCGTGCCGGCCGCTGGCCGGCAACCTGCTGGAATCTGCGGGCGTATGCAGTGTTGCCGGCCGGCTGCCGGCACGACCGTCAAACCATCAATGCACTTCGTCGTGATAGACGAACTTCGGCATTTCCCAGCGGTAGTGGATCGCCAGCAGGCGCAGGGCGAAGCCGCCGCCGAGGCAGCACAGGATCGCGGTGGCGTCGGCCACGCCCCAGTGCAGCAGCAACAGGTAGGCCGCGCCGGTCAGCAGCGCGATGATCGCGTACAGCTCCTTCTGGAAGATCAGCGGCACTTCGTTGCAGAGGATGTCGCGCAGCACGCCGCCGAACGCACCGGTCAGCATGCCGGCGATCAGCACGATGGGGGTGGCATGGCCGGCCTCGCGTGCGATCGAGCATCCGATCAGGGTGAAGGCGATCAGGCCCAGCCCGTCCAGCACCAGGAAGGTGCGGCGGAAGTGGTGCATCCAACGCGCCACCCAGGTAGCGATCAGCGCCGCGCACACGGTGAAGCCCAGGTACTCCGGATGCTTCACCCAGCCCAGCGGGTAGTGGCCGAGCAGGATGTCGCGCAGCGAACCACCACCGAGGGCGGTGACGCAGGCGATCATGACCACGCCGAACAGGTCCATGCGGCGGCGGCCGGCGGACAGCGCGCCGGTCATGGCTTCAGCGGAAATGGCGATCAGGTAGATGATGGACAGCAGCATGGGGCAGGCTCCGGGCGCGGTGGGGCCGGCCATGCGCGACTACCGCCACTGCCTGCGCAATGACGGGATGACGATGACCGGTGCCGCTCCCGCTGTCCTTTTGCCTGAGAGTTCAGCGGCATGGGCCGCGTGCCCCTTCGGCGGATCGTCCCGGGCATGCCCGGTGACCTCTCTCCAGCTCGGCGAGTCGAATGCATGGTTGGTGGGATTCCAGCCCACCGGCCTGAGCGATCATGGGAGCCTGCGCCTTCGGCGGGCGCCAGCGCGGCGCCTCTCTCCTGCATTCGGGCGCCAGTATATCCGCTGCAGTGCAGCACGGCATAATCCGGCCATGGCCCCGTCCCCCCGCCCGTGGTTCCTGTACCTGCTCGAATGCCGTGATGGCAGCTACTACGCGGGTATCAGCACCGACGTGAACGCGCGCTTCGCCGCCCACCAGGCGGGCAAGGGCGCGCGCTACACCCGCGCCCGGCCGCCACTGCGCGTGCTGGCCGTGCGCGAATACCCGGACCGTGCCGCCGCTTCGCGCGCCGAATGGCAGCTCAAGCAGCAGCCGCGCGAGCACAAGCTGGCCTGGCTGCAGGCACCGGTCCTGTAGATCCACGCCATGCGTGGAGGGTGTGCATGGGCCATGCCATCATCGCCACACCCATCGACACATGGATCGGTCCGATGAAGAACCGCGGGATACTGCTGTTGACTGCCTGCGTGGCCCTTCTGGCCTGCACCCAGGCACCGTCGCCAACGCCACTGCAGCATGGGCAGATCGGCAGCGCCGCTGAGCTGGCCGCGCATGGCCCGAGCACGCCCGAACCGATCCACCTGCGTCGTGACCGGGTTCCTCCCGACCTGGTCGATCTGATCCCGTTCGCGGAAAAGTGGGGGATCGGCGATGACGTGCTTCGCAACGAAATGCAGGAGCGCGCCACTGAAGTGGAAAAGCAGGAGATGGCGGATGCGCTGATGGGGCACCATGCGCGCATCACCGTCTGGTTGGACAGTTTCCCGCAGGGGCAGCCCATGTCTGAAGAAGCCGCTGCGTTCATGTACATGCAGCTGGGCGCCGACGAAATGGGCCTGATGCCGTAGATCCACGCCATGCGTGGATGCGGCTTGCACATGCCATGATCGCCCTGCCCTCAGTGCTGGAGACCCGGATGTCCACGATCGCCCTGTTGTTCGCCCTTTCCGCAGCCACAAGCGCCGCCGCCGACCCGGCCACCACCGCGGCCATCGAAGCCACCTGCCACGATTACGTCGACGGCCAGCTGGAGGCCGACCCGCAGCGCGTCGCCCGGTCCCTGCACCCGGACCTGGCCAAGCGCGCGGTCCTCGGTGATACACCCGATGAACGACTTGGCCTGCGCCGGATGTCCAAGGAAGAGCTGGTCTCACTGACCAGGCAGGGCGCGCTGAAGACCCCGAAGGAGCAATGGGACCGCCGCTGCACGGTGCTGGACGTGACCGGCAATGCCGCCTCGGTGCGACTGGAAACCCCGTGGTTCGTCGACTACTTCCACATGGGCCGTTTCGACCAGCGCTGGGTCATCGTCAACGCATTGTGGTACCCGAAGCCGAAGGTGCAGTGACCGATGCGTGCGGCGGGCCGGGCGTGGATCGCGCTGCTTCTGCTGTTGACCTTCCTGGCCCTGCTGCCGGGCCTGTTGTATCTGCTGGGATTGGTCGCGACCGAGGGCCGACCGCAACCTGTCGATTCCCCGGGGAGCGGCGTCGTGTGCGGTGCCGCGAGCTACGCCCACCACGTACCGTTGGATCCATGGCGATTCACGGCGCGCCACGTGGGGGTGAATGCGAAGGTGAACGTGCCCGATGTCGAACTCGAAGCCTCCTGGATCGCACGCGTCCACCTCGGCCATCCACGCCGCGGCATGCTGCGCTGGCACCTGAGCTCGGCAGCACTGACCATCTGGATCACCCGGCACTGGTCATCACGGCAGATCGCCGGCACGGCGCGGGCCGAAGGGTACTGCCCGCCCAGACCGTCGCATGGACGCGGATCAGACTGACCGGGCCTGCTGGGACAGGGTGCTCTGGTGATCCAGCTCTTCCTGCCGGGACCGCGCATCGGTCTGTCGATGTGCGTCATTCATCGTCTGCAACTGCGCCAATGACGTGTCCACGGGGGTGGCAAATGCCTGCGCGGCCGGCATCTGTGCCCTGAGATGGGCCGGGTCGGACGGATCGCCCTGCACGACGAAGAGCGTTTCCGCCCTGCCGTCCTGCGAAGGGGAGGCGCCCAGCACGACGTGGTCGATGCGTGTCAGCCCGGCCTCGCGGGCCAGGCAGGTTGAGCTGGCTGCAAGGCGTTGCGCGTTCTCGCCGAAAGGCTGGGCCCGGCTGTCTTCCAGGCGCCGTACCGCCTCCTCGGCCTGTTGCAGCAGTGGGTCGGAAAGCGCGGCACGCCGTCGCTCCGGTTGTGCGGGTTCGACGTGCAGCAGCTGTTCGGGCATCCCGTTGCGCGGGGCGCGGTTGAGGTCGATGGAGCCGTCGGCATTCTGCTGGCGATGCAGTTCCGCACGCGGCACGGTGGACCACTGGCCATCGATGAAAGCGTGGCCGCGACCGTCCCGGTTCCAGATCACCAGATCATCGCCGGAGGCGTACAGGCCGGCGGTGGCCGGCGAGTTGCCGGCCGCCTGCGGGCGGCCCCAGGCATGTGAGCGCCCGTGCTGCAGGGCATCGAGGTAGGCCGGTGCCTCGGTGTTCTGCAGGAACAGGGTCTTGACCACTTCGTAGCGATGCAGGGCCTCGGGGTGTGCGCGATCGGCAGCCAGCGTCACCGGGCTGGCCAGCGGGTCGGCGGAGACACCGGCGAACACATCGCGCATCGGATTGCCTGGCCCTGCGGCTCGCAACCGGTTGAAGACCTCGGTGCCCTTCAGCGCGTGCTCCACGCCGCTTTCCAGGTAGTCGGGCTGTTCCCTGCCGCGTACGACGCGGTTGGGAAGCATGCCGTCGATCCGTGTCTTGACGTCATCCACGCTGGCCAGATCGCCGCTGGCAATCGACCGCAGAACACCAGGATAGCGGCTCAACCCTGCCTGGTTCTCCAGCTTCATCAGCATGGTGGCAAGCTTGGCCTGGTCATCCAGCGACGCATGCTGGTACAGGTCCGTGCCGCGCAGCTGCTGCATCGCGCCGCCAGGATCCCGGCGGCCATCGCCGTGGCGGAGCAGTCGGTCGACCTGGCTGACATCGTGTGCATGCACGAACGCAACGCCGTCGCTGGATGCGAGAAAGGTGTTCAGATGGCCGCGGACGGTCCCATCCAATGCACGCCCGTTCTGCGCCCTGATGCCGTCGCCATCGCGCTGCAGGTCGGAAACCGTCTGCTGCCGCTGGCGTGCATCAAGCTCCAGCGAGGGCTGCTGCTGGCGCGCCCAGCGCTGATAGGCGTCCACCAGCTGGGTCGCCACCTCCGGGTGCTGGCCCAGATCGGTCTGCAGCGTGCCGATGGAAAAACCACTGTTGCCCACCGGCGTCATGACATTGCCGCTGATGTTGCCGGCAAAGGACAGCTGGTAGGCCACGTTGCGGCCGGCGTTGCTGCCCTCGGACGCCACGCCGATGGCGAAGTAGGCCAGTGTGCGCAGCTGCGCATCGCTGAGCTGCGGACGATCCTGCGGTGCGGTGCTCATGGGCTGTTCTCCTTGCCGTTGGCGGTGCGTCCACACATCTTCAGCGCTTCGCGCACGGATGCGATGAGGCCGACGTACTCGTCCGCTGCAGCCGGTGACATCCCGTCTGCAAGTTCGTCATCGCTGCGCGCGGCGTCCTCGGCATAGGGCGACAGTGCGGCCTGACAGGCCGCATTGTTTCCTGCCTCATGCTGGGCCGAAGCGATCGCCAGCCTGATGTCGGCGATCGTGCTCAATGGAAGGGTGTCCGCGCAGGACGCCTGGAGCGCTTCCAGCGTGCTGGCGGTGCCCGCGGCGGAATATGGCGCGGTCTTTGCAGCCGCCTTGCGCAGCGCGGCGGCAATATTGTCCGTCATGCAACGGTCGCTCACCGCAAGGTAGTGGCCCTTGAATCCACCGTTGCTGCCGCAGTAGGCGGCGCAGGCATCGGCCGTGCGCGTACCGACCTCGATGCCCTTGGCGGTAGGTTGCATCGTGAGCAGGCATTGCGCTGCGCCGGGTGCGGGATCCACCGCGACGGACCGCAGATCGTCGCCGAGCGTGCCCGCCAGGCTGCATCCGGCGCCGGAGGATTCAGTCTCCAGGTGGAACTGCAGCGACGTGCTGCCAGGGCGTGCCTGCAGCAGCAGCTGTCCCCATCCTCGTTCGGTCGAGTAGGTACCGGGTGACAGGCGCGGAGAGGGCGCTGGCGAGGAGGCGGAGACTTCCGCCTGCGACTGTCCCGCAGGACAGCCCGAGAGGAGGGCGGCCGCGACCAGGGCGGGCAACCATTTCAGCAGATCCATGCGGCTTCATTCCATGAGCGACCGGCTTACGCTAGCAGCCCGTGCGTGAAGGCCACCGGGGCCCGGGGCCTACCGCTTCGGCCGCCGGTCGTCCTGGTCATCACCAAAGATGATGCGCGCACTGCGCTGGTAGCTCCAGTACGCCACCGCCCAGTTCAGCAGCACCACGATGCGGTTGCGGAAGCCGATCAGGAAGAACACGTGCGCGGCCAGCCAGAACCACCAGGCGAGGATGCCCGACAGCTGCAGTCGGCCCAGGTGCACGATGGCAGCCATGCGGCCGATGGTGGCCAGATTGCCGTAGTCGGCGTACTTGAACGGACCGGGTTCGGGCTTGCCGTGCAGGCGCGCGCGGATGACCTCGGCCACGTACTTGCCCATCTGCTTGGCCGCGGGCGCCACACCGGGTACCGGCTTGCCGTTGGCCTGGTTCAGCGCGGCCAGGTCGCCGGCCACGAACAGCTCGGGATGACCGGGCAGGGTCAGGTCCGGCTGCACCTGCACGCGTCCGGCGCGGTCCAGCGGCACCTCCAGCGTGCGCGCCAGCGGTGAGGCGGCCACGCCGGCGGCCCACACCACGGTGCGTGCCGGCACGAACTGATCGCCGAGCTTGAAACCCTGGCTGTCGATGTCGCTCACCGGGGTACCGGTCAGCACTTCCACGCCCAGCTTTTCCAGCTGCCGGCGCGCCTTCAGCGAAAGTACTTCCGGGAACGAGGACAGCACGCGTGGGCCTGCTTCGACCAGCCGCACCTTGGCGCTGGCCGGGTCGATGTGGCGGAATTCATTGCGCAGCGTATGCCGCGCGATTTCGGCCAGGGTGCCGGCCAGCTCGACGCCGGTGGGGCCGCCGCCGACGATGGCGAAACTCAGCCACGCCGCCTTCTTTGCCGGGTCCGGTTCGGCCTCGGCACGCTCGAAGGCCAGCAGCAGCTTGCGGCGCAGCGCGATGGCATCGTCCAGCGTCTTCAGGCCGGGCGCGTCATCGGCCCATTGGTCATTGCCGAAGTAGGCGTGGGTGGCGCCGGTGGCCAGCAGCAGGCTGTCGTAGTCCAGCGTGCTGCCATCGGCCATGCGGATCTGCCGCGCCTGCTTGTCGATGGCCACCACTTCGCCCAGGCGGACTTCCACGTTGCGCTGGTGGCCGAGGATGTGGCGCAGCGGTGCGGCGATATCCGGCGCGGACAGGCCCGCGGTGGCCACCTGGTACAACAGCGGCTGGAACAGATGATGGTTGCGGCGGTCGACCAGGGTGATGCGCATGCGCTCGCGGGCCAGGGCACGGGTGGCCCAGAGACCGGCAAAACCGCCGCCGACAACGACCAGGTGGGGAACGCGCTCACGACTCATCGACTCACTCCAGTGGGGGCATTGGGGGAAGCGCCTGGCATCTTCTCACGGCGACCGCCTGTCACGTCAGCGCCCGCGTGGATCGGCGATACTCGGGTTCAGGCAACCGCCCGCGAGGAGTCCATGAGCGAACCGGAAAAGCGCATCGCCCTGTTGATCGACGCCGACAACGCGCCGGCCTCGAAGATCGACGAGGTCCTGGCCGAAGTCGCCCGCTACGGCGTGGCCAACGTGCGCCGCGCCTATGGCAACTGGAAGAGCCCGCGGTTGAAGGGCTGGGAAGCGGTGCTGCACGAATATGCGATCCGCCCGATCCAGCAGTTCGCCTACAGCAAGGGCAAGAACGCCTCGGACATGGCGATGGTGATCGATGCCATGGACCTGCTGTACGCGCGCAACCTCGATGGTTTCGCCATTGTGTCCAGCGATGCCGACTTCACCCCGATGGTGATGCGCCTGCTGACCGACGGCGTGAAGGTCTATGGCTTCGGCGAGAAGAAAACGCCGGAACCCTTCGTCAATGCGTGCTCGAAGTTCACCTATCTGGAGGCGCTGGGCCAGACCCATGCCAGCGTGCCGGATACCGAACAGGCATCGAGCGAACAGGCATCGAACGAGCCGGTGGCCAACGACGATGCGCGCCCGCGCAAGAGCGGTGCGGAAATGCGCAGCGACACGCGGCTGGTGAAGATGCTGCGCCGCGCGGTGTCCGCGGCCGAGGGCGAGGATGGCTGGTCGCACCTCGGTCCGGTCGGCAGCCAGATCGGCAACCAGGCATCGTTCGACCCGCGCAACTACGGCTACGGCAAGCTCAGCGATCTGCTGGCGGCCATCGGCCTGTTCGAACTGAAGAAGGATGGCAAGTCCTCCTACGTGCGCGCGCTGCCAAAGAAGAACCGGTAATGCCGGCCGCTGGCCAAAAAGAACCGGTAGTGCCGGCCGCTGGCCGGCAAGCCCCAGATGCCAGATCCCGCATCCGGCACGCACATCCCCCACCCGATCAGGCGTATCGTTGCCGCTCGCATTGCCAGCAAGGAAAACCCGCATGTTGAAGATCTGGGGCCGTCGCAATTCCAGCAACGTCCGCAAGGTGCTGTGGTGTGCCGAGGAGATCGGCCTGCCGTACGAGTCCATCGAAGTTGGTGGCAGCCACGGCGGCACGCAGACGCCGGAATACCAGGCGATGAATCCCAACAGCCTGGTGCCGGTGATCGAAGACCACGGCCTGCCGCTGTGGGAGTCCAATGCCATCGTGCGCTATCTGAGCGCACGCTACGCGCTGGGCACGCTGTACGCTGAAGACCCGATGGAACGCGCCCAGGCCGAGAAGTGGATGGACTGGAGCACCTCGCGGATGGCGCCGCTGTACAGCGACCTGGTCTGGGGCATCATGCGCACCGCACCGGCCGACCGCGACGAATCGCGGATCAATGCCGCCATCGTGCGTGCTGGCGACTATCTTGCGATGGCTGATGCAACCCTGGCCAGGCAGCCGTGGCTGTCGGGCGATACGTTCGCGATGGGCGACATCCCGCTGGGCTCGCAGATCTACGCGTGGTTCGAACTGCCGATCCAGCGCCCGGAGCTGCCGCACCTGGCTGAATGGTACGCCCGCCTTCGCGAGCGCCCCGCCTACCAGCGCGGCGTGATGTCGCCTCTGACGTAGCGAAAGTGTTCGGGGTCAGAGCCCTTTTCTGCAAAAGGGATCCGACCCCGATAGCCAAAGGGTCGGATCCCACCCGACGGGTGGGCTCTGACCCCTCAGTACAGATCCGTCGGATCCACATCCAGCGACCAGCGCACCTTGCGCGCTTCCGGCAGCGCATACAGCTGCGGAACCAGTTGCGAAAGCGCCCCATGCAGTGGCGGCCGCTGCACGGCAGACAGCAGCAGCTGCGTGCGTTGGTAACCGGCGCGCCGCGGCATCGGCGCCGGCATCGGCCCATACGCCTCCACCACGTTCTGCTCGCCCAGCAGCTGTCGCGCGGCCAGCAGGAACGCATTGGCATGCTCCACCTGCTGGGCTTCGCCGCGCATCAGCGCCAGATGCGCGAACGGCGGGAATCCGGCGGCCTGGCGCTGGTTCAATTCGGCCTGTGCGAACGGGTGGTAACCACCGCTGACCAACGTTTCCAGCAGCGGATGCCCGGGGTGATGGGTCTGCAGCCAGACCTCACCGGGATCACGTGCGCGGCCCGCACGGCCCGCCACCTGGATCAGCTGCTGCGCCAGCTTCTCGCTGGCGCGGAAGTCGGCCGAGAACAGGCCTTCATCAATGCCGACCACCACCACCAGGGTCAGCTTGGGCAGGTCGTGGCCCTTGGCCAGGATCTGCGTGCCGACCAGGATGCCGGGCCGGTCGCCCAGTTTCGCCAGCTGTTGTTCCAGTGCATCGCGGCGTGAGGTGGTGCCGCGGTCGATGCGCACCACCGGGAAATCGGCGAAGGCGGCGGTGAGATGTTCTTCCAGGCGCTCGGTGCCGATGCCCTGTGGTTGCAGCGCCAGGCTGCCGCACGCGGGGCATGCCAGCGGTGCCGGCTGACGCGCGCCGCAGTGATGGCACTGCAGGCGACGGCCACCGCCATGCACGGTCATCGGCGCATCGCAGCGGTTGCACGGTGCGGTCCAGCCGCAGTCGTGGCACAGCAGTACCGGCGCGTAGCCACGGCGGTTCTTGAACACCAGCACCTGCTGGCCGCGCTGCAGGTGCTCGGCGATGCCGGCCAGCACATCGGCCGACAGGCCGTCATGCAATGGCCGCTTGCGCACATCGAGGATGCGCACGCGTGGTGGCCGCGCATCACCGGCACGCTGCTTCAGGCGCAGGTGGGTGTAGCGCCCGGCATAGGCGTTGTGCAGCGTTTCCAATGAAGGCGTAGCGCTGCCCAGCAGCACCGGGATGCCCAGCGCCTTGGCCCGCACCAGGGCGAAATCGCGCGCGTGGTAGCGGATGCCGTCCTGCTGCTTGTAGCTGCCGTCATGTTCCTCGTCGACGATCAGCAGGCCGGCCTGCGGCAACGGCGTGAACACGGCCGAGCGGGTGCCGACGATGACCCGCGCTTCGCCGCGGGAGGCCGCTGCCCAGACGCGCGCGCGCTCGTTGTCGTTCAATCCCGAATGCAGTGCATGCACGGCGATGCCGAGGCGGCCGCGGAAGCGTGCCAGGGTCTGCGGGGTGAGGCCGATTTCCGGCACCAGCACCAGCGCCTGCCTGCCTTGCGCCAGGCAGTGGATGATGGCCTGCAGGTAGACCTCGGTCTTGCCGCTGCCGGTCACGCCATCCAGAAGGAACGGTTGGAAGCCCTCGACTGCGTTGATCGCCGCCACGGCCTCGGCCTGGTCCGGGTTGAGGGTAGGGCCGGGCAGCGGCTGCGCGTGCTGCGGCGCCACGCTCAGCGCCACGCGCTCGGCCAGTTGCCGCTTGGCGAGACTGCGCGCGGCGGTGCGCCAGTCGTCCATGCGTTCACCCAGCACGTCTTCATCCACGATGGCGTCGGCCAGCAGCTCGGCCAGTTGCCGGGGGCGGCTGCCGGCGCGCAGTTTTTCGCGCTGGGCGCGGCCTTCGGCGGTCAGCTGCCAGCCCCAGTGATGGGTGTCGGGCAGGGCGTCGCCATGGCGCAGCGGGCCCGGCAGGGCGGTGCTCAGCACCTCGCCCAGTGGTGCATGGGTATAGCGCGCCAGCCACTGCAGGCTCTGCCAGAGCTCGCCCTGCAGCAGCGGTTGCGGGTCGCACCAGGCCAGTGCCTGGCGCAGTCCCTGGCCGTCATCGGTCTGGCCGTGGCCGACCACCACGCCGACCAGCTCGCGGTTGCCGAACGGCACCTTCAGGCGGCAGCCGACCGCGACCGTGGGGCCATCGCCCTCCGGCGACAGGTAATCGAACAGGCGTGGCAGCGGGACGGGCAGGGCGACCTGCAGGGTCGGAATGGGTGAAAGCATCGGGCCAGTGTAACGGGCCATGCGCGCGCGAATGGCAGGGGGCAGAGGCGGCCGGGGAGCCCCCGTTGAATCATAAATGTCACCTAAATATCGGTGTCCATTGGAGATTCAGTCTTATCCACATGTTCTGTGGATAACGTTGTGCGTTACCGGTCGACGGGAACGCAGGAGGCCGATGGCGACGAGCTCACGCTTGGGTTGGTCAAAAAATCGCCACACTTCAAAGTCATTCAAAATCAACAACTTGAGTGTGAAACATTGCTGAAACAGAGTGAATTCAGCTGGATGCCGCAGTTTTCCCCGAAGCGGGCGTGGTGCTGTGCACAACCTGCAGCACGAAGTGCCTTTGGGCGCAAGTCCTACGGGTGCCGATGGGCTGCCGCTATCATGCCGGCAGACCTTTGGAGTGACCGATGACGGCTGTGCCCGCCCCTGTTTCCTCGACCGCGGCCGGCGCGCTGTCGGCGTTCCTGCGTGGCGTCGAGCGCCGCGCCCTGGTGGTGGCTGAGCTGCAGTGCGGCGATGCCGCGCGTGCCGAGCAGACCCTGGTGGCGGTGATGCGCGCCTTTGCCGCGGTCGCCAGCGACCTGCCGATGGCGCAGTGGCCGACCCGCTTCTGGACCCTGTTGGGCCAACGCCAGGCACTGCGCGAGCCGGTGGGCGGCCAGTGGCTGCCGCCGTTGGCTGCGCTGGGCGAGATGGGCCCGCTGCCGCGCTTGGCACTCCTGTTGCGGGTGGGCGGCAGTCTGGACGAGGGTATCGCCATGCGCGTGCTCGACCAGGACGAAGCGGGCTACCAGCACCTGCTGGCCGATGCCTGCCCCCGCGATGCACACGGCCAGCCCGATGCGTCGGCCTGGCGCCAGCTGGCCGAACAGGTGCAGCTGCGCATCCGCGACCTGCCGGCCAAGCGCCTGCAGCAGCTGCAGCAGCCGGCCGCACCGGCCGCCAGCAATGAAGCTCCCACGACCAGTTGGCGCGCACCGCAGCGCGATGAACGTGCGGCCGCCCAGGGCAAGCGGCGGCGTGCCAATGCCAGGCCGCGCTGGCGCGGTCCGGTGATCCTGCTGGTGACGGTGGCGGTGCTGTTGGCCGCAGCGCTGGGCTGGCGCTACTGGCAAGGGCATTCATCCGGTAGCGATGCCCCACTGCCGGAAGGTGTCGTGGGTGAAGCTGGCCCGGTCACGGTGGAAGCGCTTCCGCCGAGCAAGGTCAACGCCACGCCGGATGCGACCCCGGCCCAGGCGTCCGACGACGCCACGATGCTGGCCGACCGCGACTATCCGCTGGTGGCCGATGCCGATCTGTATGCCTGGACCGCCGCCGGCGGCCCGTTGCCGGTGGATGAATCGCAATCCAGGCCGAGCCGGCCGGAGCCGGCCAGCACTACGCTGGAAACGGCTGCCGCCGATGAATAAGCCCCTGTTCGCCAGCCTGCTGCTGGCCCTGCCGCTGACGCTGTCCGCCGCGCCGCAGACCTTGAACGTGCCGTTGCCGCCGGCGGTGCCGGCCACGTCATCTGCCGCGCCAGCCCCGGCCGCCGCACCTGCTGCGCCCGCATCGTTTGCCCAGCTCGATGCTCCGCAGCAGCGTCAGCGCCGTGCCGACTACGCGGCCTGGCGCGCCCTGCCGGAGAGTGAGCGCGAGCGCATCCGCCAGGCGGCTGCGCGGTTCAACGCGCTGCCGGCGGACCAGCAGCAGCGTCTGCGCCAGCAGTTCCAGGCGCAGGACCAGGCGTTCCGTGAAGGCTGGCGGCTGGGCCCGCAGCTGGGACTGGAGTTCCCCAAGCTGCACGGCCTGTTCGGCTTCGTGCCACCGGAACAGCGCGAAGCCGCGCTGGCCGTGCTGCGCCAGCTCAGCCCGGCGCAGCTGGCCCAGCTGACCCTGGTCGCGCAGCGCACGCCACCGCAGGAACGTGACAAGGTACGTGGCGCGTTCCTCGCCGTGCCGGCCGCCGAGCGCGACACCTGGCTCAAGCGCCAGGCCGGCCAGTAGACCCGAGGGCGTAGCGTCGACGGGTTGCGTCGACGGGTAGAGTCGACTGTTAGTCGACTTCCGCGCGCAGCGCGGGGTTTTCGCGGTTCTGCATGAAGAGCAGTCGACCAAAAGTGCAGTCGACCCAAAGCGCAGTCGACTAACAGTCGACTCTACCGCAGCGAGGGCCTGCCGGAACCCAGCATTCACGCCATGTCATGGGAATGCGCGCGCTGCGCGCGTAAGATGACCGGCCGCAACCCGGTGCCTGTGCCCTTCGCGCGCAACCGTAGTTCGCGTCAAGCACCTTATGTCTACTGCAACCTCCACGCCGCGCTTCAGCAAGGAAGTCGGCGCCACCGGTCTGCTCGCCCTGCCGCTTGTGCTCGGGCATGTGTCCACCGGTCTGATCTCCTTCGTCGACAACGTGATTGCCGGCCACCACGCCACGGCCACCCTTGCCGCGGTGACCATCGGCACGGCGCTGCTGTGGCTGCCGATGCTGATCCCGATCGGCACCCTGATCTCGCTCACCGCCTCGGTGTCGCAGCTGCATGGCGCCGGCCGCGAGCGCGAGATCGGCCCGCTGTTCCGCCAGGCGCTGTGGCTGGCATTGGGCCTGGGCCTGATCATGTTCACCTTCCTCACCGTGGTGCCGCCGCTGCTGCCGGCCTTCGGCATCGCACCGGACATCGTGCCGGGCGCCACCGCGTTCCTGCATGCGGTGCGCTGGGGGGGGCCGGCGCTGACCCTGTACTTCTGCATGCGCTACCTCAGCGAGGGCATGCACTGGACGCTGCCGACCATGCTGCTTGGCTTCGGCGGCCTGCTGGTGCTGGCGCCGATGGGCTACGTGCTGGCCAACGGCAAGCTCGGTTTCCCGGAAATGGGGGCCGAGGGCCTCGGCATCGCCTCGGCGGTGATGATGTGGCTGCAGGCCATCGCCTTCGCCACCTACCTGTGGTTCACCAAGCGCTTCGCCCACCTGCAGTTGTTCTCGCACTTCGAGGGGCCGCGCTGGAAGGCGATCTGGGAGTTGCTGCGCACCGGCCTGCCGATCGGCATCACCGTGCTGATGGAAGGCGGCCTGTTCATCGTCACCGCGCTGCTGATCGGACGCCTCGGTGCCAATGAAGCGGCCGCGCACCAGATCGCGATCAACGTCGCGCAGCTGTGCTTCATGATCCCGATGGGCGTGGCCGAAGCCACCACCGTGCGCGTGGGCCATGCGGTCGGCCGCGGCGATGGCTTCGGTGTGCGCCGTGCGGCGTGGGCCGGCTACGCGATCATCATGGGCACGCAGACGCTGTCGGCGGCGGTGCTGCTGTTCGGCCACGATGCCATCGTCGGTGTCTACACCAACGACCTGGCGGTGGCCGGCCTGGCCTCGACGCTGCTGCTGTACGCGGCCACCTTCCAGTTCCCGGATGGCATCCAGGTGCTGTCGGCCGGTGCGCTGCGCGGCCTGAAGGACACCCGCGTGCCGATGTTCATCGCCATGTTCGCGTACTGGGGCCTGGGCATGCCGCTCGGCGCCGGGCTCGGCCTGGGCCTGGGCATGGGCCCGCAGGGCATGTGGATCGGCCTGATCGTCGGCCTGACCGCCGCCGCCATCCTGATGGGCTGGCGCCTGCGCCGCAGCAGCCTGCGCATCGGCCAGTCGATGCTGTCCTGACCTTCCGTGCCCGCCCCCCACCGTGGCGGGCGATCCCCTGACTTGTGTCCGATGCCGCATCACGCGGCACCGGCTATGCTGGTACCACGGCAAGAAGCCATCCGGAGCGCTCCATGAATCAACCCGTGCCCCCGCTGCCCCCGGCGCGTCGCAATCCCGTCGCCAGTTTCTTCATCGGGCTGTGGGACGTCATGAACTTCACCCGCCGGTTGATCCTCAACCTGGTGTTCTTCGGCCTGCTGTTCCTGCTGCTGGTGATGTTCGTCATCGCCGCCGGCATGGGCGCCGGCGCCAGCAAGTCGCTGCAGGACCGCACCACCCTGGTGATCGCGCCGGAAGGCCGCCTGGTCGAGCAGTTCAGCGCCGATCCGGTCAGCCGCGCGCTGGCCAAGGCGGTGGGCGACAACGGCGCCGAGGAGATCCAGCTGCGCGACCTGCTGCGGGTGATCGAGTCGGCCAAGGAAGACAAGAAGATCGAGCGCGTGGTGCTGGAGCTGGACAAGCTGCAGCCGTCGGGCTTCGCCTCGCTGCGCGAAGTCGCCGCCGCGCTGCAGGACCTGCGCGCGTCTGGCAAGCAGCTGGTGGCCTACAGCGAGAGCATGGGCCAGTCGCAGTACCTGCTGGCCGCACAGGCCGACGAGGTCTACCTGGACCCGATGGGGTCGGTGGTGCTCGAGGGCCTGGGCCGCTACCGCCAGTATTTCCGCACCGGCCTGCAGGACAAGCTGGGCGTGGACGTGCATCTGTTCAAGGTGGGCGAGTACAAGTCCGCGGCCGAGCCGTACGTGCTCGATGCGGCGTCGCCGGCTTCCAAGGAAGCCGACCTGTTCTGGATGAACGATGTGTGGCAGCGCTACCTGGCCGACATCGCCAAGGCCCGCCGCCTGGATCCGGCACAGCTGGCCGCCGGCATCGACACGCTGCCGGAAGGCATTGCCGCCGCCGGTGGCGATCTGGCCAAGTTCGCCCTGCAGCAGAAACTGGTGACCGCGCTGAAGACCCGCGAGGAATTCGAGGATCTGATGATCGAGCGCGGCGTGGCCGACGACGATGCCGACGGCGGTTTCCGCAACGTCGACTTCGGTCGTTACCTGGCCCTGCTCGACGCGCGCCGCAACCCGGTGGACTCGCGTCCGCAGGTGGCGGTGGTGGTGGCTGAAGGCGAGATCAGCGGTGGCGACCTGCCGGCCGGCCGCATCGGTGGCGAGTCGACCTCGGCGCTGCTGCGTGCTGCCCGCGACGACGAGAACGTGAAGGCCGTGGTGCTGCGCGTGGATTCGCCGGGCGGTGAAGTGTTCGCCTCCGAGCAGATCCGCCGCGAAGTGGTGGCCCTGCAGGCCGCCGGCAAGCCGGTGGTGGTGTCGATGGGTGACCTGGCCGCCTCCGGTGGCTACTGGATCAGCATGAACGCCGATCGCATCTACGCCGATCCGTCGACCATCACCGGTTCGATCGGCATCTTCGGCATGGTGCCGAACTTCAGCCGCGCGCTGGACAAGATCGGCGTGCATACCGACGGCGTGGGCACCACCCGCTTCGCCGGTGCCTTCGACGTCACCCGCCCGATGGACCCGGCCGTGGGCCAGGTCATCCAGACGGTGATCAACAAGGGCTATGCCGACTTCACCGGCCGCGTTGCCGATGCCCGCAAGAAGCCGGTCGAGGCGGTCGACGAAGTGGCCCGTGGCCGCGTGTGGAGCGGTGCGCAGGCCAAGGAACGTGGCCTGGTCGATGCCTTCGGTGGCCTGAAGGACGCCGTGGCCGACGCCGCCAGCCGTGCCAAGCTGGGCAAGACCGATGCCTACCGCGTGCGTTACATCGAGAAGGCGGCGACGCCGTTCGCGCAGTTCGTCAGCGGTTTCGCCGGCAGCCGCGCCGGCGCCTGGATGCTGTCCGATTCGGGCATGGCGCGGATGATGCTGGCGCGCACGATGCCGGAAGTGGACACTCAGTTGCGCTTCGTCGAGAACGCGGCCCGCGAGAAGGGCAACGGCGCGCCGGTGAAGGCGCTGGCGTACTGCTTCTGCGGGTTCTGATCGGAAAGCATCCACGCATGGCGTGGATCTACTGGAAACGCCCGGCTTCGGCCGGGCGTTTTCGTTCATGGGGTTGGACCCCTTTGCTTCGCAAAGGGCGCTGACCCCACAGGCCCACCATCATTGCGTCGCGTCGGCTTCGGCCTTGCGCTCGCGTGCGGCGGCCTCTTCCACGGCCTTCCGTGCGTCCTTCGCACGGTCCAGGGGCTCCTGCATCGCGCGCGACATCGCCTTGGGCACCGGTGGCTTCTCCGGGTTCGGCGTCGGCGGCCGCTGGCAGGCCACCAGCAGCACGCTGGCCAGCAGGGACGAGGACAGGGGCAGGATGCGCATGGCGGCTCTCCGCGGTGGGCGTAGGTGCAGTGTCGCATCCCCGGCAGGGGGCCACCGTGAGCGCGTATCCTTGCCGCATCGAAATGCAGCGGGCGCGGCCCCGGAGGACACATGACCCAGCAACGGTGGCGCCTGGACGGCCAGACGGCCCTGATCACCGGCGCCAGCGCCGGCATCGGCCTGGCCATCGCGCATGAACTGGCGGGGCTCGGCGCCGACCTGATGATCGTCGGCCGCGATATCGACATGCTGGAGACCGCGCGCGACGAGCTGCTGGACGTGTATCCGCAGATGCAGGTGCACGCGCTGGCCGCCGATGTCTCCGACGACGAGGACCGCCGCCAGATCCTGGACTGGGTGGAAGACCACAGTGATGGCCTGCACATCCTGGTCAACAATGCCGGCGGCAACGTCACCAAGGCGGCCACGGAGTATTCCGAGGACGAATGGCGGAAGATCTTCGAGACCAACCTGTTCTCGGCGTTCGAGCTGTCGCGCTACGCGCATCCGCTGCTGGCTCGCCACGCATCGTCGTCGATCGTCAACGTCGGCAGCGTGTCCGGCCTGACCCACGTGCGCAGCGGCGTGGTCTACGGCATGACCAAGGCCGCGATGCACCAGATGACCCGCAACCTGGCCGTCGAGTGGGCCGAGGATGGCATCCGGGTCAACGCGGTGGCACCGTGGTACATCCGCACGCGGCGGACCTCCGGTCCGTTGTCGGACCCGGATTACTACGAGGAGGTGATCAACCGTACGCCGATGCGCCGCATCGGCGAGCCGGAGGAAGTGGCCGCGGCCGTGGGCTTCCTGTGCCTGCCGGCAGCCAGCTATGTCACCGGTGAGTGCATCGCGGTGGATGGCGGCTTCCTGCGTTACGGGTTCTGATCTTTCGGTGGTGGTGCCGGCCGCTGGCCGGCAACCACGGGATCTTCAGATGATTGCAGT
>NZ_RAVT01000040.1 GCF_013464915.1 Stenotrophomonas maltophilia
CTCGGGTACCACACGATTGCCGGCCAGCGGCCGGCACTACCTATTCCGCGGTGGCCGTTTCGCCCTGCAGGCGCAGGGTGGCCATCACGCCCAGGCGCAGGCCGGGCAGATCGCCGTCGGCGGGCAGCAGGATCGGCTGCTGGCGGATGCCGCCGAAGTGCTTGACCTGGAACAGCACGTCCAGGCCATGACCACTGGCGCCGCCGCCGCTGGCCGCCGGGGGCTCGGGGCGGCCGCCCGGGTTGCGCCGGGCCGGCTGGAAGCCGGGGGTACTGCGTACCAGTTCCACGGTGTTGGCGGAGAAATCACCCGCGATCAGGCTGGGCATGCCCTCGGCAGTAGCGCCGATCCAGGTCATCAGGTCGCTGGTCTGGTGCTGGCGGGCGGTGGTTTCATCCGGATCCGGGCGCAGCCGCGCCACATAGATGTTGACCAGCGCCTCGCCCAGCTTCAGCCGCATCATGCCGGCAGCGCTGAAGGTACCGGGCGGGTGCAGCAGGGTCACGCCATCCTCGCTGACCGGCAGCCGGGTCAGCATGGCGTTGCCATGCCGCAGCGGCTGGCTGGGCGGGTCTGCGGTAACGAAGTCGCAGCTGTAGCGCAGCCGGCTTGCCAGCCAGCAGGCCGGATTGCGGCCTTGCTGCTGCAGCACCTGCTGCACCGAGATCACGTCCGGCTGCAGGTCGGTGAGCAGCTGCGCCACCTGCTCGCGGCGCTGCTTCCACTGCGCGTCATCGCGGCTGGGTAGTTCCAGGGCGGCCACCGTCAGCTGGCGCGCCTCGCCCTCATTGGCGGCAGAGGCCGGTGCCTGCGGCCGCGCCTGGGCCTGCAACGCCAGCACCAGCACGAGGCTTCCGAGCAGGAGACGGGCGTGGGCGAGGGGGCGCATAACGATAAGTTTACGCTTTTGTCGTGCAGGTGCCGTGACTTCCGGCATGTAGTGTCGCTGCCTGCCATGGATTGGCACCGTTGTCATGCAGCCCTGCAGCGTGCTTCGCAAGCCCCGGTTCCGGTAACCTTGCGCCTTTCGCTTTGCAGGAATGCCTTACAGGATGAGCCACGACGCAGTTGCCCCCATCGCCGGCCAGGGAAAGATGCCGCGCCAGATCCCGTACATCATCGGCAATGAGGCCTGCGAGCGGTTCAGTTTCTACGGGATGCGCAACATCCTGGTGCAGTTCCTGATCACCTCGCTGCTGCTGCAGGAAATCACTGCGGAAGGCCGTGCCGGTGAAGCCAAGGACATCATGCACAGCTTCATGATCGGCGTGTATTTCTTCCCGCTGCTCGGTGGCTGGCTGGCCGACAGGTTCTTCGGCAAGTACCACACCATCCTCTGGTTCAGCCTGGTCTACTGTGCCGGCCACCTGTGCCTGGCGCTGTTCGAGAACAGCCGCGAGGGCTTCTTCCTCGGCCTGGGCCTGATCGCGCTCGGTGCCGGTGGCATCAAGCCACTGGTGGCCTCGTTCATGGGCGACCAGTTCGACCAGAGCAACAAGCACCTGGCCAAGATCGTCTTCGACGCCTTCTACTGGATCATCAACTTCGGCTCGCTGTTCGCCTCGCTGCTGATCCCGCTGGTGTTGAAGAACTGGGGCCCGCAGTGGGCGTTCGGCATCCCGGGCATCCTGATGTTCATCGCCACCTTCGTGTTCTGGCTGGGCCGCAAGCGCTACGTGCTGGTGCCGCTGCCGCCGAAGGATCCGCATTCGTTCGCCAACGTGGTGCGTACCGCACTGACCACGCGCGTGGCCGGCCAGGGCCGTCCGGGCCTGGTGATCGCCGTGCTCGGCCTGGTGCTGGCAGTGGCCTCGTTCGGCCTGGTTGGCTCGCTGGGCATCGTCATCTGCCTGTGCCTGGCGCTGGTATCGATCCTTGCCGGTATCGGCGGTGGCACCTGGCTGCAGCTGGATCGCGCCCGTGGCCAGCATCCGGCCGAAGCGGTTGAAGGTGTGCGCTCGGTGCTGCGCGTGCTGGTGATCTTCGCCCTGACCACGCCGTTCTTCTCGCTGTTCGACCAGAAGGCCTCGACCTGGGTGCTGCAGGGCCAGCAGATGCAGATGCCGAGCTGGTTCACCGCCTCGCAGATGCAGGCGCTGAATCCGCTGCTGGTGATGATCCTTATCCCGTTCAACAACCTGGTGCTGTACCCGGCCCTGCGCCGCTTCGGCTTCGAGCCGACCGCGCTGCGCCGCATGACCGCCGGTATCGCCTTCAGCGGCCTGGCCTGGATCGTCGTCGGCGGCATCCAGGTGGTGATGGACGGTGGCAACGCCATGTCGATCTTCTGGCAGATGCTGCCGTACGCGCTGCTGACCTTCGGTGAGGTGCTGGTCTCGGCCACCGGCCTGGAGTTCGCCTACAGCCAGGCGCCGCAGGCGATGAAGGGCGTGGTGATGAGCTTCTGGAACCTGACCACCACCATCGGCAACCTGTGGGTGCTGCTGTCGAACGCTGCCGTGCGCAACGATGCCGTCACCCACAAGATCGCCAGTACGGGCCTGAGCGAGGCGGCATTCCTGATGTTCTTCTTCGCCGGTTTCGCCTTCGTCGCGGCGTTGGCCTTCGGTTGGTACGCGAAACGCTATCGTATGGTCGACAACTACCGTAGCGCCTGAGCCTGACATGACCCCCGTCAATCTGCTGTTGATCGCCATCACCGCCATCCTGTCGTGGATGGCGTTCAACAACCGCAAGCTGGCCGACCGCCTGATCCTGTGGCCGCCGGCCATCGACCGTCACCGCCAATACGACCGGTTGGTGACCTATGGCTTCATCCACGCAGACTGGTCGCACCTGATCTTCAACATGATCACCCTGTTCTTCTTCGGGGGATTCATCGAGAGCGTGATGGTGCAGCTGACCGGCAGCTACCTGACCTACCCGGCGTTCTACATCGGTGCGCTGCTGGTCTCGATCCTGCCCAGCTACCTGAAGAACCAGAAGAACCCGAACTACCTCAGCCTCGGCGCGTCCGGGGCGGTGTCGGCGGTGCTGTTCGCCTTCATCCTGATCAAGCCGTGGTCGATCATCCTGGTGTTCTTCATCCCGGCGCCAGCGATCGTCTATGCCGCGTTCTACGTGGGCTACAGCATCTGGATGGACAAGCGCGGTGGTGATCGCATCAACCACAGCGCGCACCTGGCCGGTGCGGCATTTGGCGTGATCTTCATGCTGGCCATGCAGCCGAGCATCTTCACCCACTTCCTGCGCGAACTCTCCAACCCGACCTTCCGCCTCGGCGGCGGTTGATGGCGGGAGCGGGGCGGATCGGCAGCGATCCGCCCCGGCAGGCTCAGGCCGCGGTCTGCTGGCCGTAGGTGTCCAGCAGGCGGGCGAACACTTCCTCGCCGATGCGCTGGAAATCCTGGTCTTCGGTCTGCCCTTCCACCGCCAGCTGCAGCAGGCCCTCCAGCAGGGCGCGGTCGGTGTCGGAATGGGAATCGCTGGGGTGCATCGGGGCCTCCGCGGTGATGCGCATGGTCAACGGTCGCAAGGGCCGTGCCAGCCTGGCCGTACCCCTCCATAGGCGATAGCGGCCGTCCTCCCTCCAGCTTGAGGGTCGGAAACTGACGTGAATGGATTGGACTTGCCCCTGTTCAGGCTTCACGCGATCATGGCGCCCGGCTGCGCACCATCCACGCAGTCGCCGCAGGAGACAGTTCCATGGCTTCGGTCACGCCCCCCGGTCTGGCCTACGAGGTCGAACACGACCTGGCCAACCATCGCTTCACCGCCCGTGTGCGCGGACAGCTGGCGGTGCTCGATTACCAGATCAAACGCAGGCGCATGGTCATCACCCACACCGAAGTGCCCGAGCCGATTGCCGGCCGAGGCATCGCCGGTGAGCTGACCCGCGTGGCGCTGCGTTTTGCCCGCGAGCAGAAGTACAAGGTGGTGCCGGCGTGCTCCTACGCCGAGGCCTTCCTGCAGCGGCACGAGGAGTACCACGACCTGCTCGTTGGCTGAATGCCAGCGGGCCACGCTTCAGCCACGGCAGGCGATGATGTACAAACATGAACAGGGGATCCCGATGAAGATTGGAAACAACCGGCCATTGCGCGGCAGCGTGCTGGCCGGCGTGGTGGGCGTGCTGTTGCTGGCCGGTTGCCAGCGCGAGAGCGAGCCGGCTCCGGCGACCGATGCGGCCCCCGCCGCCGAGGCCACCGCTGCGGGTGAGACGCCGGCCACGGAGGCGCCGCTGGACCTGCGCGACGTGATCGAGAACAACGAACGCGAAGTGGTGGGCATCAGCTACCCGGCCGGCATTGACCGTTACCCGGGCCTGGCGCGCGCGCTGCAGGACTATGCCACCAGCGCGCGCAGCGACCTGCAGCAGGCGCTGGACGGGCTTGGCAACGACAAGCCGACCATGCCGTACGAGCTGTCGCTGAGTTTCGAGAAGCTGCTGGAAACCCCGCAGCTGGTGGTGGTCAGTGCCGATGGCAGCCGCTACACCGGTGGCGCCCACGGCGAGCCGCTGGTGGCCCGCTTTGTATGGCTGCCGCAGCATCAGCAGATGCTCAGCGCCGAAAAGCTGGTGGCCGATGCCAAGGGCTGGAAGGCGATCAGCGATTTCGTCGCCGACCAGTTGCGCGAACGCGTGGCTACCCGCCTCAGCGGCGAGGACATGGACCCGGCCCAACTGCAGGAATCGCTGCGCAACGCATCGCGCATGATCGCCGACGGTACCGGCCCGCAGGCCGACAATTTCAGCCAGTTCCAGCCCCTGACCAACGACAAGGGGCAGATCACCGCACTGCGCTTTGTGTTCCCGCCGTACCAGGTGGGTCCATACTCGGACGGCACCCAGACCGCCGATGTACCGGCGGCGGTGCTGTTGCCGCACGTGGCCAAGGACTACGTGGAGCTGTTCGCACGCGGTTGACCGCAGTCGAGGAGGTGGCGTGGATACAGGGTTGCAGGAGCGGGTCGCCGGCCTGCTGCAGGAAGCCGGGGTCCGCATCGGCGGTACCCAGCCACAGGACATCCAGGTGCATGACCCGCGCTTCTTCGCGCGGGTCATGGGCCACGGCTCGCTGGGCCTCGGCGAGAGCTACATGGAGGGTTGGTGGGATGCCAACGTCCTGGATGAATTCCTCGTCCACCTGATGCGGGCGCACCTGGACGAACGGGTGCACGGCTGGCGCGAAGTGGCAGACGCGCTGAAGGCGCGGCTGTTCAACCTGCAGGCCGGGCAGGGCAGCTACGAGGTCGGCCGCCGCCATTACGATCTCGGCAATGATCTGTACCAGGCCATGCTCGGCCAACGCCTGGTGTACAGCTGCGGCTATTGGCGCAATGCCGGTGATCTCGATGCCGCGCAGGAGGCCAAGCTGGACCTGGTCTGTCGCAAGCTGGGCCTGCGCCCGGGGCAGCGCGTGCTGGACATCGGCTGCGGTTGGGGCGAAGCCCTGAAATTCGCCGCCGAGCGCTACGGTGTGAGTGGCGTCGGCGTGACCATTTCGCAGGAACAGGCCGAGTTCGCCCGCGAACTGTGTGCCGGCCTGCCGATCGAGATCCGCCTGCAGGACTATCGCGAACTGGATGAGCCGTTCGATGCGATCTTCTCGATCGGCATGTTCGAGCATGTCGGCGACAAGAACTACGCCAGCTTCTTCGAGGTGGCCCGGCGCTGCCTGTCGTCGCGCGGGTTGCTGCTGCTGCACACCATCGGTACCAACATCTCGCGGCATCGTACCGATCCGTGGATCGCGCGCTACATCTTCCCCAATTCGATGCTGCCGTCGGCGGTGCAGATCACCAGGGCGTTCGAAGGGCGCTTCGTGCTGGAGGACTGGCACAACTTCGGCACCGACTACGACCTGACCCTGCAGGCGTGGCGGCGCAACGTGGAAGCGGCCTGGCCGCAGCTCGACGCCGGTTACGACGAGCATTTCCGGCGCATGTGGCGCTTCTACCTGGCCGGGTCGATGGCCACCTTCCGTTGCCGGCACGCGCAGCTGTGGCAGCTGGTGCTGTCGCCGGAGGGTGTGCCGGGTGGGTACGTGGCGCCGCGTTGACAGCCAGTAGATCCACGCCATGCGTGGATGGACGATGCCGGGGTTCATGGCCCGGAAGGATCGTGCCGGCCAACGGTCGGCAGCCACCCGTAGATCCACGCCATGCGTGGATGGCGCAACGAAAAAACCGCCCGGTCTCCCGGGCGGTTCTCGTTTCACGCTACCGCGCGGGCGATCAGTTGCCGGCGCCGGTCAGGCCACGCTTTTCCAGCAGCGGCTCGATCTGCGGCTCGTGGCCGGCGAAATCGCGGAACAGCTGCATCGCATCCACGCTGCCGCCCTTGGACAGCAGGGTGGCGCGGAAGTGGTCGCCGTTCTTGCGGCTCAGGCCACCGTTGTCCTTGAACCACTTCTGGGTGTTGGCGTCGAGCACTTCCGACCAGATGTAGGCGTAGTAGCCGGCCGAGTAGCCGCCCATGATGTGGCTGAAGTACGGGGTCTTGTAGCGCGGCGGAACCGGCGCGTAGTAGATGCCGTCCTTCTCCAGTGCGGCGCGCTCGAAGGCCATCACGTCCTTGGCGGCCGGCACCTGGTCGGCGCCGATCTGGTGCCAGCGCTGGTCCAGCATGGCCGCACCCAGGTACTCGGTGGTGGCGAAGCCCTGGTTGAACTTGGCAGCGGCCAGCACCTTGTCCAGCAGCGCCTGCGGCATCGCCGAACCATTCTGGTAGTGCTTGGCGTAGTTCTTCAGGATGACCGGGTTGTCCGACCACATCTCGTTGACCTGCGAGGGGAACTCGACGAAGTCACGCGGCACCGAGGTGCCCGAGAAGTACGGGTACTTCACGTTGGAGAACATGCCGTGCAGGGCGTGGCCGAACTCGTGGAAGGTGGTGTTCACCTCGTCCCAGGTCAGCAGAGTCGGCTGGCCGGCCGGCGGCTTCGGGATGTTCAGGTGGTTGGCGACCACCGGCTTGAAGCCGGTCAGCTTGGACTGCGAAACGTAGGAGTTCATCCACGCACCACCGCGCTTGGAGGCGCGTGCATACGGGTCGAAGATGAAGATCGCCAGCTGGCTGCCGTCGGCGTCGAACACGTCGTAGACGGTGACGTCATCGTGGTAGACCGGCAGGTCGGTGCGCTGCTTGAAGGTCAGGCCGAATTCCTGGCCGGCGGCGTAGAACACGCCGTTCTCCAGTACGTTCTTCATTTCGAAGTACGGCTTCAGCTGCGACTCGTCGAAGTTGTACTTGGCCTGGCGCACCTTCTCGCTGTAGAAGGCCCAGTCCCACGGTTCCAGCTGGAAGGTCGGCTTGCGCGCGGCCTTCTGTTCCTTGTCGATCATCGCCTGCAGGTCGGCGGCTTCGCGCTTGGCGTTGGCCACGGCGGCCGGAGCCAGCTTGCCCAGCATTGCGTTGACCGCTTCCGGGGTCTTGGCGGTCTGGTTGGTCAGGTTGTAGGCGGCGAAGTTCGGGAAGCCCATCAGCTTGGCCTTGTCGGCACGCAGCTGCATGATGCGCGAGACCAGCGCGGTGTTGTCGAACTCACCGCCGCGGCTGCCGCGGCTGACCGATGCTTCGTAGATCTTCTGGCGCAGGGCGCGGTTGGCCAGGTTGGTCAGCGGCGGCTGGCCGGTGGTGTTGAGCAGGGTGATCACGTACTTGCCGTCCTGGCCGCGGGCCTTGGCGGCTTCGGCAGCGGCGGCGATCTGCTCCTTGGACAGGCCGTCCAGTTCCTTGACGTCGTCGACGGTGATCGCCGAAGCGTTCACTTCCGACTGCACGTTCTGGCTGAACCTGGTGCCCAGGTTGGCCAGCTCGGCGTTCATCTCCTTCAGCTTGGCCTTGTCGGCCTCGGACAGCTTGGCGCCTGCGCGCACGTAGTTGTCGTAGTACTTCTCGACCAGGCGCACGCCCTCGGCGTCCAGGCCCAGCTGGCTGCGGGTGTCGTACAGCGCCTGGATGCGGGCGAACAGCTTGCCGTTCAGCGCGATCGCATCGCTGTGCGCGGCGAACTTCGCCGAGTAGTCGGCCTGCAGCTTCTTGCGGGTGTCGTTGGTATCGGCGCCCACCAGGCTGAAGAACACGGTGGTCGCGCGGTCGAGGATGTCACCGCTCTTTTCCAGGGCGATGATGGTGTTGTCGAAGGTCGGCTTGGCCTTGTTGCTGGCGATGGCCTCTACTTCCTTCAGCTGCTGCGCCATGCCGGCGTCGAAGGCCGGGGCGAAGTCGCTGTCCTTGATCTTGTCGAACTGCGGGAAGTGCAGCGGCAGCGGGCTTTCGGCGAAGAACGGGTTGGCCTGCTGGGCGGCGGTGCTGGCGGCCGGGGTGGCGGCGCCGGCCGAGAAGGCGGGCAGGGCAAGGCCGAGGGACATGGCCACGGCAAGGGCAAGGCGAGTGGTCAAGGTAGGAACTCCGGTAAGGCAAACAAGGGCCCGAGGGTAACCCGGCCGGCCGCGCCTGCACTTGTGTCAAAAGGCATGCTGGCAATGCCAGCGGCGGTGGAGCCAGCCCATGGATGGCTGCCAGGGACGTGGCTACCCCGGTACCATGCGGGTGTCGTCTTTCCGGGCCCACTTCCATGACCACCGCCTACGATTTCAGCTTCAACGACCTGGACGGCCAGCCGCAGGCCTTGGAGCGGTACCGCGGCAAGGCGCTGCTGCTGGTCAATGTGGCCAGCAAGTGTGGTTTCACCCCGCAGTACGAGGGGCTTGAGGCGCTGTGGCGCGAGTACGGCCCGAGAGGCCTGGTGGTGATCGGCTTCCCCTGTGACCAGTTCGGTCACCAGGAACCAGGCAATGCCGAGGAGATCCGGAGTTTCTGCTCGCTGACCTATGCAGTGGACTTCCCGCTCTCGGAGAAAATCGAGGTCAACGGTGACGGCGCGCATCCGCTGTGGAAGTGGCTGAAGGCCGAGAAGACCGGGCTGCTGGGCCTGAGCGCGATCAAATGGAACTTCAGCAAGTTCCTGATCGGACGTCAGGGGCAGGTGCTGGGGCGCTATGCACCTACCGACAAGCCGCAAAGCCTGCGCGGGGATGTCGAGAAGGCGTTGCAGTCCTGAGCATGCGGGCGTGTTCTCCTGCTTGAGGACGGATCAGCCCTGCGGCGGACGGTTACGCACCTCTTCAGGGAGTTGGGCCAGGATGGCGTCAATCACCTTGGGCAGGCTTTCTTCGGAGTAGCCGCGGTGGATATGGGCAATCCGGCCGTCCTGTCCGATGATGAACATGTGCGGGATGGTCTGGATGCCGTACTGGTCGCTGACCTCGCCCTTGGCGTCGTGAATGTAGTCCAGTACCGGCGCATTGCGGTTGCGTATCACGCTGATGAAGTCGCGACGCGGTTCCTTGAAATTGACCGCATACACCTGCAGTGCGTCGCGCCCGACCACCCGCTGCAGGTTGCCCAGCATGGGCAGTTCCTTGCGGCACGGGCCACACCAGGACGCCCAGAATGTCACGATGACCACTTTGCCTCGCTGGGTGCCGAGATCGACCAGGTTGCCATCGCGATCCTTGCCCAGGATTTGCGGAGGTACTTCGTTCGGGCGCGGGCGCGAAGCCGGGTCGACGGGCGCAGCGGTGGCGACCCCACTTGCCGCCAGCAGTGCGACGGCCAATACCAATACACGACGAAGCATCCTGATCATCGTTGTTCCAGGTAGGGACGGGCTCACTGCCCGCCGGGCTCGGAGCATACGCAATTGCGGGAAGCGCGCGAATCCCCTCGGCCCCGCGATGGCCACGCCCGGGTGGGCCGGGCGCAGGCCCGGCGCCATTCAAGCCGAGCATGGGCCCGGCTCTACAGCTGCAATGCCTTATTTCTCGACGAACGCGCGTTCGAACACGTAGTGGCCCGGCTGGCCGATACGCGGCGAGACCTGGAAGCCGCGCGCGTCAAGCACGCTGCGCAGGTCGGCCAGCATCTGCGGGCTGCCGCAGATCATCGCGCGGTCGTTCTCCGGGCTCAGTTCCGGCAGGCCGAGGGTGCGCTGCATTTCACCGCTTTCCATCAGCGAGGTCAGGCGGCCCTGGTTGGCGAACGGCTCGCGGGTGACGGCCGGGTAGTACAGCAGCTTGTCGCCGATCATCTCGCCGAGGAACTCGTGCTCACGCAGTTCCTTCTCGAAATACTCGCGGTAGGCGAGATCCTTTTCGTAGCGTACGCCGTGGCACAGGATCACCTTCTCGAAACGCTCGTAGGTTTCCGGGTCCTTGATGACCGACAACCACGGCGCCATGCCGGTGCCGGTGCCCAGCAGGTACAGGTTCTTGCCGGGGTGCAGGTCGCTGATCAGCAGGGTGCCGGTGGGCTTCTTGCCGACCAGCACCTTGTCGCCCGGCTTGATGTGCTGCAGGCGCGAGGTCAGCGGGCCGTCCTGCACCTTGATGCTGAAGAACTCCAGGTGCTCTTCCCAGTTGGCGCTGGCGATGGAATAGGCGCGCAGCAGCGGCCGCGCTTCGGTTTCCAGGCCGATCATCACGAACTGGCCGTTCTCGAAGCGGAAACCGCTGTCGCGGGTAAGGGTGAAGCTGAAGTAGGCGTCGGTCCAGTGGCGGACCTCAAGCACCGTTTCGGCGCCGAAAGCGGAGGACATGGGCGTATCTATCGGAAGTCGTCGGGGGTGATTCTATCTCAAATGAGACAGGTTCTCATTAGGCGGAACGAGAGGCGTTCTCAGCGGTAACCCGCTGCCTGCAGCTCGAACAGCTCGGCGTACCGCCCTCCTTGGGCCATCAGCTGCTCATGGGTGCCGCTGGCCTCGATGCGGCCATCGGCCAGCACCAGGATGCGATCGGCCATGCGTACCGAAGAGAAACGGTGGGAAATCAGCACTGCGGTACGATTATCCGCCAGCTCCCTGAACCGCTGGAACACTTCGAACTCACTGCGCGCATCCAGCGCTGCGGTTGGCTCATCCAGGATCATCACCTGCGCATTGCGCATCCATGCGCGGGCAATGGCGATCTTCTGCCACTGGCCACCGGACAGGTCCACGCCCTGCTTGAAGCGGCGGCCGATCAACTGGTCGTAGCCGCCGGGCAGGTCGTCGATCACTTCCTCGGCCATGCCGCGCCGCGCGGCGTCGGCGATGCGCGCCTGGTCGTCCATCGCCTCGACCTGGCCGACGCCGATGTTCTCGCCGGCGCTGAGGTTGTAGCGCACGAAGTCCTGGAAGATCACCCCGAGGTTGGCGCGCAGGTCGTCCAGATCGTAGTCGCGCAGGTCGCGACCATCGAGCAGGATGCGGCCTTCGTCCGGTTCGTACAGCCGCGCCAGCAGTTTCACCAGCGTGGTTTTGCCGGCGCCGTTCTCGCCGACCAGGGCCAGCACTTCGCCGGCCTGCAGCTGGAAATCAAGGTGGCGCACCGCCCATTGCTCGGCATCGGGATAGCGGAAGCCGACGTTCTCGAACACGAAGCCCTGCTGGATCGGCTGCGGCACGCGCACGGCACCTTCGCGCGAGTGGATTTCCGGCTGGATCTGGAAGAACGAGAACAGGTCATCCAGGTACAGCGCCTGGCTGGCCACCTGCGAGAACCCGATCAGCAGCCCTTCCAGCAGCTGGCGCAGGCGCAGGAAGCTGCCGGCGAGGAAGGTCAGGTCGCCGATCGAGAAGTCGCCGCGCACCGTGCGCCAGGCAATGTAGGCATAGGCGGTGTAGTAACCCAGCGTGCCCAGCGCGGCCAGCAGCGTGCCCCAGAACGCGCGGCGCCGGGCCAGGGCGCGGTTGGCCTGGAACAGCGCCACCGACAGCCGCCGGTAGCGTTCCACCAGGAAGCGGTGCAGGTTGTAGATCTTCACTTCCTTGGCCGTTTCCACGCTTGCACCGAGCTGGCGCAGGTAGTCGAGCTGGCGGCGCTCGGGCGTCCACTGGAAGTTGAGGCTGTAGCCGGCCGCGTTGAAGTGCGATTCGCCGATGAAGGCCGGCACCAGCGCCAGCGCCAGCAGCAGGATCAGCCACGGCGCGTAGACCAGCAGGCCGACGGCGAGGCTGGCCACGGTGATCGCATCCTGCACCTGGCCGAACAGCTGGCTCATCAGGTTCATCCGGCCCATGGTCTGGCGCCGCGCACGGTCCAGCTTGTCCTGCAGGTCCGGGTCTTCGAAGTCCTCCAGGTCCAGCGTTGCGGCGTGTTCCATCAGCCGGATGCTGGTGACGTTGGCGAACAGTTCCGAGAGCAGGGCATCGGCGTAGCTGACCAGGCGGCCGAGCAGATCCGAGGCGATGGCCAGGCCGAGTTCCAGCGCCAGCAGGCCCAGCAGCGGATTCAGCACACCACTGGACAGTGCCTCGCCCAGCGGCGGGAAACCGGCATCGTGCTGGCTCAGGTGCAGGGCGCTGTCGATGATCAGCTTGCCGACGTAGAGCATCGCCACCGGCAGCAGCGCACGGATCAGGCGCAGCCCCAGGCTGGCCAGGGTGAGCGCGGGGCTGGTCTGCCAGACCATGCGCAGGAACGGCGGCAGGTTGCGCATCGCCCTGAAGCGCTGGCGCAGGCTGGGTTTCTTCGCGGCGGCAGCGCCAGCGGTGGGGGAAGCAGGCATGCGCGTATTGTGCGCGCCGGACGCGTGCAGATGGGGTCAGTGCAGGCGTGTGGCCGCGCCGGGGTCAGATCCCTTTGCGGCGCAAAGGGCTCTGACCCCATCAGCCCGGATCGGGTCAGAGCCCTTCGCGTGGCGAAGGGATCCGACCCTGCCGCATCCACGCATGGCGTGGCTCTACCGTGTCGACCAAGGTCGACACCTACCAACCGTTGCAGGAACCTGACCCGCCCGGCCAGACCCCTTTACGGCAGCGGCGGCAGCAGCCCTGCACCCAGCCGGTTCCAGGCATTGATCACCGCAATGCCCATGCTCAGGTCGCTGATGCCCTTCTCATCGAAGTGCGGTGCCAGTGCATCGAACGCCGCCTGCGACGGCGCGCCGTCGGTCAGCCGGGTCAGCGCCTCGGCCCAGCCCAGCGCCGCGCGTTCGCGCGCATCGAAGAAGCGGCTTTCGTGCCACGCGGGCAGGGTGTCCAGCTTGCGCGGCTCGATGCCGCCCTTGCGCAGCGCGGTGCCGTGCATGTCCATGCAGTAGCCGCAGCCGTTGAGCTGCGACACACGCAGGAACAGCAGTTCCATCAGGGTCGGGTCGATCGAACTGTCATGCACCGCCTTGCTGGTAGCCAGCAGGCCCTTGAAGGCCTCGGCGGCCAGGCGGGTGTAAGGGACGCGGGGAGAGGCGTGGTCGGACATTTTCGGCTCCACGGCGGCCACGGCGGCCGCCTTTCACTACCAGGACGCCGTACCGTCGCCGCGCGTGACAGCATCCGGCAGCTTCTGCGGATTCAGCACGCTGTACACATTGGCAATACGGCCATCGACCACTTCGATGGTGGTGATCGAGTGCAGGCGATCGCCCTGGAAGCGCAGGATCGCAGGCTCGCCGTTGACGTAGCCCAGCTGCGCCGGATGCGCCGCGCCACGGCGGGCGATGGCCCAGAACAGACGTCCGATGCGTTCGGCGCCCAGCAGGGGCCGCACCGCCGCAGTAACCACGCCACCGCCGTCGGAAACCAGCAGCGCGTTGGCGTGCAGCAGGGCCTGGATCGCCTCGCTGTCGCCACGTTGCGAGGCATCCATGAAGCGCGCCAGCAACTGCCGGTGCTGGCTGGCGTCGGCGTTGAAGCGCGGCCGCCCGGCCTGCAGGCGCTGCCGCGCGCGGTGCACCAGCTGCCGGCAGTTTGCCTCGCTGTGGCCGAGCAGGTCGGCGATCTCGCGGTAATCGTGATCAAAGGCCTCCTTCAGCAGGAACGCGGCGCGTTCTTCGGGGCCCAGCTGCTCAAGCAGGGTCAGGAAGGCGACCGAGACATCGTCGGCCAGCGCGTGCAGCTGGGCGGGGCCGGGCGCGGGGTCGGGCTCCAGCGTGACCGCCAGCGGCTCGGCCAGCCACGGGCCAACGTAGTGCACGCGCTCGCGCTTGGCCGCGCGCAGCCGGTCCAGGCCGAGCCGGGTAGTGGTGGTGACCAGCCAGGCCTCGGCATCGCGGACGCCGGCCGGATCGGCGCCGGACCAGCGCAGCCAGGCATCCTGGACCACGTCTTCGGCATCGGCGCGGCTGCCGAGCAGGCGGTAGGCCAGGGCCATCAGGCGCGGGCGGTGGGTCTGGAAGGCGGTTTCGGCGTTCATGTGGGCAAGGACGCCGCAGTGGCGCGTGGCGTGACAGAGGGCTTGCGCGGATATTGCCGGCCAGCGGCCGGCACTACCACCCTGCGGCCGGGGGAGGGGGTAAAATGGTGGGATTACCCCCGCCAGCCTCCAGCAAGCGAGCAAGTCGTGACATCGATCAAGCAGGAAGACCTCATCCAGTCCATCGCCGACGCGCTGCAGTACATCTCGTACTACCACCCGGTCGACTACATCAAGAACCTTGCCGCCGCCTACGAGCGCGAGGAGTCGCCGGCCGCGAAGGAAGCGATGGCGCAGATCCTGATCAATTCGCGGATGTGCGCCGAAGGCCACCGTCCGATCTGCCAGGACACCGGCATCGTCACCGTGTTCCTGGAAATCGGCATGGACGTGCGTTGGGATGACGCCACCATGGGCGTGGAAGACATGGCCAATGAAGGCGTTCGCCGCGCCTACATGCACCCGGACAACAAGCTGCGCGCTTCGGTGCTGGCTGATCCGGCCGGCAAGCGCATCAACACCAGGGACAACACCCCGGGCGTGGTCAACGTGAAGGTGGTGCCGGGCAACACCGTCGACGTCATCGTCGCCGCCAAGGGTGGTGGTTCGGAAGCCAAGACCAAGTTCGCCATGCTCAACCCGTCCGACTCCATCGTCGACTGGGTGCTGAAGACCGTGCCGACCATGGGCGCCGGCTGGTGCCCGCCGGGCATGCTCGGCATCGGCATCGGTGGTACCGCCGAGAAGGCGATGCTGCTGGCCAAGGAAGCGCTGATGGAGCCGATCGACATCACCGAGCTGCAGGCCCGTGGTGCGTCCAACCGCATCGAAGAGCTGCGCCTGGAGCTGTACGAGAAGGTCAACGCACTGGGCATTGGCGCGCAGGGCCTGGGCGGCCTGACCACCGTGCTCGACATCAAGATCAACGACTACCCGACCCACGCGGCCAACCTGCCGGTGGCGATGATTCCGAACTGCGCTGCGACCCGCCATGCGCATTTCACGCTGGATGGCAGCGGCCCGGTGATGCTGGACCCGCCGTCGCTGGAAGACTGGCCGAAGCTGACCTACGATTCGTCCAAGGGCACCCGCGTGGACCTGGATACGATCACCCCGGAAGATGTGGCCAGCTGGAAGCCGGGCCAGACCCTGCTGCTCAACGGCAAGCTGCTGACCGGCCGCGACGCCGCGCACAAGCGCATGGTCGACATGCTCAACAAGGGCGAGGAGCTGCCGGTCGATCTGAAGGGCCGCTTCATCTACTACGTCGGTCCGGTCGATCCGGTGCGCGACGAGGTGGTGGGCCCGGCCGGCCCGACCACGGCGACCCGCATGGACAAGTTCACCCGCCAGGTGCTGGAGCAGACCGGCCTGCTGGGCATGGTCGGCAAGGCCGAGCGCGGCCCGGCGGCGATCGAAGCGATCCGTGACAACAAGTCGGCCTACCTGATGGCGGTCGGCGGTTCGGCCTACCTGGTGTCCAAGGCGATCAAGGCGGCCAAGGTGGTCGGTTTCGCTGACCTGGGCATGGAAGCGATCTACGAGTTCACCGTGCAGGACATGCCGGTGACCGTGGCGGTCGATTCCACCGGCGAGTCGGTGCACAAGACCGGCCCGCGCGAATGGCAGGCCCGCATCGGCAAGATTCCGGTGGTGGTGGAGTAAGCCTTCCACCCCGGGCCAGACAACGGCGCCTGTGTGGCGCCGTTGTTGTGTTGGCAGAAGGATTAACGCGCCTGTAGCCGTTGTTCTGCTACGGGCGGCGCACCTTCGCACAGGACGTGTCCATGGCCCTGCATCGATTCATCGTGGTGGGCGTGCTGCTGGCCCTGGCCGGCTGCAGTACCCCGGCGTCGTACGAAGGCGCGGATTTCCCTGCATCGGCGCAATGCCGCGTGCAGTGCCAGGCTGGCTATCGCAGCTGCATGGCGCAGAATGACTCCCTCGGCAGCCGCCAGAGCAATTGCGAGCAGCAGGTGGTGCCGGCGCCGGACAAGCGCTGCAAGGACGTGGACAACCCGGACCTGCGCCGTGCCTGCGAACTGAAGACGCATGACTGCACGATGCGCGCGCCGATGATGTCCTGTGGCGAACGCCGGGATTCCTGCATGAGCAGGTGCGGCTGAGCAACGAGCGCGCGCGTGGGCGCATAATCGGCTGATCCATCTGCACAGGATCTTCCGCATGAGCACCACGCTGTATGGTTCGACCAGTACCGCCGCCCTGGTCGTGCACTGGCTGCTGATCGAGCTGGGCATCGAGCATGAACTGGTGCTGCTGGATTTCGACACGCGCGAGCACAAGTCGGCGCAGTACTTGGCGCTCAATCCGGCCGGTGTGGTGCCGACACTGCTGATCGATGGCCTGGTACTGACTGAAGCGGCGGCCATCGCGCTGTATCTGGCCGATCGCCATCCGGACGCCGGCCTGCTGCCCGCAGTAGGCACACCGCAGCGCGCCGATGCCTATCGCTGGATGTTCTGGTGCGCCAATACGCTGCAGCCGGCCTACCGTGCCTGGTTCTATCCGAACGAGGTGGCGGGCGAGGCGAACGTCGAGGCCAGCCGCGAGATGGCACGTCGGCGTCTTGAAGCGGCCTGGCAGCATGTCGCCGCGCACCTGCAGTCACAGGGTCCGTACCTGCTGGGCGCCACGCCCTGCGTGGTCGATTACATGCTGGTGATGCTGATGCGCTGGTCGCGCAACATGCCCAAACCCAGCGACACCTGGCCGGTACTGAAGGCGCATGCCACGTCGATGAAGGCGCGCCCTGCGTTCGCCGAGGTGTACCGCCGCGAAGGCATCACCGACTGGCTGTAAGCCAGCCGGAGGGAGAGGCGTCCGGGTAGAGTCGACTGTCAGTCGACTATCGCACGCAGTGCGGGCCGTTCCGCAGAAGCATATGAAGGATGGGGGAGTCGACCAACAGTCGACTCTACCAACAGACTTCGCCGCCCGCGGCGAAGGCGAGGCGGTGTGGGTTACAGGATCTCCAGCACCGTTTCCGGTGGCCGGCACAGGCGCGTGCCCTTGGCCGTTCGCACCACGGGGCGGTTGATCAGCCGCGGGTGCTCGGCCATCGCCGCCAGCAGCGTGGCCTCGTCCGCATCTTCCAGGCCCAGTTCGGTGAACTGCGCTTCCTTGCTGCGCACCAGCGCCTGCGCGTCCAGCCCGGATTCGGCCAGCACCTGGCGCAGCACGGCGACGTCCGGCGGGCTGTCCAGGTAATCGACCACCACTGGCTCGAAGCCGGCATCACGAATCAGCTTCAATGCGCCGCGCGAGTTGCTGCAGGCCGGGTTGTGCCAGATCGTCACGTGCATCAGAACCACTCCAGCAGGGACACGCCCACGCCCACGTAGGTGGCCTTGTGGTTGTAGTCGATCAGGCTTTCGCCGTAGCCGTCGAACACCTGTACATGGCCGCGCAGCAGGTTGCTGATCGGGAAGCCGTAATCCAGCTGCAGGGCACCGTGCGAGCGGCTGCCGGTGCGCAGCGAATGGCGCGCCATCAGCGAGACCTCGTGGCCGTTGCGGTTCCAGGTCAGGGTCGCATCACCGCGGCCCATGTAATCCTCGATGTCCGGGTTGTTGTCGTCGCTGCGGGTCTCGGGAATGCGGTACCAGGGGCGCAGCACCAGTGCCCAGTTCTCACGGTCCAGGCCGATGTTGAGCATCACCCGGTTCCAGCTGCGCGACAGCGGGTCGGCGCGGCCGTTGGACTGGTGGTTCAGCGCGATACCGGTCATGCGCCCGCGCCAGCCACCGATCGAGTAGCCGTTGCGGAACACCATCATCACTTCCGGCTCGTAGTTGGTTTCGCGGAACGGGCGCGAATCCTCGCCGTTGTAGGCCTGCCAGCGCGAGCTCTGGGTGTAGCCGGCCCAGATGTCGCCGTTGTCGCCGAACAGGTTCTCGGCGATCTTGGTCTTGAAGCTGATCTGGAACTTCAGTTCGGCACTGTCCAGCACCTGCGGCGTGGTGACCGTGTTGGCCGGATTCGGCGAATGCGGCGTGGTGTTGCGATCACTGGTCCAGAACGCCGGCAACAGGTACACCGGCTTGTAGGCGCGCAGCTGGAACGGGCCGAGCTTGGAGTCTTCGGCCAGCTCCCAGCGGCTGTCCAGTAGCGAGCCACGGCCGGCATTGGCCAGTGCGCTGTCAGGGGCTGCTGGACGGAACAGGTCACTGACCCGCTCGCGCAGTTTTTCCTCGCCTTGGCTCACGCGCGCAGTCTGGCGTTCTTCGCGACGGGCCTGCGCGGCCGCTTCGGCCGCAGCGTCGGCCTCGGCGGTGGCCTGCGGGGTACGCCCGAACTGGCGGTCATAACAGGCCAGGCGGGCAGCATCGGTGGTAATCGCCGCGCACGCGGCAGGCGAGGCTTCGGCACTGGGCGCGAACTCCTGCGCGGCCAGCGGCGCACTGGCCAGGGCCAGCGCCAGCGGCGCGAGGCGGGGAAGCAACGGAGACAGGGTCATTGCAACAGGCCCTTCGGTGAATACGGGAATCGCACAGTGTGGCGGCTGCACCGGATCACGGCCAGCCCCCACGGTTTATGCACGGCCACCGCGTGCGTGTGGCGTGAAGGCGAGGCCGCTCACAGGAACCAGGCGAACGCAAACAGCCCCAGCATCGCGATCACCACCGCCAGCTTCAGCGCCAGGCCGAGCAGGATGCCAAGCCATGTGGCCAGGCCAACCTTGGTCGAGCGCCCCAGTTCGCGGGTGTGCCAGTACTCGCCCAGCAGGGCGCCGATCAGGGGGCCGGCGAACAGGCCGATCGGCATGAAGAACAGGCCGACGATGCTGCCGACGAAGGTTCCCCACAGTGCCTTGCGGCTGGCACCGACCCGCTGCGCTCCGACGACGGTGGCCAGCACGTCCACCAGCAACGAGAGCAGGGTCAGTACCCCCAGCGCAACCAGGGTCGGCCAGCCGACGTGGGCGAAGCCGTCCGCCCAGGCCGCCAGCAGCAGCCCGATGAACACCAGCGGGATCCCGGGCAGGGCCGGCAGGATGATTCCGGCGATGCCGACAAGGACAAAAATGACCGCTAGCAGATATAAGATGAATGAGAGTCCCATGCTGTCCCGTATGGTGGCCGTTTTGGGGTTGACAGTGAAAGATTTTGCCAGTTGCTTTTTCGTTTTGGGCGGGTTAAGTTGCAGTCGCTGAGCTTGGCAAGGTCACCGTGGATCGTGGCCTGATGAAGCAAGATCTTCCCGATCCGCTGCATCGATGCACCTCGCTTCCCCCTTGCTTGTCAGCCGCCCACCAGGCGTTTCCTACAACAAGAGAGAGTCACCAGGGAGTTAGTGAGATGTCTGATCGCGAGACCGGTACCGTCAAGTGGTTCAACGATGCAAAGGGCTTCGGCTTCATCAGCCGTGAAAACGGCGAAGACGTGTTCGTGCACTTCCGTGCCATCCAGACCCAGGGCTTCAAGAGCCTGAAGGAAGGCCAGAAGGTCACCTTCACCGTCGTGCAGGGCCAGAAGGGCCTGCAGGCCGACGCCGTGCAGCCGACCTGATCGCGCTGCAAGCCGTCACATGAAAAAGGCCCGCGCAAGCGGGCCTTTTTCTTTGCCGTCGGCCCGGTGCAGGTCAGCGCAGGATGACCTTGCCGTTGACTACGCGCACGTAGGTGTTTTCGCGGATGCCGCCGAGGTCGCGCTGGTTGACCACGATGGTGCGGCCATCATCCATACGCACGCTGATGTCGTAGGTATCACTGGTTACATTCTTCTGGATCTGGTTGCCGGCCAGCGCACCACCGACCGCGCCTGCGGCCGCAGCGATGTTCTTGTTGCCACGGCTGCCGCCGGTGTGATCGGAGATCTCATGGCCGGCGACGGCGCCGACGATGCCGCCGAGGATGGCGCCGGTCGCGCTGGGCGCGGTGCGGCCTGACGGCACGGTGTTGATGCGGGTGACGATGCCGCAGTCGGCGCAACGGCCCTGGTTGTAACCGCCGTTGTTGCCGTAGCCGCCATTGTTGTAGCCGTTGTTGTAACCACCGCCACCGTAGCCGGGCGAGGTGGCACAGCCAGCCAGGGCGAGGGTAGCGATGGCGCTGGCGGCAATGAGCTGGATCTTCATGGGGCGTCTCCTGGCCGTGAAGGCGGGTGCGTTGGGTGGTACTGCGTCATGCAGCAGGGTGGACGAATCCTCTCCTTTCGAACGTGAACGACGCGCCAACCGTGCATGGCTTGCCCGGCTGCAGGATGAATGCGGCTCAGCGGAAGTCCTGGTGGCAGGCGCGGCAGTCGGCCTGCAGGGTTTCCACCACCTTGGCCAGAGCGGTGCAGTCGCTGGGCGGCGCCGCCAGCGCGGCGTTGAGGTTGCCACGCAGCTGGCTGGCGTGCTGCTGGAACCGGCCGTTGTCCTTCAGCCCGGGAAAGGCCAGGTCGAGGTCGTTGGACAGAAGGCGCAGGGCCTGCAGCCGCGGCACGCTGTCGGCCAGGCTGCAGCGGTTCTGCTGCTGGGCCTGCTGCAGCAGCTGCGATTGCCGCTGCATCACCTGCATCAGGCTGTCCGGGAACGGGTCGCGGCGGGCCTGCAGGGCGCGGCCGACCATGACCGTGGCGGCCAGGCCGATCAGCAGGCCCAGGCACAGCACGAACAGGTAGCGATGGGCAGTGGACGGGTGGCGGGGCGGGCTGGCGTTCATGGCGGGCTCTCCGGGCGTGCAACGGTGGGTTCGATGCCGGCGCGCTGCAGGCGCTGGCGCCTGCACGTTAAAATAGCCGGATGAACGAACAGGTCAAACAACGCTTCGCCGGCATCGAACGGCTGTATGGCGCAGGTGCGCTCGAGCGCCTGCAGGGCAGCCGCGTGGCGGTGGTGGGCATGGGCGGGGTCGGCTCGTGGGTGGTGGAAGCGCTGGCGCGTTCGGCGGTCGGCCACCTGACCCTGATCGACGCCGATGACATCTGCGTGTCCAACACCAACCGGCAGCTGCCGGCGATGGAGGGCAACTACGGCCGCAACAAGGCCGAGGCAATGGCAGAGCGCTGCCGCGCGATCAACCCGGACATCGAGGTCGATGCCGTGCAGGCGTTCCTGACCGTATCCAACATGGCCGAGTTGCTGGACCGTGGATTCGACCTGGTGATCGATGCCTGCGACAGCTTCCGGGTCAAGGTCGAGACGATCGCCTGGTGCCGCCGCCGCAAGCTGCCGCTGCTGACCGTGGGGGCTGCCGGTGGTCGTACCGATCCGACCCTGGTGCGCATCCGCGATGTCTCGCGCACCGAGCACGACGCCATGCTGGCGCTGATCCGCAAGAAGCTGCGCAGCGAGTTCAATTTCCCGAAGAACGCCAAGCGCTATTTTGGCGTGCCGGCGGTGTACTCGCTGGAAAACGTGAAGTATCCGCAGGCCGATGGCAGCGTCTGCGGCATCCGTCCGAACCTGGGTGCGGATGCGGCATTGAAACTGGACTGCGGCGCAGGCCTGGGCGCCGCAACCCACATCACCGGCGCGTTCGCGTTCGCTGCGGTGGGCAAGGCGCTGGAAATGCTGCTGGAGCCGAAGAAGGCGAAGGCCTGACGGTAGTGCCGGCCGCTGGCCGGCTTCCGCGCTGATTCAATCATTCCTGGGTTGCCGGCCAGCGGCCGGCACTACCGGTGCGGGGCTGGCAGCGCGAACAGCCGCTGGGCGTTCTCGCTTGTCACCCGTGCCACGGTCTCCACGTCGGTACCGCGCAGTGCGGCCACGTGGCGGGCGATGACCGCCAGCCGCGCCGGCTCGTTGCGCTGGCCGCGGATGCCGGCATCGGGCTGATCCGGTGCATCGGTTTCCAGCAGCAGTTGTTCCAGCGGCATCCCGCGCACCAGGCGCTGCAGCCGTTGCGCGCGTTCGTAGGTCAGCGGACCGCCAAGACCAAGCAGGAAGCCTTGCCGGTGCAGTTGCGCGGCCTGTTCCGGGCTGCCGGAAAAGCTGTGCACCACGCCGCGCAGGCCGCCGATGCGACGGATCGCGGCAATGACCGCATCCACCGCGCGTCGCGCATGCACGATCACCGGCAGCTCGAACTCGCGGGCCAGTTGCAGCTGGCCGATGAAGTACGCCTGTTGCGCCTCTGCATCCAATCCCTCGACGAAGAAATCCAGCCCGCATTCGCCGACCGCACACGGTCGTTCGCGCTCGATCCACTCGCGCAGCAGCGGCAGATGGTCGGGCCGGTGCTCGGCCAGGAACATCGGATGCAGGCCATAGGCCGGGTACAGCCCCGGTGCCTGCCCGCAGACCTCGCGCAGCTTCGGCCAGCTGGCGGCAGTGACGGCCGGTACCACCTGCGCGTGCACGCCGGCGGCGCCTGCGCGCTCGATCACCGCCGTGCGGTCAGCATCGAATTCACTGGCATCCAGATGGCAGTGGCTGTCGACCAGCGGGGTCAACGCTGTTCCAGCGGCGGCGGAGCCGGGACTGTATTGCGGCTCTTCCAGTTGGCCAGCAGCAGGGTGCCGAAGCCCAGTACCAGCTCGTCGACGAACGGGATCGGGTCGGGGATGAACAGGGTCAGCACGAACAGGCCGGCGGTGAGCTTGAACAGGGTGGGGTAGCGCAGCCGGCGGGCCCATTGCAGTACCGGGAGCAGCATCGGGTTGGCCATGGCGAGGATCCTCTTGGGGAATATGCAAACGCTACCACGGGCCCAGCATTTCCCGATGCTGAATGGGTTACAGGAATGAGCAGGAAATGTGGAGATTCCGTTCAGGCAGTGCATGCTGCAATCTGGCCCGAGAACGTTGCGGATGGTCCGCAAGGAGCAGGTCATGAAAAGCACAACTACAACTGTCCTGGTCGCAGCGGGCGCGCTGCTGGTCGGTGGCATCGCCACCGCCGCCTTCATGAAGAGCGGCGACAAGTCGCCCGATTCCATCAGCGCCGGAACCCCCAACGGTGAATCACGCCTGGTTGACGGCAACGCCGTTGACGATGGCGCACGCGGTGACAAGCTCGACCCGTCTGCGCCACGCGGGCTGGAATATGCCGACGTGCTGAAGGTCGACCCGATCACCGAGAAGCAGAAGGCCTACGCCACCGTGATCGGCACCGATGCCGTGCGCGAGACCTCCACCACCCAGACCCCGCACGAGGTCTGCCAGGACGTGACCGTGCAGGAGCGCCTGCCGGAGCGTGACGGCAACGTCGGCGGCACCGTGGTTGGTGCGGTGGTCGGCGGCCTGCTCGGCAACCAGGTCGGCGGTGGCAATGGCAAGAAGGCCGCGACCGCAGCCGGTGCCGTGGCCGGTGGCTTCATCGGCAACCAGATCGACAAGCGACACGTGGGGGGCCGCGTGGTCAACCGCACCGAACGCCAGTGCCACACCGAGACCGCCACCTCCGAGTCGAGCCGCGTTACCGGCTACAACGTGACCTACCGCAACGAGGACGGCACCACCGGCACCATGCGCATGGCCAGCAAGCCGGGCAACCGCATCGCCATGGGCACCAATGACGTGGTGAAGGGCTACAACGTGACCTACCGCTACGACGGCGCCGAGAAGACCGTGCGCATGGACAACAAGCCGGCCAGCGATCGCCTACCGGTGGTCGATGGCCAGCTGGTCACGCAGACCGCCGCTGCCGGCGCCACTGCGGCCACGCGCCAGTAATCCAGAACACCCTGCTGTACCCGACGGGCCGGCTCATGCCGGCCCGTTTCGTTGTGAGCGCGGGCATTCATCCGTGTGGAGGCGGAATCCACCATCATGGTGGCCCCTTCGACATGGAGTCGGCATGAGCATCTTCGACCTGCGCCTGGAAACCGAGCGCCTGATCCTGCGCCCGCTGCTGCGCGAGGACTACGAACCTTACCTGGCGTTCTGCGCCGACGAGGAAACGATGCGCACCCTGGGTGGCGTGCAACCGGCATCGGTAGCCTGGCGCGGTTTCTGCAGCCTGGCCGGCGCCTGGCAGCTGTTCGGCTTCTCGATGTTCAGCGTGATCGAAAAATCCAGCGGCGACTGGATCGGGCGGATGGGACCGTGGCAGCCGCAGGACTGGCCGGGTACCGAGGTCGGCTGGGGCATCCGCCATGCCAGCTGGGGCAGGGGCTATGCGCCGGAGGCGGCGGTCGCGGCGATCGACTGGGCCTTCGACACGCTGGGCTGGGATGAGGTGATCCATACCATCGCCGAGAACAACGACAACTCGCGGGCGGTCGCGCGCAAGCTGGGCAGCACGTTGCTGCGGATGGGCGAACTGCCGCCGCCGTACAACGACAAGCCGATGCAGATCTGGGGCCAGTCGCGCGAACAGTGGCGGCGGCGCGCGCGCTGAGCCTTGCCCGGTAGTGCCGGCCGCKGGCCGGCAATCGCGTTGCGGCAGATTCGTACGGTTGCCGGCCAGCGGCCGGCACTACCGTGTTGCCATGCTGCACCCGCGCTTGGCATTCCCTGGCGCACTTGCCAGACTGCATGCAGCCGGCCGCCGGCCGGATCCGATGGAGCAGGCAATGCTGGAAGAGCGCATCCCGCTGACGGTGCATGGCATGTCGGTCTCGGGCAACTGCCACAAGGTTCGCCTGCTGCTGGAGCAGCTCGGCAGCCGCTACCGCTGGGTGGAGGTGGACAGTGCCCACGGCCAGACCCATACCCCCGAGTTCCTGGCGCTCAACCCGAATGCCAAGGTGCCGCTGATCGTGCGCGACGACGGCCGTGTGCTGACCGAATCCAACGCGATCCTGTTCTGGCTGGCCGAAGGCACGCCTTACCTGCCCAGCGATGGCTGGGAGCGCGCGCAGGCATTGAGCTGGATGTTCTTCGAGCAGTACACGCACGAGCCCTGCGTGGCAGTGGCGCGCTTCATCCGTGGCTGGACCCCAGCTGATTCACCGCGCCGCGCCGAACTGCCGCGCCTGCACGAGCGCGCCGCCACCGCGCTGGCAGTGATGGAGCAGCACCTGCGCCAGGCGCAATGGTTCACCGGCAGCGGGTACGGCATCGCCGATATCGCCCTGTTTGCCTATACCGATGTGGCGGGCGAGGGCGGCATCAGCCTGGAACCGTTCCCGGAAGTGCGTGCCTGGTTGCAGCGCGTGCGTGCGCAGCCGCGCTTCCTGCCGATGCCAGCGGTGACCGCCGAAGTGCGCTTGCGCTTCGAAGCCGCGTGATTCTCACCAAGGTGACCCCCACAGGGTAGCGCCGGGCCAGGCCCGGCCGAACGCAACAACGACACGGAGGGTGTTCGATGTTCGCTGTGGTTCCAGATCCGATTCCCGCACGCATGCGCGTGCTCAACCGCGCCGATGTGTGCGACGTCAATTTCCTCGAGGCGGTGCGTGGTTGGCGCGGTACGCCGCGCCCGCGACCCGCAGCGGATGCACCGATCCTGCCGGGCAGTACGCTCACCGCCGCCGCCTTCGATGAACTGTTCCATTCGCAGCTGGCCAGCCGTCAGCTGGACCTGATGGCGCGCGTACTGCGCGTGCAGAACAAGGTCTTCTACACCATCGGTTCTTCCGGCCATGAAGGAAACGCGCTGCTGGCGCGGGCCTGCAGGCACACCGATCCGGCGTTCCTGCACTATCGTTCCGGCGCTTTCATGGCCGAGCGTTCGCGGCAGGTGCCGGGCATCGACCCGCTGCGTGATGCCGCGCTCTCGTTCGCCGCCAGTGCCGAGGATCCGGCCAGCGGTGGCCGCCACAAGGTGTGGGGCAGCAAGCCGTTGTGGGTGCTGCCACAGACCTCGACGATCGCCTCGCACCTGCCCAAGGCGCTGGGCACCGCGCTGGCCATCGAGAGTGGCAAGCGCCTGGGGCAGGCGCTGCCGGTTCCGCCCGACAGCATCGTGCTGTGCTCGTTCGGCGATGCTTCGGCCAACCACGCCACCGCGCAGACCGCCTTCAATACCGCGATGTGGTCGGCCTACCAGAAACTGCCGGCGCCGATCCTGTTCGTCTGCGAGGACAACGGCCTGGGCATCTCGGTGAAGACCCCCGAAGGCTGGGTCGCCGAGCGCTTCAGCCATCAACCGGGGCTGGACTATTTCTTCGCCGATGGCCTGGACCTGGCCAAGGGCCACGCGCAGGTGCAGGCCGCGGTGGAGCACTGCCGACGCACCCGGCGGCCGACCTTCCTGCATCTGCGCACCACGCGCCTGATGGGCCATGCCGGCACCGACTTTGAAGTGGAATGGCGCGCGCTGCCGGAGCTGTGCGCGGCCGAGGCCCAGGACCCGCTGCTGCGTTCGGCGCAGATCGCGCTGGAATCAGGCTGGATGGATGCGCCCGCCATCGAGGTGGCCTACGAAACGATGCGCGCGCGCTGCATGGCCGCGGCGGCGGATGCCGAAGGCCGCCCTACGCTGCAGTCGTTGCAGGAAGTGATGGCGCCGTTGGCACCGTACACCCCTGCAGCGGTGCAGGCCGAGGCGCAACGCGAGGTCGCTGCCGAAGCGCGCGAGGCACTCTATGGCGATGCCGAGGCATTGCCCGAACGACAGGCGCCGCGGCATCTCGCGATCCAGATCAACCATGGCCTGCAGGAACTGCTGGCCAAGTATCCGCAGAGCCTGTTGTTCGGCGAGGACGTCGCGCAGAAGGGCGGTGTCTACACCGTCACCAGGGATCTGCTGCGCCGCTTCGGGCCGCGCCGGGTGTTCAACACCCTGCTGGACGAGACCATGATCCTGGGCATGGCACAGGGTCTGGCCAACATGGGCATGCTGCCGATTCCGGAAATCCAGTACCTGGCCTACCTGCACAACGCCATCGACCAGCTGCGTGGCGAGGCCTGTTCGCTGCAGTTCTTCTCCAACGACCAGTACCGCAACCCGATGCTGGTGCGGGTGGCCGGGCTGGGCTACCAGAAGGGTTTCGGCGGCCATTTCCACAACGACAACTCGATCACCGCGCTGCGCGACATCCCCGGGCTGGTGGTCGGCTGCCCATCGCGCGGCGACGATGCCGTGATGATGCTGCGCACGCTGGCGGCGCTGGCGCGGGTGGATGGGCGCGTGGCCGTGTTCCTGGAGCCGATCGCGCTGTACATGAGCAAGGACCTGCACGAACCCGGCGACGGCCAGTGGTTGTTCGACTACCCGGCCCAGGGCCAGGCGCTGGTGCCGGGCGAAGGCCGTGTCTACGGGCCGGAGGCTGGCGACCTGGTGGTCTACACCTACGGCAATGGCGTGCCGATGGCGCTGCGCGCGGCGCGGGCGATCGAGCAGCAGCTGGGCTGGCAGGTGCGGGTGGTGGACCTGCGCTGGCTTGTGCCACTGGATGCCGGGTTCATCGCCGCCCAGGCCGCCAGTGCGCGACGTGTGCTGGTACTGGACGAAGGACGCCACAGCGGCGGAGTAGGCGAGGGGGTGGTCACCGCACTGGTCGAGGCCGGTTTCGGCCACCTGCCGCTGCGCCGGGTCTGCGGTGCCGATACCTATACCCCGCTGGCGGGGGCAGCAATGTTCGGGCTTCCAAGCGACAATGCAGTGATTGGCGCCGCCCTTGAACTGGCGCAGGAACCCTGATGCATGTGTGGATTGGCGGGAATGTTGTTGCCGGCGCCGGTGGCGTCGGCCGAGGTGCTGCAGGCGCAGGTCCTGGCCATGGGCGAGGCGCTGCACCACCGCGGGCCGGATGATGGCGGCAGCTGGGTCGACGCCTCGGCCGGCATCGCGCTGGCGCATCGCCGCCTGAGCATCCTCGACCTGTCGCCGCTGGGCCACCAGCCGATGGCCTCGGCCGACGGTCGCTACGTGATGGCCTACAACGGCGAGGTCTACAACTTCGCTGCCCTGCGTGCCGAACTGGAGCCGCTGGGGCACGCCTTCCGCGGCCATTCCGATACCGAGGTGCTGCTGGCAGCGATCCTGCAGTGGGGTATCGAGGACACCCTGCAGCGTGCCAACGGCATGTTCGCCATCGCCCTGTGGGACCGCCAAGAGCGGTGCCTGTGGCTGGCCCGCGACCGCGTCGGCAAGAAGCCGCTGTACTACGGCTGGGCCGGTGGCACGCTGGTGTTTGGTTCCGAACTGAAGGCGCTGTGGCAGCACCCGGCGTTCGACAACGACATCGACCGGGATGCACTGACCCTGCTGCTGCGGCTGGACTACATTCCTGCACCGCACAGCATCCACCAGCGCTGCTACAAGCTGATGCCCGGGCGCGTGCTGCGCCTGGACGCCGAAGCCGTAGCGGCGGGTGCGGCCGCGCACCGTCCGGAGCAGGCACAGCGCCCGTACTGGGATGCGCGCGCGCGCATGCAGGCCGCGCTGGCCGCGCCGTTCCAGGGGCGCATCGAGGAGGCCGAGGAACAGCTTGATGCGCTGCTGCGCGATGCGGTCGCGCTGCGCATGGTGGCCGACGTGCCGGTGGGCGTGTTCCTGTCCGGCGGCACCGATTCGTCGCTGGTGGCGGCGCTGATGCAGGCGCAGAGCGGGCAGCCGGTGCACAGCTTCAGCATCGGCTTCACCGGTTCGGGCCACGACGAGGCACCGCTGGCCAGGGAACTGGCCACGCATCTGGGTTGCGACCACACCGAGCTCTACGTCAGCGGCGCGGATGCACTGGCAGTCGTGCCGCAGTTGCCGGCGATGTTCGACGAACCTTTCGCCGACGCCTCGCAGGTGCCGACCGCGCTGGTCGCGCGCCTGGCGCGGCAGGGCGTGACCGTGGCGTTGTCTGGTGACGGCGGTGATGAGCTGTTCTTCGGCTATACCCGCTACGTGCGCGCGCTGCGCAACTGGCAGATGCTGGGCCGCGTGCCGGGCCCGCTGCGGCGCTGGATGGGCGCGCGCTCGCAGCAGCAGGGCGAGGCCTCGCGGACCGGCGGACTGGCTGCGCTGCTGGCCGAGTCCGGCGCGCGTGGCATCGGCGACGTGTACCGCAACCGCATCTCGCGCTGGCGCGATCCGGCGGCGGCAGTGCCGGGCGCGCAGGCTGCCGGCAGCTTCTACGACCTGGCCGATCCGTTGCACGGTGCCGGCACACCGGCCGATGCGATGATGCTGGCCGATTACGTGACCTACCTGCCGGATGACCTGCTGTGCAAGGTCGACCGCACCTCGATGGCGGTCAGCCTGGAGGCACGCGCGCCGCTGCTGGACTGGCGCGTGGCCGAGTTCGCCTGGTCGCTGCCGCTGGGCTTCAAGCGCAGCGAAACCACCAGCAAGGTGCTGCTCAAGCGCGTGCTTGGCCGTTACGTGCCGCCGTCGATGGTGCACCGGCCCAAGCGCGGTTTCGGTGCGCCGGTCAGCGATTGGCTGAAGGGCGACCTGCGGCCGTGGGCCGAAGACCTGCTGCAGCCGGCACGCCTCGAACGCGAGGGAGTGCTGTCGGCGGCCGCGGTACAGCCGCTGTGGCAGCAGTTCCTGGGCGGCCAGCGCAAGTGGCACACCCACCTGTGGAACGTGCTGATGTTCCAGGCCTGGCAGGCGCATTGGCGGCAGGTACGGAACCGCGTGACCGGCGGCTGATCTTCACCGGACGGCACGGGCCCGGCGTCTAGGCTGGGCCTCCCGTACCGTGAGGAGTATGTCCCGATGTCCGTCCCCACCATCGCCGTGTTCGTCGGCAGCCTGCGCAAGGATTCCTGCAACCGCAAGCTGGCCCATGCGCTGGAGAAGATCGCTGGAGACCGCGCGCGCTTCCAGTACGTGCAGATCGGCGATCTCCCGCTGTACGACCAGGATTTCGATGGCCAGTACCCGCCGCAGGGCACCCGGCTGAAGGACCAGGTGCGTGCCGCCGACGCGGTGCTGTTCGTGACCCCCGAATACAACCGGTCGGTACCGGGCGTGCTGAAGAACGCCATCGACATCGGCTCGCGCCCCTACGGTGACAGCGCGTTTGCCGGCAAGCCGGCGGCGGTGATCGGCGCCTCCATCGGCCAGATCGGTACCGCCGTGGCCCAGCAGCACCTGCGCAACAGCCTTGCCTTCCTGGACATGCACGTGCTCGGCCAGCCCGAAGCGTTCATCCACTTCAAGGACGGCCTGATCGATGCCGATGGCACGATTCACAACGAGGGCACGCAGAAATTCCTGCAGGGCTACGTGGACCGGTTCCTGGCACTGATCGCGGTGCACGTGAAGGGCGATTGAGACCGATGGGGCCGGAGCCCTCTGCTTTGCAGGGGGATCCGACCCCTGCCACGATTGAGGCCTGCGGGGTCAGAGCCCTCTGCTTTGCAGAGGGATCCGACCCCAACCATGCCCGGGGTCGGATCCCGTCGCGCAGTGGCGGGCTCTGACCCCACGTCCAACTGAGCGGGCGAGCGCCCGTGCGTGGCGCGGGATCCGACCCTGGCCGCCTGATCTGCGATAATGCCCCGCTCGGGCGTCGCAACGGCGCCCGTCGCAGGCACTGCGACGCCCCCGCGCCAGAGTGGCGAGGCACTGGCGGATATCCCCCGTTTCTCCACGGCTTATCCACAGGCTTGTCCATGGCCGCCGGGGTCGGCGCATGCCTACACTCGTCCGGCCCACTTTTGCAGGAAACACCGCAGCATGTCCGCTCGTCCCGGCTTCCGTTCCAACCGCAGAGAGCGCGGTGATGGCTTCGATCGCGATCGCGATGAATCGCGTATCGACCAGCTGCGCGTGCCGCCGCATTCGGTGGAAGCCGAGCAGGCGGTGCTGGGTGGCCTGATGCTGGCGCCGGAGGCCTATGACCGGGTCAACGACCAGCTGACCGAGGGCGATTTCTACCGCCGCGATCATCAGATGATCTACCGCGCGATCCGCGAGCTGTCCGAGCGTGAGCGGCCGTTCGATGCGGTGACCCTGGGCGAGTGGTTCGAATCGCAGGGCAAGCTGGAGCTGGTGGGCGATGGCGCCTACCTGATCGAGCTGGCGAGCACCACGCCGTCGGCGGCCAACATCGTGGCCTATGCCGAGATCGTGCGTGACAAGGCGGTGCTGCGGCAGCTGATCCAGGTCGGCACCGACATCGTCAACGATGGCTTCCAGCCGGAGGGCCGTGACAGCAGTGAGCTGCTGGCTTCTGCGGAGAAGAGCGTGTTCGCCATCGCCGAACAGGGGGCACGCGGGCGTACCGACTTCGTGGCCATGCCTGGCGCGCTGAAGGATGCCTTCGAGGAGCTGCGCAACCGCTTCGAGAACGGCGGCAACATCACCGGCCTGCCGACCGGCTACAACGACTTCGATGCGATGACCGCCGGCCTGCAGCCAACCGACCTGATCATCCTCGCCGCGCGCCCGGCCATGGGCAAGACCACGTTCGCACTGAACATCGCCGAGTACGCGGCGATCAAGTCGAAGAAGGGCGTGGCGGTGTTCTCGATGGAAATGTCGGCCTCGCAGCTGGCGATGCGCCTGATCTCCTCCAACGGCCGCATCAACGCGCAGCGCCTGCGTACCGGCCAGCTGGAAGACGAGGACTGGAGCCGCGTCACCAGCGCGATCAAGATGCTGAAGGAGACCAAGATCTTCATCGACGATACGCCGGGCGTGTCGCCGGAAGTGCTGCGTTCCAAGTGCCGCCGCCTCAAGCGCGAGCACGACCTGGGCCTGGTGGTGATCGACTACCTGCAGCTGATGAGCGTGCCGGGCAACAGCGAGAACCGCGCAACCGAAATTTCGGAAATCTCGCGTTCGCTGAAGGGCCTGGCCAAGGAACTGCACGTACCGGTGATCGCGCTGTCGCAGCTCAACCGCTCGCTGGAAACACGTACCGACAAGCGCCCGGTGATGGCCGACCTTCGCGAATCGGGCGCAATCGAGCAGGACGCGGACATGATCGTGTTCATCTACCGCGACGATTACTACAACAAGGAAAATTCGCCGGACAAGGGCCTGGCCGAGATCATCATCGGCAAGCACCGTGGTGGCCCGACCGGTTCGTGCAAGCTGAAGTTCTTCGGTGAATACACCCGCTTCGACAACCTGGCCCACGACTCGGTCGGCTCATTCGAATAACCGTAGTGCCGGCCGCTGGCCGGCAACCACTCCACGGCCGGCAAACCATTCCAAACGCCAATCTTCCGTATGTGGCGTGTAAATGACATGTAACGCGACGCTTCTACGATTCCGCCGCTGCTGCCCTTCGACGCCGCCCTTCGGCGTCCAGCGTGCCCAAGGAATCCGCCCCCATGCCGTCCCACGCTCCGCTCCGCCGCAATCTGCTGGCCCTGCTGGTCTGTGCTTCGCTGCCGTCGCTTGCCGCCGCTGAAACCGCCCCCGCCACCGACGCACCGTCGGCCACCACGCTCGATTCGATCTCGGTGATCGGCCGCGGCGAAGCGCGCCAGGTCCAGCGCGTGACCGCCGAGGACATGAAGGTGCTGCCGCCCGGTGCCAACCCGCTGAAGCTGCTGGCGACCAAGCCGGGCGTGCATTTCGAATCGGCCGACGCCACCGGTGCCTACGAGTGGTCCACCACCATCAGCCTGCGTGGCTTCAACCAGAACCGCCTGGGCTACACGCTCGATGGCATTCCGCTGGGCAACATGGCCTACGGCAACAGCAACGGCCTGCACATCAGCCGCGCGGTGATCAGCGAGAACCTGGGCGGTGCCGAAGTGTCCACCGGCATCGGTGCGCTCGGTACGCCGTCCACCAGCAACCTCGGCGGTGTGTTCCAGTTCTATTCGATCGATCCGTCCACCGAGTATGGCGTGGTGCTGGCACAGGGCTTCGGCAGCGACAGTGCGCGCCGCAGCTATGCGCGCCTGGAGACCGGTGAACACCAGGGCTTCGCCGCCTACCTGTCCGGCGTGTATTCCGAAGGCGACAAGTGGAAGGGCAAGGGCTCGCAGGAACTGAAGCAGTTCAACGGCAAGGCCACCTACAACTTCGGAACGGACAGCAGGATCACCGCGCTGTTCAACGCCTCGCGCCGCGTCGAGGCCGATTACCAGGACCTGTCGCTGGAGATGATCGATCGCCTCGGCTGGGACTGGGACAACTACGCACCGGACTGGGATCGCGCGGTGGCTGCCGCACGCGGCACGTTCAGCGGTGGCGTCAACAGCCCGTGGGACGCGTATTACTCCGGTCACGGCCTGCGCAATGACGACCTGTCCAGCATTGCCGGCGACTTCGGCCTGAACGAGTCGATGCGCCTGAAGGTCAACGTCTACAACCACAGCAACCGTGGCCAGGGCCACTGGTTCAGCCCGTCCAATCCGTCCAACCCGGGCACCAGCCGCGAACTCCCGATCTCGATCCGCACCACCGAGTATGCGATCGACCGCACTGGCGTGACCTCGGCGTTCACCTGGAACGTGGCGGGCCACGAACTGGAAGCGGGCCTGTGGTACGAAGACAACGGCCACAGCGTGCAGCGCAACTTCTACTACATCGACGGCCCGATCACCGACGATTTCTTCCTGCGCAATCCGGACCAGCGCGTGTGGCACCAGCGCTACACCACCATCACCCGCCAGTTCTACGTGCAGGACCGCTTCCGCCTGTTCGATGACCGCCTGACCATCGACATCGGTGCAAAGTCGCCGAACACCCGCACCAGCGTGCGCACGCCGCTGGGCAGCTATGCCAACAACAGCAGCCTGACCTCGAAGAAGGGTTTCCTGCCGCAGGCCGGCTTCAACTTCAAGCTCAACGAAGGCAACGAGATTTTCGGTTCGTTCGCCAAGAACATCGCGGCCTATGCACTGGGCGTGGGCAGCCCGTTCAACGTACCGCAGGCCGCATTCGATGCCAGCGCGAAGAACCTGAAGCCGGAACAGTCGCGCACCATCGAGCTGGGCTGGCGCGGTTACGGCCAGGGCTATGAAGCCTCGGTGGCGGTGTACGACGTGAAGTTCGACAACCGCCTGCTGGCCATCGCCCAGTGCGTGGGCATCCTCGGTTGCCCGGCGCTGTTCTCCAACGTCGGTTCGGTGACCAGCCGCGGTGCCGAGGCGACCCTGCAGCTGAAGCCGATGCAGGACCTGACCTGGTCCAACGCGCTGTCGTGGAATGACAGCACCTACGACAACGACTACGTGAACAACGGCGTGGTGCCGACCCGCGGCAAGAAGACCGTCGACACCCCGGAATGGATGTTCGCCAGCACCCTGGCCTGGACGCCGGGCCCGTGGGACCTGCGCCTGGCCGCCAACCATGTCGGCAAGCGTTACGTGACCTATACCAACGACGTGTCGGTGCCCAGCTACTGGCTGGTCAACGCTTCGGTGGCCTATGACTTCGGCAGGCTCGGCCCGGCACAGAACCTGACCGTGGCGCTGAACCTGACCAACCTGACCGACAAGCGTTACCTGTCCTCGATCAACACCAATGGCACCTACGCCGCCGACCCGACCCGCAGCCTGGCGACCATGCAGGTCGGTGCACCGCGGCAGGTGATGGCCACCGCCACCGTGCATTTCTGATGCGCGGGCCTGTTGATCCGGACAGCCGTCGTCGCCTGCTGCGCATGGCGTGGCAGGGCACGGGGGCGGCGATCGCACTGGCGGCGATGCCGGGGCTGGCTACGGCCGGCCCACGCCCGCGGTTGGGGCGTGATCCGTTCACCCTCGGCGTCGCCGCCGGTGATCCGGATCCACAGGGGGCGGTACTGTGGACGCGGCTGGCACCGGACCCGCTCAACGGCGGCGGCATGCCGTCGCGGGCGGTGCCGGTGCGCTGGTTCGTGGCCGAAGACCCGGGCATGCACCGGCTGGTGCAGCGCGGCGTCGCCGCGGCGGTGCCGGAGCTGGCGCATTCGGTACATGTGGAAGTCAGCGGCCTGCGTCCGGGCCGTGACTACTACTATCGTTTCGCCTGTGACGGCGATGAGGAAAGCGCGGTCGGTCATTTCCGCACCGCGCCGCTGCTGGACACGCAGCTGCAGCAGCTGCGGCTGGCGCTGTGTACCTGCCAGGCCTGGAACAGTGGCTACTACCCGGTGCTGCGCGATATCGCGCAGAGTGATGTTGACCTGGTGCTGCATGCCGGTGACTACCTGTACGAATACAGCCCGCTGAAGAACGCGCGTGGTCGTGCGCTGGATGCGGAACGCTTCAGCGGCGAGACCGTCAGCCTGGAGCGCTACCGCGACCAGTACGCGCTGTACAAACTCGATCCCGACCTGCAGGCCGCGCACGCCGCGCACGCGTTCGCGGTGATCTGGGATGACCACGAAGTGCAGAACGACTATTCCGGCATCCATCCGGAAAAGAGCGACGTGCCGACCGAGGACTTCATCATCCGCCGCGCCGCCGCCTACCGTGCGTTCTACGAGCACCTGCCGATGCGCAGCACGCCTGCGGGCAATGGTGGCCTGCGCGTGCATCGGCGCCTGCGATACGGCGATCTGGCGCAGCTGACCCTGCTCGACTGCCGCCAGTTCCGTCCGGCAAATCCCTGCGGGGTGGGCGAGTCGCCGCGCTGCGACGCTGCGCTGGATCCACGCATGAGCATGCTGGGCGTGGGCCAGGAAGCCTGGTTCGCGCAGTCGATGGCGGCCGCACGCGGCACGCGCTGGAACGTGGTGGTGCAGCAGTTGCTGATGGCGCAGCTGCGGCTGGACGGCGGCACGCCGCGAGAGCGCTTCTGGAACGACGCCTGGGATGGCTATCCCGCCGCACGTAACCGGCTGCTGCAGGCCTTGCAGGCGGGCGGGCAGGGCAATGCCATTGTGCTCGGTGGTGACTGGCATTCCACCTTCGTCAACGACCTGAAGCTGGATTTCGACACGGCCGATGCCCCGGTGGTGGCCACCGAATTCATCGCCCCGGCGATCAGCAGCGGCGGCGACGACACACCCTATGGCCCGTACTACGGTCCGTCGATTCCGCAGAACCCGCACATCCGCTATTTCGATGGCGACCGCCGTGGCTGGTGGAAGCTGCAGCTGAACCGGCAGACCGTGGATGCCGAACTGCGCTTCGCCGACAGCGTGCTGCGCGCCGATGCGCCGGTGCGTACCGCGGCCCGCTTCCAGGTCACCCACGGCCGCCCGGGTGCACTGCCGGTGTGAACCCGATCCTGACCGACGATGGTAGTGCCGGCCGCTGGCCGGCAACCTCATGAACCACCGGTTTCATCGGTCCCCAGCCCGGTTTCGTCGCAAACCGTTTGCGGCCGCCGGGGCAGGGCGCCAAGGTGGTCGCAGGCGGCAGGGTGCCGCCCCAAGGAGACTGTGATGAAGACCCTGTTCGCGCTCGGTGTGTGGTGCCTGCTGTTCGTGCTGTGCTGGCCGCTGGCGATCCTCGCCCTGATCGCGTGGCCGTTCGTCTGGCTGCTGAGCCTGCCGTTCCGCCTGGTCGGCATCACCTTCTCGGCCCTGTTCGCCTTCCTGCGCGCGCTGTTCATGCTGCCGGCGCGCCTGCTGGGCGGCAGGGCGGTGGCGGCATGAGGGTGGTGTTGCTGGCGGGTCTGGTCCTGCTTGCGGGGCCGGTGCTGGCCGCACCTCCGGCGCCGCCGTCAGCTTGGCTGGAGCGCCAGCAGACTGCTGCGGCTGACGAGGCGAATGCTGCAGCGGTCTCTGTGCCGAAAGCCAAGGAGCGCTGCCGGGTCACGAAGGAATGGAAGGTCGGCGAGACGGTCGTGCAGCACAAGGTCTGCGACGATCCACCCAAGAAGCAGGCTGGAAAGGTGTAGCGCCGAGCCTACGCTCGGCTGCACATCATGCTGCCTCTGCGCGCAGCGCCGCCTGCACGGCCGGTCGCGCATTGACCCTGCGGATGTACGCAGGCAGGGCCGGCCACGTCGCCAGATCGATGGAGAAGAAGCGGCACCAGCCAAGCACCGTGAAAAGATAGGCATCGGCGACGCTGAAGTCCGGCCCCATCAGGAAGTGCTGTGTTGCCAGGGTGTCCTGCAGCAGGTCGAAACGCTTGAACAGCTTCTGCCGGAAGAAGGCCTTGGCCGTTTCCGGAAGTTCGGCGTTGAACAGCGGCGCCGAGCCGGCGTGGATCTCGCTGGTGACGAAGTTCAACCACTCCTGCAGTCGTACCCGCTCCCAGCTGCCGGCCGGTGGGGCCAGCGCGCATCCGGGTTTCAGGTCGGCCAGGTACTGGACGATGGCCGGGCCTTCGGTCAGCACCTGCCCGTCATCCAGCTCCAGCGCCGCGACATAGCCTTTGCGGTTGATGGTGCGGAAATCGCGGCCATCGGCGGTCTGTTTGCTGGTGTTGTCGACCTTGACCAGCTCGAAGGGCAGGCCAAGTTCACGCAGCACGATATGGGGCGACAGCGAGCAGGTGTAGGGCGCGTAGTACAGCTTCATGGGAAGTCTCGATGGGGCGGAGAACGGCTGGGCCAGCCGATGTGAGGCAGTCTGCTGGGTGAGCCGCATCCGGTAAAATCAATCTTCGATTTTCTTGCCATAAGACGAGCTACTGCCTGCCATGATGAATCTTGCCCATTGGCGCCTGCTGGTTGCCGTGGCCGACGAGGGAACCATCTCGCGTGGCGCTGATCGCGTTGGCATCAGCCAGTCCGGTGCCAGCCAGGCGCTTGCCCAGCTGGAGTCCTCACTGGGTTTTGCGGTGTTCGTGCGCGAGCGGCGGCAGGTGGAGATCACCGTGCTCGGGCAGCAGGTGATTGAACACGCACGCACCATGCTGGGCAGCCTGCAGGCGATCCGCGCGCTGGCCGATGACAGCCAGGGACTCAGCGGTGCACGCATCCGACTTGCGACATTTCCGTCGCTCGTTTCCAGCGTGCTGCCGGCGCTGTTGCGTGACTTCCAGCGCCGTCACCCGGGCATCGAGGTGGTGGTGGTGGAGGGGACGGACGAGGAAGTGGAGTGCTGGCTCGAGTCGGGCACGGTCGATGCCGGGGTGGTGATGAATCCCGCTGCCGATCGCCACCCGCTGATGCTGGGCAGCGATGGATGGATGGCGGTGTTTGCGCAGGCGCATCCGCTGGCGCGGCGCGCCACGGAAAGCGGGGTGGCCTTGAGCGAGCTGGCGGCCGAGCCCTTCATCCTCGCAACAGGGGGCTGTGCGGTGAACGGTCAACGCCTGATGGCGGACGCCGGTCTCCAGCTGAGCGACATACGGGTGACCGTGCGCGACTGGGCCAGCGCGTGCGTGCTGGCCCGCGAGGGCCTGGGCGTCTCACTGGTGCCGGAATCGACGTTGCCGGACGATCTCCACGGCCTGCGGGTGCTGCCGGTGCAGCCGGGCATCCGCCGCATGTTTGGCCTGGTCTGTTCGCAGGCAGGACGCGCATCGCGTCCAACGCAGGTCTTCATGCAGGTGCTGGGCATGGCCGCTGCAGGCAGTGCGTCAGGATCAGCGTGAACCCGCTACCGGGGGGGAGCCGGAGCGTGGGGACGTCAAGCTGCCCGGCAGGGTTGCGGGCAACAAAAAACCCCGCCGAGGCGGGGTTTTTTGTATCCAGTCATGCCGGCCWGCGGCCGGCACTACCCGCGAACGATCAGTTCGCCTTGTGGATGGCGCGCTTGCTGACCGCCATCGCCGCGTCGTGGATCACTTCCGACAGCGACGGGTGGGCGTGGCAGATGCGGGCCAGGTCATCGGCCGAGCCGCTGAACTCCATGGTCAGCACGCCTTCGTGCACCAGCTCGGAGACGTTGGCGCCGACCAGGTGCATGCCGAGGATGCGATCGGTTTCGGCATGGGCCAGGATCTTCACGAAGCCTGCCGGCTCGATCATCGCCACGGCACGGCCGTTGGCGGCGAACGGGAAGCTGCCGGCCTTGTACGGAATGCCTTCGGCCTTCAGCTGGGCTTCGGTCTTGCCGACCCAGGCCAGTTCCGGCTCGGTGTAGATGACCCACGGGATGGTGTCGAAGTTGACGTGGCCCGGCAGGCCGGCGATCAGTTCGGCCACCGCGATGCCTTCCTCGAAGCCCTTGTGCGCCAGCATCGGGCCGCGCACGCAGTCGCCGACGGCCCACACGCCGTTGACGCCGGTGTGGCAATGCGCGTCGACTTCGATCTGGCCGCGGTCGTTGATCTTGACGCCGGTGCCTTCGGCCAGCAGGCCCTTGGTGGCGGCGCGACGGCCGACGGCCACCAGCAGCTTGTCCACGGTCAGGGTCTTTTCGCCTTCGCTGTCGGTGTAGGTGACAACGACTTCCTTCTTCTTGCCCTTGCCGGTGATTTCGGTCTTGGAGACCTTGGCACCGAGGCGGATGTCCAGGCCCTGCTTCTTGAATTCCTTGGCAGCGGTCTTGGCCACTTCGGCGTCGGCCACGGCCAGGAACTCCGGCAGTGCTTCCAGGATGGTGACTTCAGCGCCCAGGCGCTTCCACACGCTGCCCAGTTCCAGGCCGATCACGCCGGCGCCGATCACGGCCAGGCGGTTCGGCACTTCGGTGAAGTCCAGGCCGCCGACGTTGTCGACGATGGTCTCGCCGTCGAACTTGGCGAACGGCAGTTCGATCGAATCCGAACCGGCCGCGATGATGACGTTGGTGCCCTTCAGCTCGACGATGGAACCGTCATGCTGGGTGACCTTGACCACGTTGCCCGGCTGCAGTTCGCCGAAACCGTAGTAAGCGGCGACCTTGTTGGCCTTGAACAGCATGCCGATGCCGCCGGTGAACTGCTTGACGATCTTGTCCTTGCGGCCAACCATCGCCTCGACGTCGATCTTGGCATCCTTGAAGCTGATGCCGTGGTCGCCAAAGATGTGGCCCATGTTCCAGAACTGGCGCGAGGAATCCAGCAGCGCCTTGGACGGGATGCAGCCCACGCGCAGGCAGGTGCCGCCGAGGGCCGGCTTGCCGTCCTTGCCCAGCGCTGCGTCGATGCAGGCGGTCTTCAGGCCCAGCTGGGCCGCGCGGATGGCAGCGTGGTAACCGGCCGGGCCGGCACCGATGACGACGACGTCGAATTGTTCAGCCATTGAATTATTCCTTGATGCATTACCAGAACCCCTCCGCGCAGGCGCGGAGGGGCGGGAGGTGTCTTACAGGCCGAACAGCATGCGGCCCGGGTTTTCCAGCTGGTTCTTGATGTCCACCAGGAACTGCACCGAATCCTTGCCGTCGATGATGCGATGGTCGTAGGACAGGGCCAGGTACATCATCGGCGCGATCACGACCTGGCCGTTCTGGGCGATCGGACGCTCCTTGATGGCGTGCATGCCCAGGATGGCGCTCTGCGGCGGGTTGATGATCGGGGTCGACAGCAGCGAACCGAAGGTGCCGCCGTTGGTCACGGTGAAGGTGCCGCCCTGCAGTTCATCCAGGCCCAGCTTGCCGTCACGGGCCTTCTTGGCGTAGTCGGCGATGGTCTTTTCGATATCGGCGAACGACATGCGCTCGACGTTGCGCAGCACCGGGGTGACCAGGCCCTTTTCGGTGGACACGGCGATCGAGATGTCCGAGTAGCCGTGGTAGATGATGTCGTCGCCGTCGATCGAGGCGTTGACCAGCGGGAAGCGCTGCAGCGCGTTGGCAGCGGCCTTCACGAAGAAGCTCATGAAGCCCAGCTTGATGCCGTGGGCCTTGACGAACTCGTCCTGCAGTTCCTTGCGCGCCGCCGAGACCTTGGACAGGTCGACTTCGTTGAAGGTGGTCAGCATCGCGGTGGAGTTCTTCGACTCCATCAGGCGCTCGGCGATGCGCTTGCGGATGCGGGTCATCGGCACGCGCTCTTCCGGACGTGCGCCACCGGCTTTGCCGGCGCCGCCGTTGCGGGCGAAGTTGACGATGTCTTCCTTGGTGACCGCGCCGCGACGGCCGGTGCCGTCGACGTCGGCCGGGTTCACGCCTTCGGTGATGGCGGTGAAGCGGGCGCCCGGCGGCAGTGCATCGGCGGCCGACTTGGCAGCCGGTGCCGGCGCGGCGGCAGCCGCCGGAGCAGCGGCGGCCGGGGCAGCGGCGGCCGCCGGAGCGGCTTCAGCAGCCGGAGCCGGGGCAGCAGCGACGGCGCCTTCTTCGATGATCGCCACGACCTGGCTGGAGGTCACGGTCGAGCCTTCGGCGAACTTGATTTCCTTCAGCACGCCGTCGACCGGCGACGGCACTTCCAGGACGACCTTGTCGGTTTCCAGGTCAAGCAGGTTTTCGTCGCGCTTGACGGCGTCGCCCACCTTCTTGTGCCAGGTGGCGATGGTGCCGTCGGCGACGGATTCGGGCAGTACCGGGGCTTTGACTTCGGTGGCCATTGCGGGAGCTTCCTGGTTTGTCTTCTAAATAGGGGGAGGATTATTCAGCGAACGTGTCGTTGAACGGGTTGACCAGTGCATCGGCGACCAGCTGCTGCTGTTCGCGGACGTGGTCAGCCATGTGACCGGCAGCCGGCGAAGCCGAACGTGCGCGACCGGCGTAGTGCAGGTTCTGGCCATCGGCCAGGCAGAACTGCAGGTGGTGGCGGATCTGGTACCACGCACCCTGGTTCTGCGGTTCTTCCTGCGTCCACACCACGTCGGTGGCCTTGCCGTACTTCTTCAGTTCGGCAGCCAGCAGCGCACGCGGGAACGGATACAGCTGCTCCACGCGGATGATCGCCACGTCGTCCTGGCCACGCTTGGTCTGGTCTTCCAGCAGGTCGTAGTAGACCTTGCCCGAGCACAGCACCACGCGCTTGACCTTCTTGGCGTCCGCGTTGGCGTCGCCGATCAGGTGCTGGAACTCGCCGTTGGCCAGTTCGTCCAGGGTCGACACGGCCAGCTTGTGGCGCAGCAGCGACTTCGGCGACATCACCACCAGCGGCTTGCGGGTGGTCAGGTGCTGCTGGCGGCGCAGCATGTGGAAGGCCTGTGCCGGGGTGGACGGAACCACGACCAGCATGTTCTCCAGCGCGCACAGCTGCAGGAAGCGCTCCAGGCGTGCCGAGCTGTGTTCCGGGCCCTGACCTTCATAGCCGTGCGGCAGCAGCAGGGTCAGGCCGGAAATGCGGCCCCACTTGGCTTCACCGGCGGCGATGAACTGGTCGATGACGACCTGGGCGCCGTTGGCGAAGTCGCCGAACTGGCCCTCCCAGATGCACAGCGTGTTCGGATCGGTGGTGGAGAAGCCGTACTCGTAGGCCATCACCGCTTCTTCGCTCAGCAGCGAATCGATGACGGTGGCCTTCTCCGGCGAATCCACCAGCTGCCGCAGCGGCATGTAGTAGTTGTCGGTCTTCTGGTCGTGCAGGATCGCGTGGCGGTGGGTGAACGTACCGCGGCCCACGTCCTGGCCGACCAGGCGCAGTGCATTGCCTTCGTCGAGCAGGGTGGCGTAGGCCAGGTTCTCGGCAAAGCCCCAGTCGCCCGGGATCTCGCCGGCGGCCATCTTGCGGCGGTCGTCGTAGACCTTGGCCACGCGCGAGTGCAGCTGCACGTCTTCGGGAATGGTGTTGATCAGCTTGGCCAGCTCGACCAGCTTGTTCTTCTCGACCTTGGTCGAGATCGGATCGGACAGCTTGCCTTCCAGCAGCTTCGGCCAATCGACGAACAGCGGGCTGGTCGGCGGGGTCTTCTCGACCTTGGCCAGCTCGGTGGTCACTTCACCGGCATCGAGCTTCTCGCGGTAGGCATCGACCATCGCCTTGCCGGCGCCGGCGGCGATCACGCCTGCCTTTTCCAGCTGCTCGGCGTACATCTCGCGGGTGGTGGCGTGCTTGCGGATCACCTGGTACATCAGCGGCTGGGTGATCGCCGGCTCGTCGGCCTCGTTGTGGCCCCAGCGGCGGTAGCACATCAGGTCGATGACCACGTCCTTGGCGAACTTCTGGCGGAACTCGAAGGCCAGCTGCGCGGCGAACACCACCGCTTCCGGATCATCGCCGTTCACGTGCAGCACCGGGGCGGCGATCATCTTCGCCACGTCGGTGGCATAGCGCGTGGAGCGCGTGTCCAGCGGGTTGGAGGTGGTGAAGCCGACCTGGTTGTTGACCACGATGTGCACGGTGCCACCGACGGCGAAGCCGCGGGCCTGCGACATCTGGAACAGCTCCATGACCACGCCCTGGCCGGAGAAGGCGGCGTCGCCGTGGATCAGGATCGGCATGACCTGCTTGCGGGCGGTGTCCTTGCGGCGCTCCTGGCGCGAACGCACGGAACCGGCCACGACCGGGTCGGCGATTTCCAGGTGCGACGGGTTGAAGGCCAGCGCCAGGTGCACCGGGCCGCCGTCGGTAGCCACGTCGGCCGAGAAGCCCATGTGGTACTTCACGTCGCCGGCAGAAGCGTGCTCGTCGTGCTCGAACTTGCCTTCGAATTCGTCGAACAGCTTGCGCGGGTTCTTGCCCAGGGTGTTGACCAGCACGTTCAGGCGGCCGCGGTGGGCCATGCCGATCACCACGTCCTTGACGCCATCCTTGCCGGCGCTGCGGATGATGGTGTCCATCATCGGGATCAGCGAGTCGCCGCCTTCCAGCGAGAAGCGCTTCTGGCCAACGTACTTGGTGTGCAGGTAGCGCTCCAGGCCTTCGGCCGCGGTCAGGCGCTCCAGGGTGCGGCGCTGGGTGTCAGCGTCCAGCTGGTAGTTGCCACCGGCCAGTTCCAGCTTCTTGTAGATCCACTGGCGCTGCTCGACCTCGGAGATGTGCATGAACTCCGCACCGATCGAGCCGGTGTAGGTCGCCTTCAGGCGTGCCAGCAGGTCGCGCAGCTTCATGCGCGGCTGGCCACCGACGCCGCCGGTGCTGAACTCGCTGTTGAGGTCGCCATCGGACAGGCTGTGGAACGGCAGGCCCAGGTCCGGGGTGTTGACCGGCGCGGCCAGGCCCAGCGGGTCCAGGCGGGCGTCCAGGTGGCCGCGCGAGCGGTAGGCGGTGATCAGACGACCGACATTGCGCTCACGCTCGTCGCCCGCACCGTTGCCGGTGCCGGCCTTCAGCGCTTCCTTGGCCGCGTCCGCAATGTGGGAGATGACGGCCGAGTGCGGAATGTCGCCTGCTTCGCGGCCCTTGAAGCCGTCGAAGTAGGTCTTCCATTTGGGATCGACACTGTCCGGGGAGACCAGGTACTGCTCGTACAGGTCCTCGACATAGGAGGCGTTGCCGCCGGCGAGTTGCGAAGATTGCGCAAACTGCTTCAGTTGATTGTCCACGATGGAGGGTGTTGATTCGCTTTGTGGGGTATGGCTTCAGAAGGACCCGGCAGGAAGATGAATAGCCCTGCGCGGGCGCGTTCAAACAGCCAAATTGTACCCCCATCCGGACACGAAGGGGCACCACCACAGGCATCCCGGGTCCCCCGGTGCCGCTTCCAGACAGGTTGAGTCAGCCAGCTCCGCTCAGATGCCGAGCGCACGCAGTTCGCTGCAATCGCGCGAACGGTCCCAGACGCGCTGCAATTGCTGCTCGAACGGCTGCGAACGTGCAGGCAGCGCGATGCCGGCCTCGCCGTCGAGGCGATGGCCGATCAGACGAAAGTAGAAGTCGCCTGCATCGTTGAGCAGGCAGGCCGAGGCCAGCGCACGGTCGACCGGGTCGGTGACCTCGCGGAACTGGATCACACTGGGCAGGCGCTGGGCCAAGGCCAGCAGCGGCGCACCGGCCGAGGCGATCGCCGCCGCGTCGTGCACGATCACCCGCAGCTGCTTGTCATGGCGGGCGGTGACGAAGCGGCGCAACGCGGCTTGCACCGGCGGCGCGTCCAGCAGGCCGGGGTCCAGCTGTCGGCTGTGCAGCCACAGCTGGCGGCGGGCGCGGTGGATGATGGCGGTGGTGATGGCCAGCGCCTGCTCGCGGCCATCGATGGCGCTGGCCGCGCCCAGCCTGCGACGCATCTGCTGGTGGCCGATGCCGGCCTCCTCGAACACCTCGCCCTCGGGCAGGAAGCCCTGGCGGGCGTAGAAGTCGCGGGCGGGAAGCTGTGCATGCAGGTGCAGTTCGGCCAGGCCGAGCCGGCGCCCGGCCTCCACCAGCGCCGCCAGCAGGGCCTCGCCGACCCCGTTGCTGCGATGGCTGGCCAGCACCGCCATGCGGCCGATGCGGCCGTCCGGGGCCAGCCGACCGGTGCCGACCGGCTGGTCGTCACTGTCCAGCGCCAGCACATGGGCGCTGACCGGGTCCAGCGCATCGCGTTCCAGCTGCGCGGCGATGCCCTGTTCCTGCACGAACACCCGCTGACGCACGTCGTGGATGGCGACGTGGGCATCGGCGTGGCTGACCTGCTGGACCCGGACCATGGCAGGTCTCAGGCGCGACCGTCGTCGCTGTCGTCTTCGTCGTGATCCTCGAAGTTGACGATGACCTCGATGCCGTCGTCGTGCACGGTCACGGTGTGGACATCGTCGGACACCGCGTCGGCGTCGATCGCATCGACACGGTCACGGCCTTCGACCACTTCGCCGAGCACCACGACATCCTCGCCGTCTTCCTCGTCTTCGGCCTCGTATACCTCATTCGGGTCGATCAGCTGGAACACGCCACCGACCAGCAGCTGCTGGACCACCGCGCGGCCCTTGTCGGACAGGCCGCGATAGGCGGCGGCGTCGAGCTGCTCGGCACCGGCCAGGCGCTGGGCGTCCTTCACCGGCAGCGCGAAGTCCTGGCCGCTGACATACAGGCTGGCGCCACGCTTGGCCCGGCGCCAGGCCAAACGCGCCCACGGGTGGCGCTGCAGCAGCAGGCCGGACGCCAGTGCCTCGACGACCTCTTCCTGTGCCGGTGCGGCCTGGTGCGCCATCACTTCACCGGCGGCGCGGTAGGTGGTGATGAAGCGGCCGAACCAGTCGCCCAGCTTGTCCGGGTCGTTCATGCGGATGGCGTTGAGGGCGGTGATCACCCGCGCCATCGCCACGGTGTCGATTTCGTTCGGGTCGGCCGGCACCTTCAGGTCGGCATCCTGGTAGCGGATGTTCTCGTCGGCATCGGCGATCAGGGTGTCCAGGTAGTCGCTGATCAGCTCGGCCGAGCCCGGCGCGCGCATGCCGAACGAGAAGGTCAGGCAGGGATCTTCGGCGACGCCGTGGTGCGGCACGTTCGGCGGCAGGTACAGCATGTCGCCCGGCGCCAGCACCCAGTCGTGGGTGGGCTTGAACACCTTCAGCAGCTTCAGCTCCACGTCTGGGCGGAAGCCCAGCGGCGGCTGCTTGCCCTTGATCGATTCGCTGGCGTCGATCTGCCAGCGGCGGTGGCCTTGGGCCTGCAGCAGGAACACGTCGTACTGGTCGACATGGGCGCCCACCGAGCCGCCGGTGGCGGCGAAGCTGATCATCACGTCATCCATGCGCCAGCGCGGCAGGAAGCGGAAGTGTTCGATCAGGGCACGCACGTCCTTGTCCCACTTGTCCACGTCCTGCACCAGCAGGGTCCAGTCGTGGTCGGGCAGGGCGGGGAAGATGTCTTCCTGGAACGGACCGGTACGCACGCGCCAGCCGTCCTGGGCCTTGTCGTGCTCGATCAGGCGCGCCAGCACGCCTTCCTCGCAGGCCAGGCCCGCGAGGTCTTCCGGCTGAACCGGCGTCTGGAAATCGGGGAAGGCGTTGCGGATCAGCAGCGGGCGTTTCTGCCAGAAGTCGCGCAGGAAGGTGGCCGGCGCCATGCCCAGCGGCTGGCCGGGGCGGGCGGTGACTTCAATGAGCGGAGCGGAGGACTTGCGGGCGGCCATGGGGGAATCCTTGCAGCGGAAAGCGGGAGGGGCGGCGCGGCGGGCCGCCAAGGGGGCCATTGTCCGCCGTTCGCCGGGATTGCGCACGTGTGGTGGTTTGTCGCGGGGGTTCCGGCCAACGGCGGAGCCCCTCGTGGCGGTCAGGCTCACAAGCAAAAGCTGCGCTTGGCCGGGCGGGTGGGCCATGCAGGGGACGCTGCAAGTACGTCCCTGTAAGCTCGATGGCGCCATCCATGGCGCCAACGCCCCTGCATGACCCACCCGCCCGGCCCCTGACAGTTTCGTGCGGGGGCCGCCACGGAATGGAAGAAGAAAAGCAAGGCAAAAGCGGATCGCGCGCTGCGCTTGCTCGTGCTCCTGCGCTCGTGGGGTCAGATCCCTTTTCCAATGGAAAAGGGATCTGACCCCATCGGACAAACGAAAGAGGGACGCGGCGAAGCCGCGTCCCTCTCAAATTCCGTCCCGACAACCCAACGCTCTTCGATCCGTCACCGGAAATCTGTCAGAGGTGGGGCGGGATGGGCCAGCGGGACCGTTGGCGCCATGGATGGCGCCATCGAGCCCCCATGGATGGGTTCACGGCGTGTCCCGCTGGCCCATCCCGACCCGCCCAGCTAGCAGCAATCCAGAGCCGCTTTTGACGTTGCTGTTGCTGTTGCTGCTGCCGTGGCAGTACAAGCCTGCCGCAGGCAGCGCCCGCGGCCGCCGCCGCAAAGGAAACCCCTTAGATCTTCTTCGCCAGCGACTCAGCCAGGCCGGTATAGCTGCCCGGGGTCATCTCCAGCAGGCGCTGCTTCGCATCCGCCGGCAGCTCCAGCCCCTGCACGAACGCCCGCATCGACTCAGCGGTGATGCCCTGGCCGCGGGTCAGCGCCTTCAGCTGCTCGTACGGGTTCGGCAGGCCGTGGCGGCGCATCACCGTCTGCACGGCTTCGGCCAGCACTTCCCAGGCCGCGTCCAGATCGGCGTCCAGGCGCTGCGGGTTCACTTCCAGCTTGCCCAGGCCCTTGGCCAGCGAGTCCAGCGCCACCTGGCTGTGACCGAACGCGGTGCCCAGCGCACGCAGCACGGTGGAATCGGTCAGGTCACGCTGCCAGCGGCTGATCGGCAGCTTGGCGCTGAAGTGCTCGAACAGCGCATTGGCGATGCCGAAGTTGCCTTCCGCATTCTCGAAATCGATTGGATTGACCTTGTGCGGCATCGTCGACGAGCCGACTTCGCCTTCCTTCAGGCGCTGCTTGAAGTAGCCCAGCGAGATGTAGCCCCAGATGTCGCGGGCCAGGTCGATCAGGATGATGTTGGCGCGGCGCGCGGCATCGCCGATCTCGGCGACGTTGTCGTGCGGCTCGATCTGCGTGGTGTACGGGTTGAACACCAGGCCCAGGCCGGTGACGAAGCGCTCGGCGAAGGCCGGCCAGTCCACGTCCGGGTAGCTGGCCACGTGCGCGTTGTAGTTGCCGACCGCGCCGTTGATCTTGCCGGTCAGCTCGACTGCGGCGATCTGCCTGCGCTGGCGCTCCAGGCGCGCGACCACGTTGGCCAGCTCCTTGCCCAGGGTGGTCGGCGAAGCGGTCTGGCCGTGGGTGCGCGACAGCATCGGCTGGCCGGCCTGGGCATGGGCCAGGGTGCGCAGGGTGGTGGCGATGCCGTCCAGGGTCGGCAGCAGCACCTCGCGGCGGGCCTGTTCCAGCATCAGGCCGTAGCTGAGGTTGTTGATGTCTTCGCTGGTGCAGGCGAAATGCACGAATTCCAGCGCCGGAGCCAGTTCGGCGTCGTCCTTCAGCTGTTCCTTGATGAAGTACTCCACCGCCTTGACGTCATGGTTGGTGGTGCGCTCGATCTCCTTCACGCGCGCGGCCTGGGCCGGGCTGAAGCGGGCGGCCAGCTCGCGCAGGCGGGCGACGGCGGCGTCGGAGAACGGTGCCAGTTCGACGATGCCCGGTTCGGCGGCCAGGGCCAGCAGCCATTCCACCTCCACCACGATGCGGGCCTTGATCAGGCCGTATTCGGAGAAGATCGGGCGCAGGGCGTCGACCTTGCCGGCGTAGCGGCCATCGAGCGGGGACAGGGCGAGCAGGGCGGAATCGGACATGTCGGCAGGGCGGGGGCGAGCGGCGGGGGCCATATTCTACGACGTGCCGGTGAGGTAGTGCCGGCCGCTGGCCGGCAACCACGCCCGGCCCACGATTCCATGGATTGCCGGCCAGCGGCCGGCACTACCCCTTGCGCGTGCAGATCGGCCCGGCGGGCGGAACGATCTGGCCCGCGCTCGTCATCCCACGCTGCAGGCAAGGGAGTATCGTTGTCGCAGCCGCCAGCCCGGGAAGCGACACCCTGCCAGCCGCCGCTTCCCTTTCCCCAACTGAAGTAGTGCGGAGTCGATGCAATGAGCAAAGCTGCAAGCAAGGGTGGAACCACCGGGTTCCGGATCGAACACGACAGCATGGGCGAGCTGCAGGTGCCTGCCGATGCCCTGTGGGGCGCGCAGACCCAGCGTGCCGTGCAGAATTTCCCGGTCTCGGGCCAGCGCATGCCGCGCGGTTTCATCCGTGCGCTGGGCCTGGTCAAGGGCGCGGCCGCCGGCGTCAATGCCGAGCTGGGCCACCTGCCCAAGACCGTGGCCAAGGCCATCCAGACCGCCGCCGCCGAAGTGGCTGCCGGTGCCTGGGACGCGCAGTTCCCGATCGACGTCTACCAGACCGGCTCGGGCACCTCCTCGAACATGAATGCCAACGAGGTCATCGCCACCTTGGCCAACCGTGCCGGCAAGGCGGGCAAGACCGTGGTGCACCCCAACGACCACGTCAACCAGGGGCAGAGCTCCAACGACGTGATCCCGACTGCGCTGCGGGTGTCGGCGGTGCTGGCCACGCACGAACAGCTGCTGCCGGCGCTGGTGCACCTGCGCAAGACCCTGGACAAGAAGGGCCGCAGCCTGCGCAAGGTGGTCAAGACCGGCCGCACCCACCTGATGGATGCGATGCCGCTGACCTTCGAGCAGGAATTTGGCGCGTGGTCGGCACAGCTGGCCTCGGCGCAGGAGCGCATCGAAGACAGCCTCAAGCGCGTGCGTCGGCTGCCGCTGGGTGGCACTGCGATCGGCACCGGCATCAACGCCGATCCGCGTTTCGGTGCACAGGTGGCCAAGGCGCTGAAGCAGCAGACCGGTTTCAAGTTCGACAGCGCCGAGAACAAGTTCGAAGGCCTGGCCGCGCAGGACGATGCGGTGGAACTGTCCGGCCAGCTCAATGCGCTTGCCGTGGCCCTGATCAAGATCGCCAACGACCTGCGCTGGATGAATGCCGGTCCGTTGGCCGGGCTGGGCGAGATCGAACTGCCGGCACTGCAGCCGGGCAGCTCGATCATGCCGGGCAAGGTCAACCCGGTGATTCCGGAAGCGACGGTGATGGCCTGTGCGCAGGTGATCGGCCACCACACTGCGATCACCGTGGCCGGGCAGACCGGCAATTTCCAGCTCAACGTCACCCTGCCGCTGATCGCAGTGAACCTGCTCGATGGCATCGGCCTGCTGGCCAATGTGTCCACCCTGCTGGCGGACAGTGCCATCGCCGGCCTGAAGGTGCGCGAAGACCGCGTGGCCGAGGCGCTGGCGCGCAACCCGATCCTGGTCACCGCGCTGAACCCGATCATCGGCTACGAGAAGGCGGCGGCGATTGCCAAGCGCGCCTACAAGGAACAGCGCCCGGTGCTGGATGTGGCGCTGGAAGACAGCGGGCTGGACGAGGCCGAGCTGCGTCGCCTGCTGGACCCGACCGCGCTGACCGCTGGCGGCATCCAGGCTGGTGGTGGTGGCGCCGGCGGTTGATCTGGATTCTGCAATCTGTAGAGCCGAGCCCATGCTCGGCTCAGGTTCCAGCCAGTAGCCGAGCATGGGCTCGGCTCTACAAAAGGAAACGCCGCCCTTGGGCGGCGTTTCTGCTTCAGCGACGGTCGGCGACGATATTGCCGAAGGTGTCGGTGTAATCCTTGAACTCGGGGATGCGCTGGATCAGGTCGGCCGGGATCACCTCCATGCCCTCCGGCGGCTGGATCTTCACCGGCTGCATGTTCGGGTCGGCCGGCGCAGCCACCAGCGTGTTCTGGCGCAGCACCTGCAGCTTGCCGAACATCGTCTGCAGCATCTGCTTCTGACCGTCGTCCAGCGGAATCTGGATCTCGTCCACCTTCATCGTGCCATCGCCGAGGATGATGATGTTCGGTGCCGGTGGGCGACGCACGGTCACCATGCCTTCGCTGACGGAAATCTTGGGCTTGCCGCGCTCGGCGCGGTGGTTGCGGTAATCCTTGTCGCAGCCGACCAGGCCCAGGCAGAGCAGGGCGGCCAGCAGCAGGAACAACTTCTTCATGGCGTTCGGTTCGGGGGAATCCGGGGCCCCCATTGTAAGCCCGTCGACGCAGCCGGACCGGCAACGGAAGGCCGCTGCCGGCCGGGTGCGTCGATTTGTCTCAGTTGGAGAACGTGACCGAGTTGTTCTTGCCGCAGTCGTCCACGTCGCTCTGGTCCATCGTCGCGTAGGGCTTGAACGCCGGCAGTTCGCGCGCCAGTGCCTGCTGGCTGGCCAGCATCGCTGGCAGGCGATCACAGATGCGCTTGGCCTGGACCTCGATCTTGGCGGCTTCGGCGTTGATGCGCTTCTCCACACCTTCACTGTCGCCGCTGAAGATGCCCTTCAGCGCTTCGCCGGCCGCATTGGCGCCGAGCTTGGCACCGGCCAGGCCGACGTCCATGCCGTCCATCGCGATGGCGACCACGTGGCCGCGGTACTCCTGCAGGTGACGGCGCTGGGTGTCGTTGGCCGCGACCTCCTTGCCGGCGATCAGCAGGCGGCCGTCGGGCGTGATCTCCGCACGCGGCTGCTTGTCGGCGGAGATCTTGATGTTGCCCTGGGCGATGTCCTTGCGGGCATCGTCCATGGCTTCCTTGACGGTCTGGCCGACGCCGCTGGTGGCTTCGGCGACGCTCTTGCCAACGGTCTTGTCGGGGGCGGAGGACGTGCCGCCGCAGGCGATCAGCGGCAGGCACAGCAGGGTGGCAGGCAGCAGGCGCAACAGATTCATGATGTTCCCCTGGACGTGTCTGGAAGAGGATTACTTGCTGCGCGGCAGGGTGACCCTGCCGCTGACGTTGCGGTGTTCGACATCGCCGCTGCCGCTGTGATCGACGGTCAGGCTGCCGCGTACGCCGTCCACCTGGATGTCGCCCGAGCCGTGGCTGCGCACATGCACGTTGCCGCCGATATCGGTCAGGTCGACACCACCGGAGCCGACCACGCCGACTTCGACGCTGCCCTGCACGCGCTTGAATTCGATGTCGCCCGAACCGACCGTATCCAGACGTGCGTTGCCACGCACATCGGTGATCTTCAGGTCACCCGAACCGACCGTGCCGGTCACGGCGTCGCCGCCGATGTTGCGGGCATTGACGTCGCCCGAACCCAGCGACAGCAGGTTCAGCGAACTGCCACCGTCGATGTTCAGGTCGCCCGAGCCCACTGCGGCGTGGATGCTGCCGCGCGTGCCGCGGGCAACCGCGTCACCGGAGCCGACATCCACGCTGAGCGACTGCGCGTTCTCTACGCTGGCATCGCCGGAGCCGACCTTGAGCTGCAGTGGCAGGTTGTCCGGCACGCTGCCGTGGATGTCCAGCCAGGCGTAGCTGTTGCCGATGCTGATGCTGGGCGAGCGCCCCTCGCGACGCAGGCTCACCACAAGCTTGTCACCAACCTTCCGCTGGTCCAGCACCAGCTGGTCCAGCCATTCCTGGCTGGAGGCGCAGGCGCGGCCTTCGAGCTGGCCACCGCCGGCACTGGCGGTGATCTTCAGGTCGTGCTGGTTGACCTCGATCACCACCGCCTTGGCACCGGCCACGTCCAGCTTCAACGTGCGCGCAGCAGTGAACTTGCAGTTCGGGGCATCGGCAGCGAGTGCCGACAGCGGCAACAGCAACAACGCAGAGCAGGCGAGCAGGGAACGCATGGGTGGTGCCTCCGGGTGGATGGAATCAGATCTCGCCGGCGCGCTTGCGCAGGCGGATGGCGAGGAAGATGAACACTGCACCGACGGCCGCACCGATCCACAGTTCCGGCATCGCCAGCGACTTCAGCTGCGAGGCGGGGGACATCAGGCTGACCACCGAGTCCAGGTCGCGGCGCGAACCTTCACCTGCGCCGAGGCGGTACAGCAGGTCCATGCCGGGCACGCCGCCCAGCAGCAGGCGGCCGACGATGTTCTGCCAGAACCAGCCGGTGGTGAGGCCGAACAGCGGCATGATCTTGGTGGTGCTGACGATGACGCCGGCAAACAGTGGCAGCATCACCGCCCACAGGAACGGCTTGCTCTTGGCCCAGGCCGAGCACAGCAGCAGCCAGCCTGCAGTGGGCAGGGCCCACAGCGCGTAGACCGGAATCCAGCTCAGGTGGCCAGCGGCCAGGGTCAACGGGCTGGCGGGCCCCCAGATCAGGGCCATCGGGCTGCCACCGTGCATCAGGGCGACGATGCTGATGATCAGCATGAAGCCGAACATGGTGATGATGCCGGCAATCACCGCGATCAGCGGCGCCACGATCAGTGCGCTGATCACCTTGGACAGCACGGTCTGGGTGTCCGACAGCGGCAACGACTTCCAGAACAGGATGCTGCGGTCGCGGCGGTCGTCGTACAGGGCGCCCAGGCAATAGAAGAACACCACGAAGGCCAGCACCAGGAACGGCCACGCCGAGCTGAGCACCAGGGTCAGGTCGAGGCCGTTGCCGAGGTCGGCAAGGTCCTTGCTGTCGATGTTGCGGGTGAGCAGGGCCAGGTCCAGGCCATTGACGTTCACGCTTTCGCCATCGACATGCAGCGCACCGTTGCGCGCCGCGCGGTTCAGTGCGAACAGGCCGAAGGCGATGCCGACGGTACTCATCACCAGCGAGATCAGGCCGGCGATCAGCGGGGCATACAGGAAACCGCCGCGGTTTTCCCAGTACTCGCGCTTGAGCAGCCAGCGCAGGGTGCCGAGGGGGCTGACGGGGTGGTTGACGGCATTCATGCGTAGGTCCCCTTCATGACGGCGACGAACAGGTCGGCCAGGCCCGGGCTGCGGGTCTCGCCAAGGGTGGAAAGCTGGGCGCGCGGTACGCCGTCGAACAGCATCACGGTCTTGCCGAACGCCAGGCTGCGCTCGTCGATCGGCTTCAGGGCGCGTGCGGTTTCCAGCTGGTCGGCGTTGACCAGCAGTTCGGTGTAGCGCTGGCCGACCTCGTCCATTTCCGCATCGAGCACGATGCGGCCGTCGCGGATGAACATGACGTCGCTGAGGATGTGCTCGATCTCTTCCACCTGGTGGGTGGTGACGATGATGGTCTTCTGCTCGTCGAAGTAGTCTTCCAGCAGGCGCTGGTAGAACTCCTTGCGGTACAGGATGTCCAGGCCCAGGGTGGGCTCGTCCAGTACCAGGATGCGGGCATCGATGGCCATCACCAGCGCCAGGTGCAGCTGCACGATCATGCCCTTGGACAGTTCGCGCACGCGCTGCTTCGGCTGCAGCTTGGTATTGGCGAGGAAGCGTTCGCAGCGGGCGCGGTCGAAGCGCGGATGCACGCCGGCGACGAAGTCGATCGCCTCGCGCACCTTCAGCCACCGCGGCAGCACGGCGACATCGGCGATGAAGCAGATGTCGTTCATCAGCTCGTCGCGGTGCAGGCGTGGATCGCGGCCAAGCACGCTCAGCTCACCTTCCACCGAGGTCAGGCCGAGCAGGGCCTTCAATGCCGTGGTCTTGCCGGCACCGTTGGGGCCGATCAGGCCGACGATGCGCCCGCTCGGAATGCTGAAGCTGGCATTGTCGAGGGCAACGGTGTTCTTGTAGGCCTTGCGCAGGCCTTTTGCGGTGATGACGGCTTCGCTTGCTACGGTACTCATCAGATCTTCCCCTGGGGCAGCAATTCGTCGAGGCTCAGGCCCAGGCGCTGGATGCGCTCCAGCACGGCCGGCCATTCTTCATTGAGGAAGCGCTCGCGCTCGCTGCTGCGCAGCTGCGTGGCGGCCTGCTCGGTCATGAACATGCCCAGGCCGCGGCGCTTTTCGACCAGGCCTTCGTCGGCCAGTTCCTGGTAGGCGCGCGAAACGGTGATGGGGTTGAGCTGGTAATCGGCGGCCACCTGGCGCACCGAAGGCAGGGCATCGCCCGGCTTGAGGATTCCGTCGAGCATCATGGCGATCACGCGCTCCTTCAACTGACGGTAGATGGGAGCGCCGTCGCTCCACTGGATGTCGCTCATATTCAGCTCCGTGGGGTCAGCGGCTGGGCGAACGAGAAATACGGCATGGACAGGGAGCTGTGCAGCCGACGCGGGGGAGGGGGGGAGGGGGCAGTGGCGTTCCCTGCCGGTGAGGCGGTCGCGTCCTGCGCACTGTCAGCGGAGTCGGAGAAGCTGGGCGCGGCCAACCAGGCCAGCACGATCAGGGTCGAAACGGCAGCGGCCGCAGGTGCGGTGAGGTTGCGACGGATCCGGACGTTCATGGCTTCCCCCTGTCTCAGGTGACTGGTGTTGTATGCAACTATAACACCGGCACGCCCAGGTGCAACCCCCTGCCGTCCCCAACTGATGGCAGGGGTGGTCAGAGTGCTGAAACAATCACTTACGTCGTTGATTTAAAAAGAAAATAAAATTGTCGCATGGAACGATCCAGTACGGCCTTCCATTCAGCGATGTCCATACCATGTCATCCCTTTGCCCTCGAAGAACGGCGAAGGGCGTAGCCGCCACGCCACGCAAAGCCTGGGCCGGCCCCCGCCATCTGGGCCATTGAAGCCCGGTGCTATAGTTCGGCCGATTCCCGGCCGCTGCTGGCCGGGCCCTGTGAATGGCTACCGCGGACCGCTCCTGATGCCCCTGTCGACCGTTTCTCCGCGCCGCCTGCGCGGCCTGTCCCTGCTGGCCCTGATGGTGGCCGGTGTCGCCGGTTCCGCCAGCGCCCTGGCTGCCGACCTGCTCGACCTGGACTACCGGCCGCTGGCCAGCAAGCAGCAGGTCAACCTGCAGCAGCGCTATCACGGCCAGGTGCTGCTGGTGGTCAATACCGCCAGCAAGTGCGGCTACACCCCGCAGTACGAAGGACTGGAGGCGCTGCAGAAGCGCTACGCAGGCCGTGGTTTTGCGGTGCTCGGTTTCCCCTCCAATGATTTCAAGGGGCAGGAGCCGGGCGACGAGAAGCAGATCCAGGATTTCTGCACGCTCACCTACGGGGTCAAGTTCCCGATGTTCGAGAAGGTGCATGTGGTTGGTGCGGAGGCGACGCCGCTCTATCAGCGGTTGACGGCGGCCACCGGCGTGGCACCGGGCTGGAATTTCCACAAGTACCTGGTCGGCCGCGATGGCAAGGTCATCGCCCAGTTCGCCAGCAAGGTGACGCCGGATGATCCGCAGCTGACCGCGGCCATCGACAGGGCGCTGGCTGCAGCCGCCACTCATTGATATCCGGCACGGATGCCTCGACATCGACGGCATGCGTGCGACAATGTTTCTTTTCGCGCCGACGTCGGCGCCCAGACACTTCCAGGAATGCAGCGAATGAAGATGGGAATGCGCGGCGCCGCGGCGTCGGTTCTGATTCTGGCGATGGGCACTTCGGGTGTCGCTCTGTCGCAACAACCGGCTGCCCCCGCAGCCGCCAAGGAGACCGCAACCTTGAATTCCCCCAAGCAGAAGCTCGGCTACGCCATCGGCCTGGACGTGGCCAAGTCGTTCACCCCGATCGCCGATGAGATCGATGTGGCCGCGCTGCGTACCGCCGTGGAGCGTTCGTTCGAAGGCCTGCAGCCGCAGATCACCCAGGAACAGGCCAAGGCCACCGACGCGGCCCTGCGCCAGGTCGTGATGGCCCGCAGCGGCCAGCAGGTGCCGGGCATGGCGCCGGGTTCGCAGCCGCCGAAGGTCGACCGCGTCAAGGTATCGCAGATGATCGGTTCCTACTCGGTGGGCCCGTCGCTGGCGCAGCTGAAGGACGACATCGACGTTGCCTCGCTGTTTGACGCGATCAGCACCGGCCTGAGCAAGGGTCAGCCGAAGATGACGGAAGCTGACGCGACCGCCACCATCCAGGCCTTCATGGGCAGCAAGCAGGCTGAAATGCAGGCCAAGGCCGCCGCTGCTGCGCAGACCAACCGTGAGGAAGGCAATGCCTTCCTGGCCAAGAACAAGACCCAGCCGGGCGTCGTGACGACTGCTTCGGGCCTGCAGTACCAGATCATCCGCCCGGGCAGCGGCGAGCGCCCGCTGCCGAGCAGCAAGGTGCGCGTGAACTACGAAGGCAAGCTGCTCAACGGCACCGTGTTCGACAGTTCCTATGGTCGTCAGCCGGCCGAGTTCGGCCTGGACCAGGTGATCAAGGGCTGGACCGAGGGCGTTGCGCTGATGCCGGTCGGTTCGAAGTACCGCTTCTGGATCCCGGGCAATCTGGCTTATGGCGAGAATGGCACCCCGGGTGGCCCGATCGGCCCGAACGCGACTCTGACGTTCGACGTCGAGCTGCTGGGCGTCCTGCCGTAAGCCACCACGGAGCCTGCACGGACATGCGCGTTGCGATTTTCGGTACCGGTTATGTAGGTCTGGTGACCGGTACCTGCCTGGCCGATGTCGGTCATCAGGTGGTCTGCGTCGATATCGACCAGGCCAAGGTGGATGGCCTCAACCAGGGCATCATCCCGATCTATGAGCCCGGCCTGGAGCCGATGGTGAAGGCCAACCACGCCGCGTCGCGGCTGGCGTTCACCACCGATGCCGCGTCCGCGATCGCGCATGGCCAGGTGGTGTTCATCGCCGTCGGTACCCCGCCGGACGAGGATGGCAGCGCTGACCTCCAGTACGTACTGGCCGTGGCCCGTACCATTGGCCGGCACATGAGCGTGCCGACCGTGGTGGTCAACAAGTCGACGGTGCCGGTGGGCACCGCCGACAAGGTGCGTGCCGCCATTGCTGAAGAACTTGCCGCGCGTGGCGCGGACATCGCCTTCGACGTGGTGTCCAACCCGGAATTCCTGAAGGAAGGCGACGCGGTTGCCGACTGCATGCGCCCGGACCGCATCATCATCGGTGCGACCAGCGAGGAGTCGGTGGCGGTGATGCGCCGTCTGTATGCGCCGTTCAACCGCAACCACGACCGCGTGGTGGAAATGGACGTGCGCTCGGCCGAGCTGACCAAGTACGCGGCGAACGCGATGCTGGCGACCAAGATTTCGTTCATGAACGAAATCGCCAACATCGCCGAGCGTGTCGGTGCCGACGTCGAGCAGGTCCGCCAGGGTATCGGCTCGGACCCGCGCATCGGCTGGCACTTCATCTATCCGGGCGCCGGTTACGGTGGCTCGTGCTTCCCCAAGGACGTGCAGGCGCTGGCCCGCACCGCGCAGCAGCATGGGCTTGAGCCGAAGCTGTTGAACGCGGTGGAAGCGGTCAATGATGCGCAGAAGGGCCACCTGTTCGCCCTCATCCAGCGTCATTACGACAAGGGCGAGGACGAAGGCGTGCGCGGCAGGACGTTTGCCGTGTGGGGCCTGGCATTCAAGCCGAACACCGACGACATGCGTGAAGCCTCCAGCCGTCGCCTGCTGGCACAGCTGTGGGAAGGCGGTGCCACGGTGCGTGCCTACGACCCGGAAGCGATGCATGAATCGCAGCGCATCTTCGGCGAGCGCGATGACCTGGTGTTCTGCAGCAGTGCCGATGAAGCCCTCGAAGGGGCCGACGCGCTGGTGGTGGTCACCGAGTGGAAGCAGTTCCGCAGCCCCGATTTCCAGAAGCTACGCGAGCAGCTGAAGGACGCGGCGGTGTTCGACGGGCGCAATCTGTACGATCCGGCCGAAGTGGAAGCTGCTGGCCTGGCGTACTACGGCATTGGCCGGGGGCGTTCGCTGCATGTCTGATCTGCTGCCGACCGAACGCGAGCAGGCGCTGGAAGCGCGCCTGGTCGAGCTGGAAATGCGTGTGTCCTTCCAGGAACAGGCGCTTGCCGAATTGAGCGATGCGCTGGCCGATGCCCGCATGCAGGGCATGCGCAACGCCGACGTGCTGCGCGTGCTGCTGGAGGACCTGGGCAAGGTCCGCAACGCACTGAATTCTTCCGATCCGGCGAGCGAACCGCCGCCGCCGCACTACTGATCCGAATCCTATGAGCGATACCCTCCGCGACCAGCTGATGGGCCTGGGCTTCAAGCCGGCGCCCAAGCCCGAGCGCAAGAATGATGGCCCCCGCCGTGATGGCCGCCCGCAGGGCAAGGGTGGCAATGGTAATGGAAAGCCGCAGGGCGCAGGCCGGGGCGAGCACAAGCCTGGCGAGCGCCGCGCGCAGGGCGGTCCGGGCAAGCCCGGTGGCCCGGCACGTGGCCAGGGCCCGCATGGCCCGCGCAAGCCGCGCAGCGCCGAAGAGATGGATCTGGCCAAGGCCTATGCCATCCGTGCCCAGCGCGAGAAGGAAGAGCGCATCGAGACCGAGCGCCTGAAGCAGGAAGAAGCACGCGTGCGCCGCGAGGCGAAGGCCAAGCTGGAAGAACTGCTGAAGGACAAGAGCCTCAACGCCGAGGCGGCCGACATTGCCCGCCACTTCCCGTATGGCGGCAAGATCAAGCGTATCTACGTGACCGCCGAACAGCTGACCGCGCTCAATGCCGGTGAACTGGGCGTGGTCCAGCTCAATGGCCGTTACCTGCTGGTGACCGCCGAGGTGCTGGCACAGTCCGAAGCGGTGTTCGCTGCATCGGTGGCCCTGAAGGTCGACCCGAACGCGCCGGCCGAGGAAGATCCCTACGCGGACCCGCAATACCAGGTGCCGGACGACCTGGTCTGGTAACTGCGCCTGCTGCACGATGAAAACGCCGGGCATTGCCCGGCGTTTTCGTTAGTGCGCGCGCGCAATGCTGCGGCGTGCACGGATCAACGGCAGGCTCAGCGCGAAGAAGCACAGCAGGGCGCCGACCAGAGCGAACCCGCTGCCCGCGAGGAAGGCCGTGCGTCCCTCGTCGATCTTCCACAATTGGCCGGCGATGAGCGCGCCCAGCACGCCGCCGACACCGGACGAGAAGCCGTACAGCAGGCCCTGGCCATGGACGTTGAGGCGACCCGGGAAGTAGGTCGCCAGCATCTGCATCGCCGCCGCGAAGAACGCGGCAAAGCCCAGCGCGTGCGCGGTCTGCGCAAGCAGCATCACCGGCAGGTTCTGCGGGAACAGCGCGGTCACCGCCCAGCGCAGGCAGGAGCTGACCAGGGCGATCAGCAGCATCCAGCTGGCGTCATAGCGGCGGAAGAAGCGTCCGATGGTGAAGAACACGCCCACTTCGAACACCACGCCGATGGTCCAGAGCAGGCCGAGTGTGGACGTGCGATAGCCGTGGTGGTCCATGTAGACCGAGAAGAAAGTGTAGTACGGGCCGAACGAGAGCTGCTCCATGAAAGCGGCCAGGAAGAAGGCCAGCACCGGCGGGCGCCGCACGATCTGCCAGAAGCCGCTGGCATCGCCGCCGGTCCTGCCGATGTCGCGTGCGTAGTGGTTGCTGAAGGCCGAGGCAACCAGCAGGGCGAACAGCGGCAGCATCATCCACGGCAGCAGCCCGGCACGGCTGGCGGTACCGTCACCTTCGATCAGCCAGCCGAACAAGGTGACGATGGCGATGAAGCCGAGCGAACCCCAGACCAGGATCAGGCCGTAGCGATGGCTGTCGCTGCCGAGATGGGTGAGGGTGATCGACTCGAACTGTGGCATCACCGCGTTGTAGAAGAAGCAGAACACGATCATCGCCGGATACATCCACGGCTGCGGCAGGGGCAGCAGGAAGGCGGCGAAGCTGATCAGGGTCAGCACGCAGCCGATGCGCAGCAGGCGGATCGGCCGTGGCGAGGCCGCAGCCAGTGAGGTCCAGGTGCTGGGCGCGATCACGCGGGTGGCATACCACAGGCCCATCATCACGCTGATGGCGGTCACGCTCATGCCGCGCGCGGTCAAAAACAGACTCCAGTACGGAGTGAACGCGCCCAGCGCCGCGTAATAGAACAGGTAGAAGCTGGAAAGACGGGCAACGGGAACGGTCATCGCGGAATGATGAGGCAAAAAGGGGACGGAGGGGATTAAGTCGTTTGTGCCACAAACGACTTAATCCCCTCCGTCCCCTTTTGGGGTCATTCGGGATCGTAGTCGAGGTTGGAAGCCAGCCAGCGCTCGGCCTGGGCGCGGTCCACGCCCTTGCGGCGGGCATAGTCGCTGACCTGCTCGCGGCTGAGGCGGCCGACCACGAAGTACTGGCTCTGCGGATGGCTGAAGTAGTAGCCCGACACTGCGGCGGTCGGCAGCATCGCGAAGCTCTCGGTCAGTTCCATGCCAGCGTTGGCCTCGGCCTGCAGCAGATCGAACAGGCGCCGTTTCTCGCTGTGCTCGGGGCACGCCGGATAGCCGGGGGCCGGGCGGATGCCACGGTACTGCTCATCGATCAGGGCCTCGTTGTCCAGCGTCTCGGCGTGGTCGTAGCCCCAGAACCCGGTTCGCACGCGCTGGTGCAGGCGCTCGGCCAGCGCTTCGGCGAAGCGGTCGGCCAGGGCCTTCAGCAGGATCGCGTTGTAGTCGTCATGCTCGGCCTCGAAGCGCGCGACATGCGCGTCGATGCCGATGCCTGCGGTGACCGCGAACGCGCCGATCCAGTCCTGCCTGCCACTGTCGGCGGGCGCGATGAAATCGGCCAGGCAGAAATCCGGGCGTTCGGCCGGCTTGTCCACCTGCTGGCGCAGGAAGTGCAGGGTGGTCTCGCCTTGCGGGTGCTGCACGCGCACGTCGTCGCCGATGCTGTTGGCCGGCCACAGGCCGAACACCGCCTTGGCGGTCAGCCACTTCTCGCCGACGATGCGGTCGAGCATTGCGCGGGCGTCGCGGTACAGCTCGCTGGCCTGGGTGCCGACGATCTCGTCGGTGAGGATGGCCGGGAACTTGCCCGCCAGTTCCCAGGCCTGGAAGAACGGTGTCCAGTCGATGTACTCGACCAGCTCGGCCAGCGGATAGTCATCGAATACGTGCAGGCCGGGCTGCTTTGGCGCGGGTGGCGTGTAGCTGGCCCAGTCGCCCTGGAACTTCTGCCCACGTGCGTGTTCCAGCGAGACCAGGCGCTTGGCATCGCCGCGGTTGCGGTGGCGCGCGCGGATCTCGGCATAGTCGGCTTCGTTGGCGGCAACGAAGGCCTCGCGCAGGTCGCGCGAGATCAACGACTGGGCCACGCCGACGGCGCGCGAGGCGTCCTTCACCCAGACCGTGGGCGCCTTGTAATGCGGGTCGATCTTCAGCGCGGTGTGCGCGCGCGAGGTGGTGGCCCCGCCGATCAGCAGGGGCAGGTCGAAGCCCTGTCGCTCCATCTCACGCGCCACGTGGCTCATTTCCTCCAGTGAGGGCGTGATCAGGCCGGACAGGCCGATCAGGTCGGCGTTGTGTTCGCGCGCGGCATCGAGGATTTTCTGCGCCGGCACCATCACGCCAAGGTCGACCACCTCGAAGTTGTTGCAGGCCAGGACCACGCCGACGATGTTCTTGCCGATGTCATGCACATCGCCCTTCACCGTGGCCATGATGATCTTGCCGTTGCTCTTGGCAGTGTCGCCGCTGCGCGCCTTCTCCGCTTCGATGTACGGCAGCAGGTAGGCCACGGCCTTCTTCATCACGCGGGCGGATTTCACCACCTGCGGCAGGAACATCTTGCCGGCACCGAACAGGTCGCCGACCACATTCATGCCGTCCATCAGCGGGCCTTCGATCACGTCCAGCGGGCGGCTGGAGGCCTGCCGTGCCAGCTCGGTGTCTTCTTCCACGAAGGCATCCAGGCCATGCACCAGCGCATGTGCCAGGCGCTGCGCCACCGGCTTCTCGCGCCAGGCCAGGTCTTCGGTCTTCGCCGCGCCCTTCCTGCCTTTGTAGCGCTCGGCGATTTCCAGCAGGCGCTCGGTGGCATCGCTGCGGCGGTTGAGGATCACGTCCTCCACGCGCTCGCGCAGTTCCGGGTCCAGTTCGTCGTAGATCGGCATCGCACCGGCGTTGACGATGCCCATGTCCATGCCGGCGGCGATGGCGTGGTACAGGAACACCGAATGGATCGCCTGGCGCACGGTCTCGTTGCCGCGGAACGAGAACGACACGTTGGAGACGCCGCCGGAGACGTGGCAGTGCGGCAGGGTTTGCTTGATGATGCGGGTCGCTTCGATGAAGTCCACCGCATAGTTGTCGTGCTCTTCGATGCCGGTGGCGACGGCGAAGATGTTCGGATCGAAGATGATGTCCTGCGGCGGGAAGCCGATCTCGTCGACCAGGATGCGGTAGGCGCGGGTGCAGATCTCGACCTTGCGCGCACAGGTATCGGCCTGGCCGCTTTCATCGAAGGCCATCACCACCGCAGCAGCGCCATAGCGCAGCACCTTGCGTGCATGCTCGCGGAACAGCGCCTCGCCTTCCTTCAGCGAGATCGAGTTGACCACGCTCTTGCCCTGCAGGCACTTCAGGCCGGCCTCGATCACGCTCCACTTGGACGAATCGACCATCACCGGAATGCGGGCAATGTCCGGCTCGGACATGATCAGGTTGAGGTAGCGGGTCATCGCCGCTTCCGAATCGATCAGGCCCTCGTCCATGTTGACGTCGAGGATCTGCGCGCCGCTGGCCACCTGCTGGCGGGCCACGTCCACCGCCTCCTCGTAGCGGCCTTCCTTGATGAGCTTGCGGAACTGCGCACTGCCGGTGACGTTGGTGCGTTCGCCGACGTTGATGAACAGCAGGTCCGGAGTGATGACCAGGGGTTCCAGGCCGGACAGGCGGGTAGGGCGGACAGGCGTCATGGCAGGCGTCGGCTCAACAGCAGTAGGGCGGGAAGTGCGGGACGGTGGCGGCAACGTTCATGCGGCCTGCTCCTGGACACCGGGCAGGGTACGCGGCGGCAGCCCGGCCACGGCCTGGGCGATCGCACGGATATGGTCGGGGGTGGAGCCGCAGCAGCCGCCGACCAGGTTCAGCAGGCCGTCCTCGGCGAAGCCTCGCAGGGTGCTGGCCATGTCCTCGGGCGTTTCGTCGTACTCGCCGAAGGCATTGGGCAGACCGGCATTGGGGTGTGCGCTGACGTAACAGTCGGCGACCCGTGCAAGGGTTTCCACGTGAGGGCGCATCGCATCGGCGCCCAGCGCGCAGTTCAGTCCGATCGACAGCGGCCGTGCATGGGCGAGTGAGGCATGGAAGGCTTCTGCTGTCTGCCCGGACAAAGTGCGTCCGGAGGCGTCGGTGATGGTGCCGGAGATCATCACCGGCAAGCGCGCGCCACGTGCATCAAAGGCCTCTTCCAGCGCATACAGTGCGGCCTTGGCGTTGAGCGTGTCGAAGATGGTCTCGACCATGATGGTGTCGGCGCCGCCGTCGATCAGGCCATCGATGGCTTCGCGGTAGGTGTCGCGCAGCTCGTCGAAACTGGTGTTGCGGAAGCCGGGATCATTGACGTCGGGGCTGATCGAGGCGGTGCGGCTGGTCGGGCCGATCACCCCGATCACGAAGCGGGGCTTGCCCGGCGTGGTCGCAGCCATGGCATCGCAACAGGTGCGTGCGACCGCGGCCCCGGCCTTGTTCAGCTCGTACACCAGGTGTTCCAGGTGGTAGTCGGCCTGGCTGACCGAAGTGGCGTTGAAGGTGTTGGTCTCGACCAGGTCCGCGCCGGCGTCCAGGTAAGCGGTATGGATGTCGGCGATGACCTGCGGCCGGGTCAACAGCAGCAGATCGTTGTTGCCCTTCAGGTCATGGCCTTCCGGCGCGCCGTGGTCGCAGCCGGGGCCGTGCGCATGGTCATAACCACCGGCGAAACGCTTGCCGCGGTAGTCGTCTTCCTGCAGGCCATGGCGCTGGATCATGGTGCCCATCGCGCCGTCGATGATCAGGATCCGCTCGCGCAGGGCGTCGAGCAGGGCGTTTGCACGATCAGGATGCAACCAGGGCAGGGTGGACATGGCGATTTCCGGCTCAGGGCTTGTTGGCGATCAGCGAGATCACTTCGAAGTGCGGCGGGCGCTTTTCGCGGGTGACCGTCTCCAGGCTTGAGACCTGCAGGCCGGCCTTGTCGACGAACCTGCGCAGTTCCTTGTCGCTGAAGCCGAGGTTGACATGGCCATACGCTTCCACTGCTGCCTTGTGCTCATGTCGGGCCAGGCTGCACAGCAGCAGGCGGCCTCCGGGCCGCAGCACGCGCGCGGCTTCGGTCACCGCCTGCGCCGGCTTGCTGGCATAGGTCAGCGCGTGCATCAGCACCACCAGGTCGAAGCTGCCGTCCTTGAACGGCAGCGCATGCATGTCACCTTCGCGGACTTCGACGTTGGGCAGGCGACGCAGACGCTCGCTGGCGGCGGCAACCACGCGCGCGCTGGTATCGATGCAGATGTAGCGCTTGGCATGCGGGGCGACCAGTTCGGCCAGTACACCGTCACCGGAGGCGATATCGAGCACGTCGCCGGTCTCCAGCAGCGGCAGCGCGGTACGCGCCAGCGCCTCCCAGGTGCGGCCAGGGGAATAGTGGCGTTCCATGTCACCGGCCACGCTGTCGGCCCAGTTCTGGTCGGAGGCACGGTGGGCCAACACGGCGGCAACACGTTCGGCGTCCTGGCGCAGCAGCGGGTCGTCGCTTCCGTTGCTCAAGGCATGCCACAATGCACGCTGCGCCGGGTCCAGCTGGGCCTCGTCGAACCGGTAATAGGCCGACACGCCCGCACGGCGGTCGCGAACCAGGCCGGCTTCCTTCAGGCGCGCCAGGTGGGTGGACACACGTGGCTGTGCCAGCCGGGTGATCGCCGACAGTTCGGCCACGGTCAGTTCCTCCTGCTCCAGCAGCGCCAGCAGGCGCACGCGGGTCGCATCGGCGAACACCTTCAGGCGGGTCGACCAGTCTTCAAGATCCATAAATATCTACCTATCGCGATATAGAGATATATTCGCTGAGAAGGCCTGCCGCGGTCAAGTCGCTGGCGTACGGAAGCCGCCGGGCCCCGGTACAATCGGGGCACCTGGGCGCGCCGTGCGCGGCCCATAACATCATGTACCCGGGAGGGTGTTGTGGATTTCAGCTTTACTGAAGAGCAGTTGATGTTGCAGGACGTGGCGCGGCGCATCGCGCAGGAAAAGATCGCCCCCAGCGCGGAGCACCATGACCGCACCGGCGAGTTCCCGCTGGACAACATCCGCCTGCTGGGCGAGAACGGCCTGATGGGCATCGAAGTGCCGACCGAGTACGGTGGCGCGGGCATGGACCCGATTGCGTACGTGCTGGCGATGGTGGAGGTCGCCGCCGCCGACGCAGCCCACTCGACCATCATGTCGGTCAACAATTCGCTGTTCTGCAACGGCATCCTCACCCACGGTACCGAAGCGCAGAAGCAGACGTACGTGCGTGCCATCGCCGAAGGCACGGCCATCGGCGCGTTCGCGCTGACCGAGCCGCAGTCCGGCTCCGATGCCACCGCCATGCGCTGCCGCGCGGTGAAGCAGGCCGACGGCACCTTTGTCATCAATGGCAAGAAGAGCTGGATCACCTCCGGCCCGGTGGCCAAGTACATCGTGCTGTTCGCGATGAGCGAGCCGGACAAGGGCGCGCGCGGCATCACCGCCTTCATCATCGATACCGACAAGGCCGGTTTCGGTCGCGGCAAGACCGAGCCGAAGCTGGGCATCCGTGCCTCGGCCACCTGCGAGATCGAGTTCAACGACTACGTAGCGCAGCCTGAGGACGTGCTGGGCCAGGAAGGCGAGGGCTTCAAGATCGCCATGGGCGTGCTCGACGCCGGCCGCATCGGCATTGCCTCGCAGGCCATCGGCATCGCCCGTGCCGCCTATGAGGCGACCCTGGAGTACGTGAAGGAGCGCAAGGCCTTCGGTGCAGCCATCGGTACCTTCCAGATGACCCAGGCGAAGATCGCCGACATGAAGTGCAAGCTGGACGCAGCGCTGCTGCTGACCCTGCGCGCCGCGTGGGTGAAGGGCGAGGGCAAGCGTTTCAGCAACGAAGCGGCCATCGCCAAGCTGACTGCTTCGGAAGCGGCGATGTGGATCACCCACCAGGCGGTGCAGATCCATGGCGGCATGGGCTATTCAAAGGAAATGCCGCTGGAGCGTTACTTCCGTGATGCCAAGATCACCGAGATCTACGAGGGCACCTCGGAGATCCAGCGCCTGGTGATCGCCCGCAACGAGACCGGGTTGCGCTGAGTTGCAAGGGCCGCGCCGCTGCAATGGCGGCGCGGCCAGTAGCAACTGTCTTGTCAGGGGCTGCCGAGGGCCACCTCGGCGTCCCGTTTGCGGGCATTGAGGATCACCAGCATTTTCCGCATGACCGCCACCAGTGCCACCTTGCTCGCTTTACCCTTGGCCTT
>NZ_RAVT01000041.1 GCF_013464915.1 Stenotrophomonas maltophilia
GGCCTGGGGCCGGCACTACCAGAAAGCAGAGCGCCGCCCCGAAGGGCGGCGCTGCAATCATCAATTGCCGATGTGCTGCTTCAGCCAGGCATTGACGGTGTCATGCCACAGGATGCTGTTGTTCGGCTTCAGCACCCAATGGTTCTCATCCGGGAAGTACAGGAACTTCGATTCGATGCCCTGGCGCTGGGCCGCAGTGAACGCAGCCAGGCCCTGCTCGACCGGAATGCGGAAGTCCTGCTGGCCGTGGATCACCAGGATCGGCTTCTTCCAGTCCGCCACGTGGTTGACCGGGTTGAACTTCTCGTAGTTCGCCGCCTTCTGGTACGGGGTACCGCCCTGCTCCCACTCGGTGAACCACAGTTCTTCGGTGGCGTAACCCATCATGCGCTGGTCGAACACGCCGTCATGGTTGACCAGGCACTTGAACGGGCTGTTCCAGTTGCCGGCGATCCAGTTGACCATGAAGCCGCCGTAGCTGGCGCCCAGCGCACAGGCCTTGTCACCGTTGAGGAAGGAATACTTCTTCAGCGCTGCATCCCAGCCCTTCTGCAGGTCTTCCAGCGGGCGATCGCCCCAGTGCTGGCTGATCGCATCGGTGAAGGCCTGGCCATAGCCGGTGGAACCGTGGAAGTCGATCATCACCACCGCGTAGCCCTGGCCCGCGTAGGTCTGCGGGTTCCAGCGGTAGCTCCAGCCGTTGCCGAAGCTGCCCTGCGGGCCGCCGTGGATCAGGAACGCCACCGGATAGGACTTGCCTTCCTGGTAGTTGTGCGGCTTGACCACGTAGCCGTGCACGGTGTCGTTGTTCCAGCCCTTGAACTCGAACTGCTCGTAGTCGCCGAAGGACACGTCCTTCAGCACGTCACCCGCAGCCGGCGTCAGCGCGCGCAGTTCGCCGATGGCTTCGCCCGCCGCCGGCAGCAGGCCGACCAGCACCTGGTCGTTGCTCTTCAGGCTGTTGCGGGTGATCGCCACGCTGGTGCCGGCCACGTCCACCGAGGTCACGCTGCCGTCGCCGATCAGCTTGGTGGCCTTGCCGCTGGCCACGTCGATCTGGAACAGCGGGTGTTCGCCGAGATCATCGGCGGTGGTGTAGATGCTGCTGCCATCGGCGGACAGGGTGATGCCGCCCGCCGAACGATCCCACTGCGGCGCGATCTCGCGGGTCTTGCCGCTGGCCAGGTCCATCGCCATCAGGCCGAAGCGGTCGGCCTCGAAGCCCGGGCGCTTCATCGCACGGTAGAACAGGGTCTTGCCGTCGGCGCTGAACACCGGGCCGGCATCCCAGGCCGGGTTGGAGGCGGTCAGGTTGACCGGCGCCTGCTTGCCGGCCGCGTCGAAACGGTACAGGTCGAAGTTGGTCGACCACGGCTCCTGCTTGCCGGCCACGCGGATGCTGGCCACCACACTGGCGCCATCCGGCGACCACGCGAAATCGTCATTGCCGCCGAACGGCTTGGACGGCGCATCACCATCGATGGTGGCGCTCAGCGCCGAAGCGCCCTTGACCGGACCGCCCTTGGCTGCCGGCAGCGGCGCCACGAACAGGGTGTTGCGGCGGCCATCGTTCCAGGTGTCCCAGTGGCGCACGAACAGCGAGTCGAAGACCTTGCCGCTGGCCTTGGCGCCGGCGACGTCCTTGAGCTTCTTCCCGGTGCAGGCCAGGTCCGAGGCGCAGGCCTGGAACACGCCAGCGCTGAACAGCACGCGGTCGTCCTGCGGCGACACGTGGTAGCTGTCCACGTCGACCGCGAAATCGGTCAGCTGGCGCGGGGTGCCGCCGCTGAGCGGCTGCGCGTACAGCTGCTGGCTGCCGTTCCTGGCGCTGAGGAAATACACCGTCTGGCCATCCGCCGACAGCGAGGCGGAATTGACGTTCCAGCCGGCCGGGGTGATCTGCTTCGGCGGCGCCGCGTCGCGGGTGCGCAGGTTGCGCGCGAACAGCGCGGTGGAGGCCTTCAGGTTGGCATCGACGCTGCGCTTGGCGAACACCACGGTGCCACCGTCCGCGGTCAGCACCGGCGCGGAGACGCGGTCCATGGCCACCATGTCGCGGACTTCCAGGCCACGGGCAGCGGCAACGCTGGGAAGGGCGGCCAGCAGGCTCAGTGGCAGCAGGGCATGACGCAGTTTCATCGGGGTCTCCGCAGGACGGCAAAAAACCGATGGTAGGCCCGTGCGGCCGGGGCTGCCAAGGCCATCGGTCATGGCTGAGGGCGCGCAATCGCCAGAAACAGCAAACCGCGCCGTAGCGCGGTTTGTGGAGGGCGCCGGCACTACCCATCAAACCTGGGGTCAGAGCCCTTCCCTGCGGGAAGGGATCCGACCCCATGGCCCTTACGCCACGGCGCGCTTGCCGGTGCGGTAGATCAGCCAGCCGACCAGGAACAGCACGGCCAGGCCGATCCACTGTGCGCCCGGCAGGTGGAACGGCACGGCCAGCACGTCGGCGCGGCTGCTGACCACGATCGGAATCGCGATGGCGATGCCCATCAGCGCCTCGCCGGTGATCAGGCCAGCGGCGAACAGCACGCCCGGCTTGTGCACGCGGTCGCGGCTTTCTTCATCATCGGCGCGCACCTTGTGGAAGCGCTCGACCAGGTAGGCGATCAGGCCACCGAGGAAGATCGGCACCATCAGTTCCAGCGGCAGGTAGATGCCGATGGCGGCGGCCAGCACCGGCACGCGGAAGCGGGCGTTGCGCGACTTCAGCCAGCTGTCGAAGGCGATGATGGCGGCACCGACCACGGCACCGATGCCGATGAAGGTCCACGGCAGTTCGCCACCGAACAGGCCCTTGGCCACCGAGGCCATCAGGTTGGCCTGCGGCGCAGCCAGCGCGTTCGGGTGCAGCTCGGACTTGACGCCGATGCCGTAGGCGGTGGCCAGCAGGTTCAGCACCGGGGCCATGATCAGCGCGCACGAGAACGCACCGATGCCCAGCATCAGCTGCTGCTTCCACGGGGTGGCGCCGACGATGTAGCCGGCCTTGAGGTCCTGCAGGTTGTCACCACCAACCGCCGCGGCACAGCACACCACCGCGCCGATCATGATCGCCGCCACCGCGCCCAGCGGCGCACCGCCGGCACCGACCGGCTTCAGGCCATCGGCGCCCAGCAGCACCACCAGCACGGCCGAGGCGAACAGGATGGTGGAGATGGTGATGCCCGACACCGGGTTGTTGGACGAACCGATCAGGCCAGCCAGGTAGGCCGAGACCGACACGAACAGGAAGCCGGCGACGATCATGATGAGGGTCATCGGAATCGACACGTGCCACTGGCCGACGATGGCCTGGTACAGGGCCAGCAGCGGCAGCACGAAGACCACCAGGGCGACCAGCATCCACTTCATCGGCAGATCGCGTTCGGTATGCGCCAGCACCGGGCCACCACTCTTGCGAGCAGCCGCGAAGCCGCTCTTGACGCCGTTCAGCAGCGACTTGCGCAGCGAAATCAGGGTCCAGATGCCACCGATCAGCATCGCACCGACACCCAGGTAGCGCATCTTCGCGCCCCAGATGGCGAACGCGGCCTCGGTGGACGAAGCCGCAGCAACCGACGCGGCCAGGGCCGGATCGGTGTTCATGAAGAACGCCTGGTAGATCGGAATGGCGATGTGCCAGGTCAGGATCGAGCCGGACACCACGACGATGCCGACGTTGAGGCCAACGATGTAGCCCACGCCCAGCAGTGCCGGCGACAGGTTGGTGCCGATGAAGGCGGTGACCTTGGAACTGCCGACGTAGGCCGAGGTGGCCCAGGCATCCGGAATCAGGCGCATGCCGCTTTCCGCGGCCAGCTTCACGAACGCACCGATCACCGCCGACAGGCCGAGGATCTTCAGGCCCGGACCCGGGTTCTCACCGGCCTTGAGCACTTCGGCCGCTGCCTTGCCTTCCGGGAACGGCAGCGGGTCTTCGACGATCATCGAACGGCGCAGCGGCACCGAGAACAGCACGCCCAGCAGGCCGCCGAGGCCGGCGATGCCCAGCACCCACCAGTACTTGAAGTCCGGCCAGTAGCCCATGATCACCAGCGCGGGGATGGTGAAGATCACACCGGCGGCGATCGACGAGCCGGCCGAAGCACCGGTCTGCACGATGTTGTTTTCAAGGATGGAGCCACCGCCCAGCAGGCGCAGCACGCCCATGGAAATCACCGCGGCGGGAATGGCGGTGGCGATGGTCAGGCCTGCGAACAGACCGAGGTAGGCGTTTGCGGCCGACAGCACCACCGCCAGCACGATGGCCAGGGCCACTGCGCGGAAGGTGAGCTGCTTGGGCGCAGCGTCGTGGTTCATGGAAGCCCCTGCTGGCAAAAAATCCCTGCCACGCTAGCGTTCAGGGCAGATCAAGTCCAGCGTGCCAAAGGATGGGGGCGTGTGCTGCAGCGCAATGGGCCAGTACGTGGACCGGCAATCGACCGACCCGGCAAAGTCCGGCTGGGCGCGCAGCAAATGATATGTTATATCTTAATGATACCTTGTTGTTACTGCATCGCATGCCCCCTTCCCCCTCCCCTCGCCTGGCCTCCATCGACCAGCTGCGCGGCACCGTGATGCTGTTGATGCTGCTGGACCACGTGCGCGAGACCTTCTTCCTGCAGCACCAGGTGAGCGACCCGATGGACGCGGCGACGGTCTCCCCTGCGCTGTTCGCCTGCCGTCTTCTGGCCCACCTGTGCGCACCCGTGTTCGTCCTGTTGACCGGCCTGTCGGCCTGGCTGTATGGCCAGCGCCAAGCGGATCCGCGCCGGGCCACGGCCGCCTTCCTGCTCAAGCGAGGCCTGTTCCTGGTCGTGCTGGAACTGACCCTGGTGAATTTCGCCTGGACCTTCCAGCTGCCGCCGGACACGCTGTACCTGCAGGTGATCTGGGCCATCGGACTGAGCATGATCGCGCTGGCTGGCCTGCTGTGGCTGCCGCCCCCGGCCCTGCTGGTGCTGGCAGTCGCGGTGGTGGCCGGGCACAACCTGTTCGACAACGTACGGCTGCAAGGCAATGGCCTGCTGGCGGTGTTGTGGAAAGTGCTGCACCAGCGCGACTGGATCGAGGCCGGCGCGCTGCGCCTGCGCACCTCCTATCCGGTACTGCCGTGGATCGGGGTGATCGCTCTGGGTTATCTGATGGGGCCCTGGTTCGCCCACGAGCGCGCGCCGGAGCAGCGCCAGCGCTGGCTGCTGTGGGCAGGCGTCGGCGCGCTGGCCCTGTTCGCATTGCTGCGGTTCGCCAACGAGTACGGGGACGCCCCCTGGCAGTACCAGACCACTGCGCTGCGCACCTGGCTGAGCATCCTCAATGTGACCAAGTACCCGCCGTCGCTGCAGTTCCTGCTGCTGACCCTGGGCGTGGGCGTGTTGCTGCTGCGCCTGTACGAATGGCCGCCACTGGCGCGTGCGCTGCGCCCGCTGGCCGATATCGGCGCCGCGCCGATGTTCTTCTACCTGCTGCACCTGTACGTGCTGAAGGGGCTGTACCTGGCCGCGTTGGCAGCCTGGGGGCCGACACATGGCGAGTTGTATGCCCTGGATTCGGTCAGCGGCCTGCTGCTGGTGGCCTGTGCGCTGGCGGTGGTGCTGTACCCGCCAACGCGGGTATTCGCGCGGTTCAAAGCACGAAGGCGCGATCTGCCATGGTTGCGATACCTGTGAGCGGCGGCAGCCGGGGGAGCGCCGGCCATGCATGGCGTGGTTCCACCAGCGGCTGCCTGCCCAGGCCCAGAGGCCTATAATCGCGCCCTTTCCGCTGTCCCCGCCGTCAATGACCGTTGCCGCTACCGCTTCCGACGACTTCCTGGGCCATCCCAAGGGCGTCTACGTCTGCTTCTTCACCGAGATGTGGGAGCGCTTCTCCTTCTACGGCATGAAGGCGCTGCTGCTGCTGTACCTGACCAAGTACCACCTGTTCGGCGACAAGGCCGGCCTGGACCTGCTCGGTGCCTACGGTGGCCTGGTCTACTGCATCCCGGTGTTCGGCGGCATGCTGGCCGACCGCTGGCTGGGCATGCGCCGGGCGGTGCTGTTCGGCGGCATCCTGCTGGTACTCGGCCACCTCGGCATGGCTTTCGAGGGCCACGCGGCCTACCGGGTCAACGGTGAAGTGGTGCGCGACACCTCGGCACTGGCGGTGACCTACCTGTCGCTGGCGCTGATCATCATGGGGGTGGGCTTCCTCAAGCCGAACATCTCCACCATCGTCGGCAAGCTGTACGCCAAGGACGACCCGCGCCGCGATTCGGGCTTCTCGCTGTTCTACGCCGGCATCAACCTCGGCGCGCTGTTCTCTTCGCTGGTGTGCGGCTTCCTCGGCGAGGCCTATGGCTGGAAGTACGGTTTCGGTGCGGCCGGCATCGGCATGCTGGCCGGCCTGGCGATGTTCCTGTGGGGCCAGAAGTACCTGCAGGGCCACGCCGAGCCGCCACAGCCGGCCGCGCTGAAGCAGAAGGTGCTGGGCCTGCCGCGCGAATGGCTCATCTATCTGTGCGCGGTGCTCGGTGTGCTGCCGGTGGCGTGGCTGATGTGGGCGGCCGGCAACGGCGCGTTCGCGCTGGGCGGTGAAATCAGCCTGGCGTTGATGCTGATGCTGGTGGTGCTGGGCGGCGTGCTGGTCTGGTTCGCCTGGTTCACCGGCAGCAAGTGCACACCGGTGCAGCGCCAGCAGATGATCGCGCTGATGGTGCTGATCTTCATGGCGCTGGTGTTCTTCACCCTGTACGAGCAGTCCTACGGCTCGTGGGTGACCTTCACCGACCGCCTGCTGACCAAGGACATCGTGCCGTCGCTGGTGATCACCGGAGGCACGCCGCTGCCGTGGTCGATCATTTCGCTGCTGCTGGCACCACTGGGCTTCGTGGTCAGCGCGCGCCTGTCCGAGCGTCGCCCCGGATCGAATGCGCCGCGCACGTTCTTCATCGCCATCGTCGCGCTGATGCTGGTACTGCTGGTACGCGACTGCCTGGTGATTCCGCAGACCGCCGGCTCGCTCACCTATCTCGGCGGCCTGTTCCTGGTGCTGCTGGCACCGGCGTTCGCCGCACTGTGGACCTGGATGGACCGCCGTGGCTGGGAGCCGGGCAAGCCGGTGAAGTCGGCCTGGGGCCTGGTGATCGGCGCGCTGTCCTTCGTGCCGCTGGCACTGGCCGCGCAGCAGGTCGGCGCCACCGGCGAGATGGCCAGCGTGTGGTGGCTGGTACTGGCCTACTTCCTGCTGGCCAGTGGCGAGATGTGCCTGTCGCCGGTGGGCCTGTCGGCGGTGACCCAGCTGGCGGTGCCGCGGGTGATGAGCCTGATGATGGGTACCTGGTTCCTGGCCACTGCATTCTCGGAAACGCTGGCCGCGCTGTTCGGCAAGTTGGCAGCCATCGATGTACCCGAAGGCGAATCGCTGGACATGGTCGCCGCTGCGGGTGCCTATGCGCATCTGTTCTGGCTGCTGATGTGGATCGGCCTGGGTTGTGCGCTGGCGGCATTCATCGCCGCGCCGTTGCTGAAGCGGATGATGCATGGGGTGAAATAAGGCCGAAAGCGCCGCGTCATCGCGTCATTCGCCACTATCGCGCCGAAGGCGACAGCGTTTTCGTACGAATTGCATATGAGGCAGCGGCAGAGGGAGGCAGGATGCGACCTCCTTCCACTCCCCCTCGCTCTGTCATGCGCTCTTCCACCTTGGCCCGCACCCCGCTGGCCCTGCTCATCTCGACCTGTCTGCTGGCCCCGGCTCCGGCGTTCGCGGACGACACTTCCGATACCTGCAAGGACACCGATCAGGTCCAGTGCGATGCCGACACCGGTATTTCCGGCTGGTGGTGGGGCGGCCTGGCGGCGCTGGGCCTGGGTGCCGCAGCAGGTGGCGGTGGCGGTGGTGGTGGCAGCGGGGGTGGCAGCAGTGGCGGTGGCACGGTGCCGCCCGGCCAGGAAGGTGGCCAGTTCGGCAACAACCAGGTCCTGTCGGCCGCAGGCACCCAGGTGAACTGGCAGCAGCCGGTCACCACCCGCATCACCGGGCGCGCCCGCAATGAAGGCCAGCTGCAGCTGCTGGCCGGCACGCTGCACCTGGTGGGCGAAGGCGAGCTGCGCAACACCGGCAACCTGAGTGCGGGAAGTGCCAGCACTCTGCGCATCGATGGCGATGCGGACCTGGACAACCATGGCACGCTGCGCATCGAAGGTGCCCTGCAGCTCAGCGGCGATGGCAGCCTGGAAAACTTCAGCCGCGCCAACTTCATCGGCGCGCGCGTGCAGGCCAGCGGTGAAGCCGGCATCGACAACCATGGCACGCTGCATGTGCAGGGTGGCCAGTGGTCCTTCACCCAGGATTCGGACCTCGACAACGGCCGCAATGGCGTGCTCGACATCAGCGCGACCAGCATCACCCTGCGCGACCGCGCCGAGGTGGAGAACGAAGGCCGCATCCTTGCGCGCGACCTGGCCGTGGGCAGTGCCCTGTTCGATGCCGTGACCGGTGCGTGGGGCAACGATCGTGACGCGATCGAGGTGCTCGACAACCGCGGCCACATCCAGCTCGATGGCGCCCATGGCAGCGTGCTGCGCCTGGTGGCGGACAGCCACGCCAGCCATGCAGTCAACCGCAGCGGCGCCAGCATCCAGAGTTCGGCCCGCAACAGTGCCGTGCTGCATGCAGAAGGCGCGCAGGCCACCGTGCTAAACCAGGGCATGTTGACCGTCACCGGCGACGGTGCGGTGGCGATGCGCGGCGCGCGTGGCGCCACCCTGATCAACGACGGCGTGATCAACCTGGGCACGGCCACCGACAATCAGGGCCGCGGCATGGTCGCCATGCAGTCCGATGGCAGTGCAACACTGAACAACCGGCGTGGCGGTGTGATCAACATCCATGCTGCCGACTCGTTCGCCTTCCAGATCGCCGCAGGCGGCAACGGCCGCCTGATCAACAATGGCGTGGTGAACGTCTACGGCCAGGGCAGCGGCATGCATGCCGACGCGGACTCGGCCGCCGCCGACCGCCCGGGCAGTGATCTTGGCTGGCAGGCGCCGCGCGGCGTCCGCGGCTACACGGTGGGCACGAATGCCGACGGCAGCGCGGGCCAGCTGGTGCTGCATGACGGCGGACAGCTGCATGACGTTGCCGTGGACACCGGCTTCACCCGCGGCACCGACGCTTCGCACATCGTGCTGCGCGACGTGGTCAGCGGCGCCGAAGGCGGCGAACAGAACATCCGCAGTGCCAGCGTGGTCTGGCACGCACAGGCCGAGCGTGACGAACACGGCAACGTGGATGTGACGATGCAGCGCCGCGACTACCGCGAACTGGCCAGCGACGACCAGCAGCAGGTCGCCTCCGCGCTGGAAAACGCATACCGCAACGATGCGCTGTTCCACAGCCTGGAAGTAGCTGACCAGCGCAGCTTCCAGGGCGCACTGCAGCAGCTGTCCGGTGCCAGCCTGGTGGGCAGTGCGCTGCGCGTGGCCAGCAACGCCGATGCACTGTGGTCGCAGTTGGCGGCGCAGCCGGCCGCGCAGTCGCGTGCACTGGCCTTCGGCGGCGGGCAGGCCAATGCGTTCGGTGTCCGCGGCGATGGCGGTGCCATGCAGGTGGCGGTGCAGCTGCGCGGCGGCCAGATGCTGCAGCTGGCCACGGCGGCGCTGTCGGGCGACCTGTCCGCAGGCAGCGGGCAGGAGCGCCTGCAGTCGCAGTTCGCCGGCATCGGCCTGGCCCAGCAGTGGGGTGCGCTGCAGCTGCGCCACCAGCTTGGCCATGAACAGCACCAGCTGCAGGGGCAGCGCCAGCTCAGCTGGGGCCAGACCCGCGAAACCGCGCACAGCCAGCGCCGCATGGGGCGGACGATGCTGGCCACCACGCTGGACATGGCTGCGTCGCTGGGCAGGGTGCAGTGGCAGCCGCGCATCAAGGCCAGCGCGTTCGACCAGCATGAAGGCGCCTTCCACGAACAGCATGCCAGCGGCTTCGGCCTGGCGGTGGCTGCGGGCCGCCTGCAGGGCATGCAGCTGGAAGTGGGCAGCGCCTTCCAGCGTGCACTCGGCACGCAGTGGCACCTGCAGGCGGACGTGGCCGCCAGCCGGCCGCTGGCCCTGCGCGAGCAGGCACGCGCGGCCTACCTGCTGGGCGCATCGGGCAATGCCTTCACCCTGCCCGGCGTGCGCCGCAGCGGCCTGGACCATCGCCTGCAGCTGGGCCTGAACTACCAGGCTTCGAATCTGGGCTTCGGTGCGCAGCTGTCCAGCGTGCGCCAATGGGGTGAGCGCGATGTGCGCGCCGACCTCCAGTTCGGCTATCGCTTCCGTTGAGGTACCAAGGGACGGGCGCGTGAGCGCCCGTCGCCGCTCAAGGCGCCTCGCGCTTGTCGCTCGATAGTGCCAACGATGTCGTGGCGGTCTTGCCACCCAGGCTGCGTGACAGGAACGCCAGCAGCTTGCCGTAGTACTCGCTGCGATGGGCTTCGGTATAGAAGCCGTGCCCTTCGGTCTTGTAGTACAGGCTTTCCACCGGCGTACCGGCACGCTTCAGCGCCGCTTCCATGCGCTCGGTGTGCTGGATCGGGGCGCGCCTGTCTTGGCCACCGGCCGCCAGGAACACTGGAACCTTGATCTGACCAGCCAGGTTGACCGGCGAGACCGCGGCCAGCGTGGCCGGATCACCCAGCCACTCGCGCAGGTAGCTCATTCCGGATTCGCGGTCCTTTACATCTCCGCCGGTAAACATCAGCGGCAGGTCGTAGACGCCCACATAGCCGGCCGCGCACCGGTACAGCCCCGGTTCGCGCGCGGCGCCCATCATCGCCGAGTAAGCCCCGTAGCTGGCACCGTAGATGCAGATGCGCCGGGCATCGGCAATGCCTTCGCTGATCGCCCAGCGCGTGGCATCGGTCACGTCGTCCTGCATCGCGCCACCCCACTGTTTCAGTGCTGCCCGGCTGTGGGCACGGCCATAGTTGCCCGAGCCACGGAAGTTCACCTGCAGCACGGCATAGCCGGCAGCGGCCAGCAACTGGTTCTCGCGATCGAAACTGCCATCGTCGAATATCCCGATCGGCCCGCCATGCGGCACCACCACCATCGGCAGGTCACGGCCGGTACTGCCGTGCGGCAACGTCAGGAATCCATGAAGGTCCAGCCCGTCGCGCGCCTTCAGCAGGACCGGCCGCACCGACGCAGTGGTCTCCGGGTCAATCCATTCGCTGCGCGCCATCAGGAAGCGCGCCTGGTTGCGGTCACGGTCGTACAGGTAGAACTCGCCCGGGTTGGAACCGGAGCCGGTCTCCACCAGCAGGCGGCGCCCGTCGCGGGTACTGGAGGTAATGAACACCGCGCGCCCGGGGAAGGCCGCCTCCAGGCCACGGTACAACCGCGCCTCCTCGGAGCTTTCGTCGAAGAACCGGGTATGCGGCGTGTTACCCAGGAACAGCGCGCCGACCGGCACAGCGCTGCCAGAGCTGCGGATCAGTCGCGCCGGATCAACGACCTCGTCGCGCAGCACGACCTTGCGCTCCTGCGTCGCCGGGTTCCAGCTGACGATGGCATCGGGGCCGCTGGGCTGCTCGCTGAGCAGATAAGCCAACTGGCCGTCGGCTGAAAAGCCCAGCGCCGCCTCGCTGCGGCCACTGCGTTTCTCGTCATTGACCAACACCCAGTCACCACCGTTGCGGTGGTAGAGCCGATGGACATTATCGGTACCGGCGCCCTGGACGAAACGTACCTCGCCTCGGGCATCCACCACATAGGAGGCACCCGGCATGGGCGCACGGGCCAGCAGCCGCTGCTTGCCGCTTGCCAGTTCCAGCTGGGCCGCATAGCCGTTGGCATCCAGCCGCGATCCGCCTACCGCGATGACCACGTGGGCATCATCGCCGGGCAAGGCGTCACTGAGGAACGCCGCGGCCGACGTCCGGTATTTGGGCCGCACGCGCAGGCCTAGATCGCGGTAGCCCACCAGTAGTTCCGGTCGCCCGGTGCGCGCATCCAGTGTCAGCAGCTCGCCGGTGGCCCAGGGTGCATCGCGGGTGCCGAATTTCTGTGCCAGGCCGAACATCACCTGGTCGTTGTTGACCCAGTGCATGTTGAAGACATGCGAATTGAGTGGTGGCCGCAGGTTGCCCACCGGCGTGTTGTCGTCCGTACGCAGGATGATCACAGCGGTGAAGCCGTCCGCAGGCACGGTCGCGGCCAGATAGTCGCCCCCGGGAGACAGCATGACATCGCCGAACTTGTCCGCTCGCACATAGGCGCCCAGATCGATCGCAGCAGCGGTTCCACACCAAAGTCCCGCCACGATGAGGGCGGCCAGCCAGCGCTTGTGCATCCTTCTCTCCCCCTGCCTGGACCCCTTGTCCCGGCTGGCCGATTCTAGGCAGGCCAGCGCCCGGACCGCCAGTGGCCCACAAAAAACGACGGCACCGTTGCCGGTGCCGTCGTTACCACTACCTTGGAGAGAGAGTCAGGACGTGGGTTCGGGGGGCATGCGCCGGGTCAGTGGACCCCGCGCACCGCCAACGTGAGGGCCAGGATGCTGAGGATCACCGCGATGGTGCCGTCGAGCACGCGCCAGGTGCTGGGCTTGGTGAACAGCGGCGCCAGCAGGCGCGCGCCCAGGCCCTGCGCGGTCAGCCACAGGCAGCTGGCAGTCACCACACCGGCGGCGAAGGCCATGCGGGCGTTGCCGAAGTTCTCGGCGATCGAGCCGATCACCATCATGTCCAGCCAGAAGTGCGGGTTGATCAGCGAGAAACCGACCGCGGCCATCAGCACCGCGCGGCGGCTGCCGTCGTCGCTGTCGGCTTCGCCCATGCCGCCGCCACCGGCGATCGCGCGGCGTGCCGACTTCATCGCGTACCAGGCCAGGAACGCCACGCCCGTCCACAGCACGGCGGTGGTCAGCCACGGCAGCGCCGAAGTGAGCGTGCGCAGGCCGGCCACGCTGGCGAAGATGAAGATCGCATCGATGGCCGCACAGGTGGCAACCACCGGCACGATGTGCTTGCGCAGGATGCCCTGGCGCAGAATGAAGGCGCTCTGGGCGCCGACCACGGCGAACAGGCCGATGCCGGTAGCTGCACCAGAGAACCAGGCACCGAGGCCGGTGCTGGCGGAGATGACCGAGAACATGGGATTCACTGCCTTTACTTGCTTGGGGGGACGGTGCCTCGCGAAGGCGGACAGCACCGGAACGAGCGCCATTGTCGCGCCGCAACATGAAAAAGACGAGCTAAACTTCCTAAACCAACATTAGCGGAACTTAATTCGATGCGTATCGACCATGCCCAGCTGCGTGCCCTGGCCGCAGTGATCCGCGAAGGCAGTTTCGACCGCGCCGCGCAGTCGCTGAATGTCACCCCGTCCGCCATCTCGCAGCGGGTCAAAGCGCTGGAGGACCGGATCGGCCGGCTGCTGGTCAAGCGTGGCACCCCGGCCACCGCCACCGCCGAGGGTCAACTGCTGGTGCAGCTGGCCGAGCAGACCGCCCTGCTCGAACACGATGCGCTGCACCGGATGGGCCTGGCCGACGAGGATCTGCCGCAGGCCAGCATCCCGGTGGCGGTGAACCACGACAGCCTGGAAACCTGGTTCCCGCAGGCGGCCTACCAGTTCGCGCAGACCACCGGCACCACGCTGGACCTGCGCGTGGAGGACCAGGACCACACGGTGGAGCTGCTGCGCCAGGGCACAGTGCTGGGGGCGGTGACCACGCTGGACGAGCCGGTGCAGGGTTGCCAGATCCACGCGCTGGGCAGCATCCGCTACGCGGCGACCTGTACCCCCGAGTTCCGCGAGCGCCATTTTGCCAAGGGCGTGACCGCGCAGGCGCTGGCACAGGCGCCGGTGCTGGTGTTCAACCGCAAGGATGAGATGCAGTCGCGCTTCGCCCGGCGCATGGCCGGCGACGACCTGCCCAGCACCGCGCCGACCTGGTGGATCCCGTCCACCCGCGCTTTCGTGCAGGCGAACCTGGGCGGCATGGGCTGGACCATGAACCCCCTGCCGTTGGTCAAGCGGCACCTGGATGCCGGGCGACTGGTCTACGTGCGCCAGCGCGCGTGGGAAGACGTGCCGCTGTACTGGCAGCACTGGAAGGGCGACGTGCAGACCATGGCGCTGCTGACCCGCGCGGTGCTGGATGCCTCCTCCGCGCTGATCCGGCGCAAGCGCTGAAAAAAGGGGACGGAGGGGATTAAGTCGTATTTGCCCTGTATGACGTTTGAGCCTTAAACGACTTAATCCCCTCCGTCCCCTTTTTTCTCCATCCAATCTCCATGCACTCTACACACCGGGTCCATGCGTGATGCGGATACTGGTCGGCCGATCACTGCAAGGATGCCCTGCATGCCTGTATTCGTCCGCGATGCGCGCCCTGAAGACGCTGCTGCCTGCATCGACCTGCGCGGGCGTACCCGCGAAAACGCCTTCAGTGCCGCGCAGCTGGCTGCGCTGGGCATCACCGCACAGACGTGGGCCGAAGGCATCTCCGGTGGCGATTTCATCGGCCGCATCGCCTGGGACGGCGAGCGCATGGCCGGTTACTGTTTCGCCGACCGCGACAGTGGCGAAGTACTGGTGCTGGCCCTGCTGCCTGAATATGAAGGCCGCGGCATCGGCCGCCAGCTGCTGCAGGACGTGGTCAGCCTGACCCGCGATGCGGGCCATCAGCGGCTGTTCCTGGCCTGCTCGGCCGACCCGCGGTCGCGTTCGCATGGCTTCTACCGGCGCCTGGGCTGGCGCCCGACCGGGGAGATCGACGAGGCGGGTGACGAGATTCTTGAGCTGGCCTGATTGAAGCTGTCGCCAGGCACGGCCTGGCGCTACCGGAGCTTCGTTCGCCGGGCATCGCCCGGCGCTACCGGGTGAGCATGGCGCGAAACGCCGGATGCTGCGTTGCATCAAAAACGGACCGGATCCGGTTAGAATCGCACCTGGATGCTGCAAGGCGTTGTTTCTTCACGCCCTTTCCCTGCTCCATGCGCATCCTGACGTCCTCCCCTCCGCCAACGATCCCGCCCCCATGAAGAAATTTGGCAAGGCCCTGCTCGCCCTGCTCGTGCTGCTGTTGCTGGCCGCCGCGCTGTTCCTGTACTGGCCGTTGACCCAGCGTTCGGTGCCCGCCGCCAGCAACGACAAGCCCGTCGACGTTGTGCTGGTCGGCGCCGGCATCATGAGCATCACCCTGGCCACCTACCTGCAGGAACTGCAGCCGGACTGGAACATCCAGGTCTACGAGCGCCTCGACGGCGTCGCCGGTGAAAGCTCCGATGGCTGGAACAACGCCGGCACCGGCCACTCAGCGTTCGCTGAACTGAACTACACCCCGGAACTGCCCGACGGCAGCATCGAGACCAAGCGCGCGGTCGGCATCGCCGAATCGTTCGAGGTCTCGCGCCAGTTCTGGTCGCACCAGGTCAAGGAAGGCCGGCTGAGCCAGCCCAGCGACTTCATCAACCCGACCCCGCACATGAGCTTCGTCTGGGGCGATGACAACATCGCCTACCTGCACAAGCGCCAGCAGGCCCTGGTGAAGAACCCGCTGTTCTACGGCATGCAGTACTCGGAAGATCCGGCGCAGATCAAGCAGTGGGCCCCGCTGCTGATGGAAGGCCGTGACCCGAAGCAGAAGGTGGCCGCAACCTGGATGCCGCTGGGTACCGACGTCAACTTCGGCGTGATCACCCGCCAGCTGACCACCGGCCTGCAGCGCAGCCCGAACTTCAGCCTGCACCTGAACCATGAAGTGAGCGCGCTGCGGCAGAACGCCGACAAGAGCTGGAACGTGACGGTGAAGGACCTCAAGGCCGGAACCGAGTCCACCACCCACGCCCGCTTCGTGTTCATCGGTGCCGGTGGCGCCGCGCTGAAGCTGCTGCAGATGTCAGGCATCCCGGAATCGAAGGACTATGCCGGGTTCCCGGTCGGTGGCCAGTTCCTCGCCTTCCAGGGCCAGGACGTGACCTCGCGCCATGGCGTGAAGGCCTACGGCATGGCCGAAACCGGTTCGCCGCCGATGTCGGTGCCGCACCTGGATGCGCGCAAGCTGGACGGCAAGCCGGTGGTGCTGTTCGGGCCGTTCGCGCTGTACAGCACCAAGTTCCTCAAGCACGGCTCGTGGTGGGACCTGTACTCGTCGGTCACCCACAACAACGTCGGCCCGATGCTGGAAGTGGGCAAGGACAACCTGGACCTGGTGCAGTACCTGATGGGCCAGGCACGCCTGAACGATGCCGACCGCCAGGCCGAACTGGTCAAGTACTTCCCCAACGCCAAGCCGGGCGACTGGAAGCTGGTCACCGCCGGCCAGCGCGTGCAGATCATCAAGCGTGATCCGCTGAAGGGCCCGGTGCTGCAGTTCGGTACCGAGATCGTGACCGACAAGGACCACACTCTCGCGGCCCTGCTCGGCGCTTCGCCGGGGGCGTCGACCTCGCCGCCGATCATGCTGGACCTGATGGCCAAGGCCTTCCCGGACCAGATGAAGGCCGGTTGGGAAGCGCGCCTGCGCGAGATCGTGCCGTCCTACGGGCGCAAGCTCAACGACAGCGCCGCGCTGACCAACGAGATCCGCACGCTGACCAGCCAGGCCCTGCACCTGCCGTACCTGGAAGTGCCGGTGGACGCCACTGCGGCAGCCCCAGCACCCGCCGTGGTTCCGGCCGCGGTTCCGGCGCCGGCCAAGGAAAAGCGCAACGCCAACGAGGAACTGCAGGCGCTGTAAGCCGGCAGTTTCCTTTCGACGCACACGGACGGCCACCTTCGGGTGGCCGTTCGTTTTTGTGCGCCGACGGGTCGGATCCCTCCCGCATGGGAGGGCTCTGACCCGTCCCCAGGCGCTGATGACCGGGGTCAGAGCCCGTTGCCTGGGCAACGGGATCTGACCCCATCCCATCGCTGCCATACGCCGGAAAGCCTATGCGCACTGACGCGAATTGTAATGTTGTTAAGAATTATTTACATTTGCGTCCTGCGCAGTGACCGCGCCCCTCCCAGATGGACCTGCTGTGCCCGAAGCCGCCGCCCCGGGTGCTGGACGACTGTTGCCGCCCTTCCCCGCTTCCGAGCTTCGAGCCCACCATGTCCCCGACCCTGCCCAACCGCCTGCCCCGCCGCGCGCTGCTGCCCGCTGCCCTGCTTTCGTCGCTGTCCCTGCTGGCCGCACCCGGTGCGTTCGCTGCGACCGATGGCGCCGCCGATGCCAAGACCCTGGACCGGGTCAGTGTCCGCGCCGAACAGTCCGCACCACCGTCGAGCACCACCCGACTGCCGATCACGCTGCAGGAAACCCCGCAGTCGGCCACCGCGATCAGCCTGAAGCGCCTGCAGGACGAATCGCTGTTCAGCATCAACGACGTGATGCGCAACGTCACCGGCGTCAGCGTGTCCTTCTACGACACCCAGCGCCCGCTCTACTACGCACGCGGCTTCGCCATCACCGACTTCCAGGTCGATGGCATCCCGACCTACAGCGGTTCGACCAACCAGGAATACGACACCGCCTTCTACGACCGCATCGAAGTGATCCGCGGCGCCAACGGCCTGCTCAGTGGCGCCGGCGTGCCGTCGGCCACGGTCAACCTGCTGCGCAAGCGCCCGGGCAAGGAGTTCGACGCCTCGTTCGCGGTCAGCGCCGGCAGCTGGGACTATCGCCGCATGGAGGCCGATGTGACCGCCCCGCTGACCGATGACGGCCGTTTCCGCAGCCGCGTGGTCGCCGCCTACACCGATCGTGGCCTGTATTACGACCGCTACGACGAGAACAAGATGGCCGGCATGGCGGTGCTGGAAGGCGACGTCACCGACAGCACCACGATCACCCTCGGTTACCAGAGCCAGGACAACAACCCGACCGGATCCACCTGGGGCACGGTGGCGTTCTTCGACAACCAGGGCAACTTCGCGCATCTGGCGCGCTCGACCAACCTGTCGCCGAAGTGGAGCTACTGGAAGCGCGAGAGCAACACCGCGTTCGCCAACCTGGAACAGCGCTTCGGCGAGGACTGGCTGCTGAAGATCAACACTGCCTATACCCGCGGCAACGTGCAGAACGTGCGCCTGTACGGCACCGGCAACCCGGACCCGGTGAGCGGCTCGGGCATCTACCTGCGCGCCGCCGCCGGTGATTCCAAGGACACCCGCCGCAACGTCGACGCCTATCTGACCGGCACGTTCCCGCTGTTCGGCCGCGACCATGACCTGACCGTCGGTGCCCAGTGGTCGGACCTGGAAGGCACCACCAATACACTCACGCTGAACTACCCGCGCGACTGGGCCACCTGCGGACGAGAGCGCTGCTACTACATCCCCAATGTCTTCAGCTGGGATGGCGATATCTCCGAGGTGACCTACACCCGCACCGGCGCGCGCCGCGTGGCCAAGACCACGCAGAGTGGCGTCTATCTGGCCACCCGCCTGCACCTGGCCGATCCGCTGTCGCTGATCGCCGGCGCACGCCTGAGCCGCTGGCAGACGCTGAGTCGTTCCTACAACGCCGCAGGCGCCTATACCGGCACCAGCGGCGCGTACAAGGTCAGCGACGAAGTCACCCCATACGTGGGCCTGGTCTACGACATCACCCCGAACGTCTCGGCCTACGCCAGCTATACCGAGATCTTCAATCCGCAGAACTACCGCGACCGCAATGACAACCTGCTGGCACCGGTGCAGGGCTCGAACCTGGAAGCGGGCATCAAGACCCAATGGTTCGATGGCCGCCTGACCGCCAATGCCGCCGTGTTCGAGGCCAAGCAGGACAACTACGCGGTGCGCGACATGAGCGTGCCGGAAGGCACGCTGAGCGACGGCAGCTCGGCCTACATCGGCATCAACGGCACCAAGGCGCGCGGCTGGGAACTGGACGTCAACGGCGAGATCCTGCCGGGCTGGACGATCAACGCCGGCTACACCCACGTCAAGGTCACCCGTGCCGCCACCGACCTGCTGTACGCCAACCCGCCCGAAGACCTGCTGCAGCTCAATACCCAGCTGCAGCTGCGCGGTGCGCTGGAACGCCTGAGCATCGGTGGCGGCGTGCAGTGGCAGAGCAAGGTGCAGGGCTACAACATCGCCTACCCGCTGGGTGGCACGGTAACGGTGAACCAGCCGGCATACTCGCTGGTGCAGTTCAACGCCAACTACCGCATCAGCGACAACTGGACGGCAACGCTGAGCGTGCGCAACGCACTGGACAAGAGCTACTGGGCGAACCTGGACTACAACAACTACGGCGAACCGCGCTTCGTGTCGGCCAGCCTGCGCTGGAAGTTCTGAGCCAAGCACATGCCGGGGTCGGATCCCTTTCCGCAGGAAAGGGCTCTGACCCCAGGCCGCAAGAATGGGCCCGCCTCCGCGCGGGCCCTTCTTTTGGGTAGGCGCCGACCGTTGGTCGGCATGCCATGCACCTATCCACGGATGGCGTGGATCAACTGAATACGCAACACGGAGGAATTTGCTGCACTGCGGGTTGCACTTCCCATCGTAATTATGCCGTAATTATTTCAACGCCAATCGGAAGCCGGTCGATGAACCCGAGCTGGGACACGTTGGAACGCGGCCGCCAGGCCCGCCTGGAACGGGCGGCGCCCTGGGCCCAGGGCCGCGAAGTGGCCGCCACCGATGTGGGCGAACTGCTGCACGCGCTGCTGGAGCCGGGCGACAAGGTCTGCCTGGAGGGCAACAACCAGAAGCAGGCCGACTTCCTGGCCCAGGCCCTGGCCGATCTGGACCCGGCACGGGTGCACGACCTGCACATGGTGCAGTCGGTGCTGTCGCTGCCCTCGCATCTGGATGTGTTCGAGCGCGGCATCGCCTCCAGGCTGGATTTCTCGTTCTCCGGGCCGCAGTCGGTGCGGCTGGCCAACCTGGTGGCCGAAGGCCGCATCCAGATCGGCGCCATCCACACCTACCTGGAACTGTTCGGCCGCTACTTCATCGACCTCACCCCGCGCGTGGCGCTGGTCGCCGCGCAGGCGGCCGACCGCCACGGCAACCTCTACACCGGCCCCAACACCGAAGACACGCCGGTAATCGTCGAAGCCACCGCCTTCGGTGGCGGCATCGTCATCGCCCAGGTCAACGACATCGTCGACACCCTCCCCCGCGTCGATATCCCCGCTGACTGGGTCAACTTCGTAGTGCAGGCGCCGCGCCCGAACCACATCGAACCGCTGTTCACCCGCGACCCGGCGCAAATTTCCGAGATCCAGGTGCTGATGGCGATGATGGCCATCAAGGGCATCTACGCCGAGTACGGCGTGAACCGCCTGAACCACGGCATCGGCTTCGACACCGCGGCCATCGAACTGCTGCTGCCCACCTATGCCGAATCACTGGGGCTGAAGGGAAAGATCTGCCAGCACTGGGCACTGAATCCGCACCCGGCGCTGATCCCGGCCATCGAATCGGGCTTCGTCAAATCGGTGCATTCGTTCGGTTCGGAACTGGGCATGGAGAAGTACATCGCTGCACGAAGCGATGTGTTCTTCACCGGTGCAGATGGCTCGATGCGCTCCAACCGCGCGTTCTCGCAGACCGCCGGCCTGTACGCCTGCGACATGTTCATCGGTTCCACCCTGCAGATCGACCTGCAGGGCAACAGCTCCACCGCCACCCGCGACCGCATTGCCGGCTTCGGTGGCGCGCCCAACATGGGCTCGGATGCACGCGGCCGACGCCACGCCAGCGATGCCTGGATCAAGGCCGGCCAGCAGGCCGCGCGGCCGGGCGAGATGCCGCGCGGGCGCAAGCTGGTGGTGCAGATGGTGGAGACCTTCCGCGAGCACATGGCGCCGGCCTTCGTTGAACGGCTGGATGCCTGGGAGCTGGCCGAGCGCGCGGACATGCCACTGCCGCCGGTGATGATCTACGGCGACGACGTCAGCCACGTGCTGACCGAGGAAGGCATCGCCAACCTGCTGCTGTGCCGCACGCCGGAAGAACGCGAACAGGCGATCCGCGGCGTCTCCGGCTATACCGCCGTCGGCCTGGGCCGCGACCGCGCGATGGTGGAAAACCTGCGCGACCGCGGCGTGATCCGGCGCCCTGAAGACCTTGGCATTTCGCCGCGCGATGCCAGCCGCGATCTGCTGGCCGCGCGTTCGGTGAAGGACCTGGTGCGCTGGTCGGGCGGCCTGTACGACCCGCCCAAGCGCTTCCGCAACTGGTAAGGGACAGAGCATGGAAACCCTCGACTATCGATTCGACGGCCGCACCGCCGTGCAGTTCCCACGCGATCCGGTACTGGTGGGCGTGCTGGCCTCGGGCAACCTGGAAATCCTGCTGGAACCGGCCGATCTGGACGGCGCAATGACCGTGCGCATCATCACCGCCGCGCAGGGCTTTGGCAGCATCTGGCAGGCGGTGATCGCCGATTTCGCCCAACGCCATCCGCTGCGCGATGTGCGTGTGTCGATCAACGACGCTGGCGCGACTCCGGCCGTGGTCAGCCTGCGCCTGGACCAGGCGGTGGAAACCCTGCTGGGCGGAGGCACGCCATGAGCCACGTGCAGCGCCACAGCTATTACGAAGCCGATGCACGCGAACGCATTGCCGGGCTGGTCGACGCCGGCACGTTCCGCGAATTCCTCGGCCCCGCGCGGCGGATGATGAGCCCGCACCTGGCCCAGCTGGACCAGCCGGCCGCATTCGACGATGGCATCGTGGTGGGCGAAGCCACGCTGCGCGGCAAGCGCGTGCTGCTGGCCGCGCAGCAGGGTGAATTCATGGGCGGCGGTGTGGGCGAGGTGCACGGCGCCAAGCTGACCGGGCTGCTGCGCCGCGCAGCCGAGACACGACCCGATGGCGTACTGCTGCTGCTGGACACCGGCGGTGTGCGCCTGCACGAAGCCAATGCAGGCCTGATCGCGATTTCCGAGATCATGCGCGCCACCCTGGGCGCGCGCGCGGCCGGCGTACCGGTGCTCGCACTGATCGGCAGCGGAAACGGTGCGTTCGGCGGCATGGGCATCGTCGCCCGCTGCTGCACCATGGTGATCATGTCCGAGGAAGGCCGGCTGTCGCTGTCCGGCCCGGAAGTGATCGAGACCGTGCGTGGGGTGGAAGAGTTCGACTCACGCGACCGTGCCCTGGTCTGGCGCGTCACCGGTGGCAAGCACCGCTACCTGATCGATCAGGCGCAGGTGCTGGTGCCCGACACCATCGAAGCCTTCGCCCGCGCCGCCGCTGATGCCCTGCAGGCCGACGCCGCCAGCCGCGATACCGACACCGCACTGAGCGCGCTGCAGGCCCGCCACGCCGCGTTGAAGGCACGCGTGCAGGCCTGGGGCGACTGCCGCGATGGACTGGAGATCTGGGCCCGCCAGGGCATCGCCGAACCCGAGCGCCTGCCGCTGCTGGACACCGACGCCTTCCTCGCCGCCACCGCCGACCGGAGCCTGCCATGACCGCCCCGCTGCAGACCCTGCTGGACGCCCTGTTCCCGCGCGGGCACCGCATCGACGTGCGCGATTCGGTGCTGGCCGGCACCGCCACCACCGAGGATGGCGAGGTGACGGTGATCGGCACCACCGACCGCATCGAGGTCGGCGTCGACCACGCATTGGCCCTGGCCGAGAGCGTGCTTGCCAGCACCGCCGCGCACCCGCAGCGGCCGATCGTGATGCTGGCCGACACCGCCGGCCAGCGACTGGCACGCCGCGACGAACTGCTGGGCATCAACGGCTGTTTCGCCCACCTCGCGCAGACCCTCGACTTGGCCCGCCGTCGTGGCGCGCGCCTGGTCACGCTGGTCTACGGCGAATCGGTGAGCGGCGGCTTCCTGTCTTTCGGCCTGATGGCCGACCATATCCACGCCCTGCCCGATGCACAGGTGCGGGTGATGGACCTGCGTGCGATGGCGCGGGTGACCAAGCAACCGCTGGAAAAGCTGCAGGCGCTCAGCCAGAGCTCGCCGGTGTTCGCACCGGGCGTGGCCAACTACGTTGCCATGGGGGCGGTCGAGTCGCTGTGGGACGGCGACCTCGCCCAGCACCTGCTGCAGGCGCTGCGCACGCCCAGCGACGGCGATCTGCGCGCAGCGCGCGGCGCCGAGCGCGGCGGGCGTGCACTGGCAGCGGATGTCAGCACTGCGGTAGCCCGCGGCGATGCCTGACCGGCCCGCCCGCCACACGCTGGTCTGGCTGTCGGCCCACGCTGACTGGCGCGCCGACGTGGCCGCGCAGGAACCGCGCCTGACCGCGTGGTTCGCGCAGGGGCTGCCGGCCATGGTGGCGCGGCGTGCCGTGGATGATCCCGACCCACGGCTGCGCCTGGGCGTGCCGCTGCCGCCGAGCGAAGGCAAGCAGCGCCTGGCCCTGCGCGTGCCGCTGCACGATGTGCTGCGCCAGCAGCCGCCGCCGACGCTGGAAGCCATCCTCACTACCGGCGTCGCCAACGACTGGCAGGCCGCGCTGCACGCCATCGCGCGCCTTGCACCGGCCCGCGTGTTCGGTGCCTTCGCCTGGCAACACCTGAGCGGCCTGCCCTACGTGCATGCCGCATCGGACATCGACCTGCTGTGGCAGGTGGAGGCCACCGCGCAGGCCGATGCGCTGGTCACGCGCCTGCAGGGCTGGGAACGCGAGCACGGCCGCCGGGTGGACGGCGAACTCTGCCTGGCAGACGGCGGCGCGGTGAACTGGCGCGAATACGCCGGTGGCAGCCGCCAGGTGCTGGTCAAGCGCCTGGAAGGCGCCGCGCTGGAAGCGCGCGAGCGCCTGTTTGTCGCCACCGGAGTGGCCGCATGAACGCCCTTGCGCAGGTTGCTCCGCTGCGTGCGCGTCCTGTCGACAGCGCGCGCCTGGGCCGCCTGGCCATCGCCAGCCTGCATGCGGAACTGGCCTGCGCACCCAAGCCGGGGCTGGTCACGCCGTTCGATACCGGCAGCCATGTCGACATGGATGCCGGTACCTTCCTGCGCAGCCTGTTCGCGCTGCGCCACTACTTCACCGACGTGGCACGTGCCGGTGCAGCCGACGCGCCGTTCAGCACCCTGCGCGGACACGGCATCGCCGCCGAAGCCGCGATGCTGCGCGCAACCGGGGGCATCAACACCCATCGCGGCGCCATCTTCAGCCTGGGCCTGCTGGTCGCCGCTGCCGCACGCTGCCGCCGCCAGCACGGGCACGCCGCCTCCGCCGCGCAGGTCTGCCTGGCCGTGCAGCACTGGGCCGGTGATTTCGCCGCCGCGCCGTTGGACGCGTCCAGCCCGGGCCAGCGCGCGCGTGCGCGCCACGGCGTGCCGGGCGTGCGCGAACAGGCTGCCGCCGGTTACCCGCTGCTGCGCGACCTCGCCGTCCCCACCCTGCGGCACGCCCTGCGCCAAGGGCTGCCGCGTGATGCAGCGATGTGCCAGACCCTGATGCAGCTGATCGCACAGGTCGACGATCTCAACCTGCTGCACCGGGGTGGCGCCGACGGCCTGGCCTGGGCGCAGCAGCAGGCGCGCCGCTTCATCGTGGCGGGCGGTGCCTTCGCACCCGGCTGGCAGGCACGCCTGCGCGGCATCGGCGCAAGCTTCGTCGCCCGTCGCCTGAGCCCTGGCGGCAGTGCCGATCTGCTGGCCTGCAGTTGGTTCCTGCTGCAGCAGGAGGGCGCGTGAGCCTGGCCCTGCTCTGCCCCGGACAAGGTGCGCAGCACGCGGCGATGTTCGACCGTGTGCGCGAGCTGCCCGCAGCGCACGATGTCCTGCAGGCGGCCAGCACGGTGCTCGCTCGTGACGTCTTCGCAGCAGCCACCGACCAAGCGCGCTTCGACAATGCGCTGGCACAACCGCTGCTGTGCGCGGCCACACTGGCGCACTGGCAGGCCCTGCGCGAGGCACTGCCGGCGCCCGTGGTCGTGGCCGGCTACAGCATTGGTGAGCTGGCCGCGCATGCCATTGCCGGCAGCTTCGATACCGCAACCTGCCTGGCCCTGGCCGCCCAGCGTGCAGGGTTGATGGATGCCGCCAGCCCTGCCGATGCGGGCCTGCAGGCGGTGCTGGGACTGTCACGCGACAGGCTGCAGCCGCTGTGCGTTGCACACGATGCGCACATCGCCATCGCCAACGGCACCGATCATTTCATCGTCGGCGGCACGCAGGCGTCGCTGCAGGCGCTGGCCGATGCCGCACGCATGCAGGGTGCAGACATCCGTCCGCTGCCGGTGCACGTTCCTGCGCACACACCGCTGCTGGCATCGGCGGTAGCACCGTTTGCTGCGGCGCTTGATGCCTCTGCGCTGCAGGCCCCGCGCCTGCCGCTGCTGGCCGGTATCGATGCACGGCCGGTACGTGATCGCGCGGCAGCGGTGCACACCCTGTCGGCACAGCTGGCCCAGACCATCGAGTGGGCGCAGGTGATGCGCCAGGCCTTCGAGCGCGGCGCGCGGGTGTTCCTGCAGCTGGGCCCGGGCAATGCACTGGCGCGCATGGTCGCGCCGTCCTACCCATGCTGTGAAGTGCGCGCGGTGGAAGAGTTCCAGAGCCTGGACGGCGCCGCGGCATGGGTCCGCAGCGCGCTGGAGCGGCTGCAGTAACGGGTTCGAGCAGTACGTATCACGCAACACGCAGTACGTCGCCTTACCCCGGGATGGCGGGTCTCCATCCGCGCTGTACGTGAGTCACGTGTCTGGGAGGGCGCATGAGTCCACAAATCGCAACGATCATCGGTCTGGTGATCATGTTCATCGTCGCCACGGCGATGCCGATCAACATGGGAGCTGTCGCCTTCGCGCTGGCCTTCATCATCGGCGGGCTGTGGGTCGACATGGGGGGCAAGGAGGTCCTGGCCGGATTTCCCGGCGATCTGTTCCTGACCCTGGTCGGCATCACCTACCTGTTCGCCATTGCGCAGAAGAACGGCACCATCGACCTGCTGGTGCACTGGGCGGTGAAAGCCGTGCGCGGCCATATCGTGGCGATTCCGTGGGTGATGTTCATCATCACCGCGGTCCTCACCGCCTTCGGCGCACTCGGCCCCGCCGCGGTGGCGATCATCGGGCCGGTCGCGCTGCGCTTTGCCAAGCAGTACAACATCAACCCGCTGATGATGGGCCTGCTGGTGATCCACGGTGCGCAGGCGGGCGGCTTCTCGCCGATCAGCGTGTACGGCAGCATCACCAACGGCGTGGTGCAGAAAGCCGGGCTGGAAGTGACCGAAATGGCGGTGTTCCTCACCAGTCTCGGCTTCAACTTCATGATGGCCACGATCTGCTTCTTCGCCTTCGGTGGCATCGCCCTGCTGCGGCGTGGCTCCATCACCGCGGCCGGAACCATCGGCAATGCGGAACTTGCGATGGCCGGTGGCCCGCAGGCATCGTCACGCCAGTTCGCCATCGAAGGCCATGGCGCCCTGGTCGCGGCAGGCGGCGGCACACTCAGCAATGATCCGGCAGCACTGGATGCGGTGAACCTGACCCGTGAGCGCCTGTTCACCCTGATCGGCCTGCTGGGCCTGGGCGTGGCCGCGCTGATCTACAACCTCAACGTCGGCCTGGTCTCGATCACCGTCGCGGTGGCGCTGGCGCTGTTGTCGCCGCAGAGCCAGAAGGGTGCGGTCGATGGCATCAGCTGGTCCACCGTGCTGCTGATCTGTGGCGTGGTGACCTACATCGGTGTGCTGGAACATGCCGGCGCGGTGGATTTCATCGGCAACGGTGTCTCCGACATCGGCATCCCGCTGCTGGGCGCACTGCTGGTCTGCTACGTCGGCGGCATCGTCTCCGCATTCGCTTCGTCGGCCGCAGTGCTGGGCGCCACGATTCCGCTGGCGGTGCCGTTCCTGATGCAGGGGCACCTCAGCGCGGCCGGCGTGATCTGTGCACTGGCAGTGTCGTCCACCATCGTCGATGTCAGCCCGTTCTCGACCAATGGCGCCCTGGTGGTGGCATCGGCGGCGAAGGAAGAGCGCGAAACCCTGTTCCGCCGCTTCCTGGTCTACAGCGGGCTGGTGGTGGCGCTGGGGCCGCTGCTGGCCTGGCTGGTGTTCGTGGTACCGGGCTGGATGTGAGTATGTGAGCAGGTGCGTGGGGCGCCGGACCATTCCGGCGCCCTGCAAGCGGGTTAGCGTCGACTGGGTAGAGTCGACTGTTAGTCGACTGCTCTTCGCGCGACCGCCGAAAACCCTCGCGCTGCGCGCGATAGTCGACTGGGTAGAGTCGACTGTTAGTCGACTGCTCTTCGCGCGACCTCCGAAACCCCCCGCGCTGCGCGCGATAGTCGACTGGGTAGAGTCGACTGTTAGTCGACTGCTCTTCGCGCGACCTCCGAAAACCCCCGCGCTGCGCGCGATAGTCGACTAACAGTCGACTCTACCCAGCCGTTTCCCCCAACCCGCTTCCCCCCTCGGTTTCCGCCCGGATTACAGGTCCCACGCAGGGAGGCAGTACACTTTCCACCATGGCCATCGCTCCTGCCCCGCGCTCCCCGAAGAAGCGAGCCCCTCTGTATGAAGAGGTGGCCGAACACGTGCGCGAGCGCATCTACGATTACCGGCTGCCGCCGGGCGAGTGGATCGACGAGCCCGCGCTGTGCGAAGAACTGGGCATCAGCCGCACGCCGCTGCGCGAAGCACTGAAGCTGCTGGCCGCCGAAGGCCTGGTGCAGATCGACGCCGGTCGTGGCGCGCGGGTCACCCGGCTCACCCTGGAGGATCTCAACCAGCTGTTCCCGGTGATGGCGATGCTGGAAGGGCGCTGCGCGCATGAGGCGGTCCGGCATATCGATGATGCTGGGGTACAGCAGCTGGAAGACCTGCATGCGGCGATGGAAACCGCTGCGGCCGAGGGCAACATCGCCGAGTACTACCGCAACAACTACCTCATCCACGAAACCGTGCAGCACTATGCCGGCAACCCGTGGCTGATCCGCATCACCCACGACCTGCACCGCATCCTGAAGATGCACCGTGGCCGCCAGTTGCTGACCCCGGGCCGTACCGCCCAGTCGCTGGCCGAGCACCGCGAACTGATGGAGTGTTTCCGCAGGCGTGATGCCGCTGCCGCCGAACGCACCATGGAGCGCCACCTGCTCAGCCAGGGCCAGGCGCTGGCCGCCTATGTCGCGGCAGGCGGATTGTTGAACGTGCCGGCGCCGCTGCCGACCGAAGGCGGCGGTTGAGCTGATGAGATTGCCGGCCAGCGGCCGGCACTACCAGGACGTGACCTCGGCGGGGTAGTGCCGGCCGCWGGCCGGCACCCAGGAACGTCCCATCAATCGCCGTCCCCCCGGCGACCCGAGCCATTGGCCGTGGCCACCGCCATGCACAGGACCGCACCGACCAGCGGCAGCAGCCAGACCAGCAGCAGCTGTCCCGCCCGGCCGCCCGCCGACAGGCTGTCCCCTCTGACGATGACCACCGTGGCCACCACGTTCAGGCCCAGCACCAGCAGGATCAGCAGAAGGGCGAGGATCAGCATGCGGCAGCTCCGTGCCTGGACGTGGGGGCATTATGGCCCGCCGCCCCGGCATTGGCCCTGCCTGTCATGAAGATGGGACAATGTAGGGCGCGCCGGCCTGCCCCAGGCCGCCGGCGCCCCCCGCACCACACGGAAGAAGAAGAACAACAACATGCTGAAAGTCATTTTCGATACCGACCCGGGCGTCGACGACGCCCTGGCGCTGCTGTACCTGCACAAGCACCCGCAGATCGACCTGATCGGCGTCACCACCACCTTCGGCAATGCCTCGGTGGAGTCGACCACGCACAACGCGCTGTACCTGAAGCAGGCCTGGGGCTTTGCCGCCCCGGTCGCGCGCGGCGCTGCTGGCCCGCTGCAGCCGGAAGCCACCCCGGAAGCCTGGCCGGTGCACATCCACGGCCACAACGGCCTGGGCAACCACCCGGTGCCGGCGCAGTTGGACGTGGCCGCCGACACGCGCTCGGCCGCGCAGCTGATCATCGACCTGGTCCGCGCCCATCCGGGCGAAGTGACCCTGGTCGCGGTCGGCCGCATGACCAACCTGGCCCTGGCCCTGCAGCAGGCACCGGACATCGCCGGCCTGGTGCGCGGCGTGGTGCTCATGGGCGGCGCCTTCCACGTCAACGGCAACATCACCCCGGCCGCCGAGGCCAACATCTGGGGCGATGCCGAAGCAGCCGATGTGGTGTTCACCACCGATTGGCCGGTCACCGCGATCGGCCTGGACGTGACCACCCGCGTGGAAATGGACCGTGACGGCCTGGACACGCTGGCCGCCCTCGGCGGCGCCGACGCCGAGCTGGTCCGTGCGCTGTCGCAGGACTACGTGGACTTCTACCTGCAGGCCGGGCACAAGGGCATGGTGGTGCACGACTGCTGTGCCTGCATCGCGCTGACCCGTCCGGAGCTGTTCCAGTTCGAGCGCGCCAGCGTGCGCGTGGCCACCGACGGCGTTGCCCGTGGCATGACCATTCCCAAGCCGGAAGGCATGGGCTTCGGCCCCAGCGTGTGGGATGGCCACGTGCTGCAATCGGTCGCCATCGGCGTGGATGCGGCCGCGGTACTGGCCGACATCGAGCAGACCCTGAAGGTCTGATCGGCTAGCGTCTGGCCCTGCCCGGGACGGTCTCGGGCAGGGTCCACAGCACCGGCAGCACCAGTACCGCCACCAGCGCGATCATCGCACCCGGCGCCGCCGCCCAGCCGCTGCGTTCCACCCACCATTGCGCCAACCACGGTGTCGCACCGCCGAACACTGCCGTGGCCATGGTCACGCCCAGTGCCAGCCCGCTGACCCGGCCTTCGCCCGGGAACTGCTCGGCCGTGGCCGGCGCCGCCACCGCGCTTACACCACCGGCCACGCAGGCCAGCAGCACCGCCGCCAGCGCGATGCCCCACACCGAGGCCTGCGCCATCCACGCGAACAGCGACAGCGGCAGCAGCGCCGCCAGCACGGTCAGGCCCAGCAGCATCGGCCGCCGCCCGACGCGGTCGGACAATGCGCCACACAGCGGCGTGATCGCAATCACCGCCACCGCCGCAATCGTCGACAACCACAGCGCATCACCTTCGTCGTGGCCCTGCGCATGCAGGAATGCCGGCACATAGGTGATGCCCACGTAATAGGTGATCGAACCCAGCGCCGAGATCGCGAAGGTACGCGCCACCGCAGCAGGATGGTTGCGCAGCACATGCCGCAGCGGCGTGGCGGGAATGCTGCCCTCACGGCGCTGGCGCTCGAATTCCGGCGATTCGTGCATGCCCGAGCGCGCAACCAGGATCACCAGTGCCAGTGCGGCGCCGACGAAGAACGGAATGCGCCAGCCCCAGCTGTCCAGCTGCGCGGTGGACAGCAGCGCGACAGTGAGCGCGGAAATCGCCACCGCCAGCAGCGCGCCCACTTCACTGGCCGCCGAAGCGAGCGAGGTCACCAGGCCACGTCGCCGCACCGGCGCGCTTTCCAGCAGATACGCCACCACACCGGTGTACTCACCACCTACCGAAAACGCCATCACGCAGCGCAATACCAGCAGCAGCACGCCCGCCGTGGTGCCTGCCGTGGCCGCTGTCGGCAGCAGCGCAGTGGCCAGCATCGCCGCTGCCATCAGGGCCATCGATGCCAGCAGCATCCAGCGCCGGCCCAGCCGGTCCCCCAGGTGGCCGAAGCACAGTGCGCCCAGCGGGCGCATCAGGTAGGACACCGCGAAGCCGGCCAGGGTGACCAGCAGCGCCTGCTCGCCACCGCCGAAGAACACGCGCGACAAGACCGTGGCGAAGTACAGGTACAGGGTGAAGTCGTACCACTCCACCACCGTGGACAGGCCCGCCACCCACATCGAGCGCTGCCGCGCCGCGGTCATTGCGTGTTCGCCTTCAACAGCCTCGTTCCCGTGGGTGCAGGTTCGAAGCAGGGTGGCATGGCCGGGGTGAAATGCCGGTCATCGGCCATCCATCGGCTGCATGTACTGGGTTTCATGGCCGGTGAAACGCTCGCCGTCAAAGCCGAAGCAGAAGCGGCCTTCCTCGAACACGCGGTAGACCAGCAACGCACCATTGAGGCAGAACTGCTGCTGGTCCACGCCCGTTTCCAGCGTCCCGTAGCCGGTGGCACCTCCGCCCTTCCCCGCCGGCCCGGTAAAGGCATCGAACGGCAGTGGCGTCGCCCTGCCCGTGCGGGTATCGACCAGCACCAACGTGCGCTGGAAATACTCGGGACGATCATCGACCTGTACCAGCAGATAATGCTGGTTGAAATTGGGCTTCTGGTGCTGGAGCGCGTCTTCGATGGCTGCCCGGTGCTGCGCATCGCAGAAATCGACCGGGCTGTAGCGGTAGCTGCAACCGTCATGGTCGTAGGGCAGGTTCATGCCGGAATAGCTGACGCTGCCCTGGCTCCCCGCATCGTCCCCCGGTTCGGGCGTGCTGCACAGCAGCCACGAACGCTGCGCATCCTCCGGGTCGGCCAACAGCTTCGGCTCACGGCCCGCTTCGTAAGCCGCGCCACCCGGGAAGTCCTGCCCCAGGTGCTGGCGGGCGATTGAACGCGCCTTCTCCAACGGCAAGGCAATCCTGGCCCCACGGAACGAGACGAACGTCATCGTCGGCAGGATCACCTCTTCCACCGGCAATCCCTTCCATTGCCCACCCGTGCAGAACGTGGCGATCTCATTCTCTTCGTCCACCTTGCAGGGTTTCGGCGCATTCGCGGCCAGCCAGGGATGGGCCGGGCGATCGGTCTGAAGGTCGATGTACCAGCCGTCCAGCGCGCAGCTCGGCAGCGCATCGAGCAGCGGAGAGAGGTCTTCTGCGGTGGCCGGGGCGGCAAGCGGTGTGCCCGCTGCGGGTGCCCCGGTCGCCGCATCCGTTGTGCGCTGGCATGCCGCCAGCGCGAGTAGACCAACCAGCAGCGCGACGTGGCGCGGACGCCGGATTGAATGATGCGCTCCCTGCATTGCGTACTTCCTGGTTTCAGAACCCAGTGCAGATGATCGCCGATCCGGGGCCGGCTGGGACGCTGGGTGCTGCGCGACCTCCACGCATGGCGTGGAGCTCTACCCGGTGTACTGGCTTGCTGCCCTGTAAGCGGCGTAGGCATCGAGGATCTTCTGCATCCGGGCCTGCTGCTTCGCGCCCATCGGCACCCGCTGCACGCGCTTCAGCAGCGTCTTCCACATGTATCCGGAACGGAAGAAGTAGGGCCGCACCTCAAGGAAGGTCAGCACGACATCCACCGTATCCGGATCCTGCTCAGCCAGTTGCTTCAGTGCATTGGCGTAGCCACCCGGGAACGCGAGCTGTTCATAGCGTTGGCTGTATTCCGCGCAGGCTGCCGCATGCCGCTGCATTTGTTCCGGGCCACGCCAGCGTGTACCCGCGGTATCGCGGATCACCTGGCGGAGCCGGTTGATCTCATCGGCATTGGCGCGGATCAGGCCTTCCATCGGGGCTCGGGGATGGGCCATGGTTCCTTCCATGTGGTTTGTCAGGGGTCAGATCCCTTTCCCTGCGGGAAAGGGATCTGACCCCACTTCAGGTCACGGCGCGCGGCGCAGCGTCACCAGGGTGATCTCCGACGGTACGCCGATGCGTGCCGGAAAACCCGCCCAGAGGCCTGCACCATTGCTCACGTACAGGGTCATCCCGTCCACCTCGTAGCGACCGGAGACATAGCCGCCGTTGGCCCGCTTCACCAGCTGGTCCATGCCGATGATCTGCCCGCCGTGGGTATGCCCGGACAACTGCAGCTTCACACCGCGCGCGGCGGCCTCGCTCGCATTGCGAGGGCGATGATCGAGCAGGATCACTGGGGCGGAGGGATCGACACCGGCCAGCGCGGCTTGGAGATCCGGCAACGGCAGGCCGTAGCGCGCCGCCACCGGGTCGGTGACACCGGCGATGGTCAGCGCCGCATCACCGCGTCGTACCTGCAGATGACTGTTCTCCAGCACCTGCATGTGCAGCGCGCGGAACGCCTGCATCCAGTCCTGGTACTGCGCGTAGTACTCGTGGTTGCCGGTGATGGCGATGACGCCATCCGGCGCCTGCAGGTCGGCCAACGGACGCGCGTCGTCGCGACGGGCCTCGACACTGCCGTCGATCAGATCGCCAGTGATTACGATCAGGTCCGGCTTCAGCGCATTGCTCTCCTCCACCACCCTGCGCACCCAGTCGCCGGTCAGCAGGCGGCTGGCATGGATGTCGGTCAGCTGCAGCACGCGATAGCCGTCGAACGCGGCCGGCAACCCGGCGATGCTCACCTCGATCTGCCTGGGCTTGGGCACCGCCATGCCCTGGCTGACGCCATAGGCGCTGACCAGCACAGCCAGGATGCCGGCCACAGGCCTGAGCTTCGATGCGCGCAGGGCCGATACCATGCGCGGCCAACGCAGCAGGCGTGAAAACAGCAGGCCGGCATCCAGCACCAGCATCATCAGCGCCAGCATCAACACTGCAGTGGAGCCGGTAGCCAGCATGGCGATGGCCATCTTCGGGATTTCCGGCGACGCCATCGAGCCCCAGAAGGTGGCCACGATGCGCAGCTGCACGGCCACGGCCACCAGCAGCAGCGACAGCACGACCTTCATCCAGATGGGCATGCGCAGTGGCCAGAACAGGCGCCAGGCCACATACAGGCCCATCAACAAACCGATCGTACTCAGCACTGCAACCATCCGGGAAGGAAAACGGGCCCGCCATGGTGACGGCTGCAGGCCGTGTTGTGTAGAGCCGGGCCGATGCTCGGCTGCCCGGGATGTAGAGCCGAGCCTGCGCTCGGCTTCTCAGAATGCAGCCGAGCATGGGCTCGGCTCTACAAGGCACGCGGCGGCTATGGCGCCGCGTCCACGCGCTCCACCCGCAGCCGCGTGATGCGGCGCTTCTCCATCGCAAGCACGGTGATGCGCACACCGGCCACGTCCACCGCATCACCGATGTCCGGCAGGCGACCCAACTGCTCCAGTACCAGTCCGGAGATGGTCATGTAGTCGGCACTGCGCGGCAGCGACACGCCGGCCAGGCGCTGCAGGTCGTCCAGGGTCAACGCACCATCGGCCTCCCATTGGTCTTCCCCCTGCGCGACCACGCCATAGCGTTCGTCCTGGGTATCGACCAGATCACCGGCAATCGCCGCCAGCAGATCGTTGGCCGTCACCAGGCCTTCCACGCTGCCGTACTCGTCCACCGCCACCGCCAACGGCACCGGATGCTGGCGGATCAGCTCCAGCGCCTGAAGTGCACTGGCGCTGGACAGCACGTACTGCGGCTCGCGCAGGTTGCCTTCCAGCTGCAGCGGCTTGCCCTGCAACAGGTCCGCCAGCAGGTCGCGGCTCTGCACCACGCCGCGCAGGCTGTCCAGGTCACCATCGCCGACCAGCAGGCGGGTGTGTGGCGACGCCACCAGACGCGCCACCACATCGTCCTGTCCACGCGCCAGGTCGATCCACTGCACGTCGGCGCGCACGGTCATCACGCTCGACACCGGGCGATCGGCCAGGCCCAGTACGCTGCGGATCATTTCGTGCTCGGCCGGCTGCAGGCGTTCCCCTGCATCCACAGGTTCGTCCGCGCCCTCGTCGTCGTGGCCATTGGCCGGACGTGCGCCGAGCATCCGCAGCACAGCATCCGCAGTGCGCTGGCGGAACGGCTGGCGGCGCTCGTTGCGCTCGCGGTTGAAGCGTACCCACTGGTTGAACGCTTCAACCAGGATCGAGAAGGCGATGGCCGCGTACAGGTAGCCCTTCGGAATCTTGTAGCCCAGGCCCTCGGCCACCAGGCTGAAACCGATCATCAGCAGGAAGCCCAGGCACAGCACCACCACCGTGGGATGCTTGTTCACGAAGCGGGTCAGCGGCTTGCTGGCCACCAGCATCAGCGCCATCGCGATGGTCACCGCGGCGTACATCACGCCCAGGTTGTCGACCATGCCGACCGCGGTGATCACCGAGTCCAGCGAGAACACCGCGTCGAGCACCACGATCTGTGCCACGACCATCGCGAAGCTGGCGTAGACCTTCTTGCCATTGTCCTCATGCTGGCGGCCTTCCAGCCGCTCATGCAGTTCCATGGTGCCCTTGAACAGCAGGAACAGGCCGCCACCCAGCAGGATAAGGTCGCGCCCGGAGAAACTGTGGTCGAACAGCGTCAACAGCGGTTCTGTCAGTTTCATGATCCACGCAAGCGCCGCCAGCAGCACCAGCCGCATCAGCAGGGCCAGCGCCAGGCCGATCACGCGCGCGCGGTCGCGCTGGTGCGGCGGAAGCTTGTCGGCAAGGATCGCGATGAACACCAGGTTGTCGATGCCGAGAACGATCTCCAGCACGACCAGGGTTGCAAGGCCCATCCATATCGAGGGGTCAGCCAACCATTCCATTTCAGGTCCGTTTCGTCAGTAGGTAAGGGAACAGGGAAAGCACTCAGTCAGCGTCCTGTGCCAGCGTCGGGTCATGCCCGAGCAGGTCGCCGGGCGTGCACTGCAGCTCGCGGCAGATCGCATCAAGCGTGGAAAAGCGGATGGCGCGCGCCTTGCCGGTTTTCAGGATCGACAGGTTGGCCAGGGTGATGTCGATGCGCCCGGCCAGCTCGGACAGGGTCATGCCCCGTTCCTGCAGCATGCGGTCCAGGGTGATGACGATCGCCATCAGATGACACCATCGAGGTCATCGCGCATCGCCGCACCCACGGCAAACACGCGTGCCAGTACGAACAGCATCAGCACCGCGACCAGGCCGGTGATCGACATGCCGCCGCCCACCTCCATCCAGGTGAAGTCCGGGCCCATCCAGGCGGCGTAGGCGCCGATCAGGATCGACAGCAGCTCCATCGACAGCATCAGCCAGGCCATGCGCTGCAGCCGCTGTGCATTGGCGTGGGTGAATGGCCGCTCGCGGGCCGCCGACTTCAGCAGCCGCAGCAGATGGCGCAGGAACAGCAGGCACAGCACCAGCAGCGCGATGATCGCGCCCAGGCCCAGGCAGAAGTGCAGGAACAGATCATTGCCATGCGCGGCGGCGGCCGCAGCGTCATGCACGCTGTCGAGCAGCCAGCGACGGTCGTGGGCGACCAGCGGCACCGCCAGCAGTGCGGCCAGGATGCCCAGCCAGCACATCGCCCGGACGGCCTGTACGGCGGCCTGGGCCAGGGTGAACAGGCCTCGCGCGGGTCTGGCGCGGGCGGGACGAGCGGTCAAGCAGCCTCCGGTGTTGGGGTGGCCTCGCCGCCCCGGGGTGGATTTATCGATAAACGATATATCACATGCCGCGTGAAAGGCTGAACCGCAAGCGTGGCCCCTGTCAGGGCCCGGGCGCGCCCTGCTCCAGCATCGCTTCACCCGGCGTCGCCGAGGCCATCGCCTGCACGCCAGCATCGGCAGCCTGCCGCGTGACCAGGCGGAAGCGCACCTGCAGCGTGGCCTGCCCCGGCGTGGCCCAGCCGTACTGGATGGCCACCTGATCGGCCGACAGTGGCCCATGCCCTGGCAGCGATCGCACCTGCAACGGCTTCGGTGCGGCCTGCACCAACCGGGCAAATCCCTTCTGCACGACCGCCGCGTCGGCCTTTTCGGCGTAGACCGTACACGTGCCATCGTCAGCCCAGCTCACCGCATAGCGGCCACTGGCCAGAGGCACCATCCAGGCCACGCCCGGTTGCCCCTGCAACAGCGTCGCGGCTTCGGCGGGCTGCAGCGGCGACAGCCCATTGGATTCCATCAGCGACTGCAACCGTGCCGGGGCACCGATGTGCTGCATGCAGGCGGTGTCGAACAGCTCGCTGAAGGGATCCTGCGCCGGAGCCTTGGCCTTGGGAATACGCGCGGGTTGCGCCACCGCCAGGGTGGGCAGCAGGGCCAGGGCCAGCCAGAACACAGGACGCATCGGGATTCCACGCTACGGAAAACAGCAGGGAGGATGGCAAAGCCCGGGCATGCCGCGCAACGGGACATGGCTTGACAGCCGCCACCGGCGGGAGGAGTATCAGTTAACGAATTAGTTAATTAGCTCGCCATGGACCGTATTTTCGAAGCCCTCGCCTCCACCGCCCGCCGGCAGATCCTGGCCTATCTCAGCGCCGGCGAACTCAGTGCGGGCGAGCTGGCCGAGCGCTTCGACTTCAGCAAGCCGGCACTGTCCAGCCATCTGCGCATCCTCGAGGAAGCCGGCCTGATCGAACGCGAGAAGCGAGGCCAGTTCGTGTACTTCCGGCAGGTGCCCGACCGTTTGGCCAACACGTTGTTTTCGTGGGCGGCCGAAGTCTGCCCGGTCGGTGGCCCGCTCAAGCGCGAAGCACGCGCACGCCGCAAGTCCCCTGCACGCTGATCCACTCTGCCAAGGAGCATGACGATGCCTGGTTCGACCCGCGACCGCCATTCGTTCCCAGGGGTACAGCTTCCAGCGCTGGACGGTGGCAGCCCGACCGAAGTCACGTTGATCGCACAGCTCGGCATCGGCGCCGGTGATGCGCTGGTGACCGACGCCAGCCAGCGCCAGCGCCACCACCCGGCCTTCATCGATGCGCTGGACGAGCCTTCGGCGCGACTGGGCGGCATGCATCTGCAACAAGGCGATGCCTCCTCGCTGTACAGCTTCACCGTCGGTGCCGGCGGCCACCCGTTTCATCGCCATGCCGGACCGCGCATGTTCACCGCCATTGCCGGCAGCGCCGGTGCCGAACTGCGCTTCGCCACCGCGTCCGACGCGCAGCTGGCAGGAGATCCCGGTGTCTTCGCGCGCACGCTGCGGCGCATCCGCATACCACCGGATTGCCTGTTCACCGTGCGCTTCGGCGGTGGCACCTGGCACCAGTTCGCATCGAACCATCGCGCGCACCCCGCGCTGTTCGCGTTGTCCTGCCACAGCAATGAACTGGCCGGCGCAATGAGCCCGCAGGCCCGTGCACAGGCGCAGCACAATGCCGCCGATATCCCCAGCCTGACCGAGGTACTGCCCGATGTGCACTGGCCATCGGCCACCACGCTCGCGGCAGCGCCGCTGCTGCAACTGTCGCTGCAGGCAGCGCCGCCCAGCCTGAGTGCCCAGCTGTGCGCGCGTACCCGCGCCCTGCTCGGTCCGCTGCGTCGGATTCCACTGCGGCCACTACGCGGGTTCGTCGAACGCGCTACACCGGCCTATCCCGTCCATTCAGAGGCCGTCGCCAATCACGGCCTTCTGCCTGCGGCCCTGCCGCACAGCCACTACCAGGACCAGACCACGCTGCGCCTGGACAGCGCGCAGGTCGCGCACCATTCCGCGTCGGCGCTGCTGGCCGATGTACTGGACGGCTTCCTGCGCAATCCCCCCACCGGCGTGGGCCACCTGATGGCGCTGCGTAACCGTCTCGTGGCGCCGTTGCGGCTGCGTACGTCGCCGCTCGGCTGCCCGGTATCGTCACTGCTGTCGACTGATCGCAGCCGGTTGTTCGCCGGCCGCTATCCAGTGCTGGATTCGCGCGTCGATACAGAAGATGACTGTGCCGAAGTGCTGCTCGGCGCCGACGATCGCCATCTGCGTTTCCGCAGCAGCGTACGGGTACAGCGCTGTGCCGATGGCCATATCGAGATCAGCCTCGGCTCACGGGTGCAGACCCTCAATGCGTTCGGCCGCATCTACATGGGGCTGATCGATGCCGCACACCGGCACTACGTCGCTCCGGCACTGCTGCGCCGTGCGGTGGAGCATGCGCTGGCGCCGGAACTGGCTGATCTCGATGCGTGGGCCGCGCGCCCGGTGCACTGGTGATGCCGGCCAGCGGCCGGCACTACCCTGCGCTGTAGCGGTACACCAGATCATCCGCGTCGCTGCGCGCGGCCTTTTCATCCAGCACGCCGCCCAGACGCCGTGCGACGGCCTGCGATGCCAGGTTGTCCGGCGCCATGTAGCTGACCAGCGTCGGCAGCTGCGGCACCACGAAGGCCCAATCACGCAGCGCACCGGCGGCTTCAGTCGCGAAGCCCTGCCCTTCATGGCCGTCGTACAGCAACCAGCCCAGCTCCTTTTCCGGGAACAGCGGGCCGTGGTTGATCCCGACCTGGCCGATGCAGGCACCGGTATCGATGCGTTCGATCATCAGCGCGCCGTGGCCGAACAGGTGCCAGCTGGCCAGGTCGTGGCAGAACTGGCCCCACGCCGCGACTTCACCGAACGGACCACCCATGCCCTGCGCGCGCGGCGATGCAAGGAACGCCGCATAGACGCTGAAGTCATCCAGCTGCTGCGGGCGCAGCTTCAGGCGTACGGTGTGCAGGGTAGGAATCTCGAGCATGCCGGGCAGGGACTCAGTACACGGCCAGATGGCCGCAGCCACGACGTTGCGGCTGCCCCTCCATCGTCACCTGCACGCTGGCCAGGGTGTCCACACCCTCGGCATTGCGGCACGATTCACGCTTGATTTCGACGATGGCCGGCTGTTTGCCAAGCTCGCCATTGAGCACGATCAGCGAGCTGGGCGCATCGGCCGGTTGGCCGCGATAGCGCAGCACGCCCTTCCAGGTACCGCCATCGGCATTGAGGCTGGCATCGTGGTTGCCCTTGCCCGTCGAGGCGATCTCGATGCTCCAACCAGCGCCGCCACCGGTGAAGGCCGGCACCGGGCTCAGGTCGGCAGCGATGGAGGGATGGCGTGGCTCGTCGGCCATGGGCTGCGCGGGCGTGGTACATCCCGCAAGCAGGCCGGCCAGCACGCCGGCCGCAGCAAAGGCGATGGGACGCATGATCATGTCGGGCTCCTGCAGGAATCGGGACCGCCAGTCTAGGCGGCGCGACGTGCGCCGGTGATGAATGCCGCCGGTCAACGCGCGATGCGACCGCCGCCCGCCACCCTTACCCGGTCGCGGCCCTGGGCCTTGGCCTGGTACATGGCCGCGTCGGCGGCGCGCAACAGGCTGCGCCAGCCCAGCGCATCGGTTCCGCCTTCGGCCACGCCAAAGCTGGCGGTGACCTGCAGCACACCACCATCGGCCAGCACGATGTCCATCTGGTGCAGGGCCACGCGCAGGGACTCGGCCAACTGACGGCCACCGGCCAGATCACCGTCGGCCAACAGCACCAGGAACTCTTCACCACCATAGCGGGCGATGCTGTCGCTGCGGCGCAGGTGCCGTTGCAGCAACTGCGCCACCTGCACCAGCACTTCGTCACCGGCATCGTGACCGTGGCCGTCGTTGATCGCTTTGAACCGATCCACGTCCAGCAGGATCACCACCGCGCCGGCGCCTCCTTCGGCATGGCGCTGCTGCACCTTTTCTTCCAGCGCGCGCCGGTTCAACAGCCCGGTCAATTCATCGGTACCTGCCAGCTGGCGCAGTTCGCTGGTCAGCGCAGAGCGCTCGCGCGACTTCTCGCGCAGGACTTCGATCGCATCGAACAGGCGTTGCATTTCGGCCAGCGGGTGAGTGACATGCTGCTCTGGCCCCGGCGCCTCCGAGGCGATCTGGATGACCTGCTTCTGCGCCTGCAGCAGCGGCCGCAGGATCTGCCGATGGGCAATGCGCAGGGCCACGCCCAGCACCAGCAGGGTACCCAGCACCGTCGCCACCAGCACGACCAGGCGCGTCGCTTCACGGTTGCGGGTACGTTCGAAACGGGCGATGGACACGCTCAGGTAGCCGTCGCGCAATGCCTCCAGCGACTGCAGGGTCGGCACGTAGCGCTGGGTGAACTCGGCGGCGGTCCACGGCGGCGGCAGGCCGCGGCGACCGTCTTCGATCAGCTGCTCGATCATCGGCAGCGATTCGCCGAAGAACTGGCGGCGCGCCATGTCCCAGTGCCAGGACAGCGCCGGGTCACTCCGGAACACCGACTCATGGCTGCCCGCCAAGCGCCACAGCTCCAGCAGGCGTCCCTCCGTCTGCAGTGCGGCCCGCACCTGCTCGTCACGCCACGCCCCGGGAACCGCAACCGGTGCCATCACGTTCGAGGCGAGGCGGCCACCGTGTTCGCGCAGGTCGATCAGCACCTGGCCCTGCATCGCCGGAATCGCCGCTTCGCGATCGGCGCTGACCAGCACATTGATCTGCGCCGAGGTCAGCAGGTGCAGGCGATCGACCACGGCAAACATGCCGCTGATCGCGCGCTCCACGTCTTCAACGCGTCGTGCGTCGCGCGGCTGCGCTGCCACCCGGTCAACACCCGCGCGTGCCGACTGCAGGCGACGTTGCGCTTCCGCCAGCATCCCATGCTCATCCACCACGCCCGGATCGGCCGTGAACACGGCATCCAGTTGCTGCAGCGCGGTGTCTACACGCCTGCGCACCACGGCCAGCTGCAGCGCAAGCCGCGCATGCTCCTTGGCATCGCCCGGGTCGGCACCGAGCATGCTGTTGGCCGGGCCGCGTTCGGCCGAGACCAGGTTGGCCAGGTCGAAGGTCTGGCGCAGCTGGCGCAGGCTGACCAGGTTGTCCTCTGCAGCGCTGTAGCGCAGTGTGCCCTGGACCAGCGCGATGGCCATCAACGGCAGCGTACAGACCACGAACAACCCGCCCAGGATCCAGACCCAGGTCCGCAATCCGATGGGCGATGCCTTGCCGGCCATGCAAATTTCCCCTGAAGTGCGGATCACTTTAGCCGCCAGTCCCGGCAGCGCCAAGCCAGTGCCGCGCGAACCGTGACCATGGGTATACCGCAGCCACCGCGAACGCGCCGGCAAGGTCTCACCAAGCACCTGCTTAGGGCGAATGCGTCACATCCCGCCGAACTAGATCCAGCGCTGATCGACCAGCTCGCGCTTTACGTAGGCATAGAACACCGGCGCCGCCACCAGGCCGGGCAGGCCGAATGCCGCCTCCATCACCAGCATGGCCAGCAGCAGCTCCCAGGCACGGGCCTGGATCTCGCCACCGACGATGCGTGCGTTGAGGAAGTATTCCAGCTTGTGGATCACGATCAGGTACAACAGTGCGGCCACGGCCACATAGAACGAGACCGAAAGCGCGACGATGGTGATGATGGTGTTGGAGATGATGTTGCCCACCACCGGCAGCAGGCCGGCGATGAAGGTGATCAGCACCAGGGTCTTGGACAACGGCAGGTGCACGCCGAACAGCGGCAGCACGCCCAGCAGGAAGATGGCGGTGAACACCGTGTTGAGCAGCGAGATCTTCACCTGCGCGAACACCACCTGGCGGAACGCGGTGGCCAAGCGGCTGGTGCGGCCGATCAGCTCCTGCGCCAGCGGCCCCATCTGCGGCAGCGGCAGTTCGTCATACAGCGCGATCATCGCGCCCAGCACCATGCCGATCAGCACCCGCACGCCGATCTGCACCGCCGAGGTCCCGGCCACCCCGAGCTGTCGCTGGTGTTCGGCGGCCCAGTCGTTCAGTGCCGCGCGCAACGCCGGCATGTCCTCGGGAATGTAGGGCTGCAGCAGCGCCGGCACCTGGTGCCGCGAGCTGTTGAGGATGTCCATCAGATGCCCCAGCAGCGCATCCGGGCCACCGGTCTCGGTGCGGAAGAACGACGCCACACCGATGCCAGCCAGCACCAGCGCGCTGATGATGACCGCGGACAGCACGATGACCGCAATCGCCCGCGCCCGTCCCGGTGGCAGCTTGCCTTCCACGGTGGACGCCAGCACATGGGTCAGCTGGAACACCAGCAGGCCCGACAGCAGGGTCACCACCAGGCCGAGCTTCAGCGCCAGCCACATGCCCAGCAGCATCATCAGCCAGGCCGCGATCCTCGGAACAGGGGGCTTGGACTGGGCAACGAGGGCATCTTGCATGGGGGCACGTCCGGGCGGGGTGGCCCATGGTAGAGGATTGGCGGCGACGATTCCGCGCGCAGGATGAACGGCAATCTGGCAGAGCGTGCAGAGGCCTGCGGCCTCGACACGTCACCCTCACTCGCCATAACTGGCGGTGTTCTTGCCCTGCCGCTTGGCGTGGTAAAGCGCACGGTCGGCCAAGGCCAGCCAATCCTCCACGCTGCCGCCACGCGGCGTGGCGGCAATGCCGATGCTCACGCTGAATTCAACGCCCGGGGTCGCCTGCCGCGCCGCTTCGAGCAGGTGCAGGCGAACCCGCTCGGCCACATGCATTGCGTCCACCGGCGCACAGTCGTGCAGCAGCACGACAAACTCATCGCCGCCCAGGCGCGCCGGTGTATCACCGGGCCGGGCGAAGGCACGCAGGGTCGAGGCGATGTGCCGCAGTACTTCATCACCGGCGCGGTGCCCGTGCGAATCGTTGATGTGCTTGAAATCATCCACATCGAGCATCAACAGGCAGGCAAAGCCGCCCTGCCCCTGCGCCTTGTCCAGCGCCTGCTGCGCACGCAGGATCAGGAAGCCTCGATTGGCCAGCTCGACCAGCGGATCCATCCGGCTCAGACGCTGCAGCTGGCGGTTCTGCGACTTCACCCGACGCGCCAGCTGCCAGCTGAGGATGCTGAGCCCGATGCCGTAGACGAACAGGAACGGCACGCTGAGCACGATCGTGCGTTGCGACGACACGGGTTGGTAAGGAAACCCGAGCGTCCACCAGGTGAGCGCGAAGCCCACCACCAGTGCCAGCGTGGCCCGCATCGCCAGGCGCACGCCGCCGGCCGCGATCTTGTCGGCCACCAGCAGTGCGGCGAACAGTGCACTGGGTACGGCGCTCAGGGCCATGAACGCGATCCAGCCGCCGCCGAACAAGGAATCGGCCACCATGCAACGGAACTGGACCGCAGCCGGCTTGCGCGAGCGTTGGGTCAGCATCAGCGCCAGCGCCGGCCACGCAAGCGCATTGAGCAGCAACAGGACCCAGGGCAACGCGCCATCCTGGCGCTCCAGCATGATCGAGGCGATGGGGATCGCGCCCAGGCCATTGCCCACGAAGCGCATCCAGCCGATGCGCCGTGCCGCGCCGACGCCTTCGACCGCGACCTCCGTCGAGTCAGTCAAGAACGGCATTGCCGACCCCCTTGCGCGATCGCACGATCCACCCCGGCCCTTGCCGGGCTGCCTGTCGTGAGTCTGACAGCTTTACGTCAATTCGGGATCAACGACTCGAACCTGCAGCGTCCCTGCCCTTGCCTGGACCCGGGCGCAGCCGTGGACCCGCGCACCATCAGGCTGAAATCCAGCGTCTGCTGAAGCGGCACATCCACCTGTTCGATGATGGCAAGCAGCAGGCTGACCGCACGCTCGCCGATTTCCCGCATCGGCTGCCGGATGGTCGTCAGCGGCGGCGTGAGGTAGCGCGAAGACGCCAGGTCATCGAAACCGACGATGGACAGCTCGTCCGGTACGCGGATGCCCAGATCGCGGCAGGCCGCCAGCGCACCCAGCGCCATCTGGTCGCTGAAGCAGAAGACTGCGGTCGGCGCCGACGCATCGGCCAGCAGCGCCACGGCCGCGGCATGCCCGGATTCCACCGAGAAATCGCCCGGTACCACGCTCAGCTGGCGCAGGCGGCCGCGTGCCTTGCCGGCGGCGCGCACCCCCTCCAGGCGTTGCTGGTGCAGGGGATTGTCCGGCGGCCCGCCGACCACGGCGATCCGTTCATGGCCCAATGCGTACAAGTGCTCCATGACGGCGCGTGCGGCGGCGGCATTGTCGATGTGCACACTGGGCAGGCCCAGCGCGGGGTCGAACTCGCATCCGTTGACCACCGGCGCGGCAGCCCCCCTCTGCTGGACAATCTCGCGCGCCGTCGGTGGCAGGCGATGGCCGAGCACGATCATGCCATCGGCCTCGTTGCGCCGGAGCATCTGCGCGTAGCGCTCCTCGCGGTCGGGTTGGTCCTGGGTATCGCCCAGCAGCACCGCATAGCCGACGCCCTGCGCGGCGTCTTCCGCCCCCTGCAGGATCTGCGCGAAGAAGGGATTGGCGATGTCCGGAACGGTGACCAGGATCTTGCCGCTGCGCTGGGTCTTGAGCGTGCGGGCGACCGTGTTGGGCACGTAGCCCAACGCGGCGGCGGCCTGCTCGATGCGCGCGCGCGTGGCCGGCAGCACCTTGTCGGGCCGCGAAAGTGCGCGTGACACGGTGCCGGCAGAAACGCCGACGTGCTTTGCAATGTCGTAGATGGTGGCCATGGCGTTAGTTCTCCTGCCCGCTGTGCACTGCACAACAGGTCCTGCGTAAGCCCCTGCTAGGATAATGCAATCGATTGCATCGAGGGCGAATCACGTTGAAGACGCTCAAGGGTCCAGCGCTGTTCCTGGCGCAGTTCATCGGCGACACAGCTCCTTTTGATCGGCTGGACACGCTGGCCGGATGGGCCGCGGGCCTGGGCTATTCTGGCGTACAAGTGCCGACCAGCGCGCCCCACCTGTTCGACCTGGCCGAGGCAGCGCGCAGCCAGGCGTACTGCGATGACGTGGCCGGTATGCTGGCCGGGCACGGCGTGCAGATCACCGAACTGTCCACCCACCTGCAGGGGCAGCTGGTCGCCGTCCATCCCGCCTATGACAGCCTGTTCGACGGTTTCGCGCCGCCGGAAAAGCGCGGCGACCCGGCCGCGCGCCAGGCCTGGGCGGTGGAGCAGCTGCTGCTGGCAGCCCAGGCCAGCCAGCGGCTGGGACTGACCGCACACGCCACGTTCTCCGGCGCACTGGCCTGGCCGTACTTCTATCCCTGGCCGCAGCGCCCGCCAGGCCTGGTGGAAGAGGCCTTCGCCGAACTCGGCCGGCGCTGGCGACCGATTCTCGATGCCTTCGACGCCTGCGGCGTGGACCTGTGCTTCGAAATCCACCCCGGCGAGGACCTGCACGACGGCGCGACTTTCGAACGCTTCCTCGACGTGGTCGATCACCACCCTCGCGCGAAGATCCTGTACGACCCCAGCCACCTGCTGCTGCAGCAGATGGACTACCTGGGTTTCATCGACCGCTACCACGCGCGCATCGGCATCTTCCACGTCAAGGACGCGGAGTACCGCGCCAGTGCCCGCAGCGGCGTGTATGGCGGCTACCAGGACTGGATCGATCGCCCGGGCCGGTTCCGTTCACTCGGCGACGGCCAGATCGACTTCACGTCGATCTTCTCGAAGTTCGCCCAGTACGACTTCCCCGGCTGGGCGGTACTGGAGTGGGAGTGCTGCCTGAAGCACCCCGAGGACGGCGCACGCGAGGGTGCCGCCTTCATCGGCGACCACATCATCCGCGTGACCGAACGCGCTTTCGACGATTTCGCCGACAGCGGCACCGACGCCGCGTCACTGCACCGCATGCTGGGAATCTGAGCCGATACCGCCCCGGGAGGGCAAGCCATGACGCACGCCATGTCGCGCTTGGGCGCGATGATGTTTCTGCAGTTCTTCATCTGGGGAGCGTGGTTCGTGACCCTGGGCACCTACCTGGTGCAAGGCCCGCTGCAGGCCAGCGCCAGCCAGGTGGCGACGGCCTTCCTCAGCCAGTCCATCGGCGCCATCCTTGCGCCCTTCCTGGTTGGCCTGATTGCCGATCGCTACTTCGCCGCGCAGCGCATCCTTGCGGTGCTGCACCTGGCCGGCGCAGTGCTGCTCTGGATGGCCTCCACGGCGAACAGCTTCAGCACGTTCTCCGCCTGCGTGATGGGCTACATGCTGCTGTTCATGCCGACGCTGGCGCTGGCCAATAGCGTGGCGATGCGGCACATGCAATCGCCTGAGAAGCAGTTCCCGCTGGTGCGCGTGGCCGGCAGCGTCGGCTGGATCGTGGCCGGTGTGCTGATCGGCTGGCTGGGTTGGGAACAGGCGCATCGGCTCGAACTCACCTTCCAGATGGCGGCAGTGGCCTCGCTGGCGCTGGGGCTGTACGCGTTCACCCTGCCGCACACGCCGCCGCTGGCGCAGCAGCGCGACGCCGGGCTCGGGCAGATCCTCGGGCTGGATTCGCTGCGACTGCTGAAGTCGCGTTCGTACCTGGTGTTCTTCCTGGCCTCCATCGCCATCTGCATTCCGCTGGCGTTCTACTACAACTTCACCAACCCCTATCTCAACGACCTGGGCGTACGCGGCGCTGCGGGCCTGCAGTCGCTGGGCCAGGTGTCCGAAGTGCTGCTGATGCTGGCGATGCCGTTCCTGTTCGTGCGGCTGGGGGTGAAGACCATGCTGGCGGTCGGCATGGCGGCCTGGGTGCTGCGCTATGCCCTGTTCGCCTTCGGTGATGCCGGCAGCGGCTTCTCGCTGCTGGTGATCGGCATCGTGCTGCACGGCATCTGCTACGACTTCTTCTTCGTCACCGGCCAGATCTACACCGACGCGCACGCCGGCCCGGCCGCGCGCAGCAGTGCACAGGGCTTCATCACCCTGGCAACGTATGGCGTGGGCATGCTGATCGGCACCTACCTGTCCGGCGCGGTGGTGGAGCACTTCACCACGGCGGCGGGACCGGACTGGCAGCAGATCTGGCTGTTCCCGGCCGGTGTCGCGATGGTGGTGCTGATCGCATTCCTGCTGCTGTTCCGCGACCGGCCAGCCGTTGCCACCGCGCCTTCCGCACCCTGAGGATCCCACCGATGCCCAAGCTTGGAATCGCCATCGTCGGCGCCGGCATGATCGGTGCGGTGCATCATCGCGCCGCCTTGCTGGCAGGTGCCGACGTGCGCGGAGTGGTCGCGTCGTCCCCGCAGCGCGCGCACGAAGTTGCGCAGTCGTGGAATGTTCCGCGCGCCTACCAGGACATCGGGGAAGTGATTGCCGATCCGCAGGTGCAGCTCGTGCATATCTGCACGCCCAATCATCTGCACCGGCCGATGGCACAGGCCGCACTGGAAGCCGGCAAGCACGTGATCTGCGAGAAGCCACTGGCCACCTCGCTGGAAGATGCACAGGCGTTGGCTGCGCTGGCGGCCTCGCGCGGCCTTGTGGCCACGGTACCCTTCGTCTACCGCTACCACCCGGTGGTGCGCGAGGCGCGCGCACGCATCGCACACGGCGAGCTGGGGCCGCTGCACCTGATCCACGGCAGCTACCTGCAGGACTGGCTGCTGGATCCAGAAAGCAACAACTGGCGCGTGGACCCGGCACTGGGCGGTACGTCCCGCGTGTTCGCCGACATCGGCTCGCACTGGTGCGACCTGGTGGAATGGGTCAGCGGCGAGCGCTTCGCCGAGGTCAGCGCGGCGTTCGATACGGTGATCGCCGAACGCGGCGCCATCACCGGCCAGAGCTTCAGTACGCCCACGGCCGGCGGCGCGATGCAGGCGGTCACCAGCGAAGACGTCGCCGCAGCGATGTTCAGGACCGGCGCCGGCACGCTGGCGTCGTTGACGGTCAGCCAGGTCTCGGCTGGACGCCACAATCGCCTCTGGTTCGAGATCGACGGTGCCAGGGCCAGCGTGGCCTTCAACCAGGAGGATGCCGAGCGGCTGTGGATCGGAAGACCCGACCAGCGCGAGGAGATCTTCGTGCGCGGTCCTGGTGCAGGCAGTGCCGAACAACGGCGGCTGTCGGTGCTGCCGGCCGGGCACGCGCAGGGCTACGGCCAGTGCTTCGAGGCGTTCATCGCCGACACCTATCGCGCCATCGAAGGCGAGCGCCCCGAGGGCCTGCCTACCTTCGACGATGGCGTGCGCTCGGCGCGGATCGTCGACCGCGTCATCGCATCGGCCAGGACGCGTGCCTGGACCACCATCGATTGAATCCCGGGAGGAACGCCTGATGAAGACCCCTGTCCGCAGAACCGCAGCCCTCGCACTCCTGCTGCTCGCTGCACTGCCCGCCTTCGCCGGCGAAGCCCTCACCGCGCAGAAGCCCATCGCAGTGCAGATGTACTCGCTGCGCAATGCCGGCTCGCTCGACCAGCAGTTGAAGATCGTTCACGACGCGGGCGTGCAGGCGGTGGAAACGGTGGGTACCCAGGGCGTCAGCGCCAGCGAACTCAAGCAGTTGCTGGACAGGTATTCGATCAGGGCAATCTCCTCGCACGTTGCGCTGGCCGAGCTGCGCAGAGACCTGGACGGCGTGGTGGCCTTCAACCGATCGATCGGCAACACCACGCTGGTGGTGCCCTACCTGGACGCGAAGGACCGGCCCACCGATGCCGCAGGCTGGACCGCACTGGGCCAGGAGCTGGGCCGGCTTTCCAGACAGGTGCGCGCCAAGGGCATGCGCCTGGCCTACCACAACCACGACTTCGAGCTGGTCGACTTCAACGGAAGGACCGGCCTGGAACTGCTGTTCGCTGCTGCCGGACCGGACCTGCAGACCGAGCTGGACCTGGCCTGGGTGGCACGCTCCGGACACGACCCGGCCGTGATGCTGGGCAAGTTCCGCGGCCGCCTGTTCGCGGTGCACGCCAAGGACAATGCGCCCAAGGGCCAGGCCCAGGACGAGGGTGGATTCGCCGCCGTCGGCCAGGGCGTGCTGGACTGGAACGCGATCCTGCCGGCCGCAGCCGCCGCCGGCGTGCACTGGTACATCCTCGAACACGACGAACCGCGCGATCCGGCCAAGGTGATCCAGACCGGCGCGGACTACCTGCGTGAACACCTGCCCGCCAACGTGCCCGCCCGTGCACGGCGCTGACGCATCAAGGAGCCCCACATGAAAATGATCCTGGCAATGGCGGTGGCCCTGGGCTGCATGAGCGTTGCGACGGCAGCATGGTGCAAGGATGATCCGGCCGCCGGTGCAAAGCTCTACACCGCGAACTGCGTGGCCTGCCACGGCGCCGATCGTGCGGGAATGCCGGGCGCATTCCCGGCGCTCACCGATATCGGCAAGCGCATGGCACCTGCGCAGATCAAGGAAAAGATCAGCAAGGGCGGCGGGTTGATGCCGCCCTTCTCCCAGCTGTCACAGCAGGAGATCGATGACATCGCCAGCTACCTGGCGAAGTAGGCGGCCGGCGATCACGCCGGCCGTGTGCCACTACAGCTCGCGCACCCAGATGTTGCGGTAGCTGACCTTGGAGTCATGCTCCTGCAGGTAGATCGGTGCGCAGGCGTGGGGTGAGTAAGACGGTGCACCGATGTACTCGGTCTTGCCCGCCAGCACCGTGTCGTCCTGCACCAGCACGCCGTTGTGCAGGACCGTGATGCGCGCGGGCGACACAAGCCCGCCACCCGGCGAGAAGCGCGGCCCCTTCCAGAGGATGTCGTAGGCCTGCCACTGCCCCGGTGCGCGCGAGGCGTTCACCAACGGCATGGCCTGCTTGTAGATGGAGCCCGCCTGGCCGTTGGCATAGGTCGGGTTGTTGTAGCTGTCGAGCACCTGCAGCTCATACAGCTCCTGCAGGAAGATGCCGCTGTTGCCGCGGTTCTGGCCGTCGAAGCCCTTCGTGTCGGTGGGCGTGCGCCACTCGACATGCAACTGGACGTCGCAGAAGCGCTGCCTGGTGCGAATGCCCTTGCTGCCGGGCACGACGGTCATGGCGCCATCGGCAACCTTCCACGGCACGCGTCCGCCCTGCTCCGACTCCCACGCGGAGACATCCTTGCCATCGAACAGCACGATCGCATCGGACGGCGCCCTGCCCGGCGGCGTGGCCACGACTGCGGGCACCGGCGTCCACACCTCGGTCTTCTTCGGGTCACGCGCAGCGCCGGCACTTTCCTGCGCGAAGGCAGGTGCAGCAACCAGCATGGTCGCCGCAATCAGCAGAGGCTTGATCATCCTGTTGCGCTCCATCAGCTGGTCCCCCACGCGGGCGTTCCGGGGACGTAGGCAAGGTCGCCGTCATAGCGCCCTGGCACGGCAACGTACTGCAGTACTCCGGTCGCACCGACTTTGGAGGTAAAGAAGCCGAAGATGGCCAGTTGCTTGAGCATCGTGAAGTAATGCGGCATCGCCTCGCCCTCTTCAGGCGTGCCGGTCTCGGTCACATCGGCCTTGCGTGCCTTGGCCTCCGCATCCAGAGCACGCAGCAGTTCGGTGCGGGCTTCCGGCGTGAGCGATGCGAACCGGCCACCCGCGCGCTTGTCGATGTCGACCAGCCCGGCGCGGAATGTCGTCTGCTGCCGGGCGGTGTAGCAGTCGCTGACGAACGTCGCCATGAACGCACCGGCGCCCGCGTCCTTCGCCCCGGGTGTCCTTGTCCGCGGCAGGATGGTCTCGGCGATCTCGTCCAGCGTGCCGATATCGGCATCGGAAAACGCGGGCATCGCCCCGGCAGCCGGCACCTTGCCATGCACCAGCGCCGGCAGCCCGACCATTGCCGCACCGGTGGCGGCCACGATCATCTTCAACAGTTCGCGACGATCCATCACAGGTTCCCCGCTTTCAGTTCGCGCACCGCATGGTCGGCCGCGCGCGCGGTCAGCGCCATGTAGGTCAGCGAAGGATTCACGCAGGCGCTGGAGGTCATACAGGCCCCGTCGGTCACATAGACGTTGGGTGCATCCCAGACCTGGTTGTGCTGGTTCAGCACCGAACTCTTCCGATCACGTCCCATGCGCGCGGTCCCCATTTCGTGGATGCCCTTGCCCGGGGCGTAATCGTTGTCGTGCATCTTCACGTCCTTGACGCCGGCCGCTTCCAGCATCTCGGCCGCGTCGGCGGCCATGTCCTTGCGCATGGCCAGTTCGTTGGCGCGCATGGCAACGTCCATCGCCAGCACCGGCAACCCCCACTTGTCCTTGCGGTCGCGGTCCAGGCGGATGGTGTTGTCGTGGTGCGGCAGCATCTCGCCGAACCCGGTCATGCCGATCCGCCAGTCACCAGGCACGGTCAGTGCCTCCTTCAGGTCGGCGCCGATGTTCAGTTCGGCGATCTCGCGCGACCATCCGGTGCGGCTGGCACCGCCCTGGTAGCCGAACCCGCGCAGGTAAGCGCGCTTGTCGGCAGCGACGTTGCGGAACCGCGGGACATAGAAACCGCAGGGACGGCGGCCGAAGTAGTACTTGTCCTCATAGCCCTCGACCCGGCCCGAGGCACCCGCGCCGAAGTGATGGTCCATCACGTTGTGCCCGAGCTCGCCGGACGAGGAACCCAGCCCCCCGTCCCAGACGTCGGTGGCCGAGTTCATCAGCAGCCACGTCGAGTTGAAGGACGATGCGTTGAGGAAGATCACCTTGGCCGTGTACTGGTAGGTCTGGCCGGTTTCGGCATCGATGACTTCCACGCCCCGCGCGCGCTTGCGGTCCTTGTCGTAGAGCACTTCCTTGACGATCGAGAACGGCCGCAAGGTCAGGTTGCCGGTCTTCATCGCCGCCGGCAGCGTCGCCGCCTGGGTCGAGAAATAGGCACCGAAGGGGCAGCCCAGGATGCACTTGTTGCGGTACTGGCAGTTGACGCGCCCCTGCTCGGGCATCGGCTTGGTGATGTTGGCGGTGCGCGAGTGGATCATGTGCCGGGTGCCGCCAAAGGCCTTCTTTATTCGCGCGGCCACATCCTTCTCGACGATGTTCAACGGGATCGGCGGCAGGAACTCACCATCCGGCAACACGTCCAGTCCTTCGCGCGTGCCGGCGATGCCGGCGAACTTTTCCACGTAGTCGTACCACGGCGCGATGTCGGCGTAGCGGATCGGCCAGTCAGTGGCGATACCGTCCTTGAGGTTCGCCTCGAAATCCAGGTCGGAGAAGCGATAGCTCTGCCGTCCCCACAGCAGCGAGCGCCCCCCTACGTGGTAACCGCGGAACCAGTCGAAGCGCTTGGTTTCGATGTAGGGCGATTCCTGCTCATTGGCCCACATGCCTTCCAGGTTCTCGGCCAGCCCGTAGTCGCGCATCAGCACCGGGAACTCGGCCTTCATCGCCTGCGTTGGGCGGTTGCGGTGCGGAAAATCCCACGCCTCCTTCATCGCGTTGACGTAGTCCTTGACGTGCTCGATGTTGCGGCCGCGTTCCAGCATCAGGACCTTCAGGCCCTTCCCGGTCAGCTCCTTCGCCGCCCAACCGCCACTGATTCCCGAGCCAACAACAATGGCGTCGTAGTGATTATCTGCCATGGGTTTCTCACCTGGGTGGATATCGTTTCAGACGTCGCAGAGGCCGATCGCCTCGCGCAATGAGCCAACGGGATCGGGCGCCGCAGGCATGAATTCCTGCGCCAGATACCCTTCGAAGCCGGTGTCGCGGATCGCGCGACAGATGGCCGGATAGTTGAGTTCCTGCTGGTCACCGATCTCGTGCCGGCCGGGCACGCCCGCGGTGTGGTAGTGCTTGAAGAACGCGTGATGCCTGCCGATGGTGGCGATGATGTCGCCCTCCATGATCTGCATGTGGTAGATGTCGTAGAGCAGGCCGAAGTTGTCCGAGCCCAGCCGCTGGCACAGCTCCACGCCCCAGGCAGAGTGATCGCACAGGTAGTCGCGATGATCGACCCTGGAGTTCAACAGCTCCATCACCAGCACAACGCCACGCTTCTCTGCGTGCCCGAGGATGCGCTTGAGACCGGCCTCGGCATTGGCCATGCCTTCCTGCGGGTCCATGCCGTTGCGGTTGCCCGAGAAACAGATCAGGTTGCGGTAGCCGGCATCGGCGACCAGATCGATGTGCCGCGTGTAGCGCGCCACCAGTTCATCGTGGAACCCGCGGCCGGCAAATCCCTTGGTCAGGCCCAGCTCCGCGCCGTTGCACATCGAGCTGTACACGCCATGCGCCTTCAGCGTGGGCCAGTCTTCCGGGCCGACCAGGTCGATCGCGGCAAAGCCAATGTTCTTCACCGTCGCGCAGAGCTGGGCGACCGACAGCTGCGGGAAGGTCCAGCGGGCGACCGCGTGCTTCAGGGTGCCCTTGAGTGGCGCGGTGGAGGCGAATGCAGGCAGCGCTCCCGCAGTACCCAGAGCTACGCCTCCAGCAACCGCCATGCGCAACGCATCGCGCCGCGTGAGGCCCGTCGCCGGAGCCGGTCTGATCGAATGGATGGACATCCACCTGCCGGCCTCCCAACCGGTATCAAACGCAACGATTCACCGCAATGCAATCGATTGCACCATAGGGGAGGAATTTGTCTGTTTGCAAGTCGCGGTGCACGAAAATCGATGCTGCGCGGCACAACGCTGATGTCATCGCGCAAAAAGAAAAGCCCCGCATGCGCGGGGCTTTCTTTTCTGCTGCGAACGGACGTTCGATCAGAACGGAATATCGTCGTCAGCGAAGTCGTCCATCGGCGGCGCCTGCTGCGGCTGCGGGCGCTGGTTGCCACCCTGGTTGCCGTAACCGCCGCCCTGGTTGCCGCCCTGGTTGCCATAGCCTCCGCCCTGGCCACCACGCTGGCCGCCGCCACCGCCGCCGTATTCCTGGCGCGGGGCCTGCTGGCGCTGCGGGCGATCGACGCCGTAGCTGCCACCACCACCGCCACCGCCGCCTTCACCGCGGCCGCCCAGCATCTGCATTTCATCGGCGACGATATCGGTGGAGTACTTCTCCACGCCGTCCTGGCCGGTGTACTTGTCGTAACGCAGGCTGCCTTCGACGTAGACCGAGCTGCCCTTGCGCAGGTACTCGCCCGCGATCTCGCCGAGCTTGCCGAAGAACACCACACGGTGCCATTCGGTGCGCTCCTGCTGGTTGCCATCCTTGTCCTTGCGGACGCTGGTGGTGGCCAGGCTGATGCGGGTGATCGCCATGCCGCTCTGGGTGTACTTCACGTCCGGGTCGTTGCCGAGATTGCCGACCAGGATGACTTTGTTGATGCCGCGCGCCATAGATGGATTCTTCCGTTGTCCGGGGCTGGACCAGTGATAGCACACCCGACGGGGTGCCGATACGCTGGACCTCCCACGGTTGCGAATGGGGGATATCGGAACGAGGCATCTTACCATTCCCTTCGCCCCCGGCCCGTCGGGAATCCGGCCGATCCGGGTCGGAACCGGCCTCAACGAAGCAGGGGGCGATCCAGCAGCAGGCCGGTGACCCGCGTAACCTCCCCCACCGCCACCACCTTGGGCCCTTCATGGCAGTGGAAGCGCACGCCCGGCCGGATACGCTCCCGGTGCAGCCCCGCCCTCAGCACCTCATTGACCACGGTCAGGCCGGCCAAAAGGGACTCTCCCACCGGCAGCGGCAGCTCGGTCGCCCAGCTGTCGCCCTCAGCGTGCCGGAAGTCGGGCCAGATCATGAACAGCTCTGGCACCCCGGCGTCATCGGCGTAGGCGAAGTCCCAGCGGATACCGTTCCGGGCCGGGCTGCGTCGCCCGCCCTCCTCCGGCGCGAGGATACGGATCCGCGCCTCGAAATCATCCGGAACATCCGGGTACAGGCGAAAGGACACCGCTTGGCTCCATCAGGCTGTGGCACTGACCGTCGCACACCCGCGACCTTGACCACAAGCGGCGTTGGCCGGGACTGCCGGCAGCCACCGCATGGCATCATGCCCAGGCATCTTCCGCCTGCCCGCTTCCGCGTTCCCATGACGATCAAAGGCAAAGCCACCTCCCTGGACATCGCCCACCTGGCCGGGGTCTCCCAGCCGACCGTGTCGCGGGCCCTGCGCGGCAGCCCGATGGTCAATGCCGAGACCCGCGAGCGCATCCTGCGCATCGCCCGCGAGCTGAACTACAAGGTCGACAAGAACGCCTCCAGCCTGCGCCTGCGCAACGCCGGCACGCTGGCCCTGCTGTTCTTCGAAGACCCGACCAACGACGATTCGCTGATCAACCCGTTCTTCCACTCGATGCTGGGCTCGATCACCCGCGCCTGCGCCCTGCACGGGCAGGACCTGCTGGTCTCGTTCCAGCAGCTGTCCACCGACTGGCAGGCCGATTACGAGGACAGCAACAAGGCCGACGGCATCATCCTGCTCGGCTACGGCGACTACCACGAATCACGCGACCGCCTGCAACGGCTGGTCGAACAGGGCACGCATTTCGTGCGCTGGGGCGCCGCCCTGCCCGGCCAGCCCGGCGTCTCGATCGGCAGCGACAACTTCCAGGGCGGGCACGACATCACCACCCACCTGCTGCAGCAGGGCTGCCGCCGCATCGCCTTCCTCGGCCATGCTTCCAGCCACTATCCCGAATTCCAGGAGCGCTACCGCGGCCACGTCGCGGCCTTGCAGGAACATGGGCTGGCTGCGGAAGCGGCACTGCAGCACGATGCGATCACCACCGAGGCCTCCGGCCAGGAGGCCTGCCAGCTGCTGCTGGCGCATGGCGAACCGCTCGATGCGATCTGTGCGGCCAGCGACCTGATCGCCATCGGTGCGATCCGCGCCCTGCGCGAAGCCGGCCTGCGGGTGCCGCAGGACGTGGCGGTGACCGGTTTCGACGACATCCCGCTGGCGGCCTCGGTGTCCCCTGCGCTGACGACCGTACAGCAGGACACCAAGCAGGCCGGGCAGCTGTTGGTGGAGCGCCTGCTGGCGCTGATCGGCCGACAGCCGGTGGACAGCCAGAGCATCCCGGTGAAGCTGGTGGTGCGGGAATCGTCGCTGCGCTGAGGCCGCAGCGTCGGCTATGCTGCCCCCATCCGCCGGGCGCGCCCCGGCATCGCATGCCCCACCCGGGAGAAGGCCTTTGTCCTCCGTCAGCATCCACTTCCCGCACCGGTAACGGCGGCGAAAGGCATGCTGCGTCACGATCGACGCCCGCGCCCCTCCTCGTACCGGTCACGCCCGCTTCGGGCACTTCCACCTGTCGAGGTTCCCATGCTTTCACCTGCTTCCGCGCTTGATCTGCGCGCACTGTTGTCACGCCCCTGCTCCGCGGACGATGCCATCGCACCGCTGCCCGTACTGACGATGCTGGCCGACCTGGCCGAGCGCATCGAAGCGGTGTTCGCGCCCGCTGCCTGGCAGGTCGTGGATACCGGCCGGCCAGTCGGGCTGTTCTCATTGACCCGCCCGCCGGAGCAGGGCGTGCTGGATATCGGCTATGGCATCGCCCCGGCACATCAGGGGCGGGGCCTGGCGGGCCGTGCACTGGCCGAACTGGTGACCTGGGCGCGGCACGATGCGCGCGTGTGCTGTCTCACCGCTGAAACGGCTGCGGGCAATGCACGCTCGCAGGCAGTACTGCGCCGCAACGGCTTCATGGTCACCAGTCAGCGCATCGACGCCGAAGACGGCCCAGTGGTGTGCTGGCAGCTGCCGGTCAACAGCGACTGACGCAGCTGCGGGAGCGGGCGGTGGCCTCCACCGCCCCTCCCAACCCGCAACGGCAGGCGCTCCCCATGACCAACGGCGGATGCGCACGGAGGCCGATGCGCGGATGCGGCCGGCACCACCATCGACTGCGTGTATGGGAATGCCATGTGGTCGCGATGATCCATGGCTGAAGGTTCTGCTTCAGCTCACTCCCCCGACTGATCGCTGGCACCGTGCGCAGTCCATCTGTAGTGCCGAGCCATGCCCGGCCCCCTCTGCCTGAAGACACTCCCCTGACGCCTGTCCCAGCCACAACCGCATCAGCAACGATGCCTCCTGTCGCACTCCGGCTCGCGCGCCCGCTTCCCATCTCCTGACATCACGTTGATCCAGAATCCTTGCGCTTCGCGAGCAGACCGCTGATGCAAGGCGGATCGCCGCGCCCGCAATGTGGAGCTACGGAACAACCTCGAACACGAGGCGGGCCCACAGACATGATTCCTCATCCAAGGGGTTCCACTAGATGAAGAAGTGGCTTCTGCTGGGAACACATATCCTGATCGCCATGATCTCCTCCCTACTGGGAGGGCTCTACGTAATCCAGACGTTTCCCAGCCTGCGGCAGCAGTACAGCAATGAGCTTGCGATGTCGATCCACCTTCTTTTCGACGAACAGGGACAGCCAAGGGACGAGGCCGACCTTCGCCGCAGAATCTCTCTGAACATCGCCAACAGCCTGCACCTTTCCGCCAGATCACCGGGCAGGTCGGAGACAGAACTCGAGCGCCTGAGAGCCCTCAGCCGTCGGGTACTGCAGCAGGATCTGCTGAGATATGTCGAGCAGTCGGATGCGCGGCGCAATGCGCTTGACGGGGCCGTTCACCTGACACGCGACCTGCCAACACATGGCTCGCCCCCCGGTTAACGCCGGGACACGCCCGGCGGCTGGCTCCCTGCATGAGGGCGTCAGCCGCCGGGCGGCGCCGCGGCCTTCGGCCCCAGCAACGCCAGCAGCACATAGACCACGATCGAGGCGACGGTGCCCAGCGCCGCTGGCAACCCGAATGCCCACGCTGCACGGCCCTGCTGACGTGCCCACTGTGCCAGATGCCAGGCCGCGCCCAGGTTGATCAGCCAGGCAATGACGAACACCGGCCACTGCACCATGCCCACCGCGCGCAGCAGCGGCATGGACACCAGGGCCGCAACGATGGCCGCGATCAGGAAAATCAGTGCCGAGCGGGAATGACGTGCCGTGGATGCGCTCATGCGGCCAACCTGCGCACCATCACCAGCACGCGATAGCTGCGGTTGTCGGCTTCCTGCAGCGGCTTCCATCCCAGCCGCGCATACAGCCCACCGTCCAGGGCCTCGGTCTGCAGGTAGAGATCGTAAACCCCCATCCGCACCGCCTGCGCCGCTGCCTGCTCGACCAGTCCACTGGCCAGTCCGCGGCCCCGATGGCTGTCAGCCACGAACACGCTACCCAGCCAGTGCTCATACTGCGGGAATGCCTGCATCTCCCTGCGCTTGAGCTGCACGGCGCCGACCAACTGGCCTCCATCGAAGCCGGCGATCAGGTGCGGGAAACCTTCGGCATCCTGCGGCGGATTGAGCCGCTGCAGTTCCTGTTCCAGTGTCAGGCCGGCGTCCTGGCCCCATTCCGCGTGGTACCACTGGGCCAGCTGCAGGCGTTCCGGCGCGTCGGCGGCGAGCACTTTGAATTCCATGGCAAAGCCTCAGTTCCGTTGTTGACCAAGAGGATCACATACGACGCCCGAAGGAAAGCAGCCGAACATGGGCTCGGCTCTACACCTGCGCGAAGTCCTTGAGGATCTCGCCCACACCGCTGGGCGAGATCTCGAAGCCCAGCGAAGTACCCGGGTTGATCACCACGCCATAGCCACCCGGCACGCGACACAGCACGTCCAGCATCAGCCAGCGGATCTGGTGTTCGGCCTGCTGGCTGTAGATGCCCACCCGCGACGGATCGGTGAACACGGCCACGTGCAGGGTGCCCTGCTTGTCGAACAGCAGCGGGTCGAAGCCGCTGCCGTCGGGGGTGACCAGGCTGCCGGTCAGCAGCACCACCTCGGAGGCGACGAAGGCCTCCATGAAGGCGCGGATCGGCACGGCCCCGTCCATCGCCGCCTTCAGCAGGGTTTCAATCGGGGTCTGCGGGGCGAGGTCGGTCATGGCGGTACGGCAGGACGTGAGGGGGGCCTATTGTGCCGGATGCGGCCGAACCCGGTAGTGSCGGCCGCTGGCCGGCATCTGCAGGTGCCGTGGATTCAAGGGGTGCCGGCCAGCGGCCGGCACTACCGTCCCAGCCGCTGGTCCCGCGCCCGCTGGTCGGCCATCGCCTTGTCCAGCTCGGCCTGCAATGCCGGCTGCTGCACGGCGGCGTCCAGCACGTAGACCTTCACGCCGTGCGCGGGCACGTCGGCCTTCAGCGGACCGTTCACCTGCAACGAACCGCCGTCCAGCGCATCGCGCCAGCGGCCCGCCTGGACGTAACGCGACACAGTGAAGCTCTTTGCCCTGTCGCCCTTGTTCAGCAGCACCAGCGCGGTCTGGGCCACGTCATCGTGCTGCAGCACGCGGAAGATCACCGCTTCATCGCCCTGCAGGCGCTCGTTCACCTGAAGGCCACGCTGCAGCGCCGGGGTGGCCTCTCGCAGCCTGGCGATGCGCTGCAGCGGCGCGAAGATCGGGCTCTGCGGGGCCGCATCCACACGCGGCTGGCCGAAGTAGGCGCGGTTGCCGGCGTGCTCGGCGCGGCCGCGCATGAAGCCGGTTTCCGATCCGTAATAAACCACCGGAATGCCGCGCGCGGTGAACAGCCAGTTGTGCGCGTCGATGAAGCCGCTGTCGCTGGCCTGCAGGCGTGGCATGTCGTGGTTGTCGTAGAAGCTCATCAGCTCGTACGGGTTGGCGTACGGGCCGCCGGTCAGGTGCAGCGGCTCGGCCAGCGTTTCAAAGCTTTTTCCTGCCGTTCCGAACGTCTGTTCCAGCGCACCGCGCAACGGGAAATCGAGCACGCTCACGTTCGCATTGGCCGGCCAGGTGTGCTCCGCAATGCGCGCGGCATCGTAGTCGAACGCCTCGCCGAACATGAACATGCCCGGATGCTCGGCGCGGATGCGCTTGACGAAGGCGTGCCACCACGGGTGCGGCAGCCAGCCGATGGTGTCGATGCGCAGCGCGTCCACGCCCTGCGCGGCCCATTGCAGGTAGGCACCCACCAGGTAGTCCATCACCGCCGGATTGTCCTGGTTGAAGTCCGACAGCTCAGCCAGGTTGCCATCGAAGATCGAGCCATCCTTGCTGTCGACCGGACCGATGTTGTTGTAGAACGCGTGCAGCGGGTTGTGCTTCGGGTCCAGCTTCTGCGGCGGCAGATTCTGGTGGTCGGCAATCAGTTTCCCGTCCTTGTCGAAGATCTGGCCGAACTGCGGCTGCCGCGTCGGCATGGTCCAGGCCGGCGAGCCGTGGTTGCCGACGATGTCCAGCACCACCTTCAGGCCTGCGCCATGCAGGCCCTTGGTCAACCCCGCGAAGTCCAGGTCCTTGCTGGGCAGGTGCTCATCGAGCTTGTAGAAGTTGATGCCCCAGTAGCCGTGGTAGCCGGTCTTGCCGCGATCGGTCAGCGTACTGGTGCAGCTGATCGGCTTGCTGCCGGTGAACGCCTCGTCCGGGTTGTCGACGATGGGGGTAATCCACACCGCACCGAAGCCGAGGCTGCGGATGTACTGCGCATTGTCGAGCACGCCGCGGAAGTCGCCGCCGAGGTAGCCGATGTTGCCGTCCACCTTGTCCGGGCATGGCACCGGGATATCGAAGGTGCGATGCGTGCCGCCCTGGTCGCGGTGATCGTTGGACGGATCGCCGTTGACGAAGCGGTCGGTGACCACGAAGTACACCGCATCACTGGCGAACGGCTCGGTGGTGCCCACATAGTCCGGGCGCGGTGTGGCCACGGCCTGGCCAGCGAACAGGGCAAGGGAAACAGCTACAGCCAGCACAGCACGCATCACACCACCTCCGGACGGGACGGAACCCGCAGCACGCACAGGCCGGCCACGAACAGGCTGCAGCCGCCCAGCACCAGCACATGCATCGGCTGGCCACCCAGCCAGGCGCGCAGGGCAAAGCCGAGCGCGCTGGCCGCGACCAGCTGCGGGATCACGATGAAGAAATTGAAGATGCCCATGTACACGCCCATCTTCGACGCTGGCACGCTGTCGGACAGCAGTGCATACGGCAGCGACAGGATCGACGCCCAGGCAAAGCCGACGCCGACCATCGACAGCAGCAACCAGTGCGGGTCGCGGATGAACATCAGCGAGACCAGCCCCGCCCCGCCCAGCCACAGGTTGACCAGGTGACTCCAGCGCAGGCCAATGGCACGCACCATCGGTGGAATCAGTACCGCGGCCAGCGCAGCGAAGCCGTTGTAGGCGCCGAACAGTACGCCCACCCAGTTGGCGCCCTCGTTGTAGGCGGCCGTCTTCGGGTCGGCCGAACCGAAGTGGACACCGGCCACCGCTGCGGTGGTGTAGATCCACATGGCGAACAGCGCGAACCACGAGAAGAACTGCACCCAGGCCAGACGCCGCATCGTCACCGGCATCGCCCGCAGGTCGCCGACGATGGCGGCCAGCATATGCGTGCCAGGCAACGCGCGGGCCACGGCCAGCAGCAGGCCGTAGCCTGCACACAGCCCCGCCAGCACGTACAGCATCCTGTCACCCTGGCGCCAGGCGATCAGCAGGGCCAGCAGCACACCCAGTCCCAGCCACACCGCCACCTGCGTCCACGGTGCCGGCCCGCTGATCACGCGCGCGGCATGGTGCGCCGGTGGCTCGGCATCGTCGAATGCGGCCAGCTGCGCCGGCGAGTACTCGCGGGTGCTCACCACGGTCCAGGTGATCGCCGCCAGCAGCACCACCGCGCCGAAGTAGAACGCGTAACGCACGGTGTCCGGCACTTCACCGGCGGCAGCCGTATTGGCCACGCCGAAGTGGGCGAGAATGAACGGCAGGAAGCTGGCGACAATCGCGCCCACGCCGATGAAGAAGCTCTGCATCGCATAGCCGGTGGGGCGCTGGCGTGGCGCCAGCTGGTCACCGACGAAGGCACGGAACGGTTCCATCGATACGTTGATCGAAGCGTCCAGCACCCACAGCGTGCCGGCGGCGATCCACAGCGTCGGCGAGTTCGGCATCACCAGCAGGGCAAGCGTGGTCAGCACGGCACCGATCATGAAGAACGGACGGCGGCGGCCCCAGCGCGTCCAGGTGCGGTCGGACAGGTAGCCGATCACCGGCTGCACCAGCAGGCCGGTGAGCGGTGCGGCGATCCACAGCCCTGGGACCGCATCAATGTCCGCGCCCAGCGTCTCGAAGATGCGGCTGGCATTGGCGTTCTGCAGCGCGAAGCCGAACTGGATGCCAAGGAAGCCGAAACACATGTTCCAGATCTGCCAGAACGACAGCTGCGGTTTGGCGGGACGATTCATCGTGCGCCCTCTTCCATCGCCACCGGTGCCACCTTCAGCGCCTGCACCTGCGCCTGGTTGAGCACGCCGTCGCGCCCGCCCTTGCCACCGGTGTAGTGCGCGAAGTGTTCAAGCGCGCTCATGTTGAAGCCCTCTTCAAGCGTGACCGTACAGCGGCCCCTGCGCACCGCGAACGTCGCCGCCGTGGAGTCCTGTACGCCCACGCTGTGCGGCAAGGCAATCGTGTGCCGTTGCAGCGGCTGGCCGGGACACTGCAGCGCCAGCTGCTTCACCGCAGCGGTGACGCCGGTGTTGATCGGGCCGTTCGGGTTGGCGTACTGCAACCGCAGCCGCACGTACCCGGCGTTGGCCGAAGTGAACTGCCAGTGCTGCTCCCCCTTCAGCAGCTGCTGCGGTCCGACACAGACCGTCGGACTGTGCAGTGATTCCAGCGCGCCTTGGCGATAGGTCAGGCTCAGGCAGTGCTGCAGGCCATCGTCGCTGATGCGCGCCACGCCGTTGCTGGCGGCGACCGCCTTGCCGTCCTGCCACAACACGTGATGCGCGGCGACCTGGACGTCCCAGCCCGCGCCCTTGCGCAGGGCCTGCGGCGCCACCGGTGTGGCCGGCGCACGCGCGTTGGCATCCGCCGTCGTGGCGGTGAAACCAGTTGCTGCCGGTGCAGCGACCAGCTGCATCGTGGTGGTCGTGCCGCGCGTGGTGGTCCTGCCCGCCACCAGCAAGCCATCGCCCACGCTCTGCGGGCGCTCCAGCACGTAGCGCTTGCCAGCGACTTCCAGGCTGATGCTGCGCTGCGTGCCGAACAGCTCCGGCACCAGCACCGCCGGCAGCTTGGGCTGCACGCGGCCATCGTCCTGAATGCCGAATACGCCTTCGACCACCATCGACAGGTACCCCGCCACCGACCACAGCTGGCGTTCGGAGTTGACCACCGGGCCACTGAGTGCGCCGTCATCCACATGGACGGCCTGGGTGACCAGTTCGTAGTTTTCCATGTTGGAGCCGGCCAGCGCGGCACCCTGCATCAGCGAGCGGATCTCGGCGGCGATGCGCGGTGCATCATCCAGCTGCCGTGCCGCACGCAGCGAGTAGGCACTGACGAACGGCCAGATCGCGCGATTGTGGTAGATCGGTTGCTGCGCTTCCTGTGGCCAGACCACCGGGCTGCCGGCCGGCCCCATCGGGTACGCCGCCAGCGCACGCCGCGCGCGCTCGGGCGGCAGCACGTCGGCCAGGATGCCCAGCGACAGGCCGAGCAGATCGACCTTGGCGTACGGCACCGGGTGTGCGGCTTCACCGATGTAGCTCATGTACTGGCCAGTGTCCTCGCGCCAGAAGCGCGCATCGATCTGCTGCGCCAGCGCATCGGCCCACGCCTTGTAGTCGGCCACGCGGGTATCGCCGTGCCGGCCGGCCAGCCGTTCAGCCAGGCGCAGCGCCTGGTAGTGCAGCACATTGGTGGACAACGCATAGGAATCACCAATGAAGCGCACATCCTTGCCAGTCCAGTCAGGATAGGTCTGCTCGCGCCAGTCCAGGAACGAGGTCTCCCCCCGGTACAGGCCCATCTGCGCGTCGAACACCATCGCGCGATCCTGCGCCAGCGTGCCCTGCAGTGCCTGCCAGACCTGATCGGCAAACGCCGGATCATCCAGCAGGTGGCGCGCGGCCAGGAACCACACCACGCGGTCGCTGCTGATCGGCCAGCTGCCGCCGGAACCAGTGTCCTGCGCCACGAACAGGCCGGGCGTCTGACCATCGCGGGCCGCCGACAGCTTGAACTGCAGCGACTGACGGGTGCGCTGCGGGTCCAGCCGCGCCAACGCCAGATCGGCGGCGAAGCTGACATCACGGGTCCAGACATAGGGCCAGCGCTCGCCGGTCTGGAAACACTCGCACGGCACCGGCCGGCCTTCGTCGAACGCAGGGTCGCGGATCGCCTCCACGCGGTCCTGGTCCATGTCCTGCTGGGCCAGCGCAAACAGCGCATCGAACATCACGCTGCCGGTCTGGCTGCGCATCGGTGCGGCTGCGATCCGCACGGCCCCCTTCGGCGCATGCAGCACGAAGCTGCCGTTGGCTGCGGCTTCGGCACGCGCATGGCGGCCGTCGAATTGCAGGTCGGCCGCCTGCGCGGTCGATCCCAGCGCTGCCCCGAGGGCAGCGGTCAGGCAAATGATCTTCAGCATCGAAGCGGCGGACCGGCTTGCGCCCGTCGGCCTCCCTCCCTCTCTGCACGCGTTGTAGGTCCGTACCGTCGTTGCCGGCGGGCGGGCGCGGCGCCTCCCTCAAGGTGCCTTGGCCCCATGGTAGACGCGGGGCTGTCGGCTGCGTCCAGCTGCATACGTATTCATGGCGTTGCGCGGTAGCGCGCCGGCCGCGCTGGCTTATGGTCCGGGTCTGCCAACGGCGCCTTGGGAGGGGAAATGCCGATGTCACCCACTGCTGTACGCAGCGCGCTGGCGCACATGTTCGGCCTGGCGTTGCTGGGAATGGCGGCGCTGTCGCAGGCTGCGCCGCAGGTTGTCAGTGTCGAATCGCCGGGCAAAGTGCTCAGGGCCAGCCTGGTGCTGGACGGCGGTACCGCGCGCTACCGCGTCGAGCGTTTTGGCGGGACCGTGGTGGAGGATTCGAAGCTGGGCTTCGCCCTGCGCGACGGCCGGCTGGATCGTGATCTTGCGGTGATCGGCCAGCAGCAACGCAGCGTCGATGAAAGCTGGGAACAGCCCTGGGGCGAACGCCGGCTCACCCGCAACCACTTCAACGAGCTGACCGTGCAGCTGGCCGAAACCACCGGCAGCAAGCGCCGCCTGGACGTGGTGTTCCGCGTGTACGACGACGGCCTTGGCTTCCGCTACGTGTTCCCCGAGCAGCCCAACCTGCGCGAAGCGATCATCGATGACGAACTGACCGAGTTCGCCATCGCGCCGGAATCAACCGCCTGGTGGATTCCTGCCGGCGAGCCGATCCACTACGAATACCTGTACCAGCGCACGCCGCTGCGCGAAGTGCCGCTGGTGCATACGCCAATGACCCTGCGCAGCCGCGATGGGCTGCACGTGGCGATTCATGAGGCCGCGCTGGTGGACTACGCCGGCATGTGGCTGCGCCGCAGCGAAGGCCAGCGCCTGCGCGCGCAGCTGTCGCCTTCGGCCGAAGGCTGGAAGGTGCGCCGCGCCCTGCCCTTCGCCACACCGTGGCGCACGCTGCAGATTGCTGACCGCGCAGGTGGCCTGGTCGAATCGGACCTGATCCTCAACCTCAACGAGCCCAACGCGCTGGGCGACGTGAGCTGGGTGAAGCCAGCCAAGTACCTCGGGGTGTGGTGGTCGATGCACCTGGACAACGAGAGCTGGGCGACCGGGCCAAAGCATGCGGCCACCACCGCCAAGACGAAGAAGGTGATCGACTTCGCCGCTGCACACGGCTTCCGCGGCGTACTGGTGGAAGGCTGGAACCCCGGCTGGGACGGCATGTGGGTAGGCAACGGCTACGACTTCGACTTCACCCGCGCGACGCCCGATTTCGACATCGAAGCAGTGTCGGCGTATGGCCTGAAAAGGGGCGTGCACCTGATCGGCCACCACGAAACCGGCTGTGCCATCGAGCACTACGAGGACCAGCTGGGTGCCGCGCTGGACCTGTACGCACGGCTGGGCGTGGACCAGTTCAAGACCGGCTACGTCTGCGACGATGGCCAGGTCGACCGGCGTAATCCGGCTGGCGGCCCGCTCTGGCGCGAATGGCACGACGGGCAGTTCATGGCCCGCCACCAACTGAAGGTGGTGCAGGAGGCCGCGCGCCGGCACCTGTCGGTGAACCCGCATGAGCCGATCAAGGACACCGGCCTGCGCCGCACCTACCCCAACTGGATCGCGCGCGAAGGCGCGCGCGGCATGGAGTACAACGCCTGGGGCCAGCCGCCGAACCCGCCGGAGCACGAGGTCAACCTGGTGTTCACCCGCATGCTGGCCGGGCCGATGGATTACACCCCCGGCATCCTCAGCCTGAAGGGCCGCCACGGTCAGGCCATCCCCAGCACGCTGGCCCGCCAGCTTGCCCTGTACGTGGTGCTGTACAGCCCGATCCAGATGGCCGCCGACCTGCCCGAGCACTACCTGCAGCATCGCGAGGCGTTCCGCTTCATCGAAGACGTGGCGGTGGACTGGGAACAGAGCCGCGTGCTCGATGGCGAAGTGGGCGACTACGTGACGATCGTGCGCCGCGACCGCAACAGCCGCGACTGGTTCCTCGGCAGCATCACCGACGAACACGGACGTGTGCTGCCGGTGTCGCTGGGCTTCCTGGAGCCAGGCGTGCGCTACCGCGCCGAGATCTACCGCGATGGCCAAGGCGCTGATTTCCGCAGCAACCCGTTCGCGTTCGCCCGCGAAACCCACGAGGTGACCAGCGCCGATGCCCTGACGCTGGTGCTGGCGCCGGGCGGTGGGCAGGCCATTCGCTTCACGCCGCTTTGAATGCCCCGGTAGTGGCSGGGGGGGGGGGGGGGGGGCCCC
>NZ_RAVT01000042.1 GCF_013464915.1 Stenotrophomonas maltophilia
TTGCCTGGTTGCCGGCCAGCGGCCGGCACTACCCAAGGCGGGTCATGTGCCACGACCAACGGTCGTGGCCTACCGGGGGCCGGTGGGTATCGACCGTGGGTCGATACCCCTCACAACCACTTCGCGCGCTTGAACAACCGGTACAAGCCCACGCACACGCCGCCCACGCCAACGATCATCAGGGGGTACGACCACGGCTCACTCAGTTCCGGCATGTGGCTGAAGTTCATGCCGTACCAGCTGGTGATCAGCGTCGGCGCGGCCAGCAGCGCGGCCCAGGCACCCAGGCGCTTGACCGTCTCGCCCTGCGCCAGTGTCACCAGCGACAGGTTCACGCTCAGCGCGGTGCCCAGCATCTCGCGCAGGGTGTCGATCACATCGCTGATGCGCACCGCATGGTCATGCACATCACGCACGTACAGCTTCACTTCGTCGGGAATCAGATCGCCCTGGTAGCGGCGGATCTGGGCCAGCACATCCTGCAGCGGTGCCACCGCCATGCGCATCTTGTTCAGTTCGCGCTTGAGCTCGTACAGCCGTACCACCGTGCTGCGCTTGTAGGTGTCGGCGAAGATGTCCTTTTCCAGCAGGTCCAGGGTGTCGCGGAAGCGGTGCACGATGGGCAGGTAGTTGTCGACCACGAAGTCGGTCACCGCGTACAGGCAGTACGACGGGCCCATCTTCAGCAGCTGCGGCTCGCGCTCCACGCGTGCGCGCACCGGGGCGTAGGACAACGAGGCACCGTGGCGCACCGTCACCAGGAAGCGCGGGCCGAGGAAGGCATGGGTTTCGCCATACTGGATGCGTTCGTCGACCATCTGCGCGGTGGTCACCACCACGAACAGCGAATTGCCGTAGGTCTCGACCTTGGGCCGCTGGTGCGCATTGCGCGCATCCTCGATGGCCAGGTCGTGCAGGCAGAATTCTTCCTGCAGTTTCAGCAGCACGTCTTCGTTGGGGTCGTACAGCCCGACCCAGACGAAGCCGTTGCCGCTGGCAATGACATCGCTGATGGCGTCCAGGCTGATGTCGTGGCGCTTGCCCTCGTCATCGTAGTGGACGCAGTTGATGACGCAGGTAGGGTTGGCCGAAGCGGGGGCGGAAGCGGAGGCGGGCAATGACATGCCCGCCATCGTGCGTCAGGGCCGTGTTTCGGACAAGTGAGGACGACGCGCCAGCACCCACGCCAGGGCGACGTGGACCGGCAGCAGCAGCACGATCCACTGCACGTTGTACTGTGCCTGCAGGCTCAGCCAGTGCAGCACCAGCGCGGCCACGGCCTGTACTGCCAGCAGCCACAGCACCCCCCTGAACATGCGGCCCGGCACGCGCCGGCGCAGCAGCGCGATCGCACCCGGCAGCAGCAGCACGGCCAGCGGCGAAAGCAGCAGCAGGTTGCGGTTGGCCCACGCGGCGTAGTGGATGCTGAAGCCCCACAGGAACACCAGAACGCCGCCGAACAGGGCACACAGCAGCCAGAACGGCAGGGCAAGACCGGCCAGCAGGCGCGGACGGCGGCGCAGCGCCAGCACGCCGGCGGCGATCACCAGGCCGCACAGCAGCCACGGCCACCAGCGGCGCGCGAACTCCTTCGGCTCCGGGGCGATGCGGTGCGGCAGCAGTTCCTGTTCGGACTGCACCAGCGGCCGGCCATCGCTGTTGCGCGCCTGGCGCAGGGCATCGGCCAGGCGCATCGGCACGAACGCCTCCTGCCAGCGCGACAGTGGCTGGTCGGCGAACGGCCCCAGGCCGACGTCGAAGCCCAGCCACATCCAAGGGGCCGGCGAGGCCAGGCGCACCGATTCGCTGCGGTAGGTGTTGCCGCGCGAGCGACCGGCCAGCTGCGACTGCAGGCCACCACCCAGTGCCTTGTCCACGGTGTCGCGCACCATCGTGGCGCAGTTGGCGGTGTAGTAGTCGTAGTGGTAACGCGCGTTTTCCGGCTTGGCCCGCTCGGCCAGGTCGGCCGCCAGCGCGCGTGCCTGGTCCGGGCGCAGGTCCAGCCACTGCACGCTGGCGCCACGGCCGGTCTCGTCGTAGTAGGACAGATCCTGCTGCAGCGGCAGCGCCACCAGGTAATACATCATGTCGCCGCGTGCGAAGCGGCTGATGAAATCGTCTTCGGACGGATCAAAGTAGCCGAAGTTGTACGAGGTCGCTTCACCGCTGAGCGGATCGACCACGACGATGGCGTCATGGCCGAATCGCTCGAAGAACACCGTGCCTGGTTGCATGGTGACCACACCGATGCGAGGCGCAGGGGACTCGGCGCTTGCGATGGGCGCAGCAGGCGTGGCCGCCGCCGGCTGCGCGAACGCGGCCAGCGGCAGGGCCATGGCCAGCACGCACAGTGCCAGCCACAGCGTCAGGATCAGGCCGCGGCGCTTCAAGCGTCGTCCTGCGCGTCCGGCGGCAGCACGGTCACGTGGAAGGCCTGCACCCGGCGCGCATCGGCGCGGGCCACGCGGAACATGAAGCGGTCCAGCGCCAGTTCGTCACCGACTTCCGGCAGGTGGCCCACGGCCTCGGTGACCAGGCCGCCGATGGTGTCGTAGTCCTCGTCGGAGAAGGTGGCACCGAAGCGTTCGTTGAAGTCGCCGATCGGGGTCAGTGCGTCGACCACGTACTGGCCGTCGGACTGGATCGCGATCTGCGCGGAAGGATCCTCGGCCTCGTCGTGCTCGTCGTCGATCTCGCCGACGATCTGTTCCAGCACGTCCTCGATGGTGACCAGGCCGGCGACACCGCCGTACTCGTCCACCACGATGGCCATGTGGTTGCGCGACAGGCGGAACTCCTTCAGCAGCACGTTGAGCTTCTTCGCCTCCGGGATCAGCACCGCCGGGCGCAGCAGCTCACGCACGTTGGCCGGACCGTTGTCGGCAACCACGCCGCGCAGCAGGTCCTTGGCCAGCAGGATGCCGAGGATGTCGTCCTTGTTCTCGCCGTGCACCGGGAAGCGCGAATGGCCGGATTCGACCACCTGCTTCATCAGTTCCAGGAAGGGCGCTTCGACCGGCAGCGAGACCATCTGCGAACGCGAGATCATCACGTCGCCCACGGTCAGCTCGGCCACCGAAATGGCGCCTTCCATCATCTTCAGGGTATCGGCGGCGATCAGACCCTCTTCCTGCGCGGTGTGCAGGACAGCGACCAGCTCGTCGCGGGTATGGGGTTCGCCGGAGAAGGCGGAGGTCAGGCGTTCAAGCCAGCCGCGCTTCTTTTCACTGTGCTCCGCAGGGGAGCTACTACTGTCGTCTTCTGACATCTCTGGAAAAAAGGCACCCGGCAGGCCGGGCGTTGGCCCAAGTCTAGCAGGATGTGGCGGCCTGTCAGTGACTGCCGGTGGCCGGGGCAGCGGAGCCCGGGGCTGCCGCTTCCTCGGGCAGATCCAGGCTGTAGGTGCAGCCGGCCAGGGTCTTGCCGGGGTGGGAGGCCACGGTGGAGACGCTGAGGATGATCGACTCGATCTGGGCCTCGCCGGTCCTCGCGTCGGTCACATCGCGGCTGACCACCTCGCGGCCGGCCATGAACTTGCCGTCCTGGTCGTAGCCCGTCTCCAGCTCCAGGCGCTTGGCCAGCGGCCGTGGGTCGGCCTGGTCGAGGACGGCCATGACGCTGGCGCCGGCCACCGCCACCCGCTCGGTGCTGATGCCGAACACGCTGATCGGCTGGGCCAACCGGTACTCGCTCATGAACTGGTTGCCCTGCGGCAGCGGCTGCAGGCCCTGGGCCACGGCCTTCAGCGGGTCGGACAGCAACGGCGCCAGCGCGGCCTGCTCGGCCACGCCCTGGCGGCATTCGATCAGGGCCGGGAGATCCAGACTGGAGGCGAAGGCAGGCTGGGCCGCAAGGGCACACAGCAGGGGCAGGCAGCAGCGCAGTGACACGAGCGGTTTCCGCAGGCGGAGGGCCGCCATCATAGCTCCGGCGTACGCCTGAACGGGGCGACGAGACGGCGGGCGAATGCGATCATCAGGGATCGCACGACCATCAGTGACAGGGTGAGCACGACCGACACCATGACGATCTGCATCACGTGCAACGCGGCACGCACCCCCGCCGGCCACAGGCCCGGCCGGGTCAGCCAGGGCATCAGCTCCTCCATCGCCTTCCCGCTTGCTTTCAGGTAGATCAGGGCCAGCACGAACAGGACCAGCAGCGAGCTACGGCTGGCATGGAAGAACGGCAACGCGTTGACTGGCCGGCCCAGGCGTCGATGCAGCAGCATCCGCCACAGCACTGGCAGGGTCAGTGCGCCCAGCAGTACCAGGATCATCGACGCCCCCCACAGCTCGGGGAGATGGGCCGGTTCCCGTTCGCCGTTGAGATGCGGGCCGATCAAGCCGATCGCCGCGCCGGTCAGCAGGCAGGCCGGCGACAGCACACCCAGGCTGCGCAGCAGCCAATGCCTGCCGCTGGGGTCGCGGGCGCTGATCCAGCGCACGGCGTAGGCGCCTAGCAACAACAGAGCGGCGATTACAGCGACGCCGATCATGAACGGGTCCGGGCTTGCTTCCGGGGTCATCCGTGTTCCTCCTGTGATCGCGGCAACCGTCCGCCGCCCGCTCAGCGCTCGCCGGCGTAGGGATCGGCGATGCCGAGCTCGGCCAGGATGTCACGTTCGAGCTGTTCCATCGCCTCGGCTTCCTTGTCGTCCTCGTGGTCCCAGCCGAGCAGGTGCAGCACGCCGTGCACGGTCAGGTGCGCGTAGTGGGCGTTGAGCGCCTTGCCCTGTTCGTCCGCCTCACGGGCCACGACCGGTGCACAGATCACCAGATCGCCCAGCAGCGGGAACTTGACGCCCTTGGGCAGGCCTTCGGGCACTTCGGCGGGAAAGCTCAGTACATTGGTGGCGTAGTCCTTGCCACGGTAGTGGCGGTTCAACGACTGGCCTTCCTTGGAGTCGACCACGCGGATGGCCAGGTCGGCCTCGCGGATGCGGCCCTTCAGCGCGGCGGCCACCCACTTGCGGAAGCTTACTGCCGCCGGCAGGCCGGCACGCGGCAGGGCATAACTGACGGCGACGTCCAGTCGCACGGGACCACGAGTCATGGAGTTGCTCCAGGTTGGATCTGATGCAGGTCGCGGCGGTCATAGGCGCTGACGATGCGCGCGACCAGCGGGTGGCGGACCACGTCGCGGGATTCGAAGAAGGTGAAGCTGACACCCTCCACGTCGCGCAGCACATCGATGGCATCGCGCAGGCCCGACTTCACGTGCTTGGGCAGGTCGGTCTGGGTCAGGTCACCGGTGACCACCGCAGTGGAGCCGTAGCCCAGGCGGGTCAGGAACATCTTCATCTGCTCGATGGTGGTGTTCTGTGCTTCGTCCAGGATCACGAACGCATCGTTCAGCGTGCGCCCGCGCATATAGGCCAGCGGCGCGATCTCGATGACGTTCCTTTCCAGCAGCTTGACCACCTTCTCCACGCCCATCATCTCGTACAGGGCGTCGTACAGCGGTCGCAGGTAGGGATCGACCTTCTGGCTCAGGTCGCCGGGCAGGAAGCCCAGCTTCTCGCCGGCTTCCACCGCGGGGCGGACCAGGATCAGCCGCTGCACCCGCGATTCGTTCAGTGCTTCGACCGCGCTGGCCACGGCCAGGAAGGTCTTGCCGGTGCCGGCCGGCCCGATGCCGAAGTTGATGTCGTGGGTAGCGATCTGGTGCAGGTAGCGGGCCTGGTTGGCACCGCGCCCGCGTACCGTGCCGCGCTTGACCTTGATCGCCACCTCCTGTGCTTCGTAGGAGCGCTCGGCGATCTGCTCGACATTGGCCTGCGCCAGGCGCAGGTGGATGGCGTGGTTGTCGAACGTGGTCTCGGTGGTCTCGGCGTACAGGGCCTCGACCAGCTTCTGCGCCTCGACGATGGCCTCGTTCGGCCCGCTGATGCGGAACACGAAGCCTCGGTTGGCGATTTCCACGCCGAGTTTCAGTTCGATCTGCCGCAGATGGCCGTCGAACGGGCCACACAGGTTGGCCAGCCGTTCGTTGTCTTCCGGCGACAGGGTGAAGTCTCGATGCTGGATGCTTTTCATTGCTTCGGGTGGGGCGGACGCCTTCCACCGCAGTGTATTCAGGGGACACAAGGGTAGCGCGCGCATGGGGCGCGCGGCCAGCAGCGGGCCGATACGCGGTTTTCCACACCCGGTGTGGACGGGGTGCGCGAAAACCTGTGGATAGGCCCTCGCAGTGCTTGTGCCACAAGGCCCATGAGGTGGTGGTGAAAAAACCGTCACGGCCGGCCGGCCCATGTGACGGCGGCGCATGTTCCGCTGCCAGGCACCCAACACGGCCACCTCCTGCCGGTTTTCCACACCGGCTGTGGAATGATGCTGAACCAAGCTGTGGATAGGTGGCGCCGAGCCCTGCGCTGAAAGGCGCGGCAGCCGGCGGTGAAAAAACCACCATGGCTGATTGCAATCATTGTGGGTGCACGGGGCGCATGGCACCGTGGCGCCGTCGCAGGAGGGGATGGCATGGACACCGGTAGCTGGACACGTGGGATCGGACTGACAGGCCTTGCCCTGCTGGCAGGCTGTGGCCAGACACCTCCGGTTGCACTGGGGACACTGGAGTGGGACCGGATCACGGTGCCGGCGCCGGCGGCCGAGGTGATCGCTACGGTGGATGTGCGCGAGGGCCAACAGGTCAAGGCCGGTGCCATGCTGATGCAGCTCGACCCAGCGCGCGGCGATGCGCAGTTTGCCGCCGCCCAGGCCGACACGGTGCGGGCGCAGGCACAGCTGGAAGAGCTGAAGATCGGGCCGCGCCAGGAACAGATCGCACAGGCCCAGGCACAGCTGGCCGCGTTACGGGCGCAGTCTGCCGAAGCCAGTGCCTACTACCGCCGGGTGCAACCGCTGGCACGCCAGCGCCTGATCGCCGCCGCCGAGCTGGACCGCGCACGGGCTGCGGCTGGCAATGCCGAAGCCAGCGTGCGTGCCGCCGAACAGGCCTGGCTGGAGCTGGTGCATGGCAGCCGGGCGCAGGACATCGCCCAGGGCCAGGCCGCGGCTGACGCCGCGCAGGCGCAGCAGGTGGTGCAGGGCGTCAACCTGCAGAAGCTGCAGTTGCGCGCACCGCGCGACGGTGTGGTCGACGCCTTGCCCTACCGGCAGGGTGACCAGGCGCCGATCGGGGCGCCGCTGGCGGTGATGCTGGTTGGAGAGCGCCCCTATGCGCGCGTCTACCTGCCGCAGCCATTGCGGTTGCAGGTCAAGGTCGGGCAGGCCGCGCAGGTGCATCTGGAAGGGCAAGGCACTGCGTTGAAGGGGCATGTGCGCTCGATCCGCAGCGAGCCTTCATTTACCCCGTACTACGCACTGACCGGTGACGACGTCGCACGCCTGAGCTACCTCGCCGAGATTGAAGTGGACGACGTCGCCGACATGCAGAAGCTGCCGGCCGGAATGCCGGTGCAGGTGCGCTTCTGAACACCGGCAACGACATTGCGGTGCATGCGCAGGGCCTGACCCGCCGCTTTGGCGACCTGCTGGCCGTGGACAACGTCGACCTGACCGTGCCGCGCGGACAGGTATATGGCTTCCTGGGCCCGAACGGGTCGGGCAAGTCGACCACCATCCGCATGCTGTGCGGTCTGCTGGAACCGAGCGCCGGCCAGATCGAGGTGCTCGGCCTGGCCGTGCCGGAACAGGCCGAGGCGCTGCGCCGGCGCATCGGCTACATGACCCAGCGCTTCTCGTTGTACGAAGACCTCTCGGTGCGCGAGAACCTGGAGTTCCTCGCCGCCATCCAGGACCTGCCCCGCGCACAGGCGCGGCAGCGCGTCGATGCACTGCTGCAGCAGTACCGGCTGCAGGATCGGCAGCCGCAGCTGGCGGGCACGCTCAGTGGTGGGCAGAAGCAACGCCTGGCGTTGGCCGGTGCCGTCGTGCACGCCCCGGAGCTGCTGTTCCTGGACGAGCCGACCAGCGCGGTCGATCCGGAATCGCGCCGCGATTTCTGGGAGGCCCTGTTCGAACTGGCCGATGCGGGCACCACCGTGCTGGTCTCGACCCACTACATGGATGAGGCCGAGCGCTGCCACCGGCTGGCGATTCTTGATCGTGGCGCGCTGGTGGCCGATGGCACGCCGGCCGAACTGTGTGCCCGGCTGCAAGGGCGCACGTTGCAGGTGACGTCCTCGCAGCCGCGCCAGGCCAGCCGCGCGCTGGCCGAACTGCCTGGCGTGCTGAGCGTGGCGCAGATCGGCACGCAGCTGCGCGTACTGTGCAGTGAAGACGCGGCTGACATGGCCACGTTGCAGCATGCGTTGGCCGCTGCCGATCCGCAGGCCCGCATCGACGCGGTGGCCCCGAACCTGGAAGACGTGTTCGTAGCCGCCACCCGTGGCCGTGGCAGGGAGCCGGCGGCATGAACCTGCGCCGGCTGTGGGCGATCATGCTCAAGGAGCTGCGCCAGCTGCGCCGCGACCGCATCACGCTGGCGATGATCGTCGGCATTCCGGTGATGCAGCTGCTGCTGTTCGGCTATGCGATCAACCTCAACCTGCGCCACCTCGATGCCGGTATCGCCGACCAGGCCAACAGTGCGGCCTCGCGCGCGCTGGTGCAGGACATGGTCGCCACGGGGGTGATCACGCCGCGCAGTGAAGCCTATGCGCCTGACCAGCTGATGCAGGCGCTGCGTCGTGGCGAGGTCAGCGTTGGCATCGTGGTGCCTGCCGATTTCGAGCGTCGCCGTTTCGATGGACGCGAGGCGGTACAGGTGCTGGTCGATGGCAGTGACACCGTGGTGCAGAGCGCGGCGATACAGCTGGCCCAGGTGCCGCTGGATACGCGCCCGACCAGCAACACGCGGCCGCTGCGCGAAGGCAGCATCGCCAGTGGCCAGGTCAGCGTGACCAGCTTCTACAACCCCCAGCGGCGCTCGGCGGTGAACATCGTGCCGGGCCTGATCGGGGTGATCCTGACCATGACCCTGGTGATGTTCACGGCAGTGGCGGTGGTGCGCGAACGCGAGCGCGGCAACATGGAACTGCTGATCGCCACGCCGGTGTCGCGCAGCGAACTGATGGTGGGCAAGGTGCTGCCCTACGCAGCCATCGGCCTGCTGCAGACCACGCTGGTGCTGGTGCTGGGCACCTGGCTGTTCCAGGTGCCGATCCGCGGCAGCCTGCTCGATATCTACCTGGCCGCGGTACTGCTGGTGCTGGCCAACCTGGCACTGGGCCTGTTGATCTCCACGCGCGCGCGCTCGCAGTTCCAGGCCATGCAGATGACGCTGTTCCTGTTCCTGCCGTCGATCCTGCTGTCGGGCTTCATGTTCCCGTTCGCCGGAATGCCGCGGCCGGTGCAGTGGCTGGCCGAAGTACTGCCGCTGACCCACTTCCTGCGCCTGGTGCGCGGCATCATGCTGCGCGGCGCCTCGCTGTGGGAGCTATGGCACGATGCACTGGCACTGCTGGCCTTCATCGTGGTGATGATGACGCTGGCGATCCTGCGCTTCCGCAAGCGCCTGGATTAGGAAATGCCATTCGATAGTGCCGGCCGCTGGCCGGCAAACCTTATTCCGCCACCACCCGCGCGCGCAGCGAATTGGTCAGCGCTTCGGTGATCACCACGTCTACGAACTGGCCGATCAGGCGCGCCGGCGCCGGGAAATTCACCGAACGCATGTTCTCGGTCTTGCCGGTCAGCTCGTTCGGGTTCTTGCGCGAGGGGCCTTCCACCAGCACGGTCTGCACGGTGCCGACCATCTTCTCGGAGATGCCGGCGGCGTGCGCATTGATGCGTTCCTGCAGGCGCGACAGGCGCGCGTGCTTCTCCGCATCGCTGATCGTGTCCTCCAGGTCGGCCGCCGGGGTGCCCGGGCGGCGCGAATAGATGAAGGAGAAGCTGTGGTCGAAGCCGATGTCCTCGATCAGCTTCATGGTCTTCTCGAAATCGGCATCGGTCTCGCCGGGGAAGCCAACGATGAAGTCCGAGCTGATCGAGATGTCCGGGCGCACCGCGCGCAGCTTGCGGATCTTCGACTTGAATTCCAGCGCGGTGTAGCCGCGCTTCATCGCCGACAGCACGCGGTCGCTGCCGGCCTGCACCGGCAGGTGCAGGAAGTTGGCCAGCTGCGGCACGTCGCGGAACGCATCGATCAGCGAATCGCTGAACTCCAGCGGGTGCGAGGTGGTGAAGCGGATGCGGCCGACGCCGTCGATCTCGGCGATGGTGCGGATCAGCAGGCCGAGGTCGGCGAATTCGCCGTCGCCATACGGGCCGCGATAGGCGTTGACGTTCTGGCCAAGCAGGTTGATCTCGCGCACGCCCTGCGCGGCCAGCTGCGCCACTTCCACCACCACGTCCTCGAACGGACGGCTGACTTCGGTGCCGCGGGTGTAGGGCACCACGCAGAACGAGCAGTACTTGGAACACCCTTCCATGATCGACACGAACGCCGAGGCGCCTTCGGCGCGCGGCTCGGGCAGGCGGTCGAACTTCTCGATCTCGGGGAAGCTGATGTCCACCTGCGGGCGCTTCTGCTCGCGACGTGCACGGATCAGTTCCGGCAGGCGGTGCAGGGTCTGCGGGCCGAACACCAGGTCCACGAACGGCGCGCGCTTGATGATCGCTTCGCCTTCCTGCGAGGCGACGCAGCCGCCCACGCCGATGATGACCTCGCGGCCCTTGTTCTTCAGGCCCTTCCACACGCCCAGCTGGCTGAACACCTTCTCCTGCGCTTTTTCGCGGATGGAGCAGGTGTTGACCAGGATGACGTCGGCGTCGTCCGGGCTGTCGGTAAGTTCCAGGCCATCGCTGGCGGCAAGCACGTCGGCCATCTTGGCCGAGTCGTACTCGTTCATCTGGCAACCGTGGGTCTTGATGTACAGCTTGCCTTTCACCTGGTCGGGCTTGCGCGGACCGGCGGGCAGGGCAACGAGCGGGGTACCGCCCGGCGTGGCGGGCGGAAAGACGTCTGGCGTCCCGGTCATGGCGCTTAATCCATTCGGGTGGCGGGAAAGCGGGCAATTCTACCCGCATCCCGCGCCAGCCGCCGCGCCCGTGTAGAGCCGAGCCTACGCTCGGCTCGGCTGCTCCTCCATCACCTGGATGGCAGCCAGGCATGGCCTGGCTCTACTGAAACCCAAGCCGAGCGTGGGCTCGGCTCTACAAGGGGGCGCTGCTTACGCCGCCGCCAGCTCCGCATCGATCTGCCGCGAACGGTCGAAGGCGGTCATCGCGCTTATCCGTGCAATGTAGTCAGCCGTGGCCGGAGCAGGCTGCACCAGGCCGAAGGCCGTGGTCCAGGCCAGCGCATTGCCCCACAGCACGTCGGCGGCGCTCATCGTCTCGCCCAGCAGGTACGGTCCCTGCGCCAGCTGGGCCTCGATCACCTGCAGCACGGTCTCGGCGTCGTTGTACGGCGACATCAGGCGCGGCGGCGGCTCGCGGTGCATCGCCTTGTCGATCATCGCCGGCTCGAAGCAGGCGCCGTAGAAGGCCATCCAGCGCAGGTAGGGGCCGCGCAGGGCGTCGCCGATCGGCGGTGCCAGCCCCGCTTCCGGGTACAGGTCGGCCAGGTACAGATAGATCGCCACCTGCTCGGTCACCAGCGCGCCGTTGTGGACGATGGCCGGCACCTTGCCCATCGGGTTGATGGCCAGGTAGGCCGGGGCCAGGTTGGCGCCGGCCTTCAGGTCCAGCACCTGCATGTGGTAGTCGGCGCCCAGCGCTTCGAGCAGGGCCACGGCGCCGCTCGAGCGTGAACGGGCGTGGTACAGGGTGATCTGGCGTGAGGTCATGGCATTGCTCCTTGCGATGGGTGGTGAACTGGAGGCCATCCTGGGGCACTATTGCGGACGACTTCTGTCCTCGATCCTTCATGCGCCACACCGCCCACCGACTGCTGCGCCTGATCGCCCTGCTGCAGGCCCGCCGCCAGTGGTCGGGGGCCGAGCTGGCCGAGCGCATGGGTGTGGACCGGCGCAGCATCCGCCGCGATATCGAGCGACTGCGCGAACTGGGCTATCCGGTGCAGGCGTCGGCCGGGGTAGGGGGCGGTTACCAGCTGGGGGCGGGTGCACCGGTACTGCCGATGCTGCTGGACGAAGAAGAAGCGACCACCCTGGCCATCGCCCTGCGCGCGGCCTCGGCCACCGTTGCCGGCATCGACGACACCGCGCGTGGCCTGCTGTCCAAGCTGGATCCGCTGGTGCCCACCCGCCGTCGCCAGCAGGCCGGCGAGGTGCATGCCGCCACCGCCACCCTGTCGGATCTGCCCGCCACCGACGCGCGCCTGCTGGGGCGGCTGGCACAGCACTGCCGGCAGGCGTCGCGGCTGGCCTTCGAGTACCGCAGCGCGCAGGACGCGGTCACCCAGCGCCAGGTCGAGGCCCAGCACCTGGTCAACTATGGCCGGCGCTGGTACCTGCTGGCCTGGGACCTGGGACGCCAGGACTGGCGCACCCTGCGCGTGGACCGGATGGGCGCGGTGCGCGAATGCACCGAGCCGGGCCTGCATCGTCGCACGCCAGCGCCCCCGGACGTGATGGTGCGGCAGGCCGTCAGCCAGGCGCCGTTCGCGCTGCAGGCCATCCTCCGCCTGGCCGGCAGCCATTCCGAACTGGAAGGCCGCATCCCGCCGTGGTGTGGAGTACTGGAAGCGGATGGCCCCGACCACTGCCTGCTGCGCATGGGCGCCGAGAGCCGCGGCATGATGCTGGCGCAGATTCTCAGCCTGGACCGCATACCTGTGGCGCTCTGGACCACCCCGCCGGGCCTGCGAGACGAACTGGCGCAGCGCCTGGCGGGCCTCGGCCAGCTGCTGGCTGTGCCGCCGGTCACAGGCTGAGCCACATCGCTTGGCAAGCCCCGGCGAAGCTGGGACACTCGCCGCCATGAAGGGGATACTGGGGACAACGGCGATCATCATCGCTGCGCTGACCGCTGCGCCGGCCAGCGCTGGAACCCTGTACAAGTGCCAGGGCGCTGACGGCGTCACCAGTTATGTCAGCAAGCGGGTGGCCGGCGCGCGCTGCAGCACCATCAGCTACAGCCGTGACACCCGCCCCGCACCGCGCCCGGTGGTGGCTGCGCCGAAGCCTGCGCCGACCACTGTCGCCAGCATCGAACGCAACCCGGTCGCCGTGGCGGCCAGCACCGCGGCGCCGCCCCAGGCCGCACCGACGCCGGCTGCGGCAGCCCCCGTCGCGGCGCCGACGGCCWCGCGGGCCGGGCGCATGGTCAGTGGCCAGGTCTATTCCTTCATGAAGGACGGCGTGCGGCACTACACCAGTGCGCGCCCAACCCAGGTGGCCAATCTTGGCCCGGTGCGGACCATCCGCTACAGCTTCATCGAGCGCTGCTACGCCTGCGGGGTCAATCCGCGCGTGGACTTCGGCACGGTGCGGCTGAACACCTCGGCCTTCCAGGCCGAGATCACTTCGGCTGCGCGCGAGTTCGGCGTGGAGGAGGCGGTGGTGCGCGCGATCATCCATGCCGAGTCGGCCTACAACCCGACCGCGCTCAGCCGTGCCGGTGCACAGGGCCTGATGCAGCTGATGCCGCCGACCGCCGCGCGGTTCGGCGTAAGCGATTCCTACGACGCCGGGCAGAACATCCGCGGCGGCGTGCAGTATCTTGCGTGGTTGCTGAAGCGCTTCAATGGCGACCTGACCCTGGCCGCGGCCGGCTACAACGCAGGCGAGGGCGCGGTCGACCGCCACGGTGGCGTGCCGCCCTACAGTGAAACCCAGTACTACGTGCGCCGCGTCGGCCAGCTGGCCGACCGCTACCGCACGGAATTGAGCAAGCAGTAGGTGCCGACTGTTGGTCGGCACGCTTTTAAATGGTAGGCGCCGACTGCCAGTCGGCACGCCCTTGAACTGGTAGGTGCCGACTGTCAGTCGGCACTCATTGCAAAGAGCGTTGTGTGGCGCGCGACGGTTCCGCTACACTCGCCCATGATTCAATGCGGCTCTGGCCCCCACCGGATCCGCTGGCAGCCTTAAAGCTACCTAATCAATATCGGAGTGCCGGATGGCCAACGATGGGGTACACGATCCAGTCAACACCGGACGTCGGCGTTTTCTTTCTGCCACCACAGCCGTGGTGGGCGCCGTCGGCGTCGGATTCACCGCAGTTCCTTTCATCAAATCCTGGAACCCCAGTGCCCGCGCCAAGCTTGCCGGCGCACCGGTGGTGGCCGACATCAGCGCCCTGCAGGAAGGCCAACGCCTGATCGTGGAATGGCGTGGCCAGCCGATCTGGATCGTCAAGCGGTCCAAGGCCATCCTCGATGCGCTGCATGGGCTGGATGGCCGTCTCAAGGACCCCGAGTCCGGCGAGAAGGACCAGCAGCCGGACTACGTGCTGAAGCAGAACCCCGAGCTGCGCTCGATCAAGCCGGACATCTCCGTGCTGGTCGGACTGTGCACGCACCTGGGCTGCTCGCCGGAAATGGTCGCCGAGATCCGGCCCGAACCCTATGACCCGCAGTGGAAGGGTGGCTACTTCTGCCCCTGCCACAAGTCGCGCTTCGACATGTCCGGACGCGTCTTCAAGGACGTGCCGGCGCCGATCAACCTGAAGGTGCCCGCGCACCATTACCAGGACGACAACACCATCATCATCGGTGTCGATCCGCAGGGGGCTGCCTGATGGCCAATATCCTCGCCCGTACCGCCAGCGGCGTGGCCGACTGGGTCAACGCCCGCGCCCCCGGCCTGATGCCGGTGTACCGCAAGCATGTCAGCGAGTACTACGCGCCGAAGAACTTCAACATCTGGTACTACTTCGGTTCGCTGGCGCTGCTGGTGCTGGTCAACCAGATCGTCACCGGCATCTTCCTGACGATGCACTACAAGACCAACGCCGCCGAGGCGTTCGGTTCCATCGAATACATCATGCGGGACGTGGAGTGGGGCTGGCTGATCCGCTACATGCATTCCACCGGGGCCTCGCTGTTCTTCATCGTGGTCTACCTGCACATGTTCCGCGGCCTGCTGTACGGCAGTTACCAGAAGCCGCGCGAGCTGGTGTGGATCCTCGGCATGCTGATCTACCTGGTGCTGATGGCCGAAGCCTTCATGGGCTATGTGCTGCCGTGGGGACAGATGTCGTTCTGGGGCGCCAAGGTGATCATCTCGCTGTTCGGCGCGATACCGGTCATCGGCAATGGCCTGACCGAATGGATCATGGGCGACTACCTGCCCAGTGACGCCACGCTCAACCGCTTCTTCGCGCTGCATGTCATCGCACTGCCGCTGGTGCTGTTGCTGCTGGTGGTACTGCACCTGGGCGCGCTGCATGAAGTGGGTTCGAACAACCCCGATGGCGTGGAGATCAAGAAGGGGCCGAAGGGCAACCGCTGGTCGCCGAACGCGCCGGCCGACGGCATTCCGTTCCACCCGTACTACACGCTCAAGGATGGCGTCGGCGCCGGCTTCCTGCTGATCATCGCCGCCTTCATCATCTTCTTCGCGCCCGGTTTCGGCGGCCTGTTCCTGGAGCACGACAACTTCACCGAGGCCAACCGCCTGGTGACCCCGGAGCACATCAAGCCGGTCTGGTACTACACGCCGTACTACGCCATGTTGCGGGTGGTGCCGAACAAGCTCGGTGGCGTGCTGGTGATGTTCTCGGCCATCGCGATCCTGTTCCTGGTGCCGTGGCTGGACAAGGCGCGGGTGAAGTCGGTGCGCTACCGCGGCTGGATCTCGAAGGTGATGCTGGGCGTGCTGGCGGTGTGCTTCGTGTGGCTGGGCGTGATCGGCTCCGGTCCGGGCACCGACGTGCACGAGACCTACATCGGGCGGGTGCTGACCTTCCTGTACTTCGCGTTCTTCATCACCATGCCGCTATGGACACGGTTGGACAAGACCAAGCCGGTACCGGAGAGGGTGACCACCCATGACTGATCGCTGGATGGTCCGGCTGGCCCTGACGGCCGCCCTGATGCTGGGCAGTTTCCTGGCCTCCGCCGCCGAGGGTGGCACCAAGCTGCTGCAGGCCGGCAACGACCTGGGTGACCGCGCCTCGCTGCAGCGCGGCGCGCAGCTGTACATGAACTACTGCTCCGGCTGCCATGCGCTGAAGTACCTGCGCTATTCGCGGATGGCGCAGGACCTGGGCCTGACCGAGGAAGAGGTGATGAACAACCTCAACTTCACCGGCTCGGCGATCGGCGACCCGATCCCGGTGGCGATGCCCAAGGAGAACGCCGAGAAGTGGTTCGGCAAGATGCCACCGGACCTCAGCCTGATCGCGCGGGTGCGCGGCAGCGACTGGGTCTACACCTATCTCAAGTCGTTCTACCTGGACAGCAGCCGGCCGCTGGGCTGGAACAACGCGCTGTTCGCCAACGCGTCCATGCCCAACCCGCTGTGGGAGATGCAGGGCCTGCAGCATGCCGTGCATGGCAAGCCTGAAGCGCCGGGGATGGACCCGCCGGTGACCGGCCTGAAGATCGAAACGCCGGGTTCGGTCGATGCCGGGCAGTACGACCAGGCCGTGCGGGACATCACCAACTTCCTCGAATATGCCGGTGAACCGGCCGCGCTCAAGCGCCAGCAGCTGGGCGTGTGGGTGATCCTGTTCCTGGCCCTGCTGACCTTCCTGCTGTACCTGTTGAAGAAGGAATACTGGAAGGACGTTCACTGATTATGCTGTCGGCCATCGCACGGGCCTATTGGCTTTTGTGATGGTCGGTTGCACACTCGGGGAGGAGTCGATCGCCGGCACGGTGCCGGCGGCGCCGATGCGGCAGGCGGTCTCCTGTCGTGGGAGAGCCTTTGATGGCGGCGAGCGTACGCATGCGCAATACACTGACGCTGTTTTCCTCGAACGACGATGTACTGTGCCACCGTGTACGTCTGGTCCTGGCGGCGAAGGGGGTCACGTTCGACTTCGTTCCGGTCGATCCGCAGAACCCGCCTGAAGACCTGATCGACCTCAATCCGTACCATTCGGTGCCGACCCTGGTCGAACGCGAGCTGGTGCTGTACGCCGCGTCGGTGGTCAGCGAGTACCTGGACGAACGTTATCCGCATCCGCCGCTGATGCCGGTCGATCCGCTCTCGCGTGCACGCATCCGCCTGGCGATGCTGCGCATCGAGCACGACTGGGTGCCGCAGGTGCAGGCCATCCAGCTCGGCAACAAGACCCAGGCCGAGGCCGGCCGCAAGCGCCTGAAGGAGCTGCTGACCGCCTCGCTGCCGCTGTTCAAGGCCAGCAAGTTCTTCCTCAACCCGGAAATGAGCCTGGCCGACTGCGCGATGGCGCCGATCATCTGGCGCCTGCAGTCGCTGGACGTGCCGCTGCCGAAGGACGGCAAGCCGATCGAGGACTACGGCAACCGCATCTTCCGCCACCCCGGTTTCGTCCGCAGCCTGACCGATCAGGAAAAGAAACTGCGCGATCTGCCGGTCTGACCCAGCCATGCGTTATCCGTCTGCACGCCGACCAGCGTGCAGGCGATCCGCCCCGGCGGGGCGCCGGGCGCGTACACTTCACGCATGACCGAAGACTTCTTCCACATGACCAGCCACCGCCCGTACCTGCTGCGGGCGCTGGTGGAATGGATCAACGACAACCAGCTGACCCCGCACATCCTGGTCGACGCCGGGGTTCCCGGCGTGCAGGTCCCGCCTTCGGCGGTGAAGGATGGCCGGGTCGTGCTCAACATCGCCGAACGTGCCGTCGTACGGCTGATGATCGACAACGAGATGGTGAGCTTCTCGGCGCGCTTCTCCGGCACCAGCTATCCGGTGCAGGTACCGATCAGCGCCGTGCTGGCCGTCTACGCCCGCGAGACCGGGCAGGGCATGGCGCTGCCGGACGATATTCCGGGCAACGACACCGCGCCGACCAGCGATGAGCTGCTGCACGATGAAGGTACGCCGCCGGACGATACGCCGCCGGCCAGCCCGCCGCCCAAGGGCCGCCCGAACCTGCGCGTGGTCAAGTAATGGTGGGTGCCGACCGTTGGTCGGCACATTGCTGCCGCTGCACTCGCCGGGCACGGCCCGGCGCTACCGCTTACACATCCTCGGCATCCTCCACATCCGGCCGGATCTGGCTGATCCGCGCCGCCCCCGGGCCGGTGAACGAGATCAGCTGGTCGCCGCGCAGCACCATGCGGCCTACATGGCGATCGATGCCATCGTAGGAATACTCGAACTTGAACGTACGCTCGAAACCGAGCCGTCCATCTTCGCCACGCGACAGTCGCAGGCCGGTAGCGTGCACCGCCTGGTCCAGCCATTGCACATCGGCAGCGCGGCAGGCATTGCGCCCCAGCTCGACCGCGCGCTCGGCGGCCGAACGTGCGGCGTTCCAGAAGAAGTAGATGATTCCGCCGGCAATCAGCAACAGCAGCAGGGTGGGCATGGCGTCAGCCGTCAGAGGTCGATCCGGCAAAGATGGCGGCGAACGCGCGCTGGATCAAGCGCTGCATTCACCGCTGTGGTTGTGGTTCGCCAGACACCGGCTGCGCGGGCACGATGACCGGTTGCGGTGCCGGGGCGGGCTGCATCGGCGTCGTAGTGGGCGAGGGCATCACCAGCGGTGATGTGGCGGTCAACTGCAGCAGCGCTGCCCAGTCCTGGCGGTTGAAACTGCATTCTTCCTCGCGCCCCGGGGTGCAGCTGGGGTCAATGCCGGTGCTGTTGCGTTCGCGCGCCGGTGGCAGCTTGATCAGCCCGGTACGATCAAGCTGCAGCAACCGCATCGCCACCGTGTTCATCACGTTGCCGCCAACCAGGTACAGCGTCTGGTCGCCGCCGAGGTTGGCCGCCACCACCACTTCGCAATGCGATTTCCAATGGCCCACCGAGCCATTGCCCAGCGCCTGCACCAGCCCGCTGTAGCTGAGCGTGGTGCTGCGGTCACGCAGGAAGCACAGCAGGTCGCCGGGCGCGGGCTTGGCGGTGGCGGGGTCGACCAAGCGGTAAGGCACGCCCGATGGGCCGCCCTGGTAGGCCGCGCGGATGTAGTCGATGTGGCGTGGCGAGGTGTTGAAGCCTGGAACACCGGCACGCACCATCACCCAGGAAATGAAGGCAGCCGACCACGGGTTGTCGATCAGGAACGCCCGGCAGTCACTGTCGGTGTAGCGCGTGCCCAACGGCGCCAGGCAGCTGCTGGCCCCCGCGATGCTGCCCATCGCGTTGAGCGTGCCGCTGTTGCGCCAGTAGCCGGCCACGCGCTGCCAGGCGATCAGTCCATTGTCGGCCAGGTGATCGCTTTCGGCCTCGGTGACGCTGAGGCTGGCGGCGCGCCCATCACGATCGATGAAGGAGCGGAACCACAACCGGTGCTCGTTGCAGGCGGTATTGCGGATGGCCACCGCCAACGGGCTCAAGCCGAAGCGGGGCGGAACATCGCAGGCCTCGGCGGCAGCCGCGGACAGCGGGGCCGCGACCAGCAGCAGGCAGGCAGGAAAGAGCATCCGGCGCATGCGCGGCTCCTGTGGGGGATGACCGCAGGGTCGCAGAGGACGCCGTGGCCGAGCCGTGAAGGCGAACGGATCCTGTAGAGCCGAGCCCATGCTCGGCTCATTGTCTGGAGCGCGTGTGGGGCTCGCTGCAGATCGAGAGGCAGCCGAGCGCAGGCTCGGCTCTACAAGGTCCTGCAGGCCTCAGCCCGGCGGCGGGCCCAGCTTCAGCGACAGATCGATGGCCTGCACGTGCTTGGTCAGTCCGCCGATGGAGATGCAGTCCACGCCGTCTTCGGCGATCGAACGCAGGCCACCCAGTCCGACGCTGCCGGAGACTTCCAGCGGGATGCGGCCCGCCGTGATGCGCACCGCCTCGCGGCGCAGGTCGGGGCTGAAGTCATCCAGCAGGATGCGCTCGCAGCCGGCTTCCAGTGCCTGGCGCAGCTGCGCAAGATCCTCGACCTCGACCACCAGCGGCAACCCAGGCCATTGCCGGCGTGCGGCAGCCACGGCCGCGGCCAGCGAACCGGCGGCACGGATGTGGTTTTCCTTCAGCATCACCGTGTCGTACAGGCCGAAGCGGTGGTTCTCGCCGCCGCCACAGCGCACTGCGTACTTCTGCGCCAGGCGCAGGCCGGGCAGGGTCTTGCGGGTGTCGAGGATGCGCGTGCCGGTACCGGCCACGGCCGCCACATAGCGGGCAGTGGTGGTGGCGGTGCCGGACAGCGTCTGCAGGAAGTTCAGCGACGTGCGCTCGGCACTGACCAGGCTGCGGCTGCGCCCGTGCAGCAGGGCCAGCACGGTGCCGGCAGTGACCGCGTCACCTTCGGAGACACGCCATTCGATGCGCACGTTCGGGTCGAGCGCGCGGTGGGTGGCGTCGAACCAGGGGCGGCCGGCGATCACTCCGTCCTGCTTGCACAGCAGGTAAGCGCTGTCGGCCTGGTCGGGCAGCAGGGCGGCGGTGACGTCGCCGCTGCCCAGGTCCTCGGCCAGCGCACGCGCGACATCGGCGGCGACAACGGCCGCATCCGGCGTCGGCAGCGCGCTCATGCGGCCGGGAAGTCAGTGATCTGGGCGGTGGGAATGGCTTCCTCGGCCAGCAGCACCGGGATGCCGTCGTCGACGCGGAACACCTGCTTGCGGTCGCGGGTGACCAGCGCTTCGCGCAGCGGCTGCGCCAGCGGGTTGCCATCGGCCTTGTTCACCGCGCCGGCGGAAATGGCCTTGTTGAGGGCTTCCAGGCCCTTGCCATCCAGCAGGGACAGGGGCTGGCGGGTGTCCGGCGACACCAGCAGGTCGAGCAGCTTGCGATCCATGGTTCTTCGTCTTGCGTGGAAGATGGCTAGAATACGTCTTTAAGGCAGGTGACGGCCAATGACCCCCAACCCGATCGCGCCGCTTGTCGGCATCGTCATGGGTTCCCGTTCCGACTGGGAAACCATGCAGCACGCCGCCCAGAAGCTTGAAGCCCTGGGTGTTCCGTTCGAAGTGAAGGTGGTGTCCGCGCATCGGACGCCGGATGTGTTGTTCAGTTACGCCGAGCAGGCGGGCCCGCGGGGCCTGCGCGCGATCATCGCCGGTGCCGGCGGGGCCGCGCACCTGCCGGGCATGATCGCCGCCAAGACCGCCGTGCCGGTGCTGGGTGTGCCGGTGCAGTCCAAGGCCCTCAACGGCATGGACTCGCTGCTGTCGATCGTGCAGATGCCGGCCGGCATTCCGGTTGCCACCTTCGCCATCGGCAACGCCGGCGCGTCCAACGCCGCGCTGTTCGCCGCTGCGATGCTGGCCAGCGACCAGCCGGCGATCGGCCAGGCCCTCGATGCCTTCCGTGCACGCCAGACCGAAGACGTGATGGCCCACGACGATCCGCGCCAATGAGCCTGACCGTCGGCATCCTGGGCGGCGGCCAGCTCGCCCGCATGATGGTACTGGCCGGTGCACCGCTGGGACTGCGCTTCGAGCTGTACGACCCGGCGGTCGACGCCTGCAGCGGCCCGTTGGCGCCGCTCACCGTCGGTGCCTTCGATGACCGCCAGGCGCTGGCGGCGTTCGCCGCCAAGGTCGATGTGGTCACCTTCGATTTCGAGAACGTGCCCGCTGACAGCGCACAGTTCCTGGCCGACCGCGTGCCGGTCTATCCACCGCCGGCCGCGCTGGCGGTAGCCCAGGACCGGTTGAGCGAGAAGACCCTGTTCCAGCAGCTGGGCATCCCGCTGCCGGCCTTCGCCGATATCCGCAGCCGTGACGAGCTGGCGGCGAAGGCGGCTGAGTTCGGCCTGCCGTGCATCCTCAAGACCCGCCGCCTTGGTTACGACGGCAAAGGCCAGTTCCGCCTGCGCAGCGAGGCTGACATCGACGCCGCGTGGGATGCACTGGGTGCGCAGGTCGACCGCACCGGCCTGATCCTGGAAGGCTTCGTGGCGTTCCAGCGCGAGGTCAGCGTGGTCGCCGTGCGTGGCCGCGATGGCAGCTTCGAGGCCTGGCCAGTCACCGGCAACTGGCATGTCGACGGCGTGCTGTCGGCCAGCGTGGCCCCGGCCGTGCTGTCCGATGCCGAGCAGCAGGCCGCGATCGGCTATGCCCGCCGTGTCGCCGAACACCTGCAGTACGTCGGCGTGTTCGCGCTGGAGCTGTTCTGCCGTGATGGCGAACTGCTGGCCAACGAGATGGCGCCGCGCGTGCACAACTCCGGCCACTGGACCATCGAAGGCAGCGAGACCTCGCAGTTCGAGAACCACCTGCGCGCCGTGCTGGGCCTGCCGCTGGGCAGCACCCGCATGCTCGGCCACGCCTGCATGCTGAACTGGCTGGGCGCGATGCCCGACCCGGCACCGGTACTGGCCCAGGCCAGCGGCCATTGGCACGACTACGGCAAGGAGCCGCGCGAAGGCCGCAAGGTCGGCCACGCCACGCTGCGCGATGATGAGGCCGCCGCGCTGGCCGATGCGCTGGACCAGGTAGGGCTGGAGCTGGATCGCCAGGCCCAGGTGGCGCCGGCGGTGCACGCGCTGCGCAACCGCTGAACAAAGGGTGCCGGCCAGCGGCCGGCACTACCCTGCGCCGATGGCTGCAACGCTGTGAAGCGCCGGTGCAGCCATCGGCGCAGCATTGCCGGTGGTAGCGTGGAGCTCCTTTCACAGGAGTCACGACCATGCTCGACTGGAATGCCTACCGCAAGGAACTGAAGGGCCGCATCGGCGAGATCGGCAAGCTTTCGCCCGACACGGTCAAGGGCTACGCCACGCTGGCCAATGCCGGTGCCCAGACCAACCACCTCGATGCGAAGACGCGCGAGCTGATCGCGCTGGCGGTGGCGGTCACCACCCGCTGCGACGGCTGCATCACCGTGCACGTGGATGCCGCGCTGAAGCACGGCGCCAGCCGCGAGGAAATCGCCGAGGCGCTCGGTGTGGCGGTGTCGCTCAATGCCGGTGCGGCGCTGGTGTATTCGGCGCGGGTGATGGACGCGGTGGCCGCGCACGAGAGCGCGTGAAGCTCTGTTCTGTTTCCCGGTAGTGSCGGCCGCTGGCCGGCAGATCGGGTATGTCCGTGCGCGTATGGGGATGCCGGCCAGCGGCCGGCACTACCCCGTGGCCGAGCCCCCTCAGCGCAGCTGGCTTTCGGCGAATTCCCAGTTGACCAGCTGCCAGAACGCATCCAGATAGCGCGCGCGGTCATTCTGGTAGTCGGTGTAGTAGGCATGTTCCCAGACATCGCAGCACAGCAGCGGCGTGCTTTCACCCGTCAGCGGCGTGCCGGCATTGCGGGTGGCCTGGATGCCCAGCTGCCCGCCAGGATGCTGCACCAGCCACACCCAGCCCGAGCCGAACAGGCCCAGCGCGGTGCGGTTGAATTCCTCGCGCAGGCGCTGCACGTCGCCGAACTGGCGCTTCACCAGCTCGCCCAGGCGGCCCTGCGGTTCGCCGCCGCCACGGGGCCGCAGGCACTGCCAGTAGAAGCCGTGGTTCCACGCCTGGGCGGCCGCATCGAACAGCTTTCCCTGGGCCTGGCGGACGATCTCCTCCAGTGACGCTTCTTCCCACTCGGTGCCGAGGATGCCGGCATTGACTGCATCCACATAGGCGCGATGGTGGCGGCCGTGGTGCAGCTCCAGGGTCTGTGCGGACAGGTGCGGCTGCAGGGAGCCGGAAAGGTAGGGCAGGGCAGGCAATTCGACAGGCATGGACAGGTTCGTGGCCAGAGGGGCGGCGGCAGCCGGTTCCATCCGCTTACAATGGCGGCTACCGTGGGCAGTCTAGCCGACCACCGCGGTCGGTTTGTCCGGCGAAGCAAGGAGTGAGGTTGTGGCGGTAATGCAGCAAATCCAGGCCGAGGTCGATCGTTACCCGCTCGTGCTGTTCATGAAGGGCACCCCGCAATACCCGATGTGCGGCTTCTCCAGCCGCGCCGTACAGGCGTTGATGGCAGCCGGCGCGGTCACCCTGCGCACCGTCAACGTGCTGGAAGAACCCGAGATCCGCGCCAACCTGCCGCGGTTCTCCAACCTGCCGACCTTCCCGCAGCTGTTCATCAACGGCGAGCTGATCGGCGGCTGCGACATCGTCCTGGAACTGTTTGAAGCCGGCGAGCTCAAGCGCATCGTCGAAGAGGCGACCCAGGGATGAGTGCCTGGCCATCGACGTCACCGGCCAACGGGGCGCTCGATGGCCGCCCGTTGCAGGATCGCGTGGTGCTGGTTGCCGGCGCCGGTGGTGGGCTGGGCAGTGCAGCAGCCGTTGCCGCCGCCGCCGCCGGGGCGACCGTGGTCCTGCTGGGCCGCAAGCCGCGCCGGCTGGACCGTGTCTATGCCCAGGTCCAGGCCGTCGGCCCGGAACCGCTGCTGTATCCGCTGGATCTTGAGGGTGCGGGCCCCGACGACTATGCCGAACTGGCCCAGGCCCTGCAGCGCGAGCTGGGACGGCTGGATGGACTGCTGGTCTGTGCCGCCCATTTCCCCGGATTGACCCCGTTCGAACTGGCCGACCCCGCCAGTTTCGCCCGTGCGGTGCATGTCACCCTGACTGCTCCGGCGTGGCTGGCCCAAGCCTGCCTGCCGCTGCTGCGGCAGCGCGAGGATGCGGCCCTGGTGTTTGCGGTCGATGCCGCCGAACGGGTGGGGCAGGCCTATTGGGGGGGGTACGGCGTGGCCCAGCATGGCCTGCGCGGGCTGATCACCAGTCTGCACGACGAACTCGGTCGCAGCCCGGTGCGGGTCAGTGGCCTGTACCCGGGCCCCCTGCGCACGGCGCTGCGCGCCCGGGCCTATTCGGTTGACCAGGACCCGGCCGCGCAGGGCCCGGAGGTGGCCGCCGCTGCGGCCGTGGCTCTGCTGTCCAGCGCTGGCAGCGCCTGGCGGGGCCAGATTCTCGATGCCAGCGGGGCATTTCCCGGCGAGTGAGCCCCGGGGAAAGGCGGAGTGAAGAACCCGTCACGATTGCGTTGCGATCCGGTGCCGTTTGTCGCACAACCGTCACATTGATGGCGTAGCGTGTTAATCTAGTGTTAACCGTTATGGCTGCCTTCAGCCAAGCGGTAGGGAACCCCAGATAAATCTCCGACCAGCCACCCGCAGGGCTGTTTGGATGCGCTTTTTTTCCGCCATCGCCAACTCGCATCGAGGCTACCGAAAAATGACCCACCCACTCCGGATGTCCAAGCTTACCCTTGGTCTCGTGGCCGCACTCGCCGCCGCTCCCGCCTTCGCCCAGAGCACCTCTGCCGGTGTCGGCGGCCAGGTGATGTCCGCCGCAGGCCAGCCTGTCGCCGGCGCTGAAGTCACCATCACCCACACCGAGTCGGGCACTGTTTCGCGTGCCACCACCGATGCGTCGGGTCGATACAACGCGCGCGGTCTGCGCGTGGGTGGTCCGTACACCATCACCATCACCAAGTCCGGTGAAGGTACCAAGACCGAAGAAGGTGTCTTCCTGAACCTGAACCAGGTCAACACCGTCAACGCCAGCCTCGGCGGTGACCTGGCTGCGACCAACCTGGACGCGGTGAACGTTGTCGCCACCGCGGGCGGCCTGGACCTGTTCAGTGCCAACAAGATGGGCACCGGCAGCAACGTGACCCGCGAAACGATGGACGCGCTGCCGTCGGCCAACCGCAACATCCAGGACTACATCCGCCTGGACCCGCGCATCTCGCAGGTCAGCAAGGCTGACGGCGCGATCTCGGCCGGTGGCCAGAACACCCGCTACAACGCCATCCGCATCGACGGCATCAGCGCCTCCGATCCGTTCGGCCTGGGCTCCAACAACCTGCCGACCGAGCGTCAGCCGGTGTCGATGGACGCCATCCAGGAAATCAACATCGACCTGGCCAACTACGACACCACCATCGCCGGTGGTACCGGTGCGGTGATCAACGCCGTGACCAAGTCGGGTACCAACGAGTTCCACGGCACCGTGTACGGCTCGTACCGCGACAAGGACATGATCCGTACGCGCCTGGAAGGTGACACGACGGACTTCAACGGCTTCAAGGACGAGAAGACCTACGGCATGACCCTGGGCGGCCCGATCGTCAAGGACAAGCTGTTCTTCTTCACCAACTATGAAAAGTACGAGCGTAGCGGCGGCGGCGTGAGCCTCGGCGAAACCCCGTACAACAAGCCGAACGGCATCAGCGACGCCGACATCGCCCGCGTGCAGAAGCGCATGTCTGATCTGGGCTACCCGGTCGGCGGCATCGGTGCGCTGGACAACAAGACCTCGATCGAAGAGTACGCGATCAAGCTCGACTGGAACATCAACGAGAACCACCGCGCGGCCCTGCGCTACAACAAGATGAAGCAGGACGTCGTCCGCTTCCCGCAGGTCAACAACAGCGCCATCTCGCTGAGCGACTTCTGGTACACCCAGCCGACCCAGTACGAAACCTGGATGGGTGAACTGTTCAGTGACTGGTCCGAGAACTTCTCGACCGAGTTCAAGGTTTCGCACAAGGACTACTCGTCCAACCGCGTTGCTGCCTCGCACCTGCCGCAGATCCGCGTGCGCTTCGGCAACAACTCGCTGTACCTGGGTACCGAGCAGAACACCCACACCAACATCGTCGAGTCGAAGGAACTGAGCGCCTTCGGTGCCGGTACCTGGTACATCGGTGACCACACCGTCAAGTTCGGTTTCGATTACACCGACAACGACCTGATGAACTTCTACGGCCGCAACCTGTACGGCGCGTACGAATTCGCCGACCTGGCTGCGTTCGAAGCCGGTACCCCGTCGGCCTACCAGGTGCGCGTCCCGCGCGCCGGCGGCAGCGTTGACGACATCCCGGCCAAGTTCCACCTGAAGAACACCGGCCTGTTCATCCAGGACACCTGGGCGATCAACTACAACCTGAGCCTGATGTTCGGTATCCGTATCGACATGCCGGACTTCAGCACCCAGCGCCTGTACAACCCGCGCATCGAACAGCTGTACGGCTTCAACAACACCCAGCTGGTCGACAAGAAGCTGTTCCAGCCGCGCGTCGGCTTCAACTACACCTTCGACACTGATCGTCCGACCCAGCTGCGCGGTGGCGTTGGCCTGTTCGGCGGTGCTGCACCGAACGTGTGGCTGGCAGGTGCCTACCAGAACACCGGCCTGAACTACTCCGAGTACAACCTGACCCGCAACCCGGGTGGCTTCAGCTTCGACGCCGACAACCCGTACATCCCGAACCCGTCGCTGGCCTCGGCCCGCCAGAACGTCGACCTGATCGCCCCGGGCACCCGCCTGCCGTCGGTGTGGAAGGCCAACCTGGCGTTCGACCATGAGCTGCCGTGGTACGGCATCGTGGCGTCGGCTGAAGTGCTGTTCACCAAGGTCAAGGATGGTCTGTACTTCGACCGCCTGGACGTGATGTCCCCGAATGCCAAGCGTTCGGTCGGTCAGGATGGTCGCGCGCTGTACTGGAACGACTACGGCATGAACGGCGCCAATGCCGGCCCGAACGGCATGCAGGCTGGCCAGAAGAACGGTCGCGCCTGCTCGGCGACCGATCTGACCTGCCCGGGTGACCGCGTCAACCGCCCGGGTGACATCGGCGACGTGATCCTGCTGCGCAACACCGACAAGGGTCGTGGCTCGCAGGCTACCTTCTCGCTGGCCAAGCCGCTGACCGAGAACTGGGGCTGGTCGCTGGGTTACACCTACACCCAGTCCAAGGAAGTGAGCCCGCTGTCCAGCTCGCAGAACACCTCGAACTGGAACAACACGCTGAGCCTGAACGCCAACGACAACGTTGCGTACAACTCGCGCTACGCGATCAAGGACCGCATCACCGGCACCCTGGAGTGGAAGCACAACTTCTTCGGTGACAATGCCACCCGCGTTGGCCTGTTCTATGAAGGCCGTTCGGGCCGTCCGTACAGCTACGTCTACTACAACGACGTGAATGGTGACGGTGCCGGTACCAACGACCTGTTCTACGTGCCGAAGGGCCCGGGTGACGTGATCTTCACCGGTGGTGCCGACATGGAGAAGAAGTTCTTCGAATGGCTGGCGCAGAACCCGGAGCTCGAGGCCTACCGTGGCAGCGTGGTCCCGGCCAACTCGCACCGCGCCAAGTGGGTCAACAGCTTCGACGTCCGTATCAGCCAGGAATTCCCGGGCTTCGTGAAGGGTCACAAGGGTGAAGTCGCCCTGGACATCATGAATGTCGGCAACCTGCTGAACAAGAAGTGGGGCCTGATCGACGACTACGGCTTCTACGCCACCCGTCGCGTTGCCAACTACTCGGGTATCGACCCGGCTACCGGCAAGTACCTGTACAACTTCACCGGCCGTACCGACAATTCCTCGATCCAGGAAAACAACAACGACAAGGGCAACACCGCCGTGTCGCGCTGGTCGATGCAGCTGACCCTGAAGTACAAGTTCTGATCAATCAGAGCCTGAAGCAGTAAGTGAAAACGGCCGGGGAAACCCGGCCGTTTTCCGTTCAGGCGAAAGTCCTTGCAGGCCACTCTGCATCGGCGTAGCATCCAGAAATGTGCGCGGTGCCAACGCCGCCGATGCGGTCCCGGAAAGGCGAACGCAGGGAGCACACATCCAACGGTCGGGCTTCCCGGCCGTTTTGCTTTTTAAGGGGGCGGCAGTACAGTCGGAAACCTTGAAGGAAGCGAAAAATTGGATATGACCACGAACGAAAAATCAGCCCGCGCACTGCCGGTGCAGGACGCGCGGATCTACCCGCGCGGTGGGCTGGATGTGCTGTCGCGGGCCGAAGTAGCCCGCCTGCGCGATGCGTCTGCCGGCGGCATGCACGAGCTGCTGCGCCGCTGTGCGTTGGCCGTGCTGACCAGTGGCAGCGCCTCTGACGATCCGCGCGCGGCGCGCGATCTCTATCCCGATTTCGACATCCAGGTGGCGCAGCAGGATCGCGGCGTGCGCATCGACCTGGTCAACGCACCGGCGATGGCCTTCGTCGATGGCGAGATCATCCGCGGCGTTGCCGAGCTGCTGTTCGCGGTGGTGCGTGACCTGGCCTACATGGCCATCGAGATGGGCCCGGCCTACGCGGCCGAACTGGAGTCGTCCGAAGGCATCACCAATGCGGTGTTCGGCCTGCTGCGCAACGCGCGCATCCTCAATCCGGGCGACCCGAACCTGGTGGTCTGCTGGGGCGGCCACTCGATCTCTCGCGACGAGTACCTGTACACCAAGCAGGTGGGCTATGAGCTCGGCCTGCGTGGCCTGGACATCTGCACCGGCTGCGGCCCGGGTGCGATGAAGGGCCCGATGAAGGGGGCCACCATCGCCCATGCCAAGCAGCGCAGGACGGTCACCCGTTACATCGGCCTGACCGAGCCGGGCATCATCGCCGCCGAGTCGCCGAACCCGATCGTCAACCACCTGGTGATCATGCCGGACATCGAGAAGCGCCTGGAGGCCTTCGTCCGCATCGGCCACGGCATCATCGTGTTCGCCGGTGGCGTTGGCACCGCCGAGGAGATCCTGTACCTGCTCGGCATCCTGCTGCGCGAGGAGAACAAGGACCTGCCGTTCCCGCTGATCCTGACCGGACCGACCGTGGCGGCGCCGTACTTCGAGCAGATCGACCGCTTCATCCGCCTGACCCTGGGTGACGAAGCCGCCGAGCGCTACGAGATCATCATCGGCGACCCGGTCGCGGTGGCGAAGAAGATGGCCAATGGCATCAAGCGCGTGCGCGAGCACCGCCTGGCGCAGAAGGACTCGTTCTTCTTCAACTGGTCGATCGAGATTCCGTGGGAGTACCAGCAGCCGTTCGTGCCTACCCACGAGGCAATGGCGGCGCTGGACCTGCACCACGGGCGTGCGCCGCATGCGCTGGCGGCGGACCTGCGCCGGGCGTTCTCGGGCATTGTCGCCGGCAACGTGAAGGAAGACGGCATGCGCCGCATCGAAGCGTTCGGGCCGTTCCAGATCCATGGCGACCCGGACATGATGCAGGCCCTGGACGGGCTGCTGCGCGCTTTCGTCGAGCAGCGCCGGATGAAGATCTCCGGTGAGTACCAGCCCTGCTACCAGGTGCTGGCCTGAGCCTGCGCCGGCGCGTTGGGGATCGCGCCGGCCGGGGTGGGGCGGGGCGGGTCGTCAAGGCTTTGACGCCCGTCGCCCTGGATTGACCGTTCATCCTGCCGCCGCTTGCCGGTGGCAGGACGATGGCCCATCGTGGCCATCAACACGCTGGGGAGCGTCCAATGTCTATGCGCCGGCAAAACGGCTTCACGCTGGTCGAGTTGATGATCACGCTGGTCATCCTGGTCATTCTGGCCAGCATCTCCTATCCCAGCTTCCGCACCGCGATGCGCTCCAACCGCCTGACCACCACCAACAACGAGGTGATCGGTCTGTTGTCGCTCGCCCGCAGCGAGGCCATCCGCAACCGCCACGGTGGCGGGGTCTGCGGCAGCAGCAACGGCACGTCCTGCGACGGCGAGTGGAGCAAGGGCATGCTTGCCTGGGGCGACGCCGATGGCGATGGCTCCATCAGCGGCAGCGAAAGCGTGCTGCGCTTCTCCAAGGGCAGCAGCAGCCTGGCGGTCGAGGTTCCCAGCCAGGCCGTCATCGCCTTCGATTCCCAGGGGCGCCGCCGCGCGTCCGCCGACCAGACCGTGAGCCTGGTGCCGCAAGGCTGCAAGGCCGGTGACCCCATGCGGACCCTGACCGTGCTGTTCTCAGGGCAGGTCCGCTCCACCGCAGGAACCTGCAAATGAAACGTCGTCGTTCCGGCCTGGGTGGTCATGCCCGCAGTCGTGGCTTCAGCCTGATCGAGGTGCTGATCGCGCTGCTGGTGCTGGCGTTCGGCCTGCTGGGCTTCGCGCTGCTGCAGACCATGAACGTCCGCTTCGTGCAGAGCGCCAGCCAGCGTACCCAGGCCACCAGCCTGGCCTACGACCTGATCGAGTTGATGCGCGTACAGCGCAGCGAAACCCTCAATGGTGGCGAATACACCAAGGCCTCCTTCACCGCCGGCTCGGTCACCGCGCCTGCTGGCCCGTGCACCTGGCCCAACAGTGCCGACCAGACAGCCTCCAAGGCGAATGTGGCGCGCTGGCAATGCCAGGTCGTCAAGGTCCTGGGCGGGAAGGCCAGCGCCAACGTGACCGTCAACGACGGCTTGGTCACCGTCGGCATCGGCTGGGGAGATGAGCGCTGGAATGCAGCCAACCCCGACAGCATCACCACGTTCACCCTGGTTACCCGTCTATGAAGCGCGCGCCTTCCACTGCCAGCCATGCAGCCGGCCTTTCGCTGGTGGAACTGCTGATCTCGCTGGTCATCGGCCTGGTGCTGATGCTGGGCGTGACCCAGATCTTCATGGCCTCGCGGGCGGCGTCGCAGCTGTCCGAAGGTGTCGCGCGCACCCAGGAAAACGCCCGATTCGCACTGGAGTTCCTCGAGCGCGACATCCGGATGGCCGGGCACATGGGCTGCGTGAACGACCAGGCGCATCTGGTGCGCGCCCAGGACAGTGTCAAGGTCAACATCGCTGGCGTGAAGCCAGGTGATGGCAGCCCGATGGATTTCTCGGTGCCGATCCAGGGTTACGAGGCGCAGGGAACCGCGCCTGGCAACAAGCTGACCCTCGGCGCAAGCTGGGGGGCGGCCGGCAGCACGCCGTCGGCGATCACCAATCTGAAGCCTGCACCGCGTGGTGGCAGCGACATCATCGTGATGCGTTACCTGGCGCCGGAAGGCTCGCCGGTGCTGTCCATCGGTTCCGGTGCTTCGCCGGACATCACGATTGCCAGTGACGCGGCGGCCCGACTGTCGGCCGGTGCCGTCACCACGCCCTCGGCGTTTGCCGTGGCCGATTGCAGCAAGGTGGATGTGTTCGCCGGAAAAATCGCCGGCAGCACGATCACGGCCAGCAAGGCCGATCTCTCGGCCTACTCGGCCAACAACGCGGTGACCATGGTCTACCGGGTGGAATCGATGGCGTACTACGTGGCCACCAATACCGCTGGCGAACCGGCGCTGTACCGTGCGCGTGGCGCCGGTGACAACACGTTCGCCACCGGTGAGGAGCTGGTGGAGGGCATCGAGAGCCTGCAGTTCCTCTACGGCCAGGATACCGAGACGGCCATCAGCAGTACCGCGCCGCCAACCGGGGTAATCGCCTTCCAGAAGACCGCCAGCGGGGTCAGCACCGGTACCGATGCCGCCGCTGTCGCTGCGTGGCGGCGGGTTGGCCTGGTGCAGCTCGGACTGCTGGTACGCAGCCCGCAGCGGGCCGCGGCCGAGCAGGCCAATACGGCGGTGGCCCAGCTGGGGGTGCTCGGTGTTGGTTTCAATCCGCCCACGACCTACGACGATCGTTACCGTGCCTCCTACGAGGTGTCCGTGGCACTGCGCAACCGACTGTTCGGGAACTGACCCATGAAGCCCTCCGTCTCCCGTCGATTCCAGGGGCGCGCGCAGCAGCGCGGCGCGGTGCTGTATGTGGCCCTGATGCTGTTGATCCTGCTGTCGCTGATCGGCGTGGTCGGCATGCAGGTGGCGAGCATGCAGGAGCGCATGTCCTCCAATTACCGGGCCGCCAACGTGGCGTTCCAGGCCAGCGAGCGCGCGGTCCGTGACGCGGAGCGGTCGATCGAGCAGATCGACAACAATACCGGCGATGGCGGCGCGTTGAAGGCTGACGCCATCAAGCGCATCTGCGATGACGGCTTCGATCCCACCCGCTGGGTGGGTGAGCAGAAGCTGTCGGCGGCGCCGGTGGTCAGCGTGCGCCGCATCGATGCCTGCATCCAGGGCGAATCGACGCTGGGCATGGGTACGCCGGAAAGCGAAGAACCCACCCGCGTCTACCAGATCACCGCGTTCGGCTCCGATCGCGATGCCGCCACCAGCAACGAGGGTACCTCCTCGGCGGCTGTCGACACTGTTTTCAAGCTTTGAGGAACCCGGTCATGGCGACCCGAAAGATCAAGATCCTGGCCGGCTCCGGGCTGTTGCTGGCGGTGGCTGGCGGTACCTGGCTTGCGATGAACCTGTTCGCCGCGCAGGCGCAGGGCACGTTGTCGCAGCACCCGATGAACCTGAAGGTCTCCGCGCCGCCGTCGTTCATCATGGCGGTGGATGATTCGGGTTCTATGACCTTCCAGACCCAGTTCCCGGGGCAGGATGGTACGGCGTGCTGGAACTATGCCCGGCAGAGCTTCTTCAGATCCAAGGGTGTACTGAACACCGTTGACGACATCATCAGTGACTACGATCGCTATGGAAATCCCATCTATGGCGCGGGCGAATGCGACTACTTCTATGTGCTGCCGGGTTCCCGTATCAACGACAACAGCGGCATTCCCGCGCTGGACGTATTCGGGTTCGCGCGATCGGCCGCCTACAACCCGGCGTACTACGATCCGACCATCAAGTACGAGCCCTGGCTGAACGTCGTCAAGGAAGAGGTTGTGTCCTATCCGCAGGCCAGTCCGACAGCCACCCTCATTGATCCGCGTGACACGGGTAATTCGCTGTCGCTTGCTGAGAGTTACCTTGGTAGAGCCAGCTGGGATGTCCAGCGGATGCAGAAGGGCATGGTTGCGCCCAAGGGCCAGGCCTATGCAAATGTGACCCGAAACGTGGATCGCAGGGGGAACATAACGTATGCATTCGGCGCCGAAAACAGCAATGGCAATGGCCGAAGCTGGACTTCGGCGGATTACGCATCCCTCAGGTATGTTCCGGCAACGTTCTTCATGCCCTACAGCAGCGATGCTGATCCCCGGCCCCAGCTGCCGGGGGCGACCAATGCATATGCCGGCGTCACGCGTACCAGGATTGCGGGTGCATGTGGCACAGGGTGTGACATGTGGAAGTATGTCATCGCGTCCGGTGATGCCGCCGCGCTCCAGAATTTCGCCAACTGGTACTCCTACTACGGCAACCGAAACCGCGCGATGATCGCGGGCATGACGCATGCGATGAACGTCAACGACATGTATGTCGGCTACTTCAAGATCAACGAGTTCCAGAAGTACAACAGCTCGTCCGATGATGCGAAGCGTCTGGCGATTCAGGACATGAGCCTGATCACGCAGAAAGCGAAACTGTACAGCGACATGATTGCGCTGACCGCCAATGGCGGTACGCCCAATCGGCATGCGGTCAATGCGGCCGGTCTGCAGTTCATGCGGACCGATGAAGCGGCCCCCATCAAGCTTTCCTGCCAGAAAAACGCGGTGATGTTGTTCACCGATGGCTACAGCAACAATGGCAACAGCCTGCCGACATCCTTGGCGCCCGCCCCGGGCAACATCGACAAGGCAATGGGCGCCCCGTTCTCGGACAGCAACTCGGATACGATGGCCGATATCGCGGCGTATTACTACGTCAACCCATTGCGCACCGATACCGCGATGCCCAAGGGCAATGTGCCGGTGCCGGAGCAGTGCGCGACCAGTACCGACAAGTCGCTGGACTGCAACAAGGACCTGCACATCAACTTCTACGGGATCACCCTGGGTGCGCGTGGCAACCTGTTCGATCCGGACAAGCAGCAGAATCCGTACACCAGTTCAGCCATCTACAACAACTGGCCGCCACGTCAGGACAACAACCCCAGCACCGTGGATGACATCTGGCATGCCGCGACCAATACCCGCGGTGAGTACATCAACGCGCGTACTCCGGCAGACATCACCACGGCCATGCGCCGGGTGCTGTCGTCGGTCACCTCCGGGCCGGCGCCTTCGGGCAGCCAGGGCCTGACCGGCGCGCGTATCGGAACCGGATCGCTGGCGGTCACGCCCCAGTTCGAGGTGGCCAACGAGGAAACCGATTGGTTCAGCCGACTGAAGGCCTCCAAGCTCGCGGTCAACGACAAGACGCAGCAGACCGAGTACACGCAGGTGTGGGAAGCGGCGGAGAAGCTGGGGGCGCAGCGTTCGCGCACCATCGTCGCCACCAAGGGCAATGCTGCAGTTGACTTCAGCAGCACCAACATCGCCTTCGCCGACCTCTGCAACAAGGATGAGAAACAGTACCCGGGTATTGCGCGCTGTTCCGCCACCGAGGCTGAAAAGCTTGGCGGCGACATCGCCACGGCCATGGCTTATCTGCGCGGCGACGCGTCACGCGAAGTACGCAACTCGGGGGGCATCTATCGCACCCGTACCACCGTGCTGGGCGACATCGTCAATTCCAGTCCGGTGATCAGTTCGCCCCGCGACGACTATGGCTACCAGCGCATCAGCACCGCGATGGCGACCTCGTATGCCACGTATCTGACCCGCAAGCGCAACAATGGCCGCTACATGGTCTATGTCGGTGCCAACGACGGCATGCTGCATGCCTTCGACGGTGGCATGAACGGCAACGGCGTGAGTGACAGTGCCGGTGGCAGCGAGACCTTCGCCTACGTTCCTGGCACGGCGCTGGGCCACATGGCCAACCTTCTGTACCCCTACGTGGCGGCCAACAAGTCCGACCAGCGCTTCCGTCATCGCTACTACGTGGATGGACCGATCGCGGTGGCGGACGCACAGATCGGTGGCAACTGGGCCACGGCACTGGTCGGTACGGCGGGCGCCGGTGGGCGCTCGGTGTTCGCGCTGGATGTAACCACGCCGTCCAGCTTCGGCACCGGCAACCGCCTGTGGGAAATCAGTGACGTGGCGCCGGGGCTCGACAGCACCGTGAAGGCGAACATCGGCCATGTCCTTGGCAAGCCAGTGATCGTGCCGGTGAAGGAAGGGACCGGGGTGGCGTGGAAAGCGATCTTCGGCAACGGATACAACAGCGCCAGCCGCAAGGCCGTGCTGTTCGTGGTCGACCTGGGATCGGGCGCCGTGCGCATGATCAGCGCTACCGAGGCCGCGGCTACCGCACCTGCCGGTGACAATGGCTTGGGCAACATCGTGGCCGTCGACCGTTGGCGCGCCGACAGCGCCGGTGGGACGGGGCGCGTACGTGGCCGCGACGGCCTGGCGGACACGATCTATGCGGCCGACCAGCGCGGCGCGCTGTGGAAGTTCGACCTGGAAAGCACGGCGACCTCGGTCACCACGCCGGTGTTCACCACCGCGCGCCAGACCAACAACAACAACCAGGTGTACCGCCAGCCGATCACCGGCGGCATGACCGCAGTGACCGGACCCGGTGGTGGCGTGATGCTGGTGCTGGGTACCGGCAGCTTCTCCTTCGACAATGACCCGCAGGATCTCACCGCGCAGTCGCTGTACGGTGTCAACGACACCAGCAAGGACCAGCCGGAGGCCACGATCGTGCCCGCCAATCTGCTGGCCTATACGGTGACCACCACCAACAAGCTGCGCACGGTCACGGCCACGCCCTTCTCCGGGGCGGCGCGCGGGTGGAGCATTGCACTCCCCGGCGCGGGCGAACGGTTTGTTGGTAATCCTGCCGTGGCGTCGGGCACGGTGTTCATGCCGACCTACATGCCCACCGCCGGTGGCCGTGGCTGTTCGACGGAGGGGAGCAACTGGCTGTTCGGCCTCAATCCGATCTCGGGTGTGGCATCGCTGGAGCAGGCGCGCGTCGGGTCCATTACCGGTACGCCCTACGGCGCGGGCACGGCCGGCGTCAGTCTCGATACCGGCGGCACTGCACCGGTGAAGGACGTCAATGTCTCGGTGATGCCGCGCCTGGCAAAGGGTGCCGATCGAGGTGGACGTGCCTGCTGGATGGCGGTCAACGTGGCGGGTGCTCCGACGATGTACGTGCCTTATCCCTGCGGTCGCCAATCCTGGCGCCAGATCCAGTAACGAAGACATTCCCATGAGCCTGAACACTCTTTCCAGCACCCTGCGTCGTCCCGGCAAGCAGCACGGTTTCTCCCTCATCGAACTGATGATCGTGGTGATCGTGCTCGGCATCCTGGCCGCGATTGTCGTTCCGTCGTACCAGCAGTACATCCGCCAGTCACACCGGGGCGTGGCCAAGGCGGACCTGGTGGAGTACGCACAGCGTGCCGAGCGCTACTACTCGGTGAACAACACCTACTCGGGCTTCGCGCTGCCCAGCAAGGTGTCGCCGCGCGAGGGCGGGACCACACGCTACGCGATCACGTTCGATGGCAAGGCGTCTTCGTTCACGCTGACTGCGACGCCCCAGGGCAACCAGACCAAGGACAGCTGCGGGACGCTGAGCGTGGACCAGGCCAACCGCAAAACCGCCAGCGGCACGGTTTCCGATTGCTGGTAAACCAGGTGTTGATCTTCCTCTGAACGCCCAGTACAATGCGCCTCCCCGCCCGAATAGCTCAGCCGGTTAGAGCACTTGACTGTTAATCAGGGGGTCGTTGGTTCGAGTCCAACTTCGGGCGCCAGATACTGCAGAAGCCGCGAGAAATCGCGGCTTTTGTCTTTTTGGCCCGTCAGCAGGGGAGGGTGCGGTCGACCCGCTCGCTGCGGACGCGGCCGCCGTTGTTGATGACCAACCTGCCATGCAGCCGGTTTCCTGCGCAGATGCGCAGTGTCAGATTGGCGCCGGGACTGCGCCCATCGGGCTGGAAGAACAGCAGCGGCCGCCCACTGCTGGCCTGGGCGACGATCGCGATGTCGGTCCGGCCCTGGTGGTGGGTCAGGATGTCCTCGGCGGATGCCGGTGTTCCCCGATGACTGCCGCTGCGATAGATGATCCACCCTGCACTCCAGTCGCGGGAGCAGTGCTCACCGTCTTCGCTGGCGCACAGCCCGATCAGTTCGCGGCGTTTCAGGGCCTCGCTCCGGGCGCTGGAAAGACTGGCATGCAGGGCCAGCTGCAGGGCGTCGGCGCGATGCCGCAGCAGCAGCGGGTGCAGGGCGGGCCAACCCACGGCCACCAGAACGGCAAGGACGGCGATCACCACCAGCATCTCGACCAGATGCATGCCGCGTGGTGCCGAACGATCGGGACGGGGGATGCGGAGCATGGTTTCAAGCCTCGCGCCCCGGCCGCTGCGTCGCCATCAGGCCGCGCCGCGCCTGCCTGCCCGGAAACCCCTCAGCCGGCCGTCACCCCTTGCCCCGTATACTTGTCCTTCCCGGGAACTGGCAACACCATGAGCGACCGTTTCGAACTCGTCTCGCCGTATTCGCCGGCGGGCGACCAGCCTGATGCCATCGCGAAGCTGACCAGCAACTTCGAAGCGGGCATCGCCAAGCAGACCCTGCTGGGCGTCACCGGCTCGGGCAAGACCTACACCATCGCCAACGTCATCCAGAACGTGCAGAAGCCGACGCTGATCATGGCGCCGAACAAGACGCTGGCGGCGCAGCTGTATGGTGAGTTCAAGGCGTTCTTCCCGCACAACGCGGTCGAGTATTTCGTCAGCTACTACGACTACTACCAGCCGGAGGCCTACGTGCCTTCGTCGGACACCTTCATCGAGAAGGACAGTTCGATCAACGAGCACATCGAACAGATGCGGCTGGCCGCGACCAAGACCCTGCTGTCGCGCCCGGATGCGATCGTGGTGGCCACGGTGTCGGCGATCTATGGCCTGGGTGCGCCGGAGGACTATCTGTCGCTGCGCCTGATCCTGTCCAAGGGCGAGCGCATCGACCAGCGCGACCTGATCAATCACCTGACCCAGCTGCAGTACACGCGCAACGAGTACGAGCTGCAGCGTGGCACGTTCCGCGTGCGTGGCGAAGTGATCGACGTGTTCCCGGCCGAGTCGGACAGCGAAGCGCTGCGCATCGAGCTGTTCGACGGCGAGGTCGAGAAGATCACCATGTTCGACCCGCTTACCGGCGAGACGATGCGCAACATGCAGCGTTTCACCGTCTACCCCAAGACCCACTACGCCACTACCCGCGAGCGCGTGCTGGCCGCGGTGGAAACCATCAAGGTGGAGTTGAAGGAGCGGCTTGAGCAGTTGTATGCGGAAAACAAGCTGGTCGAGGCGCAGCGCCTGGCGCAGCGCACCCAGTTCGACATCGAGATGATGGCCGAGGTCGGGTTCTGCAACGGCATCGAGAACTACTCGCGGCACCTGACCGGCAAGAATGCCGGCGAGCCGCCACCGACGCTGTTCGACTACCTGCCGCCGGACGCGCTGCTGGTCATCGACGAATCGCACGTGACCATTCCGCAGATCGGTGCCATGTTCAAGGGCGATCGCTCGCGCAAGGAGACCCTGGTCGAGTTCGGCTTCCGCCTGCCGTCGGCACTGGACAACCGGCCGCTGCGTTTCGAGGAGTGGGAGGAGCGCTGCCCGCGCGCGATCTATGTGTCCGCCACGCCGGGCCCGTATGAATACCGCGAGGCCGGCGACGAGATCACCGAGCTGGTGGTGCGCCCGACAGGCCTGATCGATCCGGTGGTGGAGATCCGCCCGGTGGGCACCCAGGTCGACGACCTGATGAGCGAGGCCAACGCGCGCATCAAGGCGGGTGACCGTGTGCTGGTCACCACGCTGACCAAGCGCATGGCCGAGAACCTCACCGAATACCTGACCGAACACGGCATCCGCGTCCGTTACCTGCACTCGGACGTGGACACGGTCGAGCGCGTGGAGATCATCCGCGACCTGCGCCTGGGCAAGTTCGATGTGCTGGTGGGCATCAACCTGCTGCGCGAGGGCCTGGACATGCCCGAGGTGTCGCTGGTGGCGATCCTCGACGCCGACAAGGAAGGCTTCCTGCGCTCCACCGGCTCGCTGATCCAGACCATCGGCCGCGCCGCCCGCAATGTGCGCGGCAAGGCGATCCTATATGCGGACAAGGTGACCCGCTCGATGCAGGCAGCGATCGACGAGACCGACCGCCGCCGCGCCAAGCAGGTCGAGTACAACGAAGAACATGGCATCGTGCCGCGCTCGGTGGCGCGCCCGATCGTCGACGTTCTCGAAGGTGCGCGTTCGGACGCCGCGGAGAAGGAGGCCAAGAAGGGCAAGGGCAAGGGCAGGGTGGGTGTTGCCGAGGACGGAGCCGATTACCGTTCGCTCGGCCCGGCCCAGCTGGCGGCCCGTCTCAAGGCCCTGGAACAGCAGATGTACCAGCACGCCAAGGACCTGGAATTCGAGGATGCCGCACGCGTGCGTGACCAGATCCGGCAGCTGAAGGAAGCGAGTCTGGGCTGAACGCGGCGGTGCAGCATCTTCTTCACAAAAGTGTTGCGCTTCACGGCCGGCATCCGTAATATACGCGGCCTGCACCGACGCAATCGCGGACGTCCAGAAGCAGAAACGGGCGGTTAGCTCAGCGGTAGAGCACTACCTTGACATGGTAGGGGTCACAGGTTCGAACCCTGTACCGCCCACCACGAAGTCTCCGGAAGGGGGCTGTCGTGAACTGAAGAGCCCGGCCCTGGCGCCGGGTTTTTACGTAGCAAGGCCAGCTTTCGGGCGGCAGGAACAAGATGGGCGGTTAGCTCAGCGGTAGAGCACTACCTTGACATGGTAGGGGTCACAGGTTCGAACCCTGTACCGCCCACCACCTGGCTCCCGGCATTGCCGGTGCAGCGGTGGATCACGATGGAAGCCGGCCCTGGGCCGGCTTTTTCGTTTGCGAGGGTTGCCGTTGCCCGCGAGTCAGCGCTGGGCAACCCATTCGTCGATGCTGATCATGCGCTGCAGCCGCCAGTGGCCGTCCACGCGTTCCCAGACCTGCGCGAAACGTGCTGAACCGGCCTGATGCTGCTGGCCGCCTGCAGGCAGGCGCTGGTTGCCCATGCGCAGCACGCGGTCCTGGCGCAACCGGTACAACTGCAGGGCCGTCGGCTCATGTGCCGGGGGCATGCCCGCATGCCCGGCGTCGGCCTGCAGGATCTGGCTGCGCAGGGAGGCATCCCCGGCGTCGGCATCGCGGCCGAACAGGCCAGCGCACAACAGCAGCAGGGCAAGCATCGGCATGGCACGGTGCTCCGGAGAAGGGAGTCCAGCGTGGCACTGCCCCCTGCGGTGTGAAACCGGTATGCGACGAAAGCCGGTAAAGCGCGCGCCAAGTCGCTGCGGGAAGGATGAATCCGGGGCGGGAAGTGCCGGGCCGCGCTTCAATGCGGCCCGGCGTGGTGGGCCACTGCGGGGTGGCCCGGTCATGGCCGCGGCGCTGGCTCAGCTCCGCGGCGGGTGAGGCAGGTCAGCGATGCCGATCCCATGCACCGATGCGGTTACAGCGGGTCGCAGCACAGCAGCTGGCCGTGCTTGCCCGCGTTGCCGAACGGGCACTGCGGGTGCGGTTCGCAGCCCGGTGCATATCCGGTCTTGGGCGAGACGGCGAAGGCCTGGCTGGCGCCGAAGGCCATGGCCGCGACAACGACGATACCGGCGACGGACGAAAGCACTTTCTTTCCGATCATGTGTATCTCCTTGGTTGGCGTTGTGGAGTTGCAGTTGCCGAAGGCACGGGAGTGCCGGTTGTGGCGCGAATGCGGTAACAGGGCGCCGCGAAGAGATGCGCGGCACGCGGGATCAGGGCAGCGCCGGCTTCGGTGCGAGCGACGCCACGGCGGCCTGCACGACCTGGGCGTCGAGCTGGCCGACATGCTTGTAGGCAACGCGTCCATCGGCGGCCAGCACCATCAGCATCGGCGTGACAGTGGCGCGATAGCGCGTGGACGCAGCGGCTTCGTTGTCGATGGCGATCGGGAAGCGCAGTGCATGCTTGCCGGCGTAGTCCGCCAGCTGGTCGTATGGCGGCAGGCCAACACCGACCAGTTCGCTGTTGCCGCGGGCTGCGGCGATCTGTTGCAGCTGCGGTACCGAGGCCAGGCAGTAGCGGCACGCAGTGGAGAAGAAATAGAGGATCTGCGGAACGTCGCGCGCACCGCCGATATCGACGAAGGTCTGCTGCGTGGTGCGCAGCGCCAGTGCATCCGGGCGACTGCCCAGCTCCAGGCCATGTGCTTCAAGGCGCATGTCCTGCAGCTGCGTGGCCATCTGCTCGTTGATCTGCCGCAGCTGGCGGTTCTGCCATCCGAGCGCGATGACCAGCACCGACAGCAGCAGGGCGACAACAGGGAACAGGACGCGCTTGAGCATCGATCATCCTTGAACGCAGCGTTGGGTCGAACATACCCGAATTGGCGCGCAGGGTGTTAAGCGGATGTTCCCCGCACATACGCCGACGGCGCACCTGTACTAGAGTGGTGCCCGCGCAGGCATGCGTGCATACCCTCCACCCATCACCAGGATCTTTCACCGATGAGCGATCATGTGCCGGTTTCCAAGCCCAATCCGTTCTTTGAACTGCTGTTCGGCGGCAACATGCTGGAAGGCACGTTCAAGGCGGTGATCTGGGTTGCCCTGTTGTCCGCTGTGCTGGCATGGACCACGTTCCGCTGAGCGGGAGCGTGGCACTGCAGCATCACTGCGGATGGCCTGCGCTCAGGCGCTGAAGGCCTGGCGCAGGCTGCGCAGGGTGGCCTGCCGATGCTCTTTCGCGCTGGCCTCGCCCATCTCCAGTTCCTGCAGGCGCAGCCCGACCAGCGTCATCGACAGCGCGTATCCCCGGGCCGCGTCGGCAACGCGCGACTGGCCGAGCGCGCGACGTGCAAGCGCGCTCACGTGCTCAAGGTCGGGCATCAGGCCAAGGTAGACGCGCTCGGCGCTGTCCAGATCGGGGGCTCGCAGGATCGCGTGTGCTTCGGAGACGGGGGAGACGGAGGCCATGGGGGGTCCTTGTCCGTAGCGGGCGCTCGTTCAGAACGAGCGCATCAGGGAAATGAAGGCCGACGACTGTGTGCCGCGTCGTGCCATCGGGCTGTCCTTCACTGCATCGCCGAACCACTGGTTGGCAACCACGCCGGTCGCTCGCCATTTCGTGCCCAGCGGCGTGCTGACGGCGATCTGCAGGCTTGGCGATGTCGTGCTGCCCGGCTGGTAGGCGGCCAGTCCGGAGCGCAACGCTTCCTCATCGCTGATGCCGTAGTAGTAATCCAGCAAGCGTGCGCTGGAGTGCACCACGCCGACCTTGGGGACCCAGGTGAAGCGGCCGGCCTGGATCGGATAGCTGTAGTGCAGGCGTGATTCGAAACCTCCGCCGTGGCCGGTGATCTCACGCATCACCCCGGCTTCGACGATGCCCCAGTCGGCGCTGTATTCGCCGTTGATGCCGGCCATGGCCGACATCTGCCGGCTGTGCAGGCGGCGCAGCTGCGGATCGTTCACGTCGTCGGTCTTGAAGCGCAGCGTGTAGGGCGTGACCGCCGCCGAAAGGCGCAGGCCCTGGCCCTTGTACAGGTACATGCCCAGCGAGCCGGGGCTGGCGAAGAAGCGCTGGCCCTGCCAGGCAATGGACGGGACCACCAGTGGCTTGACGTCGTAGTGCGCATACGCGCCCGAGGTTGCGCCAGCGCTGATGCCGGCCTGCACGCCCGGGTTGCGGTCGGCGGCCTGCGCGAACACCGGCAGGCCGAAGGCAGCGGAGAACAGCAGCGGGCGCAGCAGGGTCGGGGGCAGTGGCGGCATCGGTCAACGACTTTGCGGGGGTATGGCTGCGCATGATGGGGGGGCAACATTGTCAGAACATTGCGTCGGCGCATCCGGCAGGCCGAAGCGGAAAAAGTGGGCGCCAGGCACTATGATCGGCACCGTTTCCGGTAGCCGAGCCCCCGATGCGCATCCTCCTGGTCGAAGACGATCCTGATCTGTCCCGTGCCCTGCAATCGGGACTGGAGCGGCAGGGCGTGGTCGCCGATGTGGTTGGTTGCCTGGCCGAAGCAGCCATCGCGCTGCGTGAACCCGTGCACCAGCTGATGCTGCTCGACCGCCAGTTGCCTGATGGCGATGGCGCTGGCTTCGTTGCCGTTGCGCGGGCGCTGCGTCCGAACCTGGCGGTGATCATGCTGACTGCCAAGGGCACGCTGTCGGACAAGGTCGAGGGCCTGGATGTCGGCGCCGATGACTATCTGGTCAAGCCGGTGGCGATCGAGGAACTGATGGCGCGCATCCGCGCGGTGTCGCGACGGCCTTCGGCGATGGTGACACCGAGCCTGCGACTGGGCCGGCTGGAGTTCGATTTCGAATCGCTGCAGGCCCGGGTCGATGGCCAGCTGCTGGCGCTGCCGCGCCGGCAGGTGCTGGTGCTGCAGGCGCTGGCGATGCGGCAGGGGCGGACCGTCACCCGCAGTGCACTGGAGGCGGCGGTGTACGGCTTCGATGACGAGATCCAGTCCAACGCACTCGACGCGCATATCTCCAAGCTGCGCAAGGCACTGCAACAGGCCGGGGCCGGCGTGGAGATCCATGTGATCCGCGGCGTCGGCTACCTGCTGGCGGAGGCCTGAGATGGCACGTCCGATCCGTTCCATCACCCTGGGCCTGGCCTGGCGCCTGTTCCTTGCACAGGCCTTCACCGCGCTGTTCGCGGTGGTCGCGTTGATCCTGACCTGGGGTGACAAGGACACCTGGGGCATGGACATGTTCATGGCCGAGGCAGTGGCCAAGGCGGTGCACAGCGAAGGGGGGCGGCTGGTGCTGGACCAGGCGCGCTGGGAAAAGCTCGATGCCAGTGCAGGCGGCAACCTCTGGTTCGCGGCCGTCGACGACAAGGGTGTCTGGCTGGAGCGCGGCACGATTCCGGCCATCCACGCGCCGCTGCTGGCGCGGTTGCCGACGCTGGGCGCGACCGAGCTCGGTTCGCTGGTGCCGCCGTACCTGGATGTGGCGCGGGTGATGATCCGCAACGAAGAGGGGCGGCGCATCACGGTGATGGTCGGTGGCGCTCCAAAGGGTGGGTTGCTGGATGGCGCGCTGATGGTGCTGCGCCTGATCGGCCTGTGGTTCTTCCTGCCGTTGATCGTGGTCACGCTGCTGGTGATGCCGACGGTGATCCATCGCGCGATGCGCGGCGTGCGCCGCTCCGCGCAGCAGGCCAAGGAACTGGACATCGGCCAGCCGGGCGCGCGCCTGGATGCGCAGCTGGTGTCGACCGAGGTTGCACCGTTGGTGGAAGCGTTCAACGATGCGATCGACAAGGTGCAGCAGGGCTATGCAGCACGCGACAAATTCCTCGCCGATGCCGCGCATGAGCTGCGCGTACCAATCGCGGTGGTGCAGGCGCGCCTGTCGCAGCTGCCGCAGGGGGAACTGAAATCGCAGTTGCTGACCGATGTCGCCCGCCTCGGCAACGTGGCCGAGCACCTGCTCGACCTGCAGCGGCTCGATCGCAATGTTGGCGCGCTGCAGCGGCTGGACCTGGCGTTGCTGGTGCGCGAGGCGGCCGCCGATCTGGCGCCGCTGGTGGTCGGCGCCGGTTATGGCTTCGAGGTGGATGCGCCGGAGTCGCCCGTGTGGATCCATGGCGACAGCCTGGCGCTGGGGCGGGTGATCGCCAACCTGGTGCACAACGCCATCGTCCATGGTGGTGGCCGCGGCATCATCTGCGTGCGCCTGGATGCACGCGGCCTGCTGGAGGTCAGTGACCAGGGCGCCGGCATTCCGGTCGGTGACCGCGAAGCGATCTTCGAGCCCTTCCACCGCCTGCGTGCAGCCGGCAGCGGCAGTGGCCTGGGCCTGCACCTGGTGAAGGAAATCGTGCAGCACCACGGTGGCTCGGTCAGCGTCGGTGAAGCGGCTGGTGGCGGCGCCAGCTTCAGAGTCAATTTCCACCGCGGTACCGTACGGCGCTGACAGGCACACGGGGAAAGGCCCGATAGGCAGCCTGCCACCTCCAGCGGCAGGCTGGGGGAATGGTTCCCGATCGCTCCGCCCCGGCCCTGTTCGGCCTTGGCTGCGCCGCAGGCCTGGTCCTGGGGGCGCTGGCCTGCGTGCAGATGCCGATGTTGCTGCCGCTGTGGCTGAGTGTGCCGATGGCAGTTGCCGGCGCCAGCGGCTGGCTGCTGCGCTGGCGCGGCCGTGCGTGGGCCGCGACCCTGCTCGGCCTGGCATGGGCAACACTGCACGGGCACTGGGTCCTGCACGGCCAACTTGCGCCCGGCGCGCCGCCGCAGGATGTGCAGGTGCGCGGCCGGGTTGCCGACCTTCCGCAGCAGGGGCCCGGCTACACGCGTTTCGTGCTGCATGTCGAAGATGCCGAGGCGCTGCCATCGCTGCGTGGCAAGCGCCTGCAGGTCACCTGGAACGATCCGTGGCGCGGGCCTCCGCAACGTGGCCCGGACGCTGGGCGCCATACGGTTCGCGCCGGGGCGTACTGGGAACTGTCGTTGCGCGTGCGGGCGCCGCGTTCACGGATCAATCCCGGTGGCTTCGATGGCGAGCGCCACGCCGTGCTGCGGGGCATCTCCGGCAATGCCTCGGTGCGTGATCCGGCCAGCGCGCGGGAGTGGCTGCCGGCACAGGGCCTGCAGGCCTGGCGGGAACGCAGCAGTGCCGCGATCGCCGAGCAGGTGGCGCATCCTGCCGCACGGTTCGTGCAGGCGTTGGCACTGGGCGATACCCGTGGCCTGTCCGATGTCGACTGGGAACACCTGCGCGCGTTGGGCCTGACCCATCTGGTCGCCATTTCCGGTTTCCACGTGGGCGTGGTCGCTGGCTTCGGCGTGCTGCTGTGCCGCCTGTCGTGGTGGCTGTGCCCGCTGCTGGGGCGGTACTGGCCACGGCCGCAGGCCGCTGCATGGGGCGCGGCGCTGGCCGCAGCCACCTATGCCGTGGCGGCCGGTGGTGCACTGCCGACGGTGCGCGCGGCGCTGATGATCGGGCTGGTCGCACTGGCCAGGGCCGGGCGTCGCCCGGTCGGTGCAGGGCAGGGGCTGGCATTGGCCGCGATGGTGATGCTGTTGCCGGCGCCGCTGTCGGTGCTCTCGGCTGGATTCTGGCTGAGCTTCGGCGGCGTGCTGTGGCTGCTCTGGTGCCTGCCGAGGACGGGGCCGGAGGGCATCGGTGGCGGGCTGCGCGGGTTCCTTGCCGCGCAGGGTGTTGCCAGCCTCGGTCTGCTGCCGCTGTGCGTTGCCTTGTTCGGCGGGACCGCGCGGCTGGGGCCTCTGGTCAATCTGCCGATCATCCCGTGGTGGACAATGCTGGTTGTTCCGCTGTCGCTGCTCGGTACGGGCCTGCACGTGCTGCATGACGGCGCGGGGCGTTGGGCCTGGCGCGCCGCGGCCTGGCTGTTCGAGGTCAGCTGGGAGGCCCTGCGGCCGTTGGCGCTGCACCCGCAGGCGATGTGGTGGCTGGCCGAGGCGCCGCGCTGGGCGGTGCCGGCGGCCTTGCTGGGCGTGTTCTGGTGGCTGCTGCCGCGCGGTGCCGGCGGTGGCCTCGCTGGCCTGCTGTTGTGCCTGCCACTGCTGTGGCCGGCACGGCATGCCCCTGCCGAGGGCGAGCTGGAGCTGCTGGTGCACGATGTCGGCCAGGGCACGGCGGTGCTGGTGCGCACGGCCCGGCACGCGCTCTGGTACGACGTTGGGCCGCCGACCGGTGGTGACGGCAACGAGCGGATCCTGATTCCGGCGCTGCGTGCGCTCGGCCAGGGGCCACCGCAGCAGGCGATGCTCAGCCATGACCACCTGGATCACACCGGCAGCCTGCCCGGCCTGCGTCGGCAGCTGGCCGGGCTGCAACTGCTGGCGCCGCCCGGCAGCGCCATCGCCGGTGCTGCTCCGTGCCAGCAGGGGACGCGCTGGCAGTGGGACGGGGTCGATTTCCAGGTCCTGCACCCCGCGCCGGGCAGCCGGCAGGCCGAAAACGAGGACAGCTGCGTGCTGCGCATTGCCAGCCGCCACGGCGTGGTGCTGCTTCCCGGCGACATTGGTCGCCCGGCCGAGGGGGCGCTGCTGCAGGCGTATCCGCACGCGCTGAAAGCGGATGTGGTACTGGTGCCGCACCATGGCAGCGGCGGCAGCTCCAGTGCGCCGTGGGTTGCGGCGGTAGCGCCGCGGCTGGCGGTGGTCTCGGCCGGGCACCGGAACCGCTTCGGCCACCCGCGCCAGGAGGTGGTCCAGCGCTGGCAGGCGCAGGGCGCGGAAGTGCTGGCCACGGCCGATTCCGGGGCGATCCGCGTATGGCTTGGCGCACAAGGCCTGCAGCTGCGTGAACAGCGCATCCATGCATCCCGGTGGTGGGATGCCGCTGGGCGGGCGCGGTCGGCTGCTATCCTATCGCCGATCGAACAAGCGGCCGTTGGGCCGGAGGGTTGAAACGTGTGGGAACTGGTCAAGGCCGGTGGCTGGCCGATGGTGCCGCTGCTGCTGTTGGGCGTACTGGCTTTGGCGATCATCCTGGAGCGTTTCTGGTCCCTTCGGCGGACTGAAGTGCTGCCGCCGGGCCTCGGCCAGGAAGTGCGCAACTGGGCCGCTCGCGGCAAGCTCGACCCGGCCCACCTGCAGACCCTGCGGGCGAACTCGCCGCTGGGCGCGCTGCTGGCTGCCGCACTGGAAGCCCGCAACCGCCCGCGCGACCAGATCCGCGAGCGCATCGAAGACACCGGCCGCCACCTGGTGCACCGCATGGAGCGATTCCTGAACGCACTGGGCACCATTGCCTCGGCCGGCCCGCTGCTGGGCCTGCTCGGCACGGTGATCGGCATGATCCAGATGTTCCTGGGCATCCTCGACCACGGCGTGGGCGACGTGAACCAGCTGGCTGGCGGCATCGGCAAGGCGCTGGTGTGCACGGCCACCGGCATGATCGTGGCGATCCCGGCGCTGATGTTCCATCGCTACTTCAAGGGTCGCATCCACGGCTACGTGGTGGAGATGGAGCAGGAAGCCAGCGCCCTGCTGGATACGCTCGACGGCCGCCCCGGGGTGATGAACCCGGCCCCGGCCGCGCGCCAGGCCGGCGCCGCCACGGCGAAGGCCTGATCGATGCGTATCGGCAACGACCGATCCCAGGATGAGCCGCATATCGACCTGGTGCCGCTGATCGACGTCATCCTGGTGCTGATCATCTTCTTCGTGGTCACCACCACCTTCGACGCGCGTTCGACGCTGCAGGTGCAGCTGCCGACCGCCAGCCAGCAGCAGACCAACGAGCCGCCACGCTCGCTCAGCGTACTGATCAATGCCGAAGGCCGTTACTTCATCAATGACCAGGAAGTGCTGCGCAGCGACGTCGAGTCGGTCAAGCAGACCATCGCCGCGGTGGCCGGCAGCGATCGCGAGCAGACCGTGCTGCTGCGCGCCGACGCGCGCACTCCCTACCAGGCCGTGGTGACCGCGCAGGACGCGCTGGGTCAGCTCGGCTTCCGCCGTATTGCCATTGCAACAGCACCCGAGGTGCGTCCATGAGTTCCAATCACGCGCCGGTGTGGCCGATCTACAAACGTCTGCTGGGGTACACCCGCGCCTACTGGGTGTTCATGGTGGCCGCAGTCATCGCCATGGTGGTCGAAGCCCTGGCCGGCTACCACTTCACCAAGTTGATGGAACCGCTGGTCAACCGTGGTTTCGTCAACCCGGAACCGCGCATGGCGGTGATCCTGCCGCTGACCATCCTCGGCCTGTTCCTGATGCGCAGCGTCGCCACCTGGGTAAGCGACTATGCGCTGGCCAAGACCGGCCGCAGCGTGGTCCGCGACCTGCGTGAGCAGGTGCTGGCCAAGTACCTGCACCTGCCGTCCTCGCACTTCGATACCGAAGCGACGCCGGTGATGGTCAGCCGCCTGAACTTCGACACCGAACAGGTCACCCAGGCCAGTGCCGATGCACTCAAGACCGTGGTGGCCGACACCCTGACCATCATCGCCATGCTGGCGGTAATGCTGCAGATGAGCGTGAAGGTCACCGTGGCCATGCTGGTGGTGGTGCCGCTGATCGGCGTGATCGTGTCCTACGTGGGCAAGCGCTACCGCCGCATCAGCCGCGGTATCCAGGACGGCATGGGTTCGATGGCGCAGACCGCCGAACAGTCGCTGGCGGCGCAGCAGGAAGTGAAGGTGCATGGCACCCAGCAGCATGAGATCTCGCGCTATTCGCGCCTGGCCAACCGCATGCTGTCGCTGAACATGAAGGTGGAAGTCACCCGTGCGGCGGCGTCCAGCGTGGTGCAGTTCCTGGCCGCACTGGCGCTGGCGGTGATCGTCTGGGTATCGACCCGCGAAGCGCTGGCCGGCCGCCTCAACGCTGGCCAGTTCATGGGCCTGATGACCTCGATGATGGCCATCATTCCTTCGCTGCGCCGCCTGACCAGCGTGCAGACCTCGATCTCGCGCGGCGTGGCCGCCGCAGAGCGCCTGTTCGGCATCCTCGACATGCAGGTCGAGCGTGACGAGGGCCGCAACAACGTGCAGCGCGTGCGCGGCGAGCTGGCCTTCGACCACGTCATGCTGCGCTACCGCGAGGACAGCGGCATTGCCCTGGACGACATCAGTTTCGTGGCGAAGCCCGGCACGGTCACCGCCATCGTGGGTCGTTCCGGCAGTGGCAAGACCAGTCTGATCCGGCTGGTGCCGCGCTTCTACGAGCCCAGCGGCGGTGTCATCACCCTCGATGGCGTCGCGCTGGATGACTATCCGTTGGCCGACCTGCGTCGCCAGGTGGCGATGGTCGGGCAGAAGGTCATGCTGTTCGACGACACCATCGCCGCCAACATCGCCTATGGCATGGAAGCGAGCGAAGACCAGATCCGTGCAGCGGCCGAAGCGGCCAATGCGTGGGAGTTCATCGCGCGCATGCCACAGCAGCTGCAGACCCCGGTCGGCGAGAACGGCGCGCTGCTGTCCGGCGGCCAGCGCCAGCGCCTGGCGATCGCCCGCGCGATCCTGCGTGACGCGCCGATCCTGATCCTCGACGAAGCCACTGCTGCGCTGGACAACGAGTCCGAGCGACTGGTGCAGGATGCGCTGCAGCGCCTGATGCCCGAACGCACCACGCTGGTCATCGCGCACCGCCTGTCGACCATCGAGCATGCCGACCTGGTGCTGGTGATGGACCACGGCCGCATCGTCGAACGGGGTACCCACAAGGAGCTGCTTGCCATGGGTGGCCTGTACCAGCATCTGCACAGCATGCAGTTCCGCGAAAGGCAGGACTGATGGCTGGCAAGGGTACCCAGACCCCGCCGTACTGGTACGACGGCAGCCCGGTTCCGTGGGCGATGCGCCTGCTGGCACCGCTGTATGCCGGCGTCACCGCGCTGCGCCGCCGCGCCTACCGGCGTGGCTGGCGCAAGCGCTACGCGCTGCCGGTGCCGGTCATCGTGGTTGGCAACATCACCGCCGGCGGCACCGGCAAGACGCCGCTGACCATCGCCCTGGTCGAGCGCCTGCGCGCGGCTGGCTGGAAGCCCGGCGTCGCCAGCCGTGGCTATGGCCGCGAAGACGCCGACAAGCCGCTGTGGGTGCAGGCCGACACGCCAACTGCCAAGGGGGGTGACGAACCGGTGCTGATCGCCTGGAAGACCGGCGTGCCGGTACGCGTGGACGCTGACCGGGTTGCCGCGGGCAAGGCGCTGATCCAGGCCGGTTGCGATGTGATCGTCTGCGATGACGGCCTGCAGCACTACCGGCTGGCGCGCGACATCGAGATCGAAGTGGTCGATGCCCAGCGTCGCTACGGCAACGGCCGGATGATTCCGGCCGGACCGCTGCGCGAGCCGGTCAGCCGGGCCGGCGAATGTGATTTCCGCGTGGTCAATCTGGGCCAGGCCGATGAGGAAACCGCGGCCCAGGCCTGCGGTTTCGGCCAGTGGCCGATGGCCCTGCACATCGACAGTGCGCAGCCGCTGGCCGGTGGCCGCGCGCGCCCGTTGTCGTACTTCAAGGGCCAGCGTGTTCATGCGGTGGCCGGCATCGCCCATCCACAGCGCTTCTTCGACATGCTGCGCGCGCGTGGCATCGGCGTGGTGCCGCATGCCTTCGCCGACCACCAGGCCTACCAGCCGCAGGACCTGTCCTTCGGCAGCCAGCTGCCGGTGCTGATGACCGAGAAGGACGCGGTGAAATGCCGCGCGTTCGGCAACGATTGGCATTACGCGGTGCCGTTGCGTGCCGAGCTGCCCGCCGCGTTCTGGGTGGCGCTGACTGACCGCCTGGACAAGCTGCGACCGAACTGAGTGGCGCGGCGACGCTTGCATTCACGCGTCGCCGGCCGCATCCCCGTTGTAACGAGCCTGCCGAGTATCGCCCCATGACTGAATTCGTTGTCGCCATCCCGGCCCGCTATGCCGCCTCGCGGCTGCCGGGCAAGCCGCTGCGTCTGCTGGGTGGTGAGCCGCTGGTGCTGCACGTGGCGCGCCGCGCGCTGCAGGCGGGCGCCGGCGAGGTATGGGTCGCTACCGACGATCAACGCATTGCCGACGCACTGTCCGGGCTGGCCGAGGTGAAGGTGGCGATGACCGCCACATCGCATGCGTCCGGAACCGACCGCCTGGCCGAATGTGCGCGCATTGCCGGCTGGGCCGACGACACCGTGGTGGTCAACCTGCAGGGCGACGAACCGTTCGCGCCTGCGGCCGGCATCCGTGCGGTGGCCGAAGCGCTGGTCGGTGGCAACGCACCCATGTCGACCCTGGCCACCTCCGTCGAGGACGCGCAGACGCTGTTCGACCCGAATGTGGTCAAGCTGGTGCGCAACGTGCGCAACGAGGCGATGTACTTCAGCCGCGCACCGATCGCCTGGCACCGCGATGGTTTCGCGCGCAGCCGCGACACGCTGCCCGAAGGGCATGCCTGGCTGCGCCACATCGGCATCTACGGCTACCGCGCCGGTTTCCTGCAGCAGTTCGCGGCGATGCCGCCGGGCCAGCTGGAGCAGGTTGAATCGCTGGAGCAGCTGCGGGTGCTGGAAGCGGGCCATCCGATCAGCGTGGCGATCTCGCCGGAACCGTTCCCGCCCGGCATCGACACGCCCGAGGATCTGGAACGCGCTGAAGCGTTGCTGCAGACGCTGGTCGCGCAATGAGGCTGCTGGTCGTCTGCCTCGGCAACATCTGCCGTTCGCCGATGGCCGAAGGTGCGCTCCGCGCACGCCTGGACGCTTCACCGCTGGCGGGGCGGGTGCAGGTGGATTCGGCCGGCACCGGCGACTGGCATGTCGGCGAGCCGCCGGACCGGCGCGCGATTGCCTGTGCGGCCGGGCATGGCGTGGACATCGGCGGCCTGCGTGCGCGCCAGCTGCAGGCCGTGGATTTCGACCGCTTCGACTGGATCCTGTGCGCCGACGAGGCGAACCTGCGGGATGCGGGACGCTTGGCTGCACCTGCCCAGCGCGAGCGGCTGGCGCTGTACCTGCCCTGGTCGGGCGGGGAGGGGCGGGTGGCCATTCCAGACCCCTACACCGGCGGCAGCGATCACTTCGAACAGGTCTGGACGCTGGTCGACAATGCTGCAAAACGTGCAGTGGCACGACTGTTGCATGACGCCGACTCCGGCATAATCGGGCCATGAACGTCCAGCCCGTCCCGGACCTGCCCGAGTTCGCCACCTGGCTCAATGCCGCCCCCTGCACCCTGACCGAACTGCGTGGTCGGCCGGTGGCGCTGTTGTTCGTCAACGCCGCGTCTGCCTGGAGCGCGCAGCGCCTGGCCGAGTTCGGTCAGTGGCTGTCGCGTCACCCCGGCATGCTGCAGCCGCTGGTGTTGCAGGTACCGCGCTTCGATTTCGAGCGTGACGCCGGCGCCGCACTGAAACTGCTGCGGCGCCAAGGGCTGTCAATGCCAGTCCTGCTCGATGCCGACTGGGATGGCTGGCGTCGCTTCGGCATCACATCGTGGCCGACCGTGGTGCTGCTGGACGCGCAGGGGCGCGAACAGCAACGGCTGGTCGGGCTGGGTGCCCCGGGAGACCTTGAGCGTGCGTTGAATGCGCTGTGCCACGGCGCGCCGTCGGCGCCGCCGCGTGGCGGTACCGAACTGCATCCGGAGCCGCGGCAGGCCCTGCGTTTTCCGCTGGGCCTGGCGGTCAGCACCGAACGCCTGTACATCGCCGACAGTGGCCATCACCGCATCCTCGAATGCAGCCATGGCGGGCGCATCCTGCGCCAGTTCGGGTTGGGGACGGCCGATTTCATGGACGGCAACCTTGCCGAAGCGGCGTTCCATCGTCCGCAGGCGCTGGTGCTGGAGCGCGACGCGCTGTACGTGGCCGATACCGGCAACCATGCCGTGCGCCGCATCAACCTGCTGACCGGCATCGTCGACACGCTGTGCGGCAATGGCCGCCCCGGTGCGCCGGCGGAGGGCCCGGTAGCGCAGGCGCGGCAGGTCTCGCTGGACCACCCGGTCGGCCTGGCCATCGCCGACAACCAGCTGCACATCGCCATGGCCGGCGACAACCGCATCTGGAGCTACCACCTCGGGCAGCGCAGCCTGCAGTGGCGCGCCGGCAGCGGTGCCATCGACGAGCGTGATGGCAGCGGCCACCTGGCCGCGTTCGCACAGCCGACCGCACTGGCCGTGGTGCAGCAGGTGCTGTACGTGGCCGATGCGCTGGGCTCCTCGATCCGTGCACTGCAGCTGCGCGGGGATCTGGTGCAGACGCTGGTCGGGCAGGGCCCCTGGCGTTTCGGTGATGAAGATGGCCCGCGCGCGCAGGCCAGCCTGCAGTTCCCACAGGCGATCGCGCTGAGTCCGGATGCGCCGCTGCTGTGGATTGCCGATACCGGCAATGGCCGCCTGCGCACGCTGCGCCTGGGCGGTGGCGAACTGACGACCCAGCCGCTGCCGCGCCGCCTGCATGGCCCGGCCGGTCTGGCCGTGGGTGCCGGTGCGGTGTGGATCGCCGAGACCGATGCCCACGCCATACTGCGATTCGACCCCGAAAGCGGCGTGCTCAGCGAAGTGCCGATCAGCGAATGACCGACGTTCCCGCCCCGGCCTTCGACGGCAAGGCCTTCGCGGCCCAGCTCAGTACCGCCCCCGGTGTGTACCGCATGTACGCTGCCGACGACACCCTGCTGTATGTCGGCAAGGCGCGTGCGCTGCGCAACCGTGTTGGCAGCTATTTCAACGGCAGCCCGAAGAATGCACGGATCATGTCGATGATCTCGCAGATCGTGCGCATGGACGTGACCGTCACGCGTTCGGAAGCCGAAGCGCTGCTGCTGGAAAACCAGCTGATCAAGTCGCTGTCGCCGCGTTACAACGTCTCGCTGCGCGACGACAAGACCTATCCGCATGTGCTGCTGACCCGTGAGGACTGGCCGCGCATCGCGCTGCATCGCGGCCCGCGTGCCATTCCCGGGCGCTATTTCGGGCCGTATCCCGGCGTCACTGCGGTGCGCGAGACGCTGAACCTGATGCACAAGCTGTTCAAGCTGCGCAGCTGCGAGGACAGCGTGTTCCGCAACCGTTCGCGGCCGTGCCTGCAGTACCAGATCGGCCGCTGCAGCGCGCCCTGCGTGGAGCTGGTGCCGGCGCCGGACTACGCCGAATCGGTGCGCCGCGCCGCGCTGTTCCTGGAAGGCAAGAGTGACGAGCTGACCCGTGAGCTGGGCGAGCAGATGCAGGCCGCCAGCGAGGCACTGGAGTTCGAACAGGCCGCGCGCCTTCGTGACCTGATTTCCTCGCTGCGCAGCATGCAGACCCGCCAGTATGTGGACGGCCGCGCCGCCGACCTGGACGTGCTGGCGGTGGCCATGCAGGGCTCGCAGGCCTGCGTGCTGCTGCTGGCCTTCCGTGATGGCCGCAACCTCGGCACCCGCCCGTTCTTCCCGCGCACCAACGGCGAGGAAAGCCCGGAGGAAGTGCTGGCCGCGTTCGTTTCGCAGTACTACATCGAGTTCGAGCCGCCGCGCGAGATCCTGCTGGACCGCGAAATCCCGGATGCTGACCTGCTGGTTGCCGCGCTGTCAGCCTCGGCCGAGCGCAAGGTGCAGCTGAAGTGGAATGTGCGCGGCGAGCGCGCCGGCTACGTGGAACTGGCCAGCCGCAACGCGCAGCTGACCCTGGCCACCGAACTCAACAGCCGCAACGCGCAGCACGCGCGCAGCGATGCGCTGCGCGACATGCTGGGCCTGGCCGAGCCGGTCAAGCGCGTGGAATGCTTCGACATCAGCCACACGCTGGGCGAGGCCACCGTGGCCTCGTGCGTGGTGTTCGACGCCGCCGGTCCGGTGCGCGCGCAGTACCGCCGTTTCAACATCAGCGGCATCGAGCCGGGCGATGACTATGCCGCCATGCGCCAGGCCATCGATCGCCGCTTCCGCCGTGCGGTGGAAGAGCAGGGCGTGCTGCCGGACGTCCTGCTTATCGACGGTGGTGCCGGCCAGTTGGCGCAGGCCCAGGCCGCACTGGCCGACCTTGGCGTGGAAGGCGTGCTGCTGGTGGGCGTGGCCAAGGGCGTGGAGCGCCGCGCCGGCCACGAAGCGCTGGTGATGCCCGATGGCCGCGAGCTGCGCCCGGGCGCGGCCAATCCGGCGCTGCAGTTCATCCAGCAGGTGCGCGACGAGGCGCACCGCTTCGCCATCACCGGCCATCGCGGCCGCCGCCAGAAGGCACGGATGACCAGCAAGCTGGAGGACATCCCCGGCATCGGGCCGCGCCGCCGCGCCAGCCTGCTCAAGCATTTCGGTGGCCTGGTCGGCCTGAAAGCGGCCGGTGAAGCGGAAATCGCCAAGGTGGAAGGCATCAATGACGCCCTTGCGGCACGCATCTACGCTAACCTGCACGGGTTGGCCACGCCCGATGCGGCCGAGTAGAGAGAGAAGCACGCAAGCATGAAGTTGACCCTGCCCACCTGGCTGACGTTGTTGCGGATCGTGATGATCCCGGTGCTGGTGCTGGTGTTCTACCTGCCCTACACCTGGACCAACTTCGCTTCGGCGGCGATCTTCGGCCTGGCCGCGATCACCGACTGGCTCGACGGCTGGATCGCCCGCCGCTACCAGCTGGAGTCGGCCTTCGGTGCCTTCCTCGACCCGGTCGCGGACAAGCTGATGGTGGCGGTGGCGCTGTTCCTGATCGTGCAGGGCCACCCGACGCCGTGGATGGCGTTCTGGGCGGCGGTGATCGTTGGTCGTGAGATCGCGGTGTCGGCGCTGCGCGAATGGATGGCCGAACTGGGCCAGCGCGCCAAGGTGCGCGTGGCGATGATCGGCAAGGTCAAGACCACCGCGCAGATGGTCGCGCTGCTGTGCCTGCTGTATTCAGTGGCGCCGAACGTGCCGGTGGAAGACATCTGGATGGGCTGGCCGGTGTTCCACATCGGCGACTGGACGCTGGCGATTGCCGCCGTGCTGACCCTGTGGTCGGGCCTGCAGTACCTGCACGCCGCCTGGCCGAGCCTGCGCGATGACGAGCGCGCGGCGCGCGAGCGTGCGCGGCAGAAGAAGCTGGGCAACTGAGCACCGGGGTCGGATCCCTTTCCGAAGCAAGGGGCTCTGACGCCATCGATGCTGGCATCCACGCATGGCGTGGATCTACTGGAAATGCTGCATCCACGGATGATGCGGATCCATCGGTTTGCGGGGATGCTGTAGTAGATCCACGCCATGCGTGGATACGCGGCGCCAGGCATCCCGCATTCCCTGAAAAAAAGCGCTTGACGCCATCCTTGGAACAGGTAGAATTTCGCCTCCCAAGCGGGAATAGCTCAGTTGGTAGAGCGCAACCTTGCCAAGGTTGAGGTCGCGAGTTCGAGTCTCGTTTCCCGCTCCAGATTCAAGAAAAACGCTCCCGCAAGGGAGCGTTTTTCGTTATGCGCGGCAGCGTAGTGTCCCCGCAGATCAATCATCATCCTGCGCCGCCGCGCGCGAACGCATGCCGGTGATGCGTGCTTCCTCGCGTGCCAGCTGGCGGTCGGCAAACCACTCCTGCACGTCGCCCGCGAAGCTCGCCGGGCGGCCCTTGCCCTGCACGCCCTCGGCAATCGAGGCCAGGCTGGAACGCGCCAGTTCTTCGCGCATGGCCTTCTGCGCATTGATCATCACCGCGTGGATACCGCACACGCCACGGTTGGCCCATCGCGGCGGGCTGCCATCGAACAGTGCGCAGCGCCCACGGATTTCCTGGCAGTCGAACAGTGCCTTCTGTCCCTCAACGGCGTCGACCACATCCAGCACGCTGATGTCCTCGGGTGCACGCGCCAACTGGTAGCCGCCGCGGATGCCGCCAGTGGACTCGACGATTCCCGCTTTCTCCAGCTTGGGGAAGATCTTTGCCATGAAGGCCGCAGGCACACCCTGCAGTTCAGCCAGGTCGCGGCTGCTCGGGCGTTGTTCCAGCGGCGGAACCAACCAGAGCAGGCAGTGCAGGGCGTACTCGACGCCCGTTCCAATGTGGGCCATGGAACCGGTCCAGGAAAATATAACGCGGACTATAGGGGCCTGAGTTACCTGCCGCAACCCTGCGCAGCTTCATGCAGATCTTTGATTTCATTGGCGTTGTGGCAGGGAAAGGGGGCGGGGCAGGGAGGCGCTGTCCTGAACGGTGCCGCGTTCAGGCGCTTGCACCAAGTAACGCGGACTCATATGATCCGCGTTACGTGGTGCGGATACGCAGCGCATCATTCACGCCCATGCCGACCGGGCATGTGGGCGCCTGAACCCCATTCCCTGAAGGATTTCCTCCGTGTCCCAACGCATTCTTGTCATCGGCGCTGGCTTTGCCGGCATGTGGAGCGCGCTCGCCGCCGCCCGTCTTCTCGACCAGGCCGCGCGCCGTGATGTGGAGATCGTGCTGGTTGCGCCGTCGCCGGAACTGCATGTGCGCCCGCGCCTCTACGAAAAGGGGCCGGAGCGCATGACGGCACCGCTGCGGGCGATCTTCGATGCCGTTGGCGTGCGCTATCTTGCCGGCCGCGTCGAACACATCGATGTCGCCAATCAGCAGGTGCAGGTGGTGGGCACGGGTACCGATTCCGCTGGGCAGACGCTGTACTACGACCGCCTGGTGCTGGCCGCCGGTAGTCGTCTGAACTGCCCGCCCATTCCCGGCTTGCAGCAGCACGCCTTCAACGTCGACCAGATTGCCGATGCAGCCCGCCTGCAGGCGCATATGGATAGTCTTGCTGCTCGCCCGCAGAGCGCGGCGCGCAATACGGTGGTGATCGCCGGTGCGGGCTTCACCGGTATCGAAACCGCAGCGGAAATGCCGGCGCGCCTGCGCGAAGTGCTCGGCGCCGATGCTGCGGTGGACGTCATCATGGTTGAGCGTGCCGACGCGCTGGGCCCGGACCTGGGCGAAGGCCCACGCCCGGTCATCACGCAGGCGCTCAAGGAGTTGGGCGTGTCCTGGCGCCTGGGCTCGGGCGTCGCACGCGTGGATGCGGGTGGCGTGACGCTGGAGAACGGAGAACGCATCGACGCCGCCACCGTTGTCTGGACGGCCGGTGCACGTGCCAGTGCGTTGACTGCCCAGATTCCCGGCCAGCACGATGCGGTGGGTCGCCTGCATGTGGACCGCACTCTCAAGGCGAAGGGTGTCGACGCGGTGTTCGCTACCGGTGACTGCGCGCACGCCGCCACCGATGACGAGGGCAACGTGGCGATGATGTCCTGCCAGCACGCGATGAACCTGGGGCGCTCCGCCGGACACAACGCCGCGGCTGACCTGATCGGGGAAGCGATGATTCCGTATGCGCAGCCCAAGTACGTGACCTGCCTGGACCTGGGGCCGTGGGGGGCTGTCTACACCGAGGGCTGGGATCGTCAGGTCGTGCTGTCAGGCGCCGAGGCCAAGGCGCTCAAGACGCGGATCAACACCGAATGGATCTATCCGCCCACGGGTGAGCGCGCGGAGATCCTCGCGTCGGCAGACCCGCTCAGGATTGTGGTGGCCTGACGGCGCAAAGAAGTCCTGCAAGCAACGTTCCCGAAAGGGAGCGTTGCGCTTCATCCCCACTTCACCGCCACTCCTTCGCCTCACCACGCGACTGCTCGAAGCTGCATCTCCGTTCCTCCAGGACGATGCAGCAATGCCCCACACTCCCTCCGCCTACGACCACGACGTAGTGATCGTAGGCGCAAGTTTCGCCGGTGCCGCCTGCGCGTTGGCTGCCGCCCAATACGGCCTGCGCGTCTGCGTGCTGGAACGCAAGGCCGACCCCGGCGAGCGCCTGCACACCACCGGCATCGTGGTGAAAGAGGCGATGGAGCAGACCTGGCTGGGGCGCATGCCCGAACACCTGGTGCAACGCGTTGCCAATGTGCGCCTGTATGCGCCGAACCTGCGCAGCGTGTTGCTGGCCGCACCGGGCTACTACTTCCTCACCACCGATACGCCGAACCTGATGCGTTGGCTCGCCAGTGAACTGATCGCCAATGGTGTCGACCTGCGCCTGCAGCAGTCCTTCACCGACGCCCATCGCAGTGGTGACGGCTGGCAGGTGGAAGCGGCGGGGCGCTGCGCCTATCTGGTCGGCGCCGATGGCGCGCGTTCACGCGTGGCCCGGCGCACCGGCCTCGGCCAGGTGCGTGACAACCTCTACGGCGTCGAACGTGAGTTCACCGGTCTGCAGTTGCCACAGGGCGACGCACTCCATTGGTTCGTCAGCAAGCGCTTTGCACCGGGCTACATCGGCTGGGTCGCGCAGAATCCAACCGGCCTGCAGGTGGGGTTGGCGCTGCGTCATGACCCGCAACAGGTGCGGCCGCCGGACATCGATGGTTTCCTCGATCACGTGCGCGACGTGGTCGGCATTCCGCCTTCGGCGCGCCCCTCGGCCACCCGCGCCGGCCTGGTGCCCTGCGGTCGGCTTGAGGGTCCGATCACCCGCCAACGGCTGATCCTGACCGGCGACGCGGCCGGCATCGTCTCGCCCTTGTCCGCCGGAGGCATCCACTCCTCGTGGCGGCACGGCTGGGCCGTCGGCGAGGCGATTGCCCGCCATCTGCGTGGCCAAGGGCCGGAAGCGGAACGGGTGGCGCAGCAGGTGGCGCCGGCATTCCATGGCAAGCGCCTGTTGCGCTGGGGGATGGATCACCTGCAGGCCGACTGGCCGCTCAACGCGCTGCTGCATACGGCGGTCACGCGGCGCGTCGCCGAGCAGGTCTACTTCCACCGCCGTGGCCTGCGCACGTGAAGAGAGCGGGCGGGGGCGTCTGGACGTCGCCCCACAATGCAGGTGAAAATTCCTGTTGACGCCGTGCAGCAATATCGACACAATAGCGCTCCTTCGACGCAGGTCGAACGAAATCTGCGGGAATAGCTCAGTTGGTAGAGCGCAACCTTGCCAAGGTTGAGGTCGCGAGTTCGAGTCTCGTTTCCCGCTCCAGATTCAAGAAGAACGCTCCCGAAAGGGGGCGTTTTTCGTTTGTCACACCGGTTGCACCATTGCCGCGCTAGCGTGGCTCGCCGGGCTGGGCGATGCACCAGGTCCGGGCATCCTGCTGGTCGAAACCGGGGCAGCGGTTGTCCTGCGGGATGTAGACGTAGGGAACGTCATCCTTGTAGGTGAAGTGGTAGTAGTAGGTTCGATCCTTTCCGTACAACCAGTAGTTGGACGAGCCCTGGTTGATGGCATACGGCTCGAAGGTGAGGATCGAGGATTCAGCGGGGATGAAGTTGCTGCGCTCCATCAGAAGCAGCAGGGCGTTCGAGACCAGTGGGGTGGTCAGCACGAGCGCGATCCCACCTGCAGTCGCTGTCGTGATCGAACCAATCAGCAGCCAGCGGCTGGGGTATTTCACGGTCGGGCAGCATTGAGGCAAGACGGTGCCGCACTGTGCATTACGCCGTGAAAGTCGTCCAGTGTTTCGTGTCGAGAACGCATTGAAAGCGTGGTGAAAGGCTGGATCAGCGTTGCCTGAACCGCACGCGTGCTGTGACCTTTTTCGGACCATTTCTCCATGTTCGCTCCACAATCGCACGGTAGCCTTCATGCTCCTTCTACACGTTGGCGGGCTGGTGGTCAGGCGTATCACTCCAGTGGCAGTGCCCAGGACCGGGCGCGGATTCTCCCTGCAGGCAGTGCTGCGCCCCGGCGCGCTGCTGGCAAGCCTGGCTCTGGCTGGCTGCATGTCGGTGTCCGTCCCGGACCTGCCTGACCGCACACCCAGCGCCTGGACCCAGGTGCCGCAGGGGCAGGGCGTGGCGGTGGACGCCAGGCAGTGGTGGAAGGTGCTGGCCGACCCGGCGCTGGACGGCCTGGTCGACCAGGCCATCGCCGGCAACCTCGACCTGCAGCAGGCCACGCTGCGGCTGCAGGCCGTGCGGATCGTCGCCGGCACGTCGGACTCGCGCTTCCTGCCGGAAATATCGGCCAGCGCCAAGCAGGTGCAGGACGCTGCTGCGGTCGATACCTATTTCCATGCCGGCATCGAAGCGATCTGGGACCTGGGCCTGTTCGGTGCCGCCGAGAGCGCGCAGCTGAGTGCGCAGGCTTCGGCCGGCAATGCCGAGGCGCTGCGCAATGCCGCGCAGGTGGCGGTGATTGCCGACGTGGTGCGCAGCTATCTGGACCTGGCCGTGGCACAGGCCCAACAGGACCTGCTGGCCCAGCAGCAGACCGTGGATGACCGCGGCGAACAACTGGCGCTGGTCCGCCAGCGCCTGCGCCTGGATGAACCGGGCGAACTGGATCGCCTGCGCGCACGCCAGGCCGCCACCCGCGCCGCCATCGCACAGGCTCGGGAAAACGCTGACAACGCGGCCCGCGCGCTGGCCCTGCTGCTGGGCCGTGACGGTCCGGATCCGGCCTGGCGCACGTACCGCACGCCGCCGAAGCTGGGCACGTTCTCGCTGCAGCAGGTTCCTGCGGATCTGCTGCGCCACCGGCCACAGATCCTGCTGGCCGAATCGGAGGTGATGCAGGCCGCAGCCAGCAAGGGCTCCGCGCGCGCGGCAATGTATCCGCGGGTCAGCCTCGGCGGCTCGATCCTGTACGCCTACAACCTCACCCAGAATGCCCGTTCCAACTCCGATTCCAGTCCCTCGATAGGCCCGTACATCGATATTCCGCTGTGGGACTGGGGCCAGCGCCGCGCACGTTTCCAGGCCGATGAGAAGCAGCTGGATGCCGCGCTGCTCGGCTATCGCAAGGCAGTGCTGGAGGGCGTGAGTGAAGTGGAAGGCGCGCTGGGCAGCCTTGCACGCCAGGACAGCAGCATCCAGTCGCTGCGCGCGGCCAACGATGCAGCCGGACAGCAGGTCAGGCGCCAGGCGCGGCAGGTTCAGCTGGGCCTGTCCAGCGAATTCGACGGGCTGGACACGCAGCGTGCCGCGCTGGCCTCGCAGGCCGACCTGATCGGTGCGCAGGGCGCACGCGTGCTCGCCTTTGCGTCGCTGTACCGCGCGCTTGGCGGCGCACCGCTGCCGGTCGAGGGTGAGGGCGAACAGCAATGATCGCGCTGGCCCGCAAGACCCTGGCCTACGAGTGGCGCCGGTTCCTGCCGGTGGTGCTGGCAATGTGCTTTGCCGGCGTGTTGCTGATCGTGCAGGCCGCACTGGTGCTGGGCATCTTCGGCACCGCGGCGATCTACGTGAAAGCATCGTCGGCTGATATATGGGCCGGTTTCCCCGGCACCCAGAGCGTGAACTACGGGCATGCGATCAGCGCGGACGTGGAAAGCCACCTGCGCATGGATCCGGAGGTCACCCGCGTCGAACCCTACGAATGGGTGGATGGCGAGTGGCGTTCCAACGCGCAGGGCACCGGCAATGTGTCGGTGTACCTGTCCGGCATTTCCACCCGCGATGACGCGATGATGTTCGCGCGCATCCTGCCGTCCGATCTGCGTGCACAGCTGCGTGAACCGGGCGCCGTGATCGTCGACAGCGCCGACCTGGATACGCTGGGCGTGGACCTGCAGAACAACCGCGCCTGGATCAACGGCAAGGCCGTGCGCGTGGTTGCCGCACAACCCGGACTGCGCGGCCTGGGTGGCGTCAACGTGCTGGCTTCGCTGGATACCGCGCGCGCCATCGCGGGTACCGATCCGCATGAAGGCAGCACTTATTTCGTGGCGGGCCTGCGCTCGCCTGATCTGGCCGATCGCGTGCGTGACCGCTTGGCCGCATCGATGGGCCGGGCCACACCGGTCGAGTTCTGGACCGCGCCGGAATTCGCCAGCCGCTCGCAGCAGTACTGGCTGTTCGATACCGGCGCTGGCATCGCGGTGTTGTTCATGGCGGTCATCGTCTGCTTTGTCGGTGCGGTGATCACCAACCAGTCGTTCGCCTCGGTGGTGGCCGGTTCGGTACGCGAGTACGCCACGCTCAACGCACTCGGTGCAGGTCGCTATGCACTGGCGCGGGTGGTGTTCGAGCAGGCCTTGCTGATCGGCGGCGTGGGCATGTTGCTGGCCGCAGCCTTCAGCACCGTGGTGCTGTTGATCGCGCAGACCCAGCGCGTGCCGGTGCAGCTGACGCCGATGGTGATTCTGGGCTGCGTGGCGCTGGTTGCGGTGATGGCCATGCTGTCGAGCATCATGGCGGTCCGCAGCGTGGTCCGTTCCGATCCATCGTTGCTGCTGCGCTGAGGGCTGGCCGATGACCTCCAAACATGCCGTCGCCCCCACGTTGCAGGCCGACGCACTGGAAAAGGGCTTCATGTCCGGCGATGTGCAGGTGCCGGTGCTGCGTGGCCTGTCGCTGGACATCTATCCCGGCGAGCTGACCCTGGTATCCGGCCCGTCCGGCTGCGGCAAGAGCACGCTGTTGTCGCTGCTTTCCGGCCTGTCCGCACCCGATGGTGGTCGCGTGCATGCTCTCGGCCAGGATGTGGGCCACATGAGCCGCAGCGAAGTGGAGCGTTTCCGCCTGCACCATGTCGGTTTCGTGTTCCAGGGCTTCAACCTGTTCCCGGCACTGACCGCGCTGGAACAGGTGCAGCTGCCACTGGGCTACCGCGGCATGAGCAATCGCGAAAGCGAACCGCTGGCCCGCAAGGCACTGGAAGAGGTTGGCCTCAGCCACCGCAGCCACATGCGCCCGGCGCAGCTGTCCGGTGGCGAGAAGCAGCGTGTGGCCGTTGCCCGCGCCTTCGCCAAGTCGCCGACGCTGATCTTCGCCGACGAACCCACCAGTGCGCTGGATGCCGAGAACGGCCAGCGCGTGATCGACATCCTGCATCGCTACGCACGTGCGCATGGCGCCACCGTGCTGTGCGTGAGCCACGATCCGCGCCTGATCCGGCATGCCGATCGGGTGATCGCCATGGAGGACGGCATGGTCCGTGATGACCGCCGCCAGAACGAAACTGTAGAGTCCGCCCCATGACCAAGACGTCGCACCTGCTTCCCCTCAGCCTGGCCCTGTCGGCAGCATTGCTGCTCGGTGCCTGTTCCAGGGAAGCGCCCACCCCCGCATCGGCACCCTCAGGCAAGGCGGGCACTGCTGCCGCCGGCAAGGTCGCCGTGGCGCGGGGCATCATCGACGTCGAGGGCGGGCTGATCGCACTGGCGCCGCCGGTCGATGGCTCGATCACTGCCGCGCCGGTGAAGGAGGGCGCCACGGTGAAGAAGGGGCAGCTGCTGCTGTCGCTGGATGGCGCCCTGTTGCAACAGGAGGTGGCGATGGCCGCCGCCGATCTGGCCCTGGCCAATGACCGCCTGAAGGGCAGCCAGGCGCAGCTGCGCGAACTGGAGCGCAACGCCACGCGCCTGTCCACGGGCGCCAGCGAAGGCGTGTCCTCGAACCAGCAGGCCGACGCGGCCAGGCAGCAGCTGGCTGGCGTACGCGCCGATGTCGATGTGGCCGGTGCGCAGGTCGACATGGCCCAGCACAAGCTGGAACACGCCAGACTGAAACTGCAGCAGATGTCGCTGAGCGCGCCGGAAGCCGGCACCGTGGTCGGCCAGGTGCCGGGCCTCGGCGCCTTCGTGCAGGCTGGCAAGCCGGCGATCTCGCTGCTGCCGGCGCGGCCGCTGCAGGTACGCGCCGAACTCAGCGCCGCCTACGCCGACGCCGTGCAGGTGGGCATGAAGGCTACCATCGTGCCGGACAGCGATGGCGCCGAAAACACCGGCACGCTGCCGTCCGCACGCGTGGTGCGCATCAGTCCGGTGTTTGCGCAGGCACGCCTGCCTGAAGACGCAGGGCGTGGCGTGGCCAAGGTGGTGGAGTGCGTGCTGGAGTTCGACGGCGCGGCCAAGGCGCGCTTCGGCCAGCATGTGCGGGTGGAGTTCCGGAAGTAGGCCTGGCGTCGTGGTGGGCGGCTATGAACCCACTCGACGCCTGAGTGTCCGCCATGCGCTTACCGCCGATACCACGCACAGCGCCAGCAGCAGTCCCACGTCCAGCAGCAGCAGCCACAGCAGATGCATGCCGTGCACCGGTGGCTGGTGCATGGCCGACAGCATCCACGGTACCGACCACGCCAGCAGCAGCGCGAAGGCGATCAGCAGGCGCAACCACAGCCGCTTCAGTTTCCACGGCCGTACGATCAGGGCGGCCACCACCAGCTCGACGGTACCCAGCAGGGCGAACACGATGACGGTGCTGGTCGGGTAGGGCAGCTCGGCGCCTTCCAGGCGATGCAGCAGCCAGTAGTCCGGAGTGAAGCCGGCATTGACCAGCGCGGCGATCAGTGCCAGCCAGGTCAACGCAACCAGCAACCAGAACAGGCGGACGTAGCGTCTAGGCATCGGCGGTGTCCGTGGTGGCAGGCAGGCGGTTGTGTGATGCATACCACGCGGATATGGCAATCGCGGCCAGTGCCAGCAGGCCGGGCCCGACGGTGAAGTACAGCAGGCGCAGCGGGTGGTTGTGCATCAGTGTCCAGCTCGCGAACGCGAGGGGAATCGCCAGCACCAACAGCTTGGCGAACAGCGGCCGCAACATCGCGATCAGCGGCTGGGCGCCAATGAACATCCAGAACAGATGGAACTGGGCGATGCCCAGGCCGATGTCACGATGCGAGGTGAAGCCGAAATGGTCGCGATACGCGTTCATTCCCAGCGGTATCAGTGCCCAGTACAACAGGGCCACCAGCAGATGCAGCAGCAGGGCGATCAACAGGGGCGTGCCGCGAAGGAGCATGGGCGAACGGGGCTGGGCGGGGCAGCGTACCCCAGCGCGGACGCGCGTGACCGCATGATGTGAAGACTGTTGACGGCGTGAAGGAATTTGGACACAATAGCGCTCCTTCGACGCAGGTCGAACGGAATCTGCGGGAATAGCTCAGTTGGTAGAGCGCAACCTTGCCAAGGTTGAGGTCGCGAGTTCGAGTCTCGTTTCCCGCTCCAT
>NZ_RAVT01000043.1 GCF_013464915.1 Stenotrophomonas maltophilia
GCCCCCGCCTKACCCCACCCACCCGGCCAACCCTCAGAAACCCGCTTTCAGCGACCCACCCCAGCCACGAGGGGCTCCGCCGATGGCCGCCGACCGCGCGCAGCGCCGCCTTCCGCCCGAATCCCCGAACCATGCGCTTGCTCACGGATTGACCACGCGATTGATGACAACGTTGTCCCCACCTGGCGCCGGACTCTCTCCCCGGCCTCCCAGGTACCTCCGTCCGCCCCCTCCGTCGCCTTCCCGGGCGACGCCCGGACCTGCGTCACGCGCGGCGCCATCGGGGCCCGCGCGCCCTTTGATCGGAGACTTACCCATGTACGACCCGATTGTGCGCAGTGCCGAACGTGCGACCCGAAGCTGTCGTCCCCGCCGCCTGGCCTGGCTGCTTGCCCTGGCCGCCGGTACCGCCGCCCTGCCCGGCCTGGCGCAGGCCGCCAGCTGTGCCGGGGTGGCCCAGTGGGACCAGGCCAAGATCTACCGGGCCGGCGATACCCTGCAGAAAGGAGGCGTCCTCTATCGGGCGAACCAGGACATCTGGAACGCGCCGCCGGACCATCCGGCCGGTGCGCCCTACTACACCAACCTCGGTGCCTGCGATGGCAGCGGCAGCAACCAGCCGCCGGTGGTCAGCCTGACCTCGCCGGCCAACGGCGCCACCTTCAGCGCCGGCAGCACGGTCAACGTGACCGCCAACGCCAGCGACCCGGACGGCAGCGTCGCCAAGGTCGAGTTCTTCCGCGACGGCAGCACGCTGGGCGTGGCCACCAGTGCGCCGTACGCCGCCAGCTGGGCCAATGCCAGCGCCGGCAGCCACACCCTGCGCGCGGTGGCCACCGACAACAACAACGCCACCAGCAGCACGGCCACCATCACCATCACCGTCAACGCCGCCGGTGGCGACACCACCGCACCGAGCGTGCCCGGTGGGCTGGCAGTGGGAACGCGTACCGCCAACAGCATCGCGCTCAGCTGGAGCCCGTCCACCGACAACACCGGTGGCAGCGGCGTGGCCGGCTACGACGTGTACCGCAACGGCAGCCTGGTCGGTTCGCCGTCCAGCGCCAGCTACGTCGATGGCGGGCTGACTGCCTCCACCACCTATCGCTACCGCGTGCGTGCCCGCGACAACGCCGGCAACGCGTCGGCCCAGGGCACCGAGATCAGCGCCACCACGCTGGCCGGCGACGGCGGCACCACCGGCAAGCGGGTCATCGGCTACTTCACCCAGTGGGGCATCTACGGCCGCAACTACCGGGTCAAGAACATCGACAGCAGTGGCTCGGCCGCGCGCCTGACCCACATCAACTACGCCTTCGGCAACGTGCGCAACAACCGTTGCGAAGTGGGCATCACCCAGCCATCGGATCCGAACAGCGGTGCCGGCGGCGACGCCTTCGCCGATTACACCAAGGCCTTCAGTGCCGCCGAGAGTGTCAGCGGCAGCGCCGATACCTGGGACCAGCCGCTGCGCGGCAACTGGAACCAGCTCAAGCAGCTCAAGGCCAAGTACCCGGGCATGAAGGTGCTGATCTCGCTGGGTGGCTGGACCTGGTCGCGTGGTTTCTCCAGCGCGGCGCGCCCGGAAAACCGCCAGGCCTTCGTCGCCTCGTGCATCGACGCCTACATCAAGGGCAACCTGCCGGTGACCGACGGTGCCGGTGGCGCCGGTGCCGCACTGGGCGTGTTCGACGGCATCGACATCGACTGGGAGTACCCGGTGGCCTGCGGCATCGAATGCGGCAAGCCGGAAGACAACGCCAACTTCACCGCGCTGATGGCCGAGTTCCGCCGCCAGCTCGATGCGGTGCGTCCGGGCCTGTTGCTGACGGTGGCGGTGGGTGCCGGCATCGACAAGATCCGCGTCACCGACCCGGCCGCGTACCACCCGTACCTGGACTACATCAACGTGATGACCTACGACTTCCACGGCGCGTGGGATGCGAAGACCAATCACCAGTCGGCGCTGTTCGATTCGCCGAATGATCCGTCCACCGGCGACCAGAAGCTGTACAACAGCAACGACGCCATCGAGGCCTTCATCAGCCGCGGTGTGCCTGCCGCCAAGCTCAACCTGGGCATCGGCTACTACGGGCGTGGCTGGACCGGCGTGGCCAACGCCAACAACGGCCTGTACCAGACCGCCAGTGGCGCCGCTCCGGGCACGTATGAAGCCGGCATCGAGGACTGGAAGGTGCTGAAGAACCTGGCGTGGCCGGGCTACACCGACAACACCGCCGGAGCCACCTGGATCTACAACGGCAGCACGCTGTGGAGCTTCGACACCCCGGCCAACATCACCCGCAAGATGGGTTACGTGAAGACCCAGGGCCTGGGCGGCGCGTTCGTCTGGGAGTTCAGCGGTGACGATGCACAGGGCACGCTGACCAAGGCGGTCAGTGATGGCCTGAAATAAGCAGAAAGGCCGGGGGTGCACTGCGCGCCCCCGGCCTCGTTCGCAATGATGCATCCGCCGGGCCATGCCCGGCGGCGTTCGGATCAACGCTTCTCGGACAACTTGTCCAGCGCCGCACGCAGCTGCGCCGGCGGCAGGTAGCCGCCCAGCTGGGTGCCATCGGGGGCGAAGATCGCCGGCGTGCCGTTCACGCCCAGCTGCTGGCCCAGTGCGTACTGCATCGCCACCGGGTTGGTGCAGTTCTTGGCCGGCACGCTGCCACCGCGCTTGGCGTTGGTCAGCGCCTGGCGACGATCGGCCGCACACCAGACCGAGATCATGTCGGTGTAGTCCTTGCTGCCCAGGCCCATGCGAGGGAACGCCAGGTACTCGACGGAGATGCCGTTGCGGTTCAGTTCGGCGATGTCCTGGTGCAGCTTGCGGCAGTAACCGCACTCGATATCGGTGAACACGCTGATGGTGTACTTGGCGTTCGGCGCGGCGAACACGATGCGGTCGCCATGGTTGGCCTTGGCCAGCAGATCACGGCGGTAGCCAAGCAGGCCTTCGCTGTTGGCCGGGCCCTTGGCGCGGGTGTCGTACGGCTGCGACTGGAACAGGTAGCGGCCGTCGTCGGAGACGTACAGCAGCTGGCCGGACACCACCACCTCGCGGAAGCCGGGGAACGGCGCGGCACCGATGTAGTCCACCTTGAAACCGGGGTTCAGGGCAATCAACGCGGCGCGCACGGCCTGGTCGGCAGGCGCGTTGGCGGCCGGGCCGGCCTTGGCAGCAGCGGCAGCAGCAGGCGCCTTGGCGGCTGGCGGGGCCGGCTGCGCGCAGGCGGTCAGGCTGAGCGCACCGAACACGGCGGCGATGGCAAATCGGAGCATGGAGCAGTCCGCGACAGAAGAAGACCCCGGATTCTGACACAGCCACCGGCACCGGGCCGCGACGCCGCGCACCGCCCGGGGCCAGGGTTCAGGCCATGGCTCAGCCGCGCGGATGATGCCGGGCGTGGAGTTTCTGCAGGTGCTCGCGCGCTACCAGGGTGTAGATCTGGGTGGTCGACAACGAGCTGTGGCCAAGCAGCATCTGCAGCGCGCGCAGATCGGCGCCACGATTGAGCAGGTGAGTCGCGAAGCTGTGGCGCAGGCCATGCGGGCTGATCCGCGCCGGGTCGATGCCTGCCACCTGCGCATGGCGCTTGACCAGGTGCCAGAACGCCTGGCGGGTCAGCGCATGCAGCGTGGGCTCGACAAACAGGGGCGTCTGCCCATCCGCCAATGCCTGCACCCTGCCCTTGCCGACCAGCTGCGGCCGCGACTGCTGCAGGTAGCGCTCCAGCCAGTGCTGCGATTCCTCCCCCAGCGGCACCAGCCGTTCCTTGCTGCCCTTGCCGGTGACCCGCAGCACGCCCTGGCGCAGGTTGACGGCAGTGGCGGGCAGCAGCACCAGTTCGCTCACGCGCAGGCCGGCGGCATACATCAGCTCCAGCATGGCGCGATCGCGCAGGCCCAGCGGGCTGTCGACATCCGGTGCCGCCAGCAGCGCGTCGATCTGGCTCTCGGCCAGTGCCTTGGGCAGCAGCCGAGGCAGCTTGGGGGGGTCAAGCAGCGCACTGGGGTCTTCGCTGCGGTCGCCCCGGCGCACGCCATCGGCGAAGAACGCGCGCAACGCCGACAACAGGCGGGCATTGCTGCGCGGCGACCAGCCATGGCGGGTGCGCCAGGCCAGGTAGTCGAACAATCCCGGACGTTCGATGCCGGCCAGGCCACCGTCGCGCCCGTCCATCCAGCGTGCCAACCCTTCCAGGTCACGCCGGTAGCTGTCGAGGGTGGCGCGGGCCAGACCGTTCTCGGCCCAGATCGCATCGAGGAAACGCTGGATGCGCACACTGTCATCGGCGCGCAGTTCCGGCAGTTGCTGCACCAGCTGGCGGCGTTCGGCGGGGGTGGAAACAGAGGCCATGCGTGCAGGATACGAGGGCCACTGCGGATGCGGCCAGCATTGCGTATGCTCGGCGCATGTCCCGCCCCGCCATTGATACGGCCCCTGCGGCCGCGACCGAGCTGCCCCGCCCCCGCGCATTGCTGCTGTGGCGCGTGCTGGCGATGGTCTACGACGCGCTGCCGGTGCTGGCGCTGTGGATGCTGGCCGGCGCCCTGTTCACCCTTGCCTACACCTTCAGCGGCCACGCCCAGCGCGAGAACATCGCACCGTTCAGCGCCTGGCAGTGGCTGCTGTGGGCAGTGTGCTGGCTGATCACGGGGTGGTATGCCACGGCCAGCTGGCGGCGCGGCGGGCAGACGCTGGGCATGCGGCCGTGGCGGCTGAAGCTGGAATCGAGCGATGGCGCGCCCCTGCGCCGCGCACAGCTTTGGCTGCGTTTCGCGGTGGGCACGCTGTCGCTGCTGCTGGGCGGCCTGGGATTCTGGTGGGCGTGGATCGACCGCCAGCGGCTGACCTGGCACGATCGCGCCAGCGGCACCCGCCTGGTGCGGATGCCGAAGCGGTGAAGCACTGTCTGTAGCCGAGCACAGGCTCGGCTCTACAGCAACCAGAATCAGCCCGATTTCCGCCGGAACAGCAATCCCGATACCGCCAGCATCACGATCGGCGGCAACGCGTAGGCAATGCGGTAATCGAACTTCAGCGCGCCGGCCATGCGGCCGAAGAACAGCTGCAGCAGCCAGAAGCCCAGCGCGAACAGGATGCCCAGGAACAGGCGCTTGCCCATGCCACCACTGCGCAGCGAGCCGAACGCGAACGGCACCGCCGCCAGGCACAGCGCCAGCACGTTCACCGGGTAGAACCAGCGGCTCCAGTACACATCTTCGTAGTCGCGCGCATCCAGACCGTTGCGCTCGCGGTACTCGATGCTGGTGCGCAGTTCGGCCACGCTGAGGTTGCGCGGCTTGGCGATGCCGGTGGCCAGCGCGCCGGCGTCCAGCTTGGAGTTCCATGGCTCGCGCGCCACTTCCTCGCGCGTGGCCGAACGTTCCCCGAAGGTATCGCGGCGCACGCCGGTCAGCACCCAGCCGTCACGGTCATGCTCGGCCGTGTCCGCATGGGTCAGCGAGGCGATCCGACCATCCTCGGCGATGCGATACAGGCGCACGTCACGCAGGATCAGCCGCGTGCCCTTGTCGCCCACCAGCTGCTCCTCGCCACCGGCGGCGCTGAGGAAGGTATCGCCCTCGCGCGCCCACAGGCCGGAATAACGGGTGGTGGAGATGTCGCGGCCCCATTTGGCACTGGACTTCAGCGCGTCGGCCCGGTCCTGGCCCCAGGGGCCCAGCGTCTCGGCACTGAGCACCATCACGGCAGTCAGCAGCGACAGCGCGATGGCCACCGATACGCTCAGGCGCTTGCGCGACAGGCCCAGCGCACGCAGTGCGGTCAGCTCGGAGGTCGCGGCCAGCTGGCCCAGGCCCATCAGCGCACCGATCACCGCAGCGGTGGGGAACATGGTGTAGGCACGGCGTGGCACCGTGTACAGCACCCAGGCGGCAGCATGCCCCAGGGTGTAGCCGTTCTTGCCGATGTCCTTGAACTCGCCGGAGAACGCCATCACCACGTCCAGGCCCACCAGCACGGCCCAGGTCAGCAGCACCGTGGTGAACACCGACTGGCCAAGATACAGGTCGAAACGCATCGGGCGCAGCCTCATGCGCGGGCTCCCTTCGGGCGGCCCAGGCGGCCATCACGTGCATACATCCAGATCGCCAGCGCCAGCAGCGGCAGGGTCAGCCACCAGAGGCCGAGCGCAGGCGGAATCTTGCCGTTGGCGATCCAGCCACTGCCGATGAACATCAGGTTGGTGCCCACCATGTAGGCCATCAGCGCCAGCATCATCCGCCCGTAGCGCTGCTGGCGCGGCGAACTGCGGCCCAGCGGCACGGTCAGCAGCGCAAACGCCAGTGCGATCAACGGCGGGGCAAGGCGGCGATGCAGCTGTGCCTGTGCCTCGGGGCGGTCATCGCCGAACAGCTGCGTGGTCGGCATCAGTTCCGGATCATCCCCGGTACGGGTCTGCGCACCGTCGGGCAGGGCCACATCGTTGCGGGCGAAGGTGGCCAGACGGTAATCCAGCCCCCCGGCCACCGGTCCTTCCACCTGGTGGCCATCATCCAGTTCCAGGAAGCGCTGGCGGGCGCCTTCGAAGAACATGCGCCCCCCCGCGGCGGACACCACTTCCAGGCGGTCGTCCTTCTGCCGCTGCAGGAAGACCCGGCCCAGCTGGGTACCATCGGGCGAGATCGAGGACAGGTAGACCACGCCGCCATTGGGCAGCTGGGTGAACCGGCCCGGCTCCAGGCCCGCCATCAGCACGCTGCGGTTGGCCTCGATGATCATCTGCTCGGCCACCCGGCCGGCCCACGGGCCCAGCCACAGCGAGCAGGCACCGACCAGCAGCACCACCGGCACCACCAGCATCAGCAGCGGCCGCAGCAGGCGCCTGGGGCCCACGCCAATGGCCGTGATGACGGCCATTTCCGAGTCGCGGTAGAGGCGGGCCACCGCCAGCAGCAGGCCCAGCATCAGCGCCAGCGGCAGGATCAGCGGCAGGTAGGCGATGAACTGCAGGCCCAGCTGGGAGAACAGCAGCTTGGCCGGCAGGCGCCCGTCGGCGATGTTGCCGAGGATGTCCACCAGCACGCCGCCCACGCTGACCACCAGCAGGACGATCAGGGTAGCCAGGAAACTCTGGACGAAATCGCCCAGCAGGTATCGGTCGAGCTTCAACATGGGGCGGTGGTTTAAACTCTGGGGTTCGTTCGCGGTGCCGCCCAGTCTACTGTCTGGGCGTAAACGGTCCGCGATTGTACGGACTTGCCAATGGAATCTGCTCAATGGCCCTCGAATTCACCCTGAACCACGTTGCTCCGGCCGCCGCCACCGTTGATTGCCTGGTGGTCGGCGCGTATGCCGACCATACCCTGACCCCGGCCGCACAGGCCCTGGATGCTGCCAGCGGCGGCCGCCTGGCCTCGCTGGCCCAGCGCGGCGACCTGTCCGGCAAGACCGGCGCCACCACCCTGCTGCACGACCTGCCGGGCGTGTCCGCCCCGCGCGTGCTGGTGGTCGGCCTCGGCGACGCCGCCCGCTTCGGTGTGCCGCAGTACCTGAAGGCCGTTGGCGACGCCGTGCGCGCGCTGAAGGCCGGCGCGACCCGCAGCGCACTGTTCACCCTGTCCGAAGTGGCCATCAAGGACCGCGACGCGGCCTGGGCGATCCGCCAGGCGGTGATCGCCGCCGATCACGCCGCCTACCGCTACACCGCCACGCTGGGCAAGAAGAAGGCCGACGACGCCGGCCTGGCCCAGCTGGCCATCGCCGGTGACGACGCCCAGGCCCTGGCCCAGGGCCAGGCCATCGCCGCCGGTGTCGAGTTCGCCCGCGAGCTGGGCAACCTGCCGCCGAACTACTGCACCCCGGCCTACCTGGCCGAGGTGGGCGTGAAGTTCGCCGGTGAGCACGACGGTGCCGAGGCCGAGATCCTCGACGAGCACCAGATGGAAGCGCTGGGCATGGGCTCGCTGCTGGCCGTGGCCCGCGGTTCGGCCAACCGCCCGCGCCTGGTGGTGCTGAAGTGGTCCGGTGGCGGCGACGCCAAGCCGTACGTGCTGGTCGGCAAGGGCATCACCTTCGATACCGGTGGCGTCAACCTGAAGACCCAAGGCGGCATCGAAGAGATGAAGTACGACATGTGCGGTGGCGCCAACGTCATCGGCACCTTCGTCGCTGCGGTCACGGCCAGGCTGCCGCTGAACCTGGTGGTGGTGGTGCCCGCGGTGGAGAACGCCATCGACGGCAACGCCTACCGTCCGTCCGACGTGATCACCTCGATGTCGGGCAAGACCATCGAAGTCGGCAACACCGACGCCGAAGGCCGCCTGATCCTGTGCGATGCGCTGACCTACGCGCAGCGCTTCGAGCCGGCCGCGCTGGTCGACGTCGCCACCCTGACCGGTGCCTGCATGGTCGCCCTCGGCCACCAGACCGCCGGCCTCATGAGCAAGCACGACGACCTGGCCAACGAGCTGCTGGCCGCCGGCGAGCACGTGTTCGACCGCGCCTGGCGCCTGCCGCTGTGGGACGAATACCAGCCGATGCTGGATTCGAGCTTCGCCGACGTCTACAACATCGGCGGCCGCTGGGCCGGCGCGATCACCGCCGGCTGCTTCCTGTCGCGCTTCGCCGAAGGCCAGCGCTGGGCGCACCTGGACATCGCCGGCGTAGCCAGCGATGAAGGCAAGCGTGGCATGGCCACGGGCCGCCCGGTCGGCCTGCTGAGCCAGTGGCTGCTGGACCAGGTCGCCCGCGCCTGATGCCGTACCCGACCCTGGCCGGCCTCCGCCGGCCAGGGCCTCGCCCGGCGCTGCCGGGCCCCTGCCTGACCCGGACCCTGCCATGCCCCGCGCCGACTTCTACCTGATCGCCAAGCCCCGCTTCCTGACCGAGCCGTTGCGCCTGGTCTGCGAACTGGCGCGCAAGGCCAACGACGCCGGGCTGTTCACCCTGGTGCTGGCCCGTGACCAGGCCCAGGCCGAGGAACTGGACGAGCTGCTGTGGGCGTTCGACAACGATGCCTACATCCCGCACCAGATCGCCGGGGAAGACATGGACGAGGAAGAGGCCCTGGTGCTGATCGCCGTGCCCGGCACCGAGGCACCGGCGCGCCCACTGGTGATCAACCTGCGCGACGAGCCCTGGCTGGGCCAGTGCGAGCGCGTGCTGGAAGTGGTTCCGGCCGATCCGGAAGCGCGCGAACCGCTGCGCGAGCGCTGGCGCCAGTACAAGGCCGCCGGGTACGACCTGAACAAGCACGACATGTAAGCCCAGCGAGGACCCCTTGATGCGCCTGCTGATCGCCCTGATTCTTCCCTGGCTGTCCTTCTTCACCATCGGCCGACCGCTGGCCGGCATCGTCTGCCTGATCCTGCAGATCACCCTGATCGGCTGGCTGCCCGCCGCCATCTGGGCCGCCTACGCGGTCAGCCAGTACCACACCGACCAGAAGATCCGGCGCGCCCTCGGGTCGCGCTGATCTCCCTTCCGCCTTGATTACCGGTTCCCCCGCATGACCCAACTCGCCTCCAGCTACGACCCGAAGTCCTTCGAGACCGACCTCTACGAGGCCTGGGAGAAGGCCGGCCACTTCAAGCCGTCCGGCACGGGCGAGCCGTACACCATCCTGCTGCCGCCGCCGAACGTGACCGGCACCCTGCACATGGGCCATGCCTTCCAGCAGACGCTGATGGATGCGCTGGTGCGTTACCACCGCATGCGCGGCTACGACACGCTGTGGCAGGTGGGTACCGACCACGCCGGCATCGCCACCGAAATGGTGGTCAGCCGCAACCTGGCGCTGGAAGGCAAGGGCGAGACCCGCGATTCGCTGGGCCGCGAGGGCTTCATCGGCAAGGTCTGGGAGTGGAAGCAGCAGTCCGGTGACACCATCGAGCGCCAGATGCGCCGCCTCGGCACCTCCGCCGACTGGTCGCGCAGCACCTTCACCATGGATCCGCAGCCGTCGGCGGCGGTCAACGAAGCCTTCGTGCGCTGGTACGAGCAGGGCCTGATCTACCGCGGCCAGCGCCTGGTCAACTGGGACCCGGTGCTGAAGACCGCCATTTCCGACCTGGAAGTGGAGAGCGCCGAGGAAGACGGCTTCCTGTGGTCGATCGCCTACACCCTGGATGAAGGCCTCAGCTACGAGCACGTCGAGCGCGATGCCGACGGCGTGGAAACCCTGCGCGAAACCCGCGACTACCTGGTGGTCGCCACCACCCGCCCGGAAACCCTGCTGGGCGATACCGCGGTGATGGTGCACCCGGAAGACGAGCGCTACGCCCACCTGATCGGCAAGAGCGTGGTGCTGCCATTGACCGGCCGCCGCGTGCCGGTGATCGCCGATGACTACGTGGACCGTGCGTTCGGCACCGGCGTGGTCAAGGTCACCCCGGCGCACGATTTCAACGACTATGAAGTGGGCGTGCGCCACAGCCTGCCGATGATCAACCTGTTCACCCCGGTGGCGGCGCTGAACGAGAACGCGCCGGAGCGCTTCCAGGGCCTGGACCGCTACGCCGCGCGCAAGGCGGTGCTGGCCGAGCTGGAAGACCTGGGCATCCTGGTCGAGACCAAGGCGCACAAGCTGCAGGTGCCGCGCGGCGACCGCACCGGCCAGGTGATCGAGCCGTACCTGACCGACCAGTGGTTCGTGAAGATGGACAACCTGGCCAAGCGTGGCCTGGAACTGGTCGAAGACGGAACCATCGCCTTCGTTCCGCCGAACTGGATCAACACCTACCGCCACTGGATGAACAACATCCAGGACTGGTGCATCAGCCGCCAGCTGTGGTGGGGCCACCGCATCCCGGCGTGGTTCGACGAAGCCACTGGCAGCTGCTACGTCGGTCGCAGCGAAGAGGAAGTGCGCGCCAAGAACAACCTCGGCAGCGAGGTGGTACTGAACCAGGAAAGCGACGTGCTGGAGACCTGGTTCTCCTCGCAGCTGTGGCCGTTCTCCACCCTGGGCTGGCCGAACGAGCAGGCGATGGCCGAGCGTGGCTTTGATCGCTACCTGCCGTCGTCGGTGCTGATCACCGGCTTCGACATCATCTTCTTCTGGGTGGCGCGCATGATCATGGCCACCGACAACCTGGTCGGGAAGATCCCGTTCAAGGACGTCTACTTCACCGGCCTGATCCGCGACGGCCAGGGCCAGAAGATGTCCAAGAGCAAGGGCAACGTGCTCGACCCGCTGGACATCATCGACGGCATCACCATCGACGACCTGGTCGCCAAGCGCACCGGCGGCCTGATGCAGCCGAAGATGGTGGAGAAGATCGAGAAGGCCACCCGCAAGGAATTCCCGGACGGCATCGCCGCCCACGGTGCCGACGCGCTGCGCTTCACCATCGCTGCGCTGGCCACCCACGGCCGCGACATCAAGTTCGACATGAACCGCGCCGAGGGCTACAAGAACTTCTGCAACAAGCTGTGGAATGCCAGCCGCTTCGCGCTGATGAACACCGAGGGCGCGGCGTTCAGCGGCGTGCCCAAGCCGCGTACCGATGCCGAGCGCTGGATCCTCTCGCGCCTGGCCGCCACCACCGCCGAAGCGCAGGGCCATTTCGCTGCCTACCGCTTCGACCTGCTGGCGCAGTGCCTGTACGAGTTCGCATGGAACGCGTTCTGCGACTGGTTCCTGGAACTGAGCAAGCCGGCGCTGAACGGTGCCGACGCCGCCGACGCCGAAAGCACCCGCCACACCCTGCTGTACGTGCTGGAAGCGCTGCTGCGCCTGCTGCACCCGCTGACCCCGTTCATCACCGAACAGCTGTGGCAGCAGCTGGCCCCACGCCTGGGCCTGGCCGAATCCACGCTGTCGCTGCGCCCGTACCCGACCGCGGCCGAGTTCGAAGGCGATTTCGCCCAGGCCGAGGCCGACGTGGAATGGCTGAAGGCGGTGATCAGCGCGGTGCGCCGCGTGCGCAGCGAACTGAACGTCGCCCCGTCCAAGCTGGTGCCACTGCGCCTGCAGGCCGGGCTGGAGCAGGACCGCGTGCGCATCGAACGCTTCAGTGCCTCGCTGTCGTTCCTGCTGAAGCTGGACAGCATCCAGTGGCTGGCCGAAGGCGAAAGCGCGCCGCCGGCCGCCGCCGCAATCGTTGGTGAACTGAAGCTGCTGGTGCCGCTGGAAGGCCTTGTCGATCTCGACGCCGAGCGCGTGCGCCTGGACAAGGAAATCGCCCGCGTCGAAGCGGAGAAGGAAAAGAGCGAGGCCAAGCTGGCCAAGTTCACCGACAAGGTGCCGCCGGCGGTGGTCGAGCAGGAACGCGTGCGACTGGCCGACTGGAACACCCAGCTGGCCGGCCTGCGCGAGCAGCGCGCGAAGCTGTAACGCCGCGCCCTGGTGCGTGCCAACCCAGGTTGGCACCTACCACGGCGGAAAACGTTGGCCCCCACCGAAGCGGAATCGGAAACGCCGGGCAATGCCCGGCGTTTCCATTTCCCCGCATGGCATCATCGCCCGATGCCTCTTTCCATCTTCCTGCTGGTCCTCGCGGCTGCGGCCCTGCACGCCAGCTGGAATGCGATCGTCAAACGCGGGCCGGACAAGTTCCTCGGCACCGTGCTGGTTACCGGCAGCGCCGCGCTGCTGTCGGCGGCCGCGCTGCCCTTCCTGCCGTTCCCGGCCGCGCACAGCTGGCCCTGGCTGGCTGCATCCGTGCTGCTGCAGGTGACCTACTACGGCCTGGTGGCACGCTGCTACCAGCAGGTCGACATGAGCCTGGCCTATCCGCTGATGCGTGGCAGCGCGCCGATCCTGGTTGCGCTGGCCGGCACCCTGCTGGGCGAGCAACTGCCACCTGCCGCGTGGCTGGGCGTGGTGCTGGTGAGCACCGGCATCCTGTGCATGGCATTGGGTGCACGTGGCGGCCAGCTGCGCCTGCCACTGCTGACCGCGGCAATGATCGCCACCTACACCCTGGTCGATGCGCAGGGTGCGCGCCAGTCCGGCAGCGCGCTCGGTTACACGCTGTGGCTGTTCCTGCTGTCCGGCATTCCACTGCCCCTGTGGGCGCTGTACACCCGGCGCGGCGCGGTGTTGGCCTATGCCCGCCGGCACTGGCCCCAGGGCCTGGCGGGCGGTGTCGGCACAACGGCGTCCTATGCGATGGCGTTGTGGGCGATGACCCAGGCGCCGGTGGCGATGGTCTCGGCGCTGCGCGAATCATCGATCCTGTTCGCGCTGCTGATCTCGGTAGTCGTGCTGCGCGAGCGGATCCCGCGTGCGCGCTGGATGGCGGCGGCGCTCATCGTCTGCGGCGTATTGGCCCTGCGGCTGGCGTAACGGTAGTGCCGGCCGCTGGCCGGGAACCCTGCTCGGTTACAACGGCGGCATCGCCTGCAGGTCGCCGTCGACCAGCTCGATCGCCATCACCACCGCATCCTCGCGGCCCTGTGCCGCCGGGTAGTAACGTGGACGACGGCCGATCTCGTTGAAGCCTTCGCTGTGGTACAGCGCCAGTGCAGGCGTGTTGGAGGGCCGCACTTCCAGGAACACGCGGTGCGCACCCCGGTTGCCCGCCAGCTGCACCAGTGCGCGCAGCAGTTGACGACCCAGCCCACGCGACTGCGCCAGCGGATCGATGCAGATGTTCAGTACATGCGCCTCGTCGGCGGCGATGCTGAGCACGCCGTAGCCGATCAGCTGGCCATCGCGCTCCATCGCCAGGCCGGGATAACCGGCACGCAGGCAATCAACGAAAATGCCGCGGGTCCATGGGAACGGATACCCACGCACTTCGATCGCCATCACCGCATTGAGGTCGCTCTCGCGCAATGCGCGCAGGCTGACCGGGCCGGGCTGGCTGACCGCGCTCATGCACTGCCCCGCTTGCGCAGGGCACGCAACTGCGGCCACAACGCGCGCTTGGCAGCCGGATCCTGGCGCAGCTGGTCCAGCGGCCAACTGTCCATCAGCGCCTGCGTGGCGGGATCGTTGGGATTGCAGCCGGAGGCACGCAGCAGTGCGATCTGCAGGCGATCCGGGAGCCGCACCACCGGTTGCCGTGCATTGCCACCCGGCAGCGGACGGACCGGTGCCGGCGCGGTATCCGGTGCGGTGACGGGGGTCTCGCGACGCGGCGGTGCCGGGCGTTCCTGGTGAGGAGCGGGTGCGGCTTCGGCAGGGCGGTCCCGCGCGGTGGCGGAACCCGCCCGCACCGGCTCGGCCGAAGCCGCTGCGGCCGCATCGGCTTCGGCCACGCTCAACTGCAGCGCGGCGTCCAGTTCGGCGGCCAGCTGGCCGTCGTGATACACGGTGTAGCCCATGGCCTGCAGCCAGGCCTGCTGGGCCGGTGACCACAGCACGGGCAGGTCCTGGCTCACGCGGCCTCGGGCTTCTTGCGCAGGCGCTGCACGGCCCACATCACCGGGCCGGACAAGGCGTACAGGATGCCCACAGCGAACAGCACGCGCGGCAGATCAATGACTGCGATGGCGATCGCCACCGGCACCAGGGCCAGCACCAGGAATGGCACACGGTCGGAACGGGTACCCTTGGCGGCACCGCCCTTGAAGCTCCAGAAGCGGATGCGGCTGACCATCAGCAGCGCCGCGACGATCGTCACCGCCAGCGCCACGTAGCGCAGCTGGTTGCCGTCCCAGCCCAGGTTGCCATCGGCGAAGGCCCACACGAAGGACATCATCAGGCCTGCGGCAGCCGGGCTGGCCAGGCCGACGAACCAGCGCTTGTCGACCACCGCCACCTGGGTGTTGAAACGGGCCAGGCGCAGTGCCGCGCAGGCGGCATACAGGAACGCCACCGCCCAGCCGACCCGCCCGAGCAACGGGTCGTCGAACTTCAGCCACGACAGCGACCAGTGGTACATCACCAGCGCCGGGGCCATGCCGAAGCTGACCAGGTCGGCCAGCGAGTCGTACTGGACGCCGAACTCGCTGCTGGTACCGGTCAGGCGCGCCACGCGCCCGTCCAGGCCGTCCATCACCGCCGCCACGAACACGGCGATGCTGGCGTTGACGAAATCCCCGTTAGCCGCGGCGATGATCGCGTAGAAGCCGGCGAACAGGCCAGCGGTGGTGAACAGGTTGGGCAGCAGGTAAATCGTGCGCGAACGCGGCGGCGGTGTGATCGGGTCCATGGAACCCAGTTTAATCGACTTGCCAGTGCTCGGCGCCAATGCTGCAATCGGCGTTCTACGCCCATTCCATGGAGTTTGCCATGCGTGCCCTGTCCTGCCTTGGATGCCTGCTGCTGTTGGCCAGTGCCAACGCCGTGGCCGGCCCGGTCTATAAATGGAAGGACGCCAATGGCGTGACCCAGTACTCGGAGACCCCGCCGGCCGGCAAGAAGTTCGAGACCCGCGAGCAGGCCCGCAGCCCGCAGGCCGCGGCCAGCGCCGAGACTCCGGCCGCGCCGGTGCCGGAGCAGTGCAGCACCGCCCGTGCCAACCTGGCCCTGCTGGAAGGCTCCGGCCAGGTGATGCAGGACACCAATGGCGACGGCAAGGCCGATACCGCATTGACCGCGGAACAGCGCAGCGCGCAGAGGGGATTGGCTGAAGCCGCCATCAAGGCGTACTGCCCGGCGGAGTGAGGGTATCGGCAGGGCTGCGCCCTGCACCCGCCGAAGCAACATCAACGTCAAATGCGGCATTCCGTGGGATGGCGGGGCACTGTGGGTTTGCGGGGACGCCGTAAACCCGTCCATGGGGGCTTGGCCGCGGCATCCATGCCGCGGACACCCCGCAAACCCACAGTGCCCCGCCTTCGACAGTTGGCCGGTGGCCGGTAGATCCACGCCATGCGTGGATGAAATCTGTCAGATATCGAATTGAATCCGGGGTCAGATCCGTTTTMCTGCGKAAAACGGATCTGACCTCGATGGCATGCCCAACAGATCGCGGGAAACTGTCGAAGGCGGGGTGGGTCCGGTTGCGGGAGTGTCCGCGGCATGGATGCCGCGGCCAAGCCCCCATGGACGGGTTTACGGCGTCTCCCGCAACCGGACCCACCCCGCCATCCCACAGGAAGCCCGCTGTTGCTGTTGCTGTTGCTGTTGACGTTGCATGAGGCGGGTGCAGGGCGCAGCCCTGCCAGTACCCCCACCCCGGCCGGGCTGGCAGAATAGGCGTCTCTGCCGTTATCCGAAGCCGACGATGCGCCTCTCCCAGTTCCACCTGCACACCACCAAGGAAACCCCCAGCGACGCCGAGCTCACCAGCCACCGGCTGATGCTGCGTGCGGGCATGATCCGCAAGCTGGCATCGGGCCTGTACACCTGGTCGCCGCTGGGCCTGCGCGTGCTGCGCAAGGTCGAGCGCATCGTGCGCGAGGAAATGGACCGTGCCGGTGCCGTGGAATTCCAGATCCCGACCATCCAGCCGAAGGAACTGTGGGAGCAGACCGGTCGCTGGCAGAAGTTCGGCCCGCAGCTGCTGAAGATCAAGGACCGCAAGGACCAGGTGTTCTGCTACAGCCCGACCGCCGAAGAAGCGGCCTGCGACTTCGCGCGCAGCGAGCTGTCCAGCTACAAGCAGCTGCCGGTGAACTTCTACCAGGTGCAGACCAAGTTCCGCGACGAGATCCGCCCGCGCTTCGGTGTGATGCGTTCGCGCGAGTTCCTGATGAAGGACGCCTATTCGTTCCACCTGCACGATGAGTGCCTGGTGCGCGAGTACGAGAACATGAAGTCGGCCTACAGCCGCATCTTCACCCGCCTCGGCCTGGACTTCCGCATGGTGCAGGCGGACTCCGGTGCGATCGGCGGCGATGCCTCGCAGGAATTCCACGTGATCGCCGATTCCGGCGAAGACGCGCTGGTGTTCTCCACCGGTTCGGATTACGCAGCGAACATGGAAGCGGCGATTGCCGCCGATCCGGCGCCGCGTGCGGCCGCCGGCGAAGCGATGCGCAAGGTCGACACGCCCACCCAGAAGACCTGCGAGGACGTCGCCGCCCTGCTCGGCATCGACCTGCAGCGCACGGTGAAGTCGGTGGCGCTGATCGCCGGTGAAGGCGAAGCACAGCAGTTCGTGCTGGTGCTGGTGCGCGGCGACCACGAGGTCAACGAGATCAAGCTGGCCAAGGTCGCCGGCCTGGACGAGCAGCGCTTCGCCAGCGAGGCGGAAATCGCCGATCACCTGGGCAGCGTGCCGGGCTTCCTCGGCCCGGTCGCGCCGGCCAGGACCATCCGCGTGGTCGCCGACCGCGAAGTGGCGGCGATGTCCGACTTCGTCGTCGGCGCCAACGAGGCCGGTTTCCATCTGGCCGGCGTCAACTGGGGCCGTGACCTGCCGGAACCGGAAGTGGCCGACATCCGCAACGTGCGTGCAGGTGACCGCGCGCTGGACGGCGGCGAACTGAAGATCGCCCGCGGCATTGAAGTCGGCCACGTCTTCCAGCTCGGCCGCAAGTACGCCGAAGCGCTGGATGCCACCGTGCTGGACGAGAACGGCAAGGCTGCGGTGATGGCGATGGGCTGCTACGGCATCGGCATCTCGCGCGTGGTGGCTGCCGCGATCGAACAGAACCATGACGATGCCGGCATCATCTGGCCGGACGCGATGGCACCGTGGCAGGTGGTGGTGTGCGTGATCAACCCGAAGGGCGACGCTGCCGTCGCCGATGCAGCGTCCAGCCTGCTGCAGGAACTTCGCGACGCCGGCCTCGATGCCGCGCTGGACGACCGTGGCCTGCGCCCGGGTGCGATGTTCGCCGACATGGAACTGATCGGCATTCCGCACCGCGTGGTGGTGAGCGAGCGCGGCCTGGCCGCCGGTACCTACGAGTACCGCTCGCGCCGCGCCAGCGAAGCGGAAAGCCTGGACAAGGCCACCCTGCTGCAGCGACTGCAGGGTTGATCGCAGAAAGACCGGGGCATGCCCCGGTCTTTTTTTTGCGTTTCCGCCACGTCACCGATATTGCAGCGGACATAATCCGGTCAAAATCGACCCGATGCAGCCGGTACGCCGCCAAGCCCTGTCCCGCCTGCATTTGTGCTTGGAATAATTCATCTCTATTCTGTGCTGCGACGCCATGGACTGGCTCGTCCCGTCCACACATTAGTTTCCGGAGTAACCGTAAATGAGCATTGACCTGACCGGCCTGTCGGCACGCGAACTGGGCGCCCTGATCCGCACCGCCAAGAAGCAGCAGACCATCGTCGCCAAGCGCCGGCCGATCACCAAGGTCCGGGCCCAGCTGACCAAGCTGGCCAAGACCGAGGGTTACACCATCGAAGAACTGTTCGGCGGCGCCCCGGCCCCGCGCGCGCGCAAGGCCGCCCCGGCAGCCAAGGCACCGTCCAAGACCGCCGGCCGCAAGCTGGGCAAGGTTGCGCCGAAGTACCGCAACCCGGCCAACCCGAAGGAAACCTGGACCGGCCGTGGCAAGCAGCCGCGCTGGATGGCCGAGCTGACCGCCAAGGGCAACAAGAAGCCGGAAGATTTCCTGATCAAGAAGGCCTGAGGCCGGATCGGGCTGCAATGAAAAACGCCGGCGAAAGCCGGCGTTTTTTCATTCCCCGGAAGGGTGTGTGGACCAGCGGTCCACACCTACAGGGTCTTGCGCGCCGGCATCAGCAGGTTGCCGAACAGCAGGCCGGCCACCAGCGCCATCACCACGTTCAGTACGGTGAGGAACACGCTCTGGCCAGCGCCGACATCCTGCTGCTGGACCAGGGTCAGCACGCCGCGCAGGCTGGTGCTGCCGGGCACCATCATGATGATGCCGGGCAGGCGGATGATCGCGCCCGGGCGTCCGACCAGGCGACCGAACAGGTTGCCGCCGGCGGTCAGCAGCATCGCCGACAGGAAGATGCCGGCCGGCGCACCCCAGGCGTGGCCACCAAACTTGGAGATCGCATAACCGGCCACCGAGGCGGCGATCACCCAGGGATAGTCGCGGCGGTTGGCCTTGAACAGCATCGCGAAGGCGAACGCCGCGGTCAGCAGCGAGCCCCACTCCACCCACGGCCCCTGCGGCCGCGTGGCACGGATCACCGGGTCCAGGCCGAGTACATCGGCCAGGGTCACCGCGATCATCGCGCCCACGCTGAGCTTCATGATGGTGGTCAACGCGCCGGCGAAACGCGCGGTACCGGAGACCCAATGCTGGCTGGCGAGTTCATTGACCGCATTGGTCAGCGACATGCCGGGCAGCAGCACCACCAGCGAGGCGATGATCACCGTGTTGAGGTTGAGTGCGCCGACAAAGGACGCGACCAGGGTTGCGACCATGCCGGCCAGCAGTGCCGCCAGCGCCTCGGCCGCTTCGCGGGTGGCCGGGCGACGGTCGGTGACCATGCCGAGCAGGCCGATCATCAGGCCGATGACACCGGCGGTGGCGATGTCCAGCCACGGCAGCTTCCACATGCCGGCCACGCCGGCCGCGCCGAGGGTGAACGAAAGAATGGTGCGCAACTTGCCGCGCCGGCCCGGATCCTTGTCCAACTGGCGCAGCGCGGTGTGGCCCTGGGCAATGCTCATCCGCCCGTTGGCCACTTCCTCGGCGATATGGTCGGCGACGCTGAGCTTGTGCAGGTCATTCTCACCGGGTGCCAGGCGGATCACGCGGGTGATGTCGCTGGAGCCGATCGCCTGTGCCGGGTCGCTGAAACTGAGGATGATACCGGTGGGATTCGACCACGGTTCACAATCCAGATCGAGCTGGCGGGCCAGTGCCACTACGGCCGTTTCCAGGCGCTGGGCCGTGGTGCCGTAGCTGTGCAGGCGTCCGGCGATCTCGGAAACGAAGGCCACGCGCTGCGCGTAGGTGGCCTGGGGCGTGGGGATCGTGTGAGCGTCTGCGGACATGCGCCGTAGTATTACCTACTGCCGGGCCGCACTGGATAAATTCATCCGGGTTCGACGCGATGCCCCAGACAGAACGGTTATGCTGCGACCCGAATGGCCCAAGTGACCCCGAACCACGCCCCCCAGCTCGAACAGGACGCCCATGACCCGGGCCTGATCCGCCTGTCCGGCACCTGGACCCTGAAGACCGCGCTGGCCGCGGCCGAAGTCCTGCGCGGCATTCCCGACACGCTGACCGGCATCGATGCCACCGGCATCGAGAAGATGGATTCGGCCGGCGTGCTGCAGGTACTGCGCGTGGCGCATCGCGCCGACCTCGGCGAGGACGCACTGCAGTTCCGCCCGGACCACCAGGCGCTGGTCTGCACCATCGAGGAGGTGGCCGACGACCGGCCCAGGCCCAAGCGCGATTTCGGCGTGCTGGCCGCGCTGGAACGACTGGGCGTCAGCGTCCACACCACCGGCCACAACATCAAGGCGCTGTGCAGTTTCCTCGGCGAAAACCTGGTCAAGGCAGCCCGGCTGGTCAAGGAACCCCGTCGCTTCCGCCTGACCGCCACCGTGCACCAGATGGAGCAGGTCGGGCTGGATGCAGTACCGCTGGTGGCGCTGCTGTCGTACCTGGTCGGCGCGGTGATCGCCTTCCTCGGCTCGACCATCCTGCGCGACTTCGGCGCCGAGATCTACGTGGTCGAGCTGGTCAACATCGCCTTCCTGCGCGAGTTCGCCGTGCTGCTGACCGCGATCGTGCTGGCCGGCCGCACCGCCAGTGCGTTCACCGCGCAGATCGGCGCGATGAAGGCGCGTGAGGAAATCGATGCGATGCGCACGCTGGGCCTGGACCCGATCGACCTGCTGGTGCTGCCGCGGTTGATGGCGCTGCTGGTCACCCTGCCCCTGCTGACCTTCATCGCGATGGTCGCTGGCCTGGCCGGCGGCATCACTGTCGGCGCGTTCGACCTCGACATCCCGCCGCAGATGTACATCGCGCGCATGCACGAGACCATGGAAGTGCGGCACATGCTGGTCGGCCTGTCCAAGGCGCCGGTGTTCGCGCTGGTGATCGGCCTGATCGGCTGCCTGGAAGGCCTGAAGGTGGAGGGCACGGCGCAGTCGGTCGGTGAACGCACCACCTCCAGCGTGGTGCAGACCATCTCGCTGGTGATCATCATCGACGCCTTCGCGGCGTTGTGGTTCATGCACATGGACTGGTGACATGAGCACATCCGCCCTCCCCGAACCCATCGATATGCGCGACGACCAGGGCCACGAACTGGCCATCCGCGTGCGCGGGCTGGTCAACCGCTTCGGCAGCCAGACCGTGCATGAAGTCCTGGACCTGGACGTGCGCCGCGGCGAGATCCTGGGCGTGGTCGGTGGCTCGGGCACCGGCAAGTCGGTGCTGATGCGGTCGATCCTCGGCCTGCGCACGCCCGACGCCGGCCAGATCGAGGTGCTCGGCCGCGATGCGCGTGCCGACGATGCCGAGAGCCGCCTGCACATCGAGCGCAACACCGGCGTGCTGTTCCAGGACGGCGCCCTGTTCTCTTCGCTGACCGTGGGCGAGAACGTGCAGGTGCCCTTGAAGGAACACCACCGCGAATTGCCCGAGCGCTGGCACTACGAGCTCGCGCTGCTGAAGGTGAAGCTGGCCGGCCTTCCCGCCGATGCGATCAACAAGCTGCCGTCGCAGTTGTCCGGCGGCATGCGCAAGCGTGCGGGCCTGGCCCGGGCGCTGGCGCTGGACCCGCCGCTGCTGTTCCTGGATGAACCCACCGCCGGCCTCGACCCGATCGGCGCGGCGGCATTTGACCGCCTGATCAAGACCCTGCAGGAAGCCCTCGGGCTGACCGTGTTCCTGATCACCCACGACCTGGACACGCTGTACGCGATCTGCGACCGGGTGGCGGTGATCGCCGACCGCAAGGTGGTGGCCAACGCGCCGCTGCCGGACATCGAGAAACTGGATCATCCGTGGATCCAGGAATACTTCCACGGACCGCGTGCGCGTGCCGCGCGCGGCGAACAGATCGAGAGTGCCTGAGCCATGGAAACCAAAGCCAACTACGTGCTGATCGGCGCGTTCACCCTGATCACCGGCCTGGCCCTTCTGGCCTTCGGCCTGTGGGCGGCCAAGTACTCCTCCGACCGCACCTGGCAGGAATACCGCGTGGTGTTCCGCGAGGCGGTGACCGGCCTGTCGGTGGGCAGCCCGGTGCAGTACAACGGCATCGCGGTCGGTTCGATCATCGAACTGAACCTGGTGCCGGACGACCCGCGCCAGGTGGTCGCACGCATCCGCCTGAACTCGACCACCCCGGTCAAGACCGATACCCGTGCCAAGCTGGCGATCACCAGCCTGACCGGCCCATCGATCATCCAGCTCAGCGGCGGCACGCCGCAGTCGCCGGCGCTGACCACGGTCAACAAGGACCCGGCCCCGATCATCCCGACCACACCATCGGCGCTGCAGAACATCACCGACGTTGCCAACCGCATCGTCGAGCGCATGGACCAGATCCTCAGCGACCGCAACGTGGCCTCGATCAATGCGACGCTGGCCAACCTGGAGACCATCAGCGGCGGCCTGGCCGACCGCGACCAGGGTACCCAGGCGCTGCTGCTCAGCGCGCGCGATGCCGCGCGCAGCCTGGACACCACGCTGAAGACCACCAACGGCACCATCGAGCGCCTGGACAAGAACCTGGTACAGCAGCTGCCGGGCATCATCGACAAGCTGGACGGCACCCTGGCCAAGCTTGATTCGGCCGCCGGCAATGCAGATTCGATCCTTGGCGAGAACCGCGCCGCGATCAACAGTTTCGCCAACGATGGCCTCGGCCAGCTGGGCCCGACGCTGACCGAACTGCGCGGGTTGATCCGTGACCTGCGCCGGGTCAGCGACCGTCTCGAGAACAACCCCGCGCGCTATCTGCTGGGCCGCGACGCACCGAAGGAGTTCGAACCCAAATGAGCCCGCCCCCCCTTCCGCGCCTGCTGCTGGCCGCTTCGATGGTCAGCCTGCTGGGCGGCTGCTCCATCCTTGGCAGCAGCGAGAAAACCGCAGTGACGCTGTACTCGCCCGCCGTGCAGGTGAAGGCCGATCCGGCGTGGCCGCAGGCCAGCTGGCAGCTGGTACTGGCCAAGCCCAGCGCCGCACGCATGGTCGACAGCCCGCGCATCAACGTGCGGCCGACCCCGTCGCAGCTGGAGATCTACAAGGGCGCCAGCTGGGCACAGCCGGCCACCGACATGATCGAGGACACCCTGCTGCGTGGCTTCGAGGACTCCGGCCGCATCCGCGGCGTGGCCCGCAGCACCGCCGGCATCCGCGCCGACTACAAGCTGTCCACCGACGTACGCCGCTTCGAATCGGACTACCAGGGCCAGGCCACGCCGACGGTGGTGATCGAGGTCAACGCCAAGCTGATCCACGTCGCCGACCAGCGCGTGGTGGCCGACCGCACCTTCCGCCAGGCACAGCCGGTCGGCAGCACCGACGTGCCGGCCGTGACCGCCGCGTTCGAGCGCGGCCTGCAGCAGCTGGCCCAGGACATGGTGGGCTGGACGCTGGTGAGCGGGCAGAACGACACCGCTGCGGCCAAGCGCTGATAGGCCGATGGGGTCGGATCGCTTTCGCGCTGCGAAAGGGCTCTGCCCCCATCGTCATCAACGTGGCGTGATCCAGCGGAACGTCAGGTTGATCCGCTCGCCCTGCACGCGCGCCATCTTCGGCAGCGCGTGCTGGTAGAAGCGTTGGGTCTGCCCTGCCATCACCAGCAGGTCTCCGTGGCCGAGCAGGTACTCGGCCTTCCGCGTCGGGTCGTCACGCCGGCGCAGCAGGAAGCGCCGCGCCGCGCCCAGGCTCAGCGAAGCGATCACCGGTTGCGGGCCCAGTTCGGGCTCGTCGTCGCTGTGCCAGCCCATGTAATCGCCGCCGCTGCGATAGCGGTTCAGCAGTACGCTGTTGAAGGCATGCCCGCAGAATGCCTGCAGCCGTTCACGGAGCGGCAGCAGCGCCGGCTGCCACGGCTCGGGCAGGAAATCGGTACCCGAATAGCGATAGCGCGCCTCGGCATCCCCCATCCAGCAGCTCAGGCGGGGTGAATCGACGATACGGCCGAACATGCGGATGCGGTGCACCTGCCAGGGGATGTGGTGCTCCAGCTGCTGCTGCATCAGGTCCGCCTGGTCTGCGGCCAGCCAGCCCCGATGCCAGTGGATGTCGGCGTCGTCCAATGGGAAATGCATGCCAGCACGCTAGCACACCCCCTCCGCGGCCAGCGACTATGATGGTCGCCCGCATTCCTGCGCGCAGCCTGACGATGATGACGATGAAGCACTCCTGGTACAGCCTCAAATGGCGGATTCGCCAGGCCTCGCGGCGGCTGGCCTCGGTGGTTCACAACCTGCGCCAGGTGGGCCCGGCCGCTACGCTGCGCAAGGTCAAGGCGGTGCTTCGCCCACATCCGCCGGCCGTGGCATCGGTGCCCGATCAACCGGCGCGTTCTTCCGGCGAAGCACGCAGCACGGCCCCTGCCGGTGCCGGATACGTGCTGGTGCTGGATGCCAGTGCGCCCGATCCGACCCGCGATTCCGGCTCGGTCCGGATGTGCAAGATCCTCCAGTCGATCCGCGAGCTGGGATGGCAACCGGTGTTCATGCCGGACAATGGTGTCATCAGTGCCGACAGTCGCGGCTTCCTCCACGCGCTGGGCGTGGGCCTGATCGGCATCGCAGGCCGCCCCCGCCTCGACCAGTGGCTGCACGTGCACGGCCAGCAGCTGCGTGCGACCCTGCTCAGCCGCCACCATGTGGCGGCAGCCCACATCGGGCTGATCCGCGATTACGGCGTGGGCAAGGTGATCTTCGACACCGTGGACCTGCACCATGTGCGTGAGCAGCGCGCTGCGGACCTGCGCCAGGACCCGGACCTGCAGCGGCAGGCTGCACGCACGCGGCAAAGCGAGTTCGCCCTGATCAACGCCAGCGACACGACGCTGGTGGTCAGCCAGACCGAGCTGGAGATGCTGCAGGCGCAACTGCCCGGCAGCGACATCCGGCTGCTCTCCAACATCCATGACGTGCAGGGCGGCACACGCCGCTTCGAGGACACCGCTGACCTGTACTTCGTGGGGGGCTATGCCCATCAGCCCAACCAGGAAGCGCTGGAATGGCTGGTCGACGAGATCCATCCCCGCATCCGCGCACAGCGCCCGGAGATCGTCCTGCACCTGATCGGAGAGATTCCGGAGGACGTGGCGGCGCGCTACGCCGGCAACGGTGTCATCGTCCACGGCCACGTGGCATCACTGCAGCCCTTCCTGTCGCGCTGCAGGATCGCGCTCGCCCCGCTGCTCTCCGGCGCGGGAGTGAAAGGCAAGGTCAATGAAGCGATGAGCCACGGCATCCCGGTGGTGGCCACGCCGATCGCCGCCGAAGGCATGTTCCTGATCGACGGGCAGAACGCCCTGGTCGCCTCGGGCACCGAGGCGTTCAGCAGCGCCATCCTGCGCCTGTACTCGGATGAGCCGTTGTGGTCCCACATCTCCGAACAGGGCTACCACAACATCCGCGAGCACTTCTCCAGCGATGCGGCGCGCAGGAGTCTGGAAGCACTGCTGCGCGCCTGATCACTCCGGCGCGAACGCCGATTCAACCTCGGGCGAACGCCACGCCGGTCTTCTCCTTCAGCTCCTCGTCGCCCACACCCGGCGCCGCTTCCACCAGGACCAGACCGGCATCGGTCACGTCGAACACAGCCAGGTCGGTGATGATGCGGTCGACCACGCCCACGCCGGTCAGCGGCAGCGTGCATTCGGCCAGGATCTTGTGCTCGCCGTTCTTGGCGGTGTGCTCCATCAGCACCACCACGCGCTGCACGCCGGCCACCAGGTCCATCGCGCCGCCCATGCCCTTGACCATCTTGCCGGGCACCATCCAGTTCGCCAGATCGCCCTTGTCGGTCACCTGCATGGCACCGAGGATGGCCAGGTTGATGTGGCCGCCGCGGATCATCGCGAAGCTGTCGTGGCTGCCGAAGTAACTGGCGCCGGCACGCGCGGTGACGGTCTGCTTGCCGGCATTGATCAGGTCCGCGTCGACTTCATCCTCGGTCGGGAACGGGCCGATGCCGAGCAGGCCGTTCTCCGACTGCAGCCACACGTCCACGCCTTCGGGAATGTGGTTGGCGACCAGGGTCGGCAGGCCGATACCCAGGTTCACGTAGGCACCATCGGTCAGTTCGCGGGCGGCGCGCGCCGCCATTTCATCGCGGGTCCACGCCATGTCAGTTGCCCTCCGCGCGGATGGTGCGCTGTTCGATGCGTTTTTCAGGATGCGCGTTGTGCACGATGCGGTGCACGTAGATGCCCGGCAGGTGCACCTGGTCCGGATCGATGGCGCCCACCGGCACGACCTCCTCGACCTCCGCGATGCAGACCTTGCCGGCCATCGCACAGGCCGGGTTGAAGTTGCGCGCGGTCTTGCGGAACACCAGGTTGCCGGCTTCGTCGGCCTTCCACGCCTTGACCAGCGCCACGTCGGCGCGCAGCGCGGTTTCCATCACGTAGTGCTTGCCGTCGAACTCGCGGGTTTCCTTGCCTTCGGCCACCACCGTGCCATAGCCGGTGGCGGTGAAGAACGCAGGAATGCCAGCACCGCCAGCACGCAGTCGTTCGGCCAGGGTGCCCTGCGGGTTGAATTCGAGTTCCAGTTCGCCGGCCAGGAACTGCCGCTCGAACTCCTTGTTCTCGCCCACGTAGGACGAAATCATCTTGCTGATCTGGCGTGTTTCCAGCAGCTGGCCCAGACCGAAGCCATCGACCCCCGCGTTGTTGGAGATCACGGTCAAGCCCTTGGCACCGCTGTCACGCAGCGCGGCGATCAGCGCCTCGGGAATGCCGCACAGGCCGAAGCCGCCGACAGCCAGGGTCTGGCCATCGGCGACCACGCCCTCCAGCGCCTGCGCTGCGGTGGCGAAGCGCTTGCCGCGCTTGCCGGTGGAAGTCACGTGTTCCATTTCTACAGCCCCACACGGGAAGAATGAGCGCATTCTAGCGCTACACCCGCATACGGCTGGGATGCGCCGCAGCATGACGCCACGGCGCGTTGCGGCTCAGCGTGTGCGCGGGATCTTCGCGGTGGCGCGATGTTCCAGCGCCAGCAGCACCGCAAACCCCAGCAGCAGTGTCACCGGCATGCGGACACGGTCGACGCTGGTGCGCAGGTGCCAGTCCAGGTCATGCGGTGTGCCCAGGTAGACCAGGAACAGGACGGCCGCGTACGCCAGCGCCGCCAGCACCGCCGCCGATGCCGCCGGAACCCGCAGCACAGGGCGCCAGAGCACGGCCAGTACCAGCAGCGGCACCAGCACCCAGGCATCCAGCAGCAGGCGTTGGACGATCGCCAGGGTTCCGCCATCGCGGCCAAGGCGCGCCAGCAGCTGCGTCTTCATGTCGCTTCCGGCCAGGTCATTGCCAACCCCTGCCTGCCCGATAGCCAGCTTCCATGCCAGCAGCGGCAGCAGCGCCACAACCGCGGCCAGCAGGATGCGCCAGCCCAGGCGACGCTCGCGCAGCAGGCCTTCGCCCAGGACCACGGCGGTCAACAAGGACGCGAGCACGGCACCTTCGTTCTTCAGCATCGACAGCACGGCGATCAGCAAGGTGAATGCGACCAGCTCACGGCGCTCACCCGCGTTCCCGCACACGCGGTAGCGCATGGCGGTCGCCACGGCAGCGACCGCGTAGAGGGCCACCAGCGCATCCATGTAGCCGTTGATCAGCATGTCGCGGCCCAGGCGCATCAGCAGCAGTGCGAACAGCACGCCCCACCAGCGCCAACGGAAACTCGGGGCGATCAGCAGCAGCGCCGGCAGCAGCAGCAACGGTGCCACCGCCTTCGGCAGCAGCTCGTTCCAGTGCCCGGCCAGGCCTGCGGCGGAGGCCATCAGCCAGGGCACCAGCGCGGGATAGTCGTTGTGGCTCCACGGCGCGTAATCATCCAGCTGCGCGTACAGCGTGCCTTCCAGGAAGATCCGCTTGGCATGGAACAACCAGATCGAACGCGGGTCCCAGCCATCGCTGGGGCTGCCCAGTGCGATCAGCACCAGCACCAGCACCATCAGCACCAGCGGTGCGGTGCGCAGGTCACGCAGCGCCGGCAGCGCAAGCAGCGCACTGAGCACGAATGCCGCGAACACCACCAGGACCGGCCAGCCGACCAGCCCGATGGCCGCCAGGCCATAGCCCAGCAGGGCAAAGGCCAGCATGGCCAGCGCCGCGCGGCGCCCCCATTCAACCGCAGTTGGCAAGGACGACATCGCCACGCCTCCCCAGCACCTGGCACTGCCCCAGCAGCGGATCGTTGGACTTCAGCAGGCGGTGTGCCACGTCGGTGTCGCTGAAGCGCACCGGATAGAGTGCCTCCCACATGCGCTGCTGGATCAGCGGATCGTCCTTCAGCCCTTGCCCCAGCGACAGTGGCGAGAGATCGCCCGGCTGCGCCCGCAGCAGGTCGCGCGCATCGACCACTTCGCGCGGTACCGCCGCGCTGAAGCCGGCATCGTCCGCCAGCGCCTGGCGCAGCAACGACGCCTGAAACTCCGATCGCTTGGCGACCGAAACGAGCATGACACCCCATAGCAGCGCAAGGATGCCGGCAATCGCCAGATCCCAGCCCGCAAGGCGTGGCAGGGAGGAGGTAGGAGTAGAGGTCATGTCTTCCATGAAACGTTCAAGAAGCGGGCAGCGGGAATCAATGCAATACAGCGATGGAGCTAGCGGCAACGGTAGTCGGACGGCATCTGGCTGTCGCGGAAGGGATCAGTGAGTGCATCGGTGTACTGACCCATCAGCAGGCGGTGGGTCGGCAGCATGTTCTGCCGGTAGAAGCGGCCGAACGATGCCAGGCGCTCGCCGCGTGCGGTCAAGCGGACGCAGCCATCATGGATCTGCACCGTTCCGGACTGCAGCTGCTCGGTCAGGCGCACTTCCACCAGGTGATGCTCGCGCACGTACTCTTCGGTGAACACCTGGCGGAACGCATCTTCGCGGATACCGCCGCCGCGCTGCTGCAGCTTCTCCAGGATGTAGAAGGACAGCGAGCGATCGATGACGGTCGGGATCGAGATCGCGAACACATAGCCCCCCAGCAACCAGATGGCAGCCAGCTGGATCAGCTCGAGGCGGCTGAAATCCCTGAACCACTTCAGCGCGTACAGGCCGGCAAACACCACCACCAGCGCGATCACCGCATCGAGGATGCTGGCGTACAGCACCACGTTCACCCGGAACTGGCGCATGTGTACGTAGTAGACCAGCAGCAGCACCACGATGAAGACAAGGGTTGCCAGTGCGGCACGGAAGTACTTGTTCACTTGAACACCACCAATCGGTTGGCAATGAAGCTGATGGCCATCTGCATCCCGGTGGCGAGCACGAAGCCGATGCGGTAATCCAGACCCAGCCGATCGGCCCAGAGGTACATCACCAGCGCGTGCAGCACGGCGATCGAGGCATACACCAGCAGGAACAACGAGCCCTGCCGCGCCAGGCTGCCCTGGCGGCCACGGAACACGAAGTAGCGGCTGCCCAGGAACGAGGCGGTGATGCCGAACACGGCGGCCAGCGCATTGGCCGCTGCCGCCAGCGGGATATGCAGCACTTCGATGTTGAAGCGCAGCACGCCATAGTGCACGGCAGTGGCGGCCAGACCGTTGATCACGTAACGGACGGCCTGCCCGCCGAGCGCATCCTTAGCCATTGCGGCGGCCGGCATGCAGGACCTCGTCGACGAACTCACGGTAGCTGCCGACGCTCATCACGCCGCCACCGCGCATCATTCCCGACAGCATCAGGATGATCAGCGTCAGCGCCGCGGTCTGCAGGAACACCAGCACCAGGATGCCGAACGCCAGCGAGAACCAGCCCTGCGAGGCAAACCCCAGCATCTTCAGCCCGGTAGCGACGATGCCACCGATGATCGACAGTGCTGCCACCATGGTGCAGGCGATGCCCACGCGCACCAGCACGTCCTCGGCAAACACCATCAGGGCACGGAATCCGTGCAGGGCCAGGCCAACGAAGTTCATCTTGCTGCGACCGGCGTAGCGCGGGCCACGATCCAGCGCGCAGGTCTGCACGCGCAGCTTCGAGCCCAGTACGCAGGCTGCAACGTGGATCCACAGCTCCTGCATCGATGCCAACCGGCGCACCGCCGGCATCTTCGCCGCCATGAAATTGCCGAAGCTGATCTGGCGCCCGCTGAGCAGCGAGAACAGCAGCTTGTAGACGATGTAGAACGACTTGAACTTCAGCGATTCGACGCGGCTGCGACGGCTGGCCACCACCACGTCGACATCGGCCGAATCCAGGCCCGCCACCAGCTCGGTGATGCTCTCCGGCATATCCTCGCCATCGGAATCCATCACCACGACAATGTCATTGCCATCGAAGTGCTCGGCCACATAGCCCAGGCCGATGGCGATCGCACGCTGATGCCCGACATTGCGACGCAGGCGGATCACCACGCCCTCCAGCCCCGAAGCCTCAATGGCGCTGATCGGCAATGGCTGCCGCACCGAGCCGTCGTCCACGGCCACCACATAGGTGTCCGGACCCTGGGTGCGGGCGAGCTCGACGAACAGCTTCGAGGAGGCTTCCAGGTCCTCGTAGACCGGCATCACCACGATCTTGCGCATCGTCGCCACCTCAGGCCTGCAAGCGATGGCGGAAATAGGCGATGGTCTCCTTCAGGCCATCCTCCAGGCCGACCTTCGGCTCCCAGCCCAGATCGGCCTTGGCCAGGCTGATGTCCGGCTGGCGCTGGCGCGGATCATCCGACGGCAGCGGGCGGTACTCGATCTTCGACGCGCCGCCGACCAGGCGGAGCACGGTCTCGGCCAGTTCCAACATGGTGTACTCGGACGGATTGCCGATATTGATCGGACCGGTGAGATCAGCCGGTGAGTCCATCAGCCGCAGCATGCCTTCGATCAGGTCATCGACATAGCAGAAGCTGCGCGTCTGGCTGCCATCGCCATAAATGGTAATCGGCTCGCCCTTCAGCGCCTGCACGATGAAGTTGCTGACCACCCGGCCGTCATTGGGATGCATGCGCGGACCATACGTGTTGAAGATGCGCATGACCTTGATCTCCAACTGGTGCTGGCGCCAGTAGTCGAAGAACAGCGTTTCGGCGCAACGCTTGCCCTCGTCATAGCAGCTGCGGATGCCGATCGGGTTGACCCGGCCCCAGTAGCCTTCCACCTGCGGGTGGATTTCCGGATCGCCGTACACCTCGCTGGTGCTGGCCTGCAGGATGCGCGCGCGCAGGCGCTTGGCCAGGCCGAGCATGTTGATCGCGCCATGCACGCTGGTCTTGGTGGTCTGCACCGGGTCCTGCTGGTAGTGGATCGGTGACGCTGGGCAGGCCAGGTTGAAGATCCGGTCCACTTCCACATAGAGCGGGAACGTCACGTCATGGCGCATGAGCTCGAACCGTGGGTGGCCCAGCAGCCCATCCACGTTCGCCTTGCTGCCGGTGTAGAAGTTGTCCACGCAGAGGACGTCATGGCCGCCCGCGATGAGCCGATCGCACAGATGCGACCCAAGGAAGCCCGCGCCTCCGGTCACCAGCACGCGTTTCTGATCGTGAGTGAATTTCAAAGCAAACCTCGATCCTTCTGGAACAGCAGGCCAATTGGCGATGGCCACGCGGGCCATGTCCTCGGTCGTCAGCGCGCAATTGTATGCGAACTGCCCGCTGGCCATGGCCCATCGACGGGGAATCGGCCTGCCCCCTCCCAAGTCAACGCTGCTGGCCGGGCGCCCCTGGCTCACCGGCCGTTTGCAGACCCTCCCGCTATAATCAGGCTTCTCTATCCGGATGGACTGCTTCGATGCCCCTGCCCGCTTTCAAGGCCTACGATATCCGCGGCCGTGTGCCGGAAGAACTGAACGAGGACCTGGCCCGTCGCATCGGCGTCGCCCTGGCCGCACAGCTCGCTCCAGGCCCGGTGGTCCTCGGCCATGATGTGCGCCTGACCAGTCCGGCACTGCAGGATGCGCTGGCCGCAGGCCTGCGTGGGACCGGCCGTGAGGTGATCGACATCGGCCTGTGCGGCACCGAAGAGGTCTACTTCCAGACCGACCACCTCGGCGCGGCCGGCGGCGTGATGGTGACCGCCAGCCACAACCCGATGGACTACAACGGCATGAAGCTGGTGAAGGAGAACGCGCGGCCGATCAGTTCGGATACCGGCCTGTTCGCGATTTCCGACGCGGTCGCCGCCGATACCTCCGAGGCCCAGCCGCCGCGTGCCGGGCAGACCGCCCAGCATGACAAGCACGCCTACATCCAGCATCTGCTGAGCTACGTCGATGCCAGCAAACTGAAGCCGCTGAAGCTGGTGGTCAATGCGGGCAATGGCGGCGCCGGCGCCATCGTCGACCTGCTGGCACCGCACCTGCCGTTCGAGTTCATCCGCATCTGCCACGAGCCGAACGGCAGCTTCCCCAACGGCATTCCCAACCCGCTGCTGCCGGAGAACCGCGCCGCCACCGCCGACGCGGTGCGCGAACACGGTGCCGACTTCGGCATCGCCTGGGACGGTGACTTCGACCGTTGCTTCTTCTTCGACCACAGCGGCCGCTTCATCGAGGGCTACTACCTGGTCGGCCTGCTGGCCAAGGCGATCCTGGCGCGCCATCCCGGCGGCAAGATCGTGCATGACCCGCGCCTGGTCTGGAACACTGTGGACATGGTCGAGCAAGCCGGCGGTGTCGCGGTGCAGTGCAAGAGCGGCCATGCCTTCATCAAGGAAAAGATGCGTGCCGAAGACGCGGTATACGGCGGCGAGATGAGCGCACACCACTATTTCCGCGAGTTCGCCTATGCCGACTCGGGCATGATTCCGTGGCTGCTGATCGCCCAGCTGGTTTCAGAGAGCGGCCGTTCGCTGGCCGACTGGGTTGAAGACCGAATGGCTGCCTATCCGTGCAGTGGCGAGATCAACTTCAAGGTCGCCGACGCCAAGGCCGCCGTTGCGCGCGTGATGGAGCACTTCGCGGCGCAATCGCCCAGGCTGGACCACACCGATGGCATCAGTGCGGACTTCGGCAATTGGCGCTTCAACCTGCGCAGCTCCAACACCGAACCGCTGCTGCGCTTGAACGTCGAAGCGCGCGGTGACGCTGCGTTGATGCAGGCGCGCACCGACGAAATTTCCCGTCTGATCCAGCAGTAACCGAGGCCCGCATGAGCAGCATCCAGCCCGTCATCCTGTCCGGCGGATCCGGTACCCGCCTGTGGCCGCTTTCGCGCGAGGCCTACCCGAAGCAGTTCCTGCCACTGGCCGGCGAGCTGACGATGCTGCAGGCCACCTGGCAGCGCGTCGCCCCGCTTGCGGCGCGTGGCCCGCTGGTGATCGCCAACGAAGAGCACCGTTTCGTCGCTGCCGAGCAGTTGCAGCAGGTCGGGGCCGAGCCGGCCGCGATCATTCTGGAACCGGTGGGCCGCAACACTGCACCGGCGATTGCCGTGGCTGCACTGGAAGCCACCCGGGACGGCGCCGACGCGCTGCTGCTGGTGCTGCCCTCCGATCATGTGATCACCGACGAGGCGGCCTTCCGCAACGCGGTGCAGGCCGCCGTCAGTGCCGCTGAAGCCGGCAAGCTGGTCACGTTCGGCATCGTGCCGACCGGCCCGGAAACCGGCTACGGCTATATCAAGGCTGCCAACGGCCAGGGCCTGCGTGCCGTCGAACGCTTCGTCGAAAAGCCCGACCTGGAGACCGCCACCGGCTACGTCAGCAGCGGCCAGTACTACTGGAACAGCGGCATGTTCCTGTTCAAGGCTTCGCGTTACCTGCAGGAGCTGGAGCGCTTCCAGCCGGAAATGCTGGCTCGCAGCCGCCAGGCCTGGCAGCAGGCGCGCCGCGATACCGACTTCACCCGCCTGGACAAGGATGCCTTCACGGCGGTGCCGTCGGACTCGATCGACTACGCGGTGATGGAAAGGACTGCCGATGCAGTCGTGATCCCGCTCGATGCCGGCTGGAACGACGTCGGTTCGTGGACCGCACTGCGCGATGTCTCGCAGCAGGATGGCGACGGCAACGCCCACCAGGGCGATGTGATCGCCATCGACTGCCGCAACACCTATGCCTATGCCCAGCGCCTGGTGGCCATGGTCGGCCTCGATGACGTGATCGTGGTCGAGACCGACGATGCGGTGCTGGTGGGCAATGCCGACCGCATGCAGGAGGTCAAGACCGTGGTGGCCAAGCTGAAGGCCGAAGGCCGCAGCGAGGCGACCTGGCACCGCAAGGTGTATCGCCCCTGGGGCGCCTACGATTCGATCGACAACGGCGAGCGCTTCCAGGTCAAGCGGATCACGGTCAAGCCCGGCGGCACGCTCAGCCTGCAGATGCACCATCACCGCGCCGAGCACTGGATCGTGGTCAGCGGCACCGCGGAGGTGACCCGCGGCAGCGAGGTGATCCTGCTCAGCGAGAACCAGAGCACCTACATCCCGCTTGGCGTGACCCACCGCCTGCGCAACCCGGGCAAGCTGCCGCTGGAACTGATCGAAGTGCAGTCAGGCAGTTATCTGGGCGAGGATGACATCGTGCGTTTCGAAGACACCTACGGGCGGAGCTGAGCCCCCCGCGGGTGGGTACCGACTCCTGCTCGGGGTGGGTGCCAACTCCTGCTCGGGGTGGGTGCCAACTCCTGCTCGGGGTGGGTACCGACTCCTGCTCGGGGTGGGTACCAACTACTGTTCGGGGTGGGTGCCAACTACTGCTCGGGGTGGGTGCCGACCGTTGGTCGGCACTTCGCCTACCAGGTCATGCCATCTCGGCCATCACCCGCCGCAAGCCGTCCTGCCATGCTGGCAGCACGATGCCGAAATCCAGCTGCAGCTTGTGGTTGTCCAGTACCGACCAGGCCGGGCGGCGGGCCGGTGTCGGATACGCCGACGCGGGAATCGCCTCGACGATCGGCGCCTTGCGCAGCACGCCGGTGGCAAGCGCTTCGGCGAAGATCGCCTCGGCGAAGCCATGCCAGCTGGTCTGGCCGCTGGCGGTCAGGTGCCAGGTCCCCGACAAGCGACCGGGGTGCTGCAACGCCCGCGCAGTGACGTCGGCGATCAGTGCCGCCGGCGTGGGCGTCCCGATCTGGTCGGCCACCACCCGCAGCTGATCCCGTTCGGCGCCGACGCGCAGCATGGTGCGCAGGAAATTCGTGCCGTGCGCGGCATACACCCACGCCGTACGGAAGATCAGGTGGCGGCCTCCCGCGGCACGCACCGCGTCCTCGCCATCGCGCTTGCTGGTGCCGTAGACGCCCAGCGGGGCGGTCGGCGCGTCCTCACGATAGGGCGCGGTGGCGTGGCCATCGAACACGTAATCGGTGGAGTAATGCACCAACGGCACGCCCTTCGCCGCGCACCAGCGCGCGATCACGCCCGGCGCCTGCGCGTTGACGGCAAAGGCCGTGTCGCTCTCCTGTTCGGCACGGTCCACTGCCGTGTAGGCGGCGGCGTTGACCACGATCGAGGGCTGCACGCGCTCGAGCACCGCAGCAAGGCTGCCGGGCTGGGTGAAATCAGCGGCTTCACAGGCACGGCCGTCGGGCAGAACGCCACTGCGGGTGGTCGCGACCACGCCGCCCAGCGGGGCCAGCGCGCGCAACAACTCCTGGCCGAGCTGGCCGTTGCCGCCGAACAGCAGAATGCTCATGGCAGGTGGACCGGCAGGCGGTCTTCGGCGATCTCGCCCAGGAACGGAGCATGCTCGTCCTTGGCCGACAGGGTCGGCTTGCCCAGTGGCCAGTCCACGCCGATGTCGGCGTCATTCCAGCGCACGCCGGCATCGAAGTCCTTCAGGTACACCTCGGTGCACAGGTAGCTGAACACCGCGCGTTCGGACAACACGGCGAAGCCATGCGCAAAGCCTTCCGGAATCCAGAACTGCCGCCGGTTCTCCGCGCTCAGCACCACCGCCTCCCAGCGCCCGAAGGTGGGCGAGCCGCGGCGGATGTCCACGGCGACGTCATATACCTCGCCCTCGAGCACGCTCACCAGCTTGCCCTGCGGACGCGGCCACTGGTAATGCAGGCCGCGCAGCACGCCCTGTGCCGAGGTCGATACATTGCTCTGCACGAAGCGGTCCGGCAGGCCCTGCGCGGCGAAGCGCTCGGCATTCCAGGTCTCGAAGAAGCAGCCACGGGCATCGCCGAACACCGCCGGCTCGATCACCACGCAGCCGGGCAGATCGGTTTCAATCACTTTCACGGAACCACTCCACGCAGGGCGAGCTTGTGCAGGTACTGGCCATAGCCGTTCTTGATCAGCGGTGCCGCCAACGCTTCCAGCTGCGCAGCGTCGATCCAGCCCTTGCCGAAGGCGATTTCCTCCGGGCAGCACACCTGCAGGCCCTGCCGGGTCTGGATGGTTTCGATGAAGTTGGAGGCCTCCAGCAGTGACTGGTGGGTGCCGGTATCGAGCCAGGCATAACCGCGGCCCAGTGGCTCCAGGTGCAGCAGGCCCTGCTCCAGGTACCTGCGGTTGAGATCGGTGATCTCCAGCTCGCCGCGGGCCGAGGGCTTCAGCTCGGCGGCGTAGTCACAGGCATGCGCATCGTAGAAGTACAGGCCGGTCACCGCGTAGTTCGAGCGTGGGTTGAGCGGCTTCTCGACGAGGCCGACCACCTTGCCACTGGCGTCGAACTCGGCCACGCCATAGCGCTCGGGGTCGTTGACCCAGTAGCCAAACACCGTGGCTCCCTGGTCACGCGCGTCGGCGCGGCGCAGCATTTCGCTCAGCCCATGGCCGTGGAAGATGTTGTCCCCCAGCACCAGGCAGCTCGGCTTGCCGGCAACGAAATCGCGACCGATCAGATAAGCCTGGGCCAGGCCATCGGGGCTGGGCTGCACGGCGTACTGGATGTCCATGCCCCACTGCGAACCGTCGCCCAGCAGCTGCCGGAACAGCGCCTGTTCGTGCGGGGTGTTGATGATCAGCACCTCGCGGATGCCCGCCAGCATCAGCACGCTGAGCGGGTAGTAGATCATCGGCTTGTCATACACCGGCAGCAGCTGCTTGCTGACACCCTGGGTGATCGGATACAGCCGGGTGCCGGAGCCACCGGCGAGGATGATGCCCTTGCGCTGGGTCATGTCGTCTCCTGGCCTCAGGCGGCGGTGCCGATGCGCTGCAGGCGATAGCTGCCATCGAGCACGCTGTTGACCCACGCCTGGTTGTCCAGGTACCAGTCCACGGTGCGGCTGATGCCCTGCTCGAAGGTATAGGCCGGCTCCCAGCCCAGTTCGTTCTTCAGCTTGGAGGCATCGATCGCATAGCGGCGGTCATGTCCGGGGCGGTCGGCCACATGGGTGATCTGGCTGCTGCGCGGCTGGCCGTCCGCACGCGGGCGGCGCTGGTCCAGCAGCGCGCAGATCGCGTGCACCACCTCGATGTTCTGCTTCTCCGAATTGCCGCCCACGTTGTAGTTTTCGCCGACCTTGCCGCTGGCCAGCACGGTGCGGATCGCTTCGCAGTGATCGGACACGAACAGCCAGTCGCGCACCTGCCTGCCATCGCCGTACACCGGCAACGGTTCACCGGCCAGCGCCTTGGCGATCACCAGCGGGATCAGCTTCTCGGGGAAATGGTACGGGCCATAGTTGTTGGAGCAATGGGTGGTCAGCACCGGCAGCCCGTAGGTGTGGTGGAAGGCGCGGACCAGGTGGTCCGAAGCTGCCTTCGACGCCGAGTACGGCGAATTCGGGGCGTACTGGGTGGTTTCGCTGAACGAGCCGCTCTCACCCAGGCTGCCATACACCTCATCGGTGGACACGTGCAGGAAGCGGAACGCCGCTGCCTGCGCGGGTGGCAGCGCCTTCCAGTGGTCGCGCACCGCTTCCAGCAGGCCCAGCGTGCCGACTACGTTGGTCTGGATGAAGGCGCCCGGACCGTCGATGGAACGGTCGACATGGCTCTCCGCAGCGAAGTTCAGCACGGCGTCCGGCTGGTGCTCGGCCAGCAGCCGGGCGACCAGCGCGCGGTCACCGATATCCCCCTGCACGAATACATGGCCGGGATCACCGTCCAGGCTGGACAGGGTCTTCAGGTTGCCGGCGTAGGACAGGATATCGAGGTTGACGATCTTCACGCCTCGGGCAACCGCCTCAAGGACGAAATTGCCGCCGATGAAACCGGCACCGCCGGTGACGAGCCAGGTAGGCACCATCCACTCTCCAGTTCAGGGGACGCGCGCGTCCGGACCCGGCAGCGCTCTCAGGACGTAGAGGATACCTTCCCGAAGCCGGCTCCTGCGTGACCGGGCCCTGCCCAGACCGTAGTTCCGCTGCCACTGGATCGTCCACCTGCCAGGATCAACATCGCCGGAACGAGCGGAATCAGGTAGCGCCCCTGACCCTCGAACATGGCGATGGACAGCACACCCAGGGCCACCGTCCCCAGCGCCATCAGTTGGGTCAACGTGAGCTGCCGTGCCTGTGGTAGCAAGCGGAACGTCCCAATCGCTGCGAGAAGCACCAGCATCAGGTTCAGCCCCCCAACACCCCATACCAGCCAGCGAGGCGCGCCCCCAAGATCGACCAAGGGCCAGTACATCAGCGTCGCCGGATCAAGGCTGCTCTCCAGTCGCAACATAGCCAGGTGCAGCACCTGGACAGGATTCTGGCGCATCCAGTCCAACGCCACGGAACGTGCCACGCCGTCTGCAGCAGGCGTCCACTGCAGGATCTTGGCATCCTCATCGCCCTCGTCGAAGAAGGACATGGGAACTGCGGCTTCGCCCTGGAAGCGCTGCAGTTGATGTTCGGACAAGGGGACCTGGCTCAGCGGCATCCAGTTCCCGGACCGATTGAGTGCATTGTTGTTGACCATCAGCACGTACCCGCTGTTGGCACTTACGGGTACGACACGATCGAACAGCAGCTCGTTGCGCATGATCCAGGGCAAAAGTACGGCAAGGAACGCCACCAGGATCACCAGGCAGCTCCGTATCCGGCTCAAGCCGCCCCGGCCCGCCAGGACACCGATCACCAGCCCGACCGGCAACGGCAGCAGCTGCGGGCGATTCAACGCGACCAGGGCAAGGACAATGCCAAGCAGCGCAGGCATGGCCGCACGCATCGGCAGTGTCGTCAGCGCAAAGGCGAGGACGGCCAGGAATACAGCAAGCGTTTCGGTACCCAGCAACCCCGTATAGGCCACCAGCGCTGGATGGAAAGTCAGAACGGCCAGGCTGGCCAATTGCCACCCCGGACGCATGCCCGTCCTGGGGCAGGCCCAGGCCCAGAGGGCCAGGGTTGACGACGACAAGAGCAGATTCAATGCCTTGGCCGCGATGACATGCACGCCGAACAGCGACAGCCATGCGCCCAGGAGTCCGGGATACAGCGGTGGCTGCGAGATGAAGGGGGAACCCGATACCGAGAGCCCGCTCCCGTTCGCGACATTGGTTGCCACCTCCAGATACCGGGCAAAATCCGAAATCGGCACAACCGGGATAACCACCAGAAACGCCACGCGCAGGAGAACGCCTGCGACACACAGCAGCACCAGGCTGGCGGATAAAGATGGACGGAGGATCTGTGGCATACGAAAGCTGGGCTGGCGCCGCATGGGCGGCAGTATCGGGGGCGGGCCACCAGGCAGCAGGCCCTGCCGTGTTGGCTGCGGAACCAGCAGCTATACTTCGGCCCGAGTTCAGGCACTCCCGAGCCTGAAGCATACAGGGAATCCGGCGGATTTCGAATGCAACGAACTGATCACGCGCTTTGCGTAGATCTGGATGGCACCCTGTTGCGATCGGATCTGCTGTACGAATCCCTGCTGACCCTGCTGGCCAGCAATCCCTTGTACGTCTTCCTGCTGCCGCTGTGGCTGCTGCGCGGCAAGGCCGCACTGAAGCGGGAGATTGCCTCGCGGGTCACGCTGCCGGTTGAATTCCTGCCCTACGACGAACGCGTGCTGGAGCTGCTGAAAACGACAGAACAGAGGCCGCGCGTGCTCTGCTCTGCGTCGGACAGCGGCCTGGTCAACGCCATCGCTGCCCATCTGGGCGTATTCGATGAAGTCATGGCCAGCGATGGCCAGCGCAACCTTGCAGGCCATCACAAGGCCGACGCGCTCAATGCGCGCTTCGGCGCGAGCCACTACGACTACATGGGCAATGCCAGCGTGGACCTGCAGGTCTGGAAGCATGCTGGAGGCGCCTACGTGGTCAACGCTGGCGCCGGGCTCGCCGCCAGCGCGGCCCGGCAGACGGCCGTGCATGCCCATTGGCCGGCCCGTGGCGGTGGCCTCCGCTCCTGGATCAAGGCGCTGCGGATCTACCAGTGGGCGAAGAATCTTCTTGTACTCGTCCCGCTGCTGACTGCACATCGCTTCTTCGACCCGACCTCACTTCTTGAGGCAGCGGTTGCCTTCTTCGCGTTCGGACTGTGCGCATCAGGTGTTTACCTGCTCAACGACCTGCTCGACCTCACCCCGGATCGAAAGCACGCACGCAAGCGCAAGCGCCCCTTCGCAGCCGGCGATCTGCCTCTGCTGCATGGCCTGCTGGCGGCTCCGCTGTTGACCCTGGCCGGATTCGCGTTGGCGTTGTGGAACAGCCCGGCATTCGCCCTGGTATTGCTGGTCTACTACGTGATGACCCTGATGTATTCGTTTGTTCTCAAACGAATCGTAATGATCGACGTGGTCATGCTTGCCGCGCTCTATACCATTCGCATCATTGGCGGTGCGGTCGCCATCGGCGCAGAGCTGTCGTTCTGGCTGCTGGCCTTCTCCATGTTTATTTTCCTCAGCCTCGCGTTGGTCAAGCGCTATACCGAGCTGGCCGTGATGTCCGGCTCGGGGAAGCAGAAGGTCGCTGGGCGGGGCTACGACGTATCGGATCTACCGTTGATCCAGTCTCTTGGAGCTGCCGCTGGCTACATCGGCATCCTGGTGTTTGCCCTCTACATAAACAGTCCTGACAGCCTGGAGCTGTACCGCAACCCACGTGTCCTATGGCTTCTCTGTCCGGTCTTGCTGTACTGGATCAGCCGGGTCTGGATCATCGCGCACCGCGGCGGCATGCATGACGACCCAATCGTGTTCGCTGCCAGGGATCGCGTCAGCCTGATCGTCGCGCTGCTTTCGATCCTCATCGTCGCCGGTGCAACGATCGCCCGGTAATCGAAAGTCGTCTGGCACGCCCGATCTTCAATTCAGCTCCCACCGGACACGAAGCATGTACCTGGCCTATATTCCCGCCATCCTGCTTTCAGTTGCACTCAATGCAACGGCGCAGATCCTACTTCGCCAAGGCATGCCCAAGGTGGCGCTGGTTACCGGCGACGGACTGCTTCCTCTGGCGGTGAGCGGAATCAGGATCGTGTTCAACCCCTGGGTATTCTCAGGGCTGTCGTGCTTTGCGGCGAGTCTCGTGCTCTGGATGTACGTCCTGTCCAAGGTACAGGTCAGCTTCGCCTATCCATTCAACAGCGTAGGCTACGTCATTGTTGTCGCCGCAGCGTACTTTTTCTTTCGCGAGCCGATCAGCGCCATGAAAATCGCGGGCGTCGGACTGATCTGTCTCGGCGTTTTCCTTGTGACCAAGAGCTGATTCTGCGCCTGCTGGAACCACTGCATTGGTGATTCCCGCCCGGCATTCCACGGACAGGGTGCACAGAACGGCTCGCCCACGACAGGTCGCCGCTCTACCGATCGCGGGTGATGCCGCGCCAACGTGCCAGAGAGCACAGTAAACATGCAGAATCAGAAAACTACCGCTGTTAACGGGGTGGCCATGAGCGTCTTGGACTGGTTGTCCTGCTTGCCATTTCGAAAGCGCTCGCCGCCTACAGCGGCGTAAAGGCAGCGTTCTGCATACTGCCCATCCTGACGTTCCTTGTTCTTGCACCCCGCATCGGCGTGGCCTGGGCCGCCCCTGCGGTCAAGGCAGTGCTGGTCCTTTCCCTGTCCGCACTGCTGTTGAACATCGTGCCGGACTCGACATGGAACGGCAACATGTACCACAAGGTCGCCATTGTCGCGCTGCACGATGGCTGGAATCCGTGGCTTTTCCCGGATTTTTCCGACTGGGCCGCTACGCGAAACGAGATCTACTATTCGCCCAGCGTATGGGACGGCAATCAGAACGCCCTGTGGGTCAGCCACTACCCGAACCTGTCCTGGCTGTTCAGTGCAGCCTTGATGGACTACGGATTTGGATGGGAGTCCGGCAAGGCACTGAACCTGCTTCTTGCAATCGCCCCGTTCGTCTATGCGCGCATTTTCTTCAGGCAGTACCTGCCGAACCGCTGGCAGGTGGAAGTGCTCGTGAAGTTCACCGGTGCCCGGTACGCAGCGATGCTTGCGCTTCCATTCCTGGTGGTACGCCGCCCTGGTCTGAAAGAGATTGCGACCTGGTCCCTGCTGGGAGCGATTGCCCTGTCCCACCCCTACCTCAACCACATCGCCTCGGACCTGGATATCGGCTACCCGGTTACCGGTACGGATATCGTTCTGCGTGGACAGGCCGAGGCATCGGTGCTTGAGAAGCCGCGGATCCGGACACTTGCAGAATCACTGCTCGCCCACACGTCGAACGCCGCTACGTTCCCGGGCATGAAGATTCCAGGCACCTTCGCCATGGACGAGATCAAACAATCGGGTGCACCGGATCCGCGATTCGCCGGATTCGGCCCCTTGTTCTCACTTGCGCTGGTGATTGCCGCAGTGGCAATTGCTCTTGCACTGGTGCTGGAACGGCGCAATCGCCGCCAGGGTATCAATCACTGGTACCTGCTGGCTGCCGTAGCGTATCTGGTGGTCATGGCCATCGCGCATGCAGCGCCCTGGTGGGCTCGCTATGTCCCGTTCCTGTACCTCGCCCTGATACTTGTACTGCTCGTCTGTTCAGGATCTACGATCAGGGGAGTCCGCGTTGCATCTTCGCTTGCCAGCCTGGTGATGCTGGTCAACGCCGTCCTGGTCTTTGCCGGCGTGGCGCAGTACACCCGTGATTTCGCCCTTCGTCCCGCAATGCAGGCCAACCGGGCCATCAGTGCGCAATACCAGCAGGGCGAGCACGTGATTGTCGCGGCTCCGCAGTTCTTTGGTTTCTCCACCCTTTATCACACGCAGCACGTCCTCGGCATCAAGGATGTCGAGTATCAGGTCTCCGGAATGGACAACACGGCATGTGAAGGTCCGCAGCAGATCGGCGACTGGATCGGCTTCTCCAAGCTCTGCAGATAGACAGCGGTCTGGACGACCGGCGCCAGGTACATGGAACCCTGGCGCTGATCGAATCGAACACCTGCCGGGCGGGCGCCACCATACGCATTCGCATGGTCACCCCAAGCCAGCTAGAATCGGGGTCCCACCCCCGAACCGGTTGCTGTTCCAGGACCGGATGTTCTCCCTGTTTAGTGAAGGACCCCGTACCAGATGAAAATCCTCGTCGCGTACAAGCGCGTGGTGGACTACAACGTCCGCATTCAGGTCAAGCCGGACGGTTCCGGCGTGGTCACCGATGGCGTCAAGCTGTCGCCCAATCCCTTCGATGAAATCGCCCTGGAAGAAGCCCTGCGCCTGCGCGACAAGGGCATCGCCAGCGAAGTGGTGGTTGCCACCATCGCCCCGGCCGACGCCCAGGCACATCTGCGCAACGGCCTGGCCATGGGCGCCAACCGTGCCATCCACGTCGTCACCGACCAGGCCATCCAGCCGCTGACCGCCTCGCGCACCCTGCTCAAGCTGATCGAGAAGGAACAGCCGGACCTGGTGATCCTCGGCAAGCAGGCCATCGACGACGACGCCAACCAGACGGGCCAGATGCTGGCCACGCTGTGGGGCCGACCGCAGGCGACCTTCGCCAGCAAGCTCGAGATCGCCGACGGCAAGGCCACGGTGACCCGCGAAGTCGACGCCGGCCTGGAAACGCTGGAAGTGGACCTGCCGGCCGTGGTCACCACCGACCTGCGCCTGAACGAGCCGCGCTTCATCAAGCTGCCGGACATCATGAAGGCCAAGGCCAAGCCGCTGGAAACCCTGCAGCTGGCCGACCTCGGCGTTGAAGCCGCCGACACCTTCAAGACCACCCACTACGCCGCGCCGTCCAAGCGCAGCAAGGGCGTGATGGTCAAGGACGCGGCCGAACTGGTTGCCGCACTCAAGCAGAAGGGGCTGCTGTAATGAGCAAGATTCTCGTCATCGCCGAGCACCACGACGGCAAGCTCAACGCCGCCACCGCCAAGACCGTCAGCGCCGCCGCCGCCATCAGCGGTGCCAGCATCGACGTGCTGGTACTGGCCGCCGATCCGGCCACCGTCGCCGCCGAAGCGGCGAAGATCAGTGGCGTTGCCAAGGTCCTGAGCGTGGCCAACGCGGCCAACGCCCAGGCCATCGCCCAGGTGTTGGCGCCGCAGATCGCCCAGCTGGCCAAGGGCTACACCCACGTGTTCGGCCCGTCCACCACCTTCGGCAAGGACCTGATGCCGTGCGTGGCCGCCCTGCTCGGCGTCAACCAGGTCTCCGACCTGATGAGCGTCGAAGGCAGCCACACCTTCAAGCGTCCGATCTACGCCGGCAACGCGATCATCACCGTGGAAGCGCCCGCCGACCAGATCGTGGTCGCCACCGTGCGTGCCGCGTCGTGGCCGGAAGCCGGCCAGGGCGGCAGTGCCGCGATTGAAGCCGCCAATGTCGATGTCGCGCTGCCAGGCCACACCCGCTTCGTCGGCCTGGCCGCCGGTGCCAGCGACCGCCCGGACCTGCAGAGCGCCAAGCGCGTGGTCTCCGGCGGCCGTGGCGTCGGCTCGGAAGAAAACTTCAAGGTCATCTTCCAGCTGGCCGACAAGCTCGGCGCCGCTGTGGGTGCTTCGCGCGCCGCAGTCGATGCCGGTTACGTGCCCAGTGACCTGCAGGTCGGCCAGACCGGCAAGATCATCGCGCCGGAGCTGTATGTGGCGGTCGGCATCAGTGGCGCAATCCAGCATCTGACTGGCATCAAGGATGCCGGCACCATCGTCGCGATCAACAAGGACGGCGACGCGCCGATCTTCGAGATCGCCGACATCGGCCTGGTGGGAGATCTGTTCGCGATCCTGCCGGAGCTGGAAAAGGCACTTTGACGTGCACCTGCCGCTGGCTCCGGCCAGCGGCACTGTCCCTCTGAATCCAAGCAGGTAATCGTGAGTACTCCCTACAAGAAGGTAATGGTGGTCTTCGGCACCCGCCCGGAAGCCATCAAGATGGCCCCGGTGGTGGAAGCGCTGAAGGCCCGGCCTGAGATCGAGACGATCGTTGCGGTTACTGCGCAGCATCGGCAGATGCTCGATCAGGTCATGGACCTGTTCGGCATCACGCCGGACGTCGACCTCAACGTGATGGAGCCTGGCCAGACCCTGGCGGGCCTGTTCGCCAAGATCCTGACCGGCATGACGGCGGTGATCGCCGAGCACAAGCCGGACCTGGTGCTCGTGCATGGCGATACCAGCACCACGCTGGCCAGCGCGCTGGCGGCCTTCTACAACCGCGTGGCCGTGGGCCATGTGGAAGCAGGGCTGCGCACCGGCGACATCTATGCACCGTGGCCCGAAGAGGCCAATCGCCGCCTGACCGGGCCGCTGACCCGCCTGCATTTTGCACCGACCACCCGCTCGCGTGACAACCTGCTGGCCGAAGGCACGTCGAGCAGCGATGTCCACGTGACCGGCAACACCGTGATCGATGCCCTGCTCACCGTCGCCGACAAGCTGAAGCACGACACTGCGCTGATTGAATCGATGCGGGCCCGCTTCCCGTTCCTCGACGCCTCCAAGCGGCTGGTGCTGGTGACCGGGCATCGCCGCGAAAACTTCGGCAGCGGCTTCGAAAGCATCTGCGAAGCACTGAAGGCGCTGGCCGCACGCGGCGATACGCAGATCGTCTATCCGGTCCACCTCAATCCCAACGTGCAGGGACCGGTCAACCGGATCCTCGCCGATGCCCCGGGCGTGGTCCTGATCGAGCCGCAGGATTACCTGCCGTTCGTGTACCTGATGACCCAGTCGACGCTGATCATCACCGACTCCGGTGGCGTGCAGGAGGAAGCCCCGTCGCTGGGCAAGCCGGTGCTGGTGATGCGCGATACCACCGAGCGCCCTGAAGCGGTGGACGCAGGCACCGTACTGCTGGTTGGCACCGATGCTGGCAGGATCGTGGCTGAGGCCACCCGCCTGCTCGACGACGAAGCCGCCTACCAGTCAATGGCACATGCCCATAATCCGTACGGTGATGGCAAGGCCGCTGCACGCATTGCTGCCTTGATCCAGGGCGAGGCGATGCCGGCCTGACCCGATGCGCGGGCAACGGCAAGCTAGGCTTGTCGTTGCCCCGCCATCGCCGCATCACGACAGACCGCGGCCAGGCGCTCAGCCAGGCGATCCCAACGATACTCGGCGAAAGCATCCGGCCCCAGGCGCAGGCCTTCATCCAGCCGCCCTTGCTGCTTGCGCCGCAGCAGTTCGTGCAGAAGCGCGCTGATCGCAGCAACCTCATTGGCGGCCAGAAACCCGCAACGCTCCCTGCCGATGATGGCGGCCGCCGGATCGGCGGCATCCGGCTGCAGATGCAGTACCGGCCGGCCCGAACCCAGGTATTCCAGCAGCTTGCCCGGGATCTGGGTCATGCCTGCGTTGCCGATGTTGACCAGGACATCCGCACCGCGCTGCAGTTCGATGGCCTGGGAATGATCCAGGCTTCCGGCAAATCGCAGGACCTGCGGATGCTCCGCGCACGCTTTCGCCAGTTCTGGTGGCAGGCCCGGGCCTGCGATGGTGAGCGTGCAGCCGGGCGATGCCAGCACCGCGCGGACCAGCGGCATGGGGTCGCGGAACGGATAGAAGCGCCCCGTGTAGACCAGCTGCAATCCGCCGGCCGACCTGGCAACCTCGGGCAGCGGCGGTTCCACCCTGGCGAATCCCTGCGGAATCACGCTGAGCGGCGCGATCCCGGGACCATGCCGCTCCTGCATCAGGGCCGCGGTGGCCTCGGAGGTAACGACAATGGCGCCAGCCTCGTGGCAAACCCGCCGTTCAAGCTCGAGCGACGCCGCCCTCCAGCGTTCGGGGGTGTAGGACGTCAGCACGGGATCACCAAGCTCGGCAACGAAAGGAATGCCGGACTCGCGCGAGAGCGCAGACGCCAACAGCAGTCCTGCCGCAGGCTCATGTGATCCGATGATCACCTGCGGCGACCACTGGCTGATCAGTTGCCGGCCATGACGCAGGGCACCACCGATCCAACGCGAGCGGCCATCCGGGAAAACCCGCGCATCCAGGAACGAGCGCAGCCATGCGATCGCGCGCCCCTTCCGGTTCAACGCCCCCGTCCCTGTTGACGGCGCGGTCGGTGAAGCCACCTGTGGGAGCGGGCGTGTTCCCGCAGCCGGGGCCCGGCGCCGCAGACGGCGCAGGTGGGCCAGCATGTGCGACGTCGCATCAATCAGGGCCTCGACGCCCTGCGGCGAGGTCCGATGCACCTTCAGACCGGCCGGGTCCTCCATTTGTCGCATGCCGGCACCACGTGTCCGGGTCAGGACATGGACATCATGACCAAGACTAGCCAGCCCGCTGGCCAGCTGGGTCACCCGCATTGATTGCGGTGACGGGTTGGGCTGGAAGTCATGCGCGCAGATCAGGATGCGCATGGCCTGCATGCCACCGTTCGTCACGGTTTGACCGACGCTACCCATGCGATCGCAGCCCTTGTTCCTGCTCCAACCCGTAACCCGCTCAGGACGCCCGCGTAACGACATCCAGCATCGCATCACCCGCCTGCTGCAGCGTGCTGAAGGGAGGCGCTTCGATCATCGCCAATCCCGCTTCCATCAGCTCCGGATAGTTCCGCATGACATGCGACAACTCACCGTACAGCGCCGCCACATCCTTCTCGGCCGGCGCACGGCTGCGTTCCGCGACTTCCTTGTGGCTGAGCTTGTCGTGCGTGACCGCGATGGGGGCAACCCGGCAAGCCGGCGTTCCCGCAGACAGTTCGGCTGCGCAGCCGGTATTGGACAGTACCATCGGCAGGCCGAAGTGGGCTGCCTCCAGGTTCACCAACCCATAGCCTTCGAACAGGGAGGGGAGCACGAACAGGTGTGCATGGGAATACTCACGGCTCAGTTCGCGGCGCTTGAGCGAGCCCAGCAGTTCAACCGAACCGGCAAGGCCCAGCCGGCGGATGGTCTCTTCCACCTTGGCGGCGTTCCCCGATTCAGCCAGCGCACCTGCGATGCGCAGCGTCGCCTGCGGCGCCTCCTGCCTGAGCCTGGCAAATGCCTCCAACAGGCAAATCACGTTCTTCTGCGGGTAGAGATTGCCCACGAACAGGATCCTGAACGCATCGCGCTTCCCGCGCGCCCTGCGCAGGTAGTCCGCCGGCGGACGATACAGGTCAACGATGTTCAGGCCGTGCGGCACGGTTGTCACCTTCGAACGCGCCAGCTTCTGGTACACGCACGCGTAGTCGGCCACTTCGCTCGAAACGGCAATGTACTCGTCGACGCGAGCACGCTCGCGCTCAAGCGCCGGATCCTGCAGCTGCCAGAAATAGATGTTGTGCAGCACCTCGACGACCTTGCAACCGGGTTCGATCGTGTGCAGGCCATCATAGGCATGGCTGACCACCAGCGACTCGAAGCGCCCGCGCGCGACCGTCTCGCCCAGCAACGCCGACTGCCCATCCAGGTACACCAGTTCGCCGGGGAACTGCTGCGCGATGCGGCTGTTGAGCGAAGGCGATCCCAGCACGATCAGGTAAGGCACGAAATTCTTGGTACGCAGGTGCCGTGCGAAATCACAGACCCATTGCTCAAGCCCACCGAAGGTATGGTCCTCGGCAACAAGCAATGCGCATCGGGTGCGCACCGCGCTTACCGCCAGCGACTGCAGCACGCTGCTGTCGGCATGCGCGTTGGTCTGGATCATGCCTGCATTCTTGAGCAGGCGGCCGGCAGCACTGCGGAAGTAACCCTCGCGCGGCGTAACCACCGGTCGTTCCAGCTTGCGGAATCGATGCTCCAGCACTTCCTGGCGCAGATTGCGGGCGATGCGCCACAGCGAATGCCGGTCGCGGGTGCGCTCGACTGCCAACGTCGAGATTTCGTTGACCATTTCATCGGCAAGCAGGGCGGCGTGTTTCAGGCCGGCCGAGGCCGACTGCAGCTTGCGCGACATGTCGGAAAGCTTGAACGAGCCGAAGGTGTTGAGTGCGTCTGCGAACTCCCACCAGGATTCCGCGGACGGCACCGCACGCGACGAGGTGATCACTGCCAGCACCATCGCGGCACTTTCAGGTGCCTCCAGGCAGGTCGCCGCAACCATCTCGGCCTTGAACAACTGCGAGTAGCCAGCCAGCAGCTCGTCCGACTTGTGGCCGGACATGCCCGGGAAGGCAAAGAACACATGCAGGCGGTTTTCGGCAGCAGGCGTTGCACCGTTGTCCTGCGAGGCCCCCGGCTCGGTACCGTCGATCAGCGCGATATCCAGGCGACCCGGCTCACGGGAAGGGGCCCAACCGATACGGCGCGCCGAATGCGCAGCCAGGCGGGTCAGGTCACTGCCAAGCAGTTCCGTGCTGTAGCCCTCAACCGGGCCGCCCAGCTTGTCGGACGCCCAGCCGAACACGGCATCGAGCATTGCAGAAATGTCGATCAGATGCGCTGCCTGATTGTTGCCGATGATTGGATTCATACCGTTTCCACCAGATCCTTGACTGCCGTGATTCCCTTCTTGAAATCTGAATACATCGTCTCCAGGCATCCAAGGTTCCTGTCGATCATCCAGTCCTGCGTCTGCAGGTCGGGAATGTAGCCCTCCCGGAAATCGGCATGATCGACATAGGCGTAACCATAGGCGTCGAAATCGCCGATCAGGTGGAAATCAACCACCGGAAGCACGCCATGTGCGAAGTAGTCACACAGCTTTGTCGGCGACGCCACCCGATTCACCGTACAGGCTTCACGCAGGGCGAATCCAAAGTTCGAATACCGATAGACCTGCTCCAGCTTTTCCTTGCTCGCGTAGCCCTTGAAGACCTCCACCGGGATGCCGCGACTGGAGAGCTTCGGGGCAAATGCTTCCACATCGTGGGAGTAGATCTCGTAATTGCAGAACGGTGCGGCGGCCATGATGTCGGCCATCTCGTCCACCCGCTGCCAGACCTGGGCACCACCGGCATAGACAGCGGTCGGCCGCGCGTTCTGCCGCCGCGCGATGCGCGACGCAGCCACGCGCTGCACCGACTGGCCAAGCGAGCCGAAGTCGAAGACCGGAACGTGGATGAAATCGACGTTTGCAGCGTCCGGGTACTTGGCCAGGAAGTGCTCCTTCATGGCCAGCGTCACAACCGAAGCATGCTTGAGCTTGGAGATGATCTGCCGTTCGACCTCGGCGAAGATCCGCGAGCGCTCGGGTGAACCGAGCATCAGTTCTTCCTCCGGAACCACGCCGTGGATGTCCACGTACATCTTGGACGCGTCAAAGTGCGGAAGCATGTACTCGCACTGATGCATCGTGTGGATGTAGACGAAATCCGCCGCATCGAAGATGCGTGCCACGAAATCGGAATGGGCCTTGGAATGGGGATTGACGCGATACGCCTTGATCAGCTCGTCCGCGTACACCACTTCCGGCTCCTGCGCAGCCGGGTACCATTCCTGGAAGTCAATGTAGGTGCGCGGATAGTCTTCGAACACGCCGTCAATGGTCTTGATACGGCTCATCCAGCCGTCCATGTAACGATCATTCGCGGGATACGGCGAGACTATGGTCAATTGGCGCTTCTTGGCCATCTACTGAAATTCCTTTGATTTACTGCTTATCGACGTCAGAAAAGGCGACGGATTGAACGGAAGGGTGCGGTAAGGCGCCAGGAGTGTGAGGCATACACCTGCTCCAGGCGACGAGCAATCTCCTCGTTCTCCTTCTGCAGGTTCTGCAGTGCCTTCTCTGCCTCGGTGTGCCGGCGCTCAGCCTCGGAATGCCGGCGCTCAGCCTCGGAATGCCGGCGTTCACCCGCCTCCGCGCGCAATGTGGCCTGATGCTCCGCGGTCTGTGCGTTGCTCAGCTGCGTCTCCACCTCCAGCACCCGATCGCGCAGTTCACTGCGCCCCTGCTCCAGGCCCGCGATGAGGTTCAGCTGGCGCGCCTGCTCGGCCGCGAGGCGCTCCACATCCGCCCGGATCGCGTCACCTTGCCGCAGCGCATCATCCAGCTTCGCGCCCAACTCGTTGCGCTGCCGGATGGTGGCCTCCAGCTCCATCGCAACAGACGCAAGACGATCATGCACATGGCCATAGCGCCCCAGCAGATCCAGCCCCTGCTCCACCAGCCCAGGCATGACACGCTGCGCCGCCGATTCGGATGCATAGATCGCCAGCAGCTGTTTGCCACTGTACTGCGGATCCGGCAGCAGCCCGACATCGATGACGCCCACGTGGACCAGGCGGAAGCCATTGGGAAGATCGCGCTGCAGGTTGTGCCAGTGGAAACTGTAGAAGTGTTCCTCGTGGCGCTCTTCAAGCGACTCCTGGAACGGAACCAGCATGACGAAATACTCGCGGGCATGAGCGGTCAGCTTGGCTGCCGCGTCCCACGGTTCGTGGAAATGCTCGAGCGTATTGGAGGAAAAGATCACGTCGTAGTCGAGGTCCACCCCGTCCGCCAGGAGATCGTCAGTGGCGAACGCGATCTGCGGATAGTTGCGGCGTGCCTGCTCGATGGCGGACGCTGAGAAATCCAGGCCGGCCACCTGATCAAGTCCCAACTCGGACTTGATCACCTGCGTGCCGTCACCCATCGCACAGCCCCAGTCGCACAGACCCAGGCCATTGCGCTTCACGTCATTCACGAACCAGGCCGGCAACAGGCGGCAAGCAACCATCCCGAAGAACTGGCTCTGCTTCTGGCCTTCGTTCTGGATCCAGTCCTGCTGGAAACGCGACTCCCAGTAGTCCTGCCCGTTGATGTCGATGCTCGTCATAGCGGATTTCCCGTGATCTTCATGAAATCAAAGCACCTTCTTCTCGATGGGCACAATGAAGGTACCGTAGCGGAACTCCTTCATGAATATCTTCAAATACTGCGCACCTTCGATGTACTCGAAGTACTGGATGCTGTCGGAGGAACGGTCTTCCAGCGCTGCAACCAGCACGTAGTCACCTTCGCGCAGGTTGCAGTCAAGCGTGAATGCAACTTCCACGGTATCGCCCTGCGCATCGAGACGCAGCCGCGGCGAATCCCATGTGGTACCCACCACCAGGTCGCTGCCGGCCATGTCCTTCAGCGAGAACGCCATGCTGAGGCACTCCCGATTCGCCGATGGCGGAATCCTGGCCTTGATGCGGATGCACAGCTTCTCACCGGTGAAGAACATGTTGCGACGCTGGCCATCGGCCGCTTCGGTTTCCACCGCAAGGATGGAGCCGACATGGCTGCCCCAGTGGTTGACCGGCTTGCGCGCGCGCAGCTGTTCCTGCGCCTTGTCATCAGCGATTTCCTGGGTCGCGTTGGCCACCGCCTCTTCGCGCTCGTGTTCCAGGCGTGCCGAATCCTCCTCGAACAGGTTCTGCATGTACTGCGCGGTGACCGCGAACACCGAACCGGACATGCGCGGGCGCCCCTTGTCCAGCCAGATGCTGCGATCACACAGCGAGCGCACCGCGCCAACATCGTGGGAGACGAACAGGATCGAAAGACCGGACTCGCGGAGTTTCTTGATGCGTGCCATGCACTTGGCATTGAACTTCGCATCACCCACGGCAAGTGCTTCGTCGATGATCAACAGCTCAGGGCTGGTATGGATGGCAACCGAGAAGCCCAGGCGGACGTACATGCCGCTGGAGTACGTCTTGACCGGCTGGTCAAGGAACTCCCCGATGTCGGCGAAGCCGACGATCTCGTCGAATCGCTGGTCGATCTCACTCCGGGTCAAACCCAGCACCTGCCCATTCAGCAACAGATTCTCGCGCCCGGTGAACTCGGGATTGAAACCCGCGCCCAGCTCCAGCAGCGCGGCAACCCGCCCCTTGGTCCGCACCGAGCCCTCGGTGGGCTGCAGAGTGCCGCAGATGAGCTGGAGCAGGGTCGACTTGCCCGAACCATTACGGCCGATGATGCCGACGGTCTCGCCCTTGCCGACCTCGAAGGAAAGGCCACGCAGCGCCCAGAACTCGCGGTGATAAGCCACCTCATTCATGCCCAGCACGCGCCTGAGCGGCGGCATGAACATTTCCTTCAGGCGATCCGAGGGCTTGGCGTACATCGCGTAGGCCTTGCCCAGATCGTGCGCGGCAATGACCACCTCTTCCGGCGGGATGATGCGCTTGATCTCGTGCGCGGGATCGTGCTCGAAGACGCTGTCAAAGGACATCGGCAAACCCCTTTCTGGTGGCCTGGAACAAGGTGTATCCCAGATGCGCCACGACCAGCCCGACCAGGCTCATGATGCCCAGGATCAACAGGTCGGGAGTCTGCCCTTGCAGCGCGGCTGCCCGGCCCGCCTCGATCGGGAAGGTCATCGGATTGGCCAGCATCCACGACTTGAACTTCTCCGGGAAAGCGCTGCCCGGGAAGAAGATCGGCGACATGAACATCGTGCTGATGACCACGAAGCCGACGATATGGGTTACGTCACGCACATACACGCCAATGGCCGCCAGGAACCAGGACAGCCCCAGTACCAGCAGCACTACCGGAATCAGCAGGACGGGAAGCCAGACGATCTGCCAATGGATGTGTGCGCCGAGCACGAACGCAAGGCACGCCAGTACCACCACACCCACCATGAAGTTGAACAGCGCGGCCCCCATGTTGACGACCGGCAGCACTTCCAGCGGGAACACCACCCGCTTTACATAGTTCGCATTGCCGGTGATCGAGATCGGCGCCCGCGAAATGCACTCGGCAAATACGTTGAACATGATCATGCCCAGGAACAGCGGCACCGAGAAATTGCCCTCCGCACCGGGAATGTTCCAGCGTGCCTTGAAGATCGTCCCGAACACGAAGCTGTAGATGGTCAGCAACATCAGGTTATTGATGATGTACCACAGCAGGCCACCATAGGCCCCGCGGTAACGCCCTTCAATTTCGCGCCTTACCAGCGAAAGGGTGAACGTCTTGTTCCGCCACAGCTGGGCCCACGGACCCAGCACAAGCGTATGCAGCAGCTTTCCAATACGCCCACTCATCAGCGGCACCCGATCTGCATAGTCAAAGAGATATCGTGCATCAACCCAGCGCCTTTTCCAGGTCCACCTGCAGGTCACCCAGATCCTCGACGCCCACGCTCAGGCGTACCAGCGCATCGCTGATGCCCAGCTGCTCGCGGCGCGCGACCGGAATCGAGGCATGGGTCATCACTGCCGGGTGGTTGACCAGGCTTTCCACGCCGCCCAGCGACTCGGCCAAGGTGAACAGCTCGGTCTTCTCGCAGAAGCGCTTGGCCGCCTCGAACCCGCCCTTGAGCACGATCGAGACGATGCCGCCGTACCCGGCCATCTGCCTGCCGGCCAGTTCGTGCTGCGGGTGCGACGGCAGGCCCGGGTAGATCACCTTCTCCACCGCCGGGTGCTTTTCCAGCCACTGGGCCAGGGCCAGCGCGTTGGCGCAGTGGGCCTTCATGCGCAGCGGCAGGGTCTTCAGGCCACGCAAGGCCAGGAAGCTGTCGAACGGGCCCTGCACGCCACCCACCGAGTTCTGCAGGAAAGCCATCTGCTCGGCCAGTTCGGCGTTGTCGCCAACCACCACCATGCCACCGACCATGTCCGAGTGGCCATTGAGGTACTTGGTGGCCGAATGCAGGACCAGGTCGGCGCCCAGTTCCAGCGGGCGCTGCAGCATCGGCGAGGCGAAGGTGTTGTCGACCACCACGATCAGGCCATGGCGCTTGGCGATGGCGGTGACCGCGGCGATATCCACGATCTTCAGCATCGGGTTGGTCGGGGTCTCGATCCACACCATCTTCGTCTTCGGCGTGATGGCCGCTTCGAAGGCGGCCAGATCGGTCAGGTCGACGAAGCTGAAGTCCAGCCCGGCGGTGCGGCGACGCACGCGCTCGAACAGGCGGAAGCTGCCGCCGTAGATGTCATCCATCGCCACCACGTGGCTGCCGGCGTCCAGCAGCTCGATCACGGTCGAGCTGGCCGCCATGCCCGAGGCGAAGGCAAAGCCGCGGGTACCGCCTTCCAGCGACGCCACGCAGCGCTCGTAGGCGAAGCGGGTCGGGTTGTGGGTACGCGAGTACTCGAAGCCCTGGTGCTCGCCCGGGCTGGACTGTGCATAGGTCGAGGTGGCGTAGATCGGCGGCATCACCGCACCGGTGCTCGGGTCGGGCGACTGGCCGCCGTGGATGGCCAGCGTGGCCAGGGCCAGGGCGCGATCCTGGGAAGTAGCGTTGGACATGTTCTTTCCTGAGGGGCGCCGAAGCTCGGCGCCGTCGAAGGTGCGGAAGTCTATCAGCGCGGCCTTAACGACCTTTGACGCGGATAAACCAGGATTCAGCAGCGAACGTCTGTGATCGGCGGCTTACTGCACGCGACGGCGCAGGTAGTTCAGCAGGTCGATACGGGTGATCAGGCCAAGGAAGGCATTGCCGTCCATCACGATCGCCACCTGGCCACGGTCGAACACCGGTAGCAGCGCCTCGATCGGCGACTTCACGTCCAGCCGGTCCAGCTTGCTGACCATCGCGGTGGCGACGGTGTCGCGGAAGCGCGCTTCATCGCCATAGACATGCAGCAGCACGTCGCTTTCGTCGACGATGCCGACCAGCTGGTCACCGTCCATCACCGGCAGCTGCGACACGTCGTACAGCTTCATGCGCTGGTAGGCGGTGGTCAGCAGGTCGTTCGGTCCGATCACGACAGTGTCGCGCTGGCCGTACGGACGCAGGATCAGGTCGCGCAGGTCGCCGTGCTGCGGGCGCTGCAGGAAGCCGTTGTCCAGCATCCAGTAGTCGTTGTACATCTTCGACAGGTACTTGTTGCCGGTATCCGGCACCAGCACCAGCACTTTCTTCGGGGTGGTCTGCTCCTTGCAGTACTTCAGGCCGGCGGCCAGCAGGGTGCCGGTGGACGAGCCACCGAGGATGCCTTCCTTGCCCAGCAGTTCGCGCGCGGTATGGAAGCTCTCGGCGTCGCTGATGGCATAGGCCTTCTTGACGCGGCTGAAGTCGGAGATCGACGGCAGGAAGTCCTCGCCGATGCCTTCCACCAGCCAGCTGCCCGACTTGTCGTTCAGATTGCCGTCGTTGATGTACTCGGCCAGGATCGAACCGACCGGATCGGCCAGCACCAGTTCGGTCTTCGGCGACAGCTTGGCGAAGGCGCGCGACAGGCCGGTCATGGTGCCGGAGCTGCCGCAGCCGAACACGATGGCGTCCAGATCGCCGCCCATCTGCTCCAGGATTTCCGGGCCGGTACCGAATTCATGCGCGGCCGGGTTGTCCGGGTTGCCGAACTGGTTGATGAAGTAGGCGCCCGGGGTCTGCTCGGCGATGGTCTTGGCCAGGTCCTGGTAGTACTCCGGATGGCCCTTGGCCACGTCCGAGCGGGTCAGGCGTACTTCGGCACCCATCGCCTTCAGGTTGAAGATCTTCTCGCGGCTCATCTTGTCGGGAACGACCAGGATCAGCTTGTAGCCCTTCTGCTGCGCGACCAGGGCCAGGCCCAGGCCGGTGTTGCCGGCGGTACCTTCCACCAGGGTCGCACCCGGCTTCAGGTCACCGCGCCGCTCCGCCGCCTCGATCATCGACAGGCCGATGCGATCCTTGATCGATCCGCCCGGGTTGGCGCTTTCGAGCTTCAGGTAGAGCTCGCAGACGCCGGTGTCCAGGCGCTGGGCCTTGACGATCGGGGTCTGGCCGATGAGTTCGAGGACGGAAGAATGAATGGGCATTCGGAGGACTTTCGGTTCGCGCCGCAGAGGGCCGGACCGGTGATTATCCGTCGGATGGCGATGAATGTCAGGTCGGCGCGGAGACGGGCCGCACGCCCGCAAAAAGAGATGCGGACGGCCCCGGATCGACGAGGAGACCGGTACCGCCCGCATCGGTGAGTTTTGCCTGCAGGCCAAGGCACCACCGCCTGTGGTGCCTTGGCGCGGCCGCCTCATCGGCGGTGCCGCGATGCCGGGGCAGGAGCGCCCGGCGGGGCCATCGATGGCCGGGTCACGCCGTTCCGGGCGTGACGGGGTGCGTCAAAGCGTGGGGGACGTCGTTGGGAGCGGTGTTTCGTACATTCGCAGAAGTCGTTGCTTGGCCAGCAGCTTCTCGCGCTTCATGCGACCCAGGGTGACATCATCGATCGGGAGTACACCCAACTCCGCGTCCATGCACTTCTTGTTCAACTTGCGGTGCTGGTCATGGAGTGCCCTGAACTCCGGATCACGCGCGCGACGTGCGTCGATCTCGCTCTGGGGCTGATCTTCAAACATGATGGACCTCCTTCGACAGATACACGAACGCCCCGGCCGCAAGGCACGGGGCGTTGTTCATGGAGGAGCGCCGGTCGATGGCCACCTGGACGCCTGCAACGACCTGCGGCACTGGCCTGCGCACGTCGATCTGCTGCGGTTCGCGCCCTGCTTGCATCGGCCCGGCCCTCCCATCGTCCGGTCCGCGGCATTGCGTCCCGGACGATTGACCCTACGCCTGCTCAAGGCGGGGTACAAGACCCCTGCGTCAAAAAGACCGAACCCCGCCGGGGCGGGGTTCAGGCTGAATGCTCAACACAACGAAAAACAAACGATATCAAGCAATTACGGGGCGATGATGACCTCGGCCGAACGTGCCTGGGTGGACGCCGCCTTCTTGCCGGCCAGCTGGATCCGGTTGCTCGCGACACCCGCAGCAACCAGCGCGTCACGCAGGGCCTCGGCACGCTTCTGGCCTACGCCGTTGGCACTGTCGTAGGCCTCGATGCGCAGGCGGCCCTTCTTGCCGATGTTCAGGTATTCGGCCAACGCCTTGGCCTGGTTGCGGGCTCCGCCGGACAGGCTGGAGGCGCCGGCGGCAAACGCATCGCCACGGAAGGTGAAGACCTCGCCGCGGCCATCGAACTTCGAACCCGGCAGCTTCTGCCCGGACACCAGCTCGGCTTCCTCGCGGGCCAGCTTGGCGGCGTTCTGCTGGGCCGCGCTCAGACGCTGCTGCTGCTTGCCGGCCACGCTGGTCAGGGCGTTCTCGGCGTCCTGGCGGGCCAGGGTCTCGGCCTCGGCGGCCTGGCGCAGGCGTTCAGCCTCCTCGGCCTGCATCTGTGCCTGCATGCGCAGCTGTTCGGCTTCCTGGCGGGCACGCGCGGCGTCGCGGCGGCTGGCCTCGATCAGCAGGTCGCTGCGGGTCCGTTCCAGGCGGTCGACCTCGCGGGCAGCCAGCGCGGTACGCACGGCCGTCTCGGCGATCTCCACCCGGCGCTCGGCCAGGTAGGTGGCCAGCTCCTGGTCGCGGCGCTTGGCCTTGTCCAGGGTGGCGATGGCCTGCTGGGCCTGCATGCGCTCGAAGGCGCCCAGCTCAGCGGTGTCCGGGTTGGCCTGGATGGCCATCAGGCGCTGGCTCAGCTGCGCCACCATCGGGTTGTCGGCGGCCACGGCCAGGGTCGGCAGCGCCAGCAGCGCGGCCAGGGTTGCGGCAGTCATCGGCTTCACCGGCGATCCTCCCCGGTCGACAGCTGGCGTTGCAGCTGGTTGACCTCGTTGCGGCGCAGCTGCAGCTGGGCGGTCACGGTGGCTTCCTCGCTGCGCACGCGGGCCAGGTCGGCATCGGCGGCGGCACGCAGGGCCATTGCCGGGGCGTTCTTGCGCTCGCGGCGGTCGCCGGCGGCGCGCTGGGCCTGCTCCAGCCCCTGCCGGGCCAGCCCGATCAGGTCCGGGGCGTACTGGTCGGCATCGGCCTGGGTGGCCTTGTCGACCGCCTGCCGGGCCTGGGCCAGTTCCATCGCGCCATCCTGCGCCCAGGCGGGGGCAGACAGTGCGAATGCAAACGCCATCACATACAGGCTGTGGCGCATTCGTGCGAAGCTAGGTCGTTTCATTGGGGAGGCCGTACCGGTTGTCGGTTCACGGCCATTGTCGTCAAGCCGACACCGTGCTGGCAACGGGCGTCGGCCGTTTCGTTGGGGAAAATTCGCAATGGATATCGGCTACTTCCTGAAGCTGATGACCGAAAAGAACGCTTCGGACATGTTTCTGACCACCGGGGCACCGGTCTACATCAAGATCGAGGGGAAGCTCTATCCGCTGGGCAATACCGGCCTGCCGCCGGGCATGGTCAAGAAAATCGCCTACTCGCTGATGGACGAAGGCCAGGTGCCGCAGTTCGAGCGCGAGCTGGAACTGAACATGGCCATCGCCCTGCCCGATGCCGGTCGCTTCCGCGTCAATGTGTTCAAGCAGCGCGGCGAAGTCGGCATGGTCATCCGTGCGATCCGCAGCCGGATTCCGAGCATCGAAGAGCTGAACCTGCCGCAGGTGCTGAAGGACGTCATCATGACCCCGCGTGGGCTGGTGCTGGTGGTGGGGTCCACCGGCTCGGGCAAGTCCACCTCGCTGGCATCGATGATCGACCACCGCAACAGCACCACCACCGGCCACATCCTCACCATCGAGGACCCGATCGAGTACCTGCACAAGCACAAGATGTCGATCGTCAACCAGCGCGAGGTCGGGCTGGACACCCATGCCTTCCACAACGCGCTGAAGAACGCGATGCGTGAAGCGCCGGACGTGATCCTGATCGGCGAGATCCTGGACGCGGAGACGATGGAGGCGGCCATCGCCTTCGCCGAAACCGGCCACCTGTGCCTGGCCACCCTGCACTCCAACAACGCCGACCAGACCATCGAGCGCATCCTCAATTTCTTCCCGGAAAGCGCGCACAAGAACGTGCTGATGAACCTGGCGCTGAACCTGCGTGCGGTGATCAGCCAGCGCCTGGTGAAGAACAAGGAAGGCCGTCGCCTGCCGGCCACCGAAGTGCTGCTCAACACGCCGATGATCCGCGACCTGCTGCGCCGCGGCCAGGTGCACGAGATCAAGGCGGCGATGGAAGCATCGCTGGAAGAAGGCATGGAGAGTTTCGACCAGTGCCTGTTCCGGCTGGCCAAGGCCGGCACCATCGAGCAGGAGGAAGCGCTGCGCGCCGCCGACTCGCGCGACGGCCTGGCGCTGAAGTTCCGCCTGTCTGAAGGCAGCAGCGGCGAGCATGACCCCTACGCGGATTTCTCTGCTGGCGCACCCAGCATCACCCACGGGTTCTGAGCCCGGCGGAATCCTGAAGGATTAAGGGGCGGTCTCATCCAATGAGACCGCTGGTCCGTAGGTTTCCGCAATGGAAACCATCCGCAAGCTGGCCATTCTGGCCGATGCCGCCAAGTACGATGCCTCCTGCGCCTCCAGCGGCTCGGGCAAGCGCGATTCGCGTGCCAGCGGTGGTATCGGCAGCACCGAGGGCATGGGCATCTGTCACAGCTACACGCCGGATGGCCGCTGCGTATCGCTGCTGAAGATCCTGCTGACCAACTTCTGTGTCTACGACTGCGCGTACTGCGTGAACCGCGTGTCCAGCAATGTGCCCCGCGCGCGTTTCAGCGTGGACGAGGTAGTCGCGCTGACCCTGGATTTCTACAAGCGCAACTACATCGAAGGCCTGTTCCTCTCCAGCGGCATCATCCGCAATGCGGACTACACGATGGAGCAGATGGTGGAGGTCGCCCGGCGTCTGCGCGAGGAACACCGCTTTGCCGGCTACATCCACCTCAAGACCATTCCCGAAGCGTCGCCGGAACTGCTGGCCAGCGCCGGCCGCCATGCCGACCGCCTGTCGATCAATGTGGAACTGCCCACCGAGGCCGGGCTGAGCACACTGGCGCCGGAAAAGACCGTTCATTCGATACGCGGCGCGATGGGTGAGCTGCGCTGGCGCATCGAGGAAGCGCAGGAGGCACGCAAGGCCGCGCCCGCGCTGGCGCCGGCCGTTACCCGCAGCGCGCGGCCGAAGCCGCCCCGTTTCGCGCCCGCAGGGCAGAGCACGCAGATGATCGTGGGTGCCGATGGCGCCAGTGACCAGCAGATTCTGACCAGCGCCGACAGCCTGTACGGCAACTACCGCATGCGCCGGGTCTACTACTCCGCGTTCAGCCCGATTCCCGATGCCAGCCGGCAGCTGCCGCTGCAGCCCCCGCCCCTGCAGCGCGAGCACCGCCTCTACCAGGCCGATTGGCTGCTGCGCTTCTACGGCTATGGCGTGGATGAAATCACCGATACCACCCAGGGAGGCATGCTCGATCTGGACATCGACCCGAAGATGGCCTGGGCGATCCGCCACCCCGAACGCTTCCCGGTCGATCTGAACCGAGCCCCGAAGGAAATGCTGCTGCGGGTGCCCGGCCTGGGCGTACGCAACGCAAAGCGCGTGCTGATGGCGCGCCGCCACGGGCGCCTGCGCGTGGCCGACATCGCCCGCCTGAAGGCGCCGATGAGCAAACTGCTGCCGTTCGTGCTGCTGGCCGACCATCACCCACGCAAGGCACTCGACGACCCGGCCGCGCTGCGCGCCCAACTGGCCCCACCGCCGCGCCAGGGATCGCTGTTCGATGCACCGCCGGCAGCCTGACGCGCCGCGTTGGTCGCAGCGGGTCGACCCGGCCTGGTCACTGCAGGCCTGGCGCGACGGTGCGCGTGATGCCCTGCTGCGCGGCGTGCGGCCCGAGCAGCTGGACTGGCTCGAAGGCAGCGAGGCTTCGCTGCTGGATGCGCCGCCGGTGCAGCAGGCACCGGTGCCCGCAAACGCAGGCGCTCCCAGCGTGCCGCGCGATTTCCTGGAACTGGCCGCCACCTGCCTTTGCCACAGCGAACCGCAGCGCCTGTCATTGCTGTACCGGCTGCTGTGGCGCATCACCCATGGCGAACGCTCGGTGCTGACCAATCCCGCCGATGCCGACGTGCTTCGCGCAACCGCGCTCGCCCAGGCCGTTCGGCGCGATACCCACAAGATGAAGGCGTTCGTGCGATTCCGCGAAGTCCCCGGCCAGCCCGAGGCGTTCATCGCGTGGTTCGAGCCACAGCATCACATCGTCGATCGGGTGGCGCCGTTCTTCGCACGCCGCTTCGCCGGCATGCGCTGGGCCATCCTGACACCGTCACGCCGCGCGGCATGGGACGGCCAGGCACTGGCGTTCGGGCCGGGCGCACGGCGCGAGGACGCCCCGGCCGAGGATGCACGGGAGGCGCTGTGGCAGACCTATTACGCCAGCATCTTCAATCCGGCCCGGCTCAATACCCGGATGATGATGCAGGAGATGCCGGCCAGGTACTGGCGCCACCTGCCCGAGGCGCAGCTGCTGCCGCGCCTGGTCCGCGATGCGGGCGATCGCGTGCAGGAAATGCATGATCGCCCCGCGCAGGCACCCCAGCGCAGGATTCCCATGCGTGGGGTCGCTGTGACAGCGACCACCGATGCCGACAGTCTGCGAACGCTGCGACAGCAGGCCAGTGCCTGCCGCCAGTGCCCGCTGTGGGAGACCGCCACGCAGACGGTGTTCGGCCAAGGGCCGGCCGATGCGCGGGTGATGGTGGTCGGCGAGCAGCCTGGTGATACCGAGGATCTCCGCGGCCAGCCGTTCGCCGGCCCGGCTGGCCAGCTGCTGGACCGCGCACTGGCTGAGCTGGGAATCGATCGCGCCACGCTGTATCTGACCAATGCGGTCAAGCACTTCCACCATGAACGCCGCGGCAGAATCCGGCTGCACAAGCGTCCGGAAAGCCGCCACGTCCAGGCCTGCCGCCCTTGGCTGATGGGTGAGATCGCACGCGTGCGGCCCCAGGTGATTGTGTGCCTCGGCGCGACAGCGGCAGCCACGGTATTCGGTCGTGATTTCGACCTCTCACGTGACCGCGGACGCTGGCACACCCTCGAGGACGGCACCCGCGGCTATGCCACCGTGCATCCGGCATGGGTGCTGCGGCAAAGCGACGGCGCGCGCCGCGAACAGGCCTATGCGCTGTTCCGCGATGACCTTGCGCGATTGCTGCAAAAAGGGGACGGAGGGGATTAAGTCGTATGTGCACTTACGACTTAATCCCCTCCGTCCCCTTTTTGGGGTCAGGCGGCGTCGGGCTGGTTTTCCGGGCGCGCGCGCTCGAAGGTGTCCAGCGCCTGGCAGGCCGCCTCGATGCGGCGCAGGGTCGGGTACGGCGCCAGATCCAGGCCGAAGCGGTGGGCGTTGTACAGCTGCGGCAGCAGGCAGAGATCGGCCAGGCCCGGACGATCACCGTGGCAGAAGGTGCCGGTGTCGCGGCTGTTGACCAGCATCGCTTCCATCGCGGCAAAGCCTTCGGCGATCCAGTGCAGGGTCCATTGCGTGCGGGCGTCGGCCGGCAGCTGCAGGTCGCGCTCCAGGTACTGCATCACCCGCAGGTTGTTGATCGGATGGATATCGCAGGCCACCAGCTGGGCCAGCGCCCGCACCCGTGCGCGGCCAGCGGCATCGGCCGGCAGCAGCGGCACCTGCGGGAAGCGCTCTTCCAGGTACTCGACGATTGCCAATGACTGGGTCAGCGTGTGCCCATCGTGCAGCAGGGTCGGCACCAGCTGCTGCGGATTGAGCGCGCGATAGGCGTCAAGGTGCTGCTCGCCACCGTCGCGGACCAGGTGCACCGGCCGGGCCTCCCAGGCCAGGCCCTTCAGCTCCAGGCCGATGCGCACGCGGTAGGCGGCGCTGGATCGCCAGTAGGTGTACAGCACGATGCCGTCGTCGACCGGGCCGTCGTCAACCAGGATATCCATCGCCGCCTCCATGCTCAGGGCTTGGCTGCCTGTTCGATGCGCTGCTCGATCGCACCGAAGATGCTGTTGCCGGCGGCATCGAGCATCTCGATGCGGACCACGTCGCCGAACGACATGAACGGCGTGCTCGGCTTGCCGTCGCGCAGGGTTTCCACCACACGCTGCTCGGCGAAGCACGAGGCGCCCTTGCTGGTGTCCTCGTTGGCGATGGTGCCGGAGCCGACGATGGTGCCGGCGCCCAGCGGGCGGGTCTTGGCCGCATGCGCGACCAGCTGGGCGAAGTTGAACTGCATGTCCACGCCGGCTTCCGGCGCACCGAACCACTGGCCGTTGATATGGGTCAGCAGCGGCAGGTGCACCTTGCTGTCCTGCCACGCAGCGCCCAGCTCGTCGGGGGTGACGAACACCGGCGACAGCGCCGAACGTGGCTTGGACTGCAGGAAGCCGAAGCCCTTGGCCAGCTCACCCGGAATCAGGTTGCGCAGCGATACATCGTTGACCAGGCCGACCAGCTGGATGTGGCCCGCCGCCTGTTCGGGGGTTGCCGCCATCGGCACGTCGTCGGTGATCACCACGATCTCCGCTTCCAGGTCGATGCCGTAGTCCTCGCTGACCACCTTGACCGCATCGCGCGGGCCATGGAAACCGGCGCTGGTGGCCTGGTACATCAGCGGGTCGGTGTAGAAGCTCTCCGGCACTTCGGCACCGCGGGCGCGGCGCACGCGTTCGACGTGCGGCAGGTAGGCGCTGCCGTCGACGAACTCATAGGCGCGCGGCATCGGCGCGGCCAGTGCCTGCACATCCAGGTCGAACACGCCGTCGGCGTCGCCGGCATTGAGCGATTCGTACAGGGCGTTCAGGCGCGGTGCGATGTGGCTCCAGTCCTCCAGGGCCTGCTGCAGGGTGGCGGCAATGCCGGTGGCGCGCACGCCGTGGCGCAGGTCACGCGAGACGACGATCAGGGTGCCGTCGCGGCCGCCTTCCTTCAAAGAACCAAGCTTCATGGGTGGGTGTCCGGAGTCGTGGGCAAACAAGTTTCAAGTGTAATCAAATCTGCGGCGACGCCAAGCTGCAGCGCGGCATCGGCCCACCCTACCGTAGTGGGGGGTTCGGCAGGGCTTGCAGCCCTGCACCTGCTCAATGCAACGGCAACGGCAACGTCAAAAACGGCTCTGGTTTTCTGCTGGTTGGGCGGGGCGGTGTGGGTGGGCAGGACACGCCGTAAACCCATCCCTGGGGGCTCGATGGCGCCATCCATGGCGCCAACGGTCCTGCCCACCCACACCGCCCCACCCCCGACAATTTCCCGATGACGGATCGAACATCCACGTCATTCATCGTCGAAATCCACCAGATATCGAGATAAATCGAATGAGATCTGACAGATCGCGGAAAACTGTCGAAGGCGGGGTGGGTCCGGTTGCGGGAGTGTCCGCGGCATGGATGCCGCGGCCAAGCCCCCA
>NZ_RAVT01000044.1 GCF_013464915.1 Stenotrophomonas maltophilia
GGGTGAGGGCGCTTTGCTTGCGAAGCACTGCTTCGCAAGCGCCCGAACGCACAGCCGCCAGCGGCTGGGCCGGACCCCGGAGGGGGTTCACGGCGTCTCCCGCAACCGGACCCACCCCGCCTACCCACGGATAACGAGCTTTTGCTTTTGACGTTGACGTTGATTCGGCAGGTGCAGGGCTGCAAGCCCTGCCGAACACCCCCTACCGTCGGGGGGCCAGCTGCTCCAGCAGTTCCCAGGACTTCAGGCCCTTGGCCCCCAGATGATGGGCCAGCACCCGCCGCATTGGCAGGCGCAGGCTGGCCAGGTCGGCCGCGTTGGGTTCTTCGTCGGCGGCCAACGCCAGCAGCGCCGAGCCGGTCGCGGCCGCGCGGCGCTCACCGCCGCGCTCGCTGAGCAGGCGTTGCGCCCCTTCCTGGGGATCCAGTTCGTAGCGCGCCGCCGGGTCGATCGGCTGGCCGTCGCTGGCACTGTCCAGCTCAAAACCCAAGCCCAGTGCAGATAGCAGCTCGCGCTCGAAACGACGCAGCGTCCAGGCCAGGCCGGCACCAACCGCCAGCCGCGCGCGCGCTTCGCCGTAGGCCAGATACAACTCGGGCAACGGATCCTGGCGGGGTGCCAGGCGCAGGGTCAGTTCACTCAGGTAGAACCCGGCCAGCATCGCCTGACCCACCAGCCTGGGTGCCGCATCCAGCGCTTCGGCGCCGCGCAGCTGGGCCAGTTCACCACGCTGCTGGGCACTGAAACGGATCCACTGCAGCGGCTGCAGGGCGGCGCGCAGCACCTGCCCCTTCGCCGTTGACACACCACGCGCGAGCAGGCCGATCCGGCCATGCTGCGCGCTCAACACTTCGACCAGCAGGCTGGTCTCGCGGTAGGCCCGTGCATGCAGCACGAAGCCGGTGTCGTCCTCGATCATCATCGAAGCGACCGCAACGGCTTACTCGTAACCGAAGGCCTTCAGCGCGGCCTCGTCATCGGACCAGCCTTCACGCACGCGCACCCAGGTCTCAAGGAACACCTTGGCCCCGAACAGACGCTCCATCTGCAGGCGGGACTTGGCGCCGATCTCCTTGAGGCGGGCGCCGCCCTTGCCGATCACGATGGCCTTCTGGCCTTCGCGCTCGACCCAGATCACCGCACCGATGCGCAGCAGGTTGCCGTCCTCGGTAAAGCGTTCGATCTCAACGGTGGTGGCGTACGGCAGCTCTTCGCCAAGCTGGCGCATCAGCTGCTCACGTACCAGTTCGCCGGCCAGGAAACGCTGGCTGCGGTCGGTGATCTCGTCCTCGCCGAACATCGGCGGCGCTTCCGGCAGCAGCTTCAGCACGTCGCGCACCAGCGCTTCCAGGCCGTTGCGCTTCTGCGCCGAGATCGGATGCACGGCGGCAAAATCGCGGCCCTCGGTCACCTGCTGCAGGAACGGCAGCAGCGCGCCCTTTTCCTTCAGGCGGTCGATCTTGTTGACCACCAGCACCACCGGAATGCCGGCGTCGCGCAGCACATTGAAGGCCAGGCTGTCTTCTTCGTCCCAGCGCCCGGCTTCAATCACCAGCAGGCCGGCGTCGACACCTTCCAGCGAACCGCGCGCGGCACGGTTCATCACCCGGTTCATCGCCCGTTTCTGCACCTTGTGCAGGCCAGGGGTATCAACCAGCACCAGCTGGCCTTCCGGGTAGGTGGCGATGCCCAGCAGGCGATGACGCGTGGTCTGCGGGCGGTTGGAAACGATGCTGACCTTCGCACCGACCAGGGCATTGGTCAGGGTCGACTTGCCCACGTTCGGGCGGCCGATGACGGCCACGCTGCCGCAATGATGAGGGGTTTGTTCGCTCACTTGGAATCCAGTTGTTCTAGGACGGCCGCAGCCGCCTGTTGTTCGGCAAGCCGCCGCGAGGCGCCTTCGCCCTCGGTGCTGGCGGCCGGGTCGGCTACGTTGCAGCGTACCCGGAAGTGCTTGGCGTGGTCGTCACCGGATTCTGACACCAGTTCATACTGCGGCAACGCCTTCTGTCGGGCCTGCAGCCATTCCTGCAGGCGGGTCTTGGGGTCCTTCTCGGGCCGGCCGGAGGCCGGCAGTGCCTCGATCGAAGCGCTGAACCAGGGCAGCACCACCGCCCGGCAGGCCTCGAAGCCGGCATCCAGGTAGATCGCAGCCACCACGGCTTCCACCGCGTCGGCCAGGATCGAGTCACGGCGATGACCGCCGGACTTCATTTCGCCTGGACCCAGGGTCAGCCGCTCGCCCAGTTCCAGGGTGCGCCCGATCACCGCCAGCGCGCCTTCACGCACCAGCTCGGCACGGGCACGGGTCATCGCCCCTTCGTCAGCCTTGGGCCAGCGTCGGTACAACGCCTCGGCCGCCATCATGTTGACGATGCTGTCGCCGAGGAATTCCAGGCGCTCGTTGTGCGGCGCACCGGCACTGCGATGCGTCAGCGCCTGCTTGAGCAGGGCCGGATCGCTGAAGGCATGACCAATCAGGTCGCCACGTTGGATGAATTTACTGGGCACCGCTTCGTGTCAGGTCCTGGGAAGAATCGAATTTGCCAACCACATCGAGGTTGCCGATCAGCTGACGGCGCACTTCGTAGTTGACCTTGAGGGTCCAGCCATTGTCGCGGCGATCGAACTTCACGTTGGCCGGCTTCACATTGTCCGAGTAGTTGATGTACAGGCGCTTGAAGAACAGGTCCTGGATCCGCGACGGCTCCATGCTGCCCACGCCCGGCTCGTTGGCCAGGCTCTTCATCGCCGAGCGCACGGCGTAGTACTCCTGGTACATCGGGAACAGCTTCATGCCGATGTAGAGGAAGAAACCGACCACGATCAGGACCGTCAGGAACGAGGTCAGGGTCATGCCGCGCTGCGTGTTCATCGTCTTCATTGCGTTCTCCCCAGATACGCGTTGGATGTGGAAATACCCGGTTGATGCCCGATCAGTTGATGCTCGAGCCGATCCGCGACGGCTCGAAGCCATCCTTGCAGAACCAGCCCTGGCAGTTCAGCCAGATCAGGAAAGCCTTGCCGCGCAGGTTCTCTTCCGGCAGCAGGCCCCAGAAACGGCCGTCGTCGCTGTTGTCGCGGTTGTCGCCCATCACCAGGTACTTGCCGGCCGGCACGGTCCACTGGCCCTGGCCGCGCGGGTAGTCGGTCTCCAGCACGGTGTGGGTGCGGCCCGGCAGGTGCTCGACCAGCAGGTTGGCGCCCTCGCCCTGGCCCTTGTGGCCGGCGTAGATGCCCTTGTTGTCGTACTTCAGCGGCTCGCCGTTGAGGGTCACGCCGTCGCCTTCGAAGACCACGGTGTCACCCGGCACGCCGATCACGCGCTTGATGAAGTTCTCGCCCTTGGCCGGGTCGTTGTCGCTGTGGCCGGGGAAGTGGAACACCACCACGTCGCCACGCGAGGGCTCGCCGAACGGCACGATCTTGGTGTTGCTGATCGGCAGGCGCAGGCCGTAGGAGAACTTGTTGACCAGGATGAAATCGCCGATCAGCAGGTTCGGCATCATCGAACTGGACGGGATCTTGTACGGCTCGGCAATGAAGCTGCGCACGATCAGCACGATCGCCAGCACCGGGAAGAACGCACGCGAGTAATCCACCAGCACCGGCTCGGAATCGAGCAGGCCGGCGCGCTGGGCGCGACGCTTGGCGAGGTAAAGCTTGTCCGCAAGCAGGATCAGGCCCGAGGCCAGGGTCAGCACGACCAGGAGGATCTCAAACAGTTTCATTCAGGGTCCTTTGCAACGTCACCGGACGACCGGCCCCGCAGGGCCGGTGCGGGATTACTTGTTGTCCATCTGCAGCACGGCCAGGAACGCTTCCTGCGGAATCTCCACACGGCCGACCTGCTTCATGCGCTTCTTGCCTTCCTTCTGCTTTTCCAGAAGCTTCTTCTTGCGCGAAACGTCGCCACCATAGCACTTGGCCAGCACGTTCTTGCGCATGGCCTTGACCGTGGTACGGGCGATGATCTGCGAGCCGACCGCCGCCTGGATGGCCACGTCGAACATCTGGCGCGGAATCAGGTCCTTCATCTTCTCGCACAGCTCGCGGCCACGGCGGTCGGCATGGCTGCGGTGCACGATCAGCGACAGCGCGTCGACCTTGTCGCCGTTGATCAGCACGTCCACGCGCACGAACGGGCCGGCGTCGAAGCGCACGAAGTGGTAGTCCAGCGAGGCATAGCCACGGCTGACCGACTTCAGCTTGTCGAAGAAGTCCAGCACCACCTCGGCCATCGGCAGCTCGTAGCTGATCTGCACCTGGCTGCCCAGGTAGTTGATGCCGATCTGGCTGCCGCGCTTTTCTTCGCACAGCTTGATGATGTTGCCGATGTACTCCTCGGGGGTGAGCACGTTGGCACGGATGATCGGCTCGCGGATCTCCTCGACCTGGTTCACCGGCGGCAGCTTGGCCGGGTTGTCCATGTTGATGATCGAGCCATCGGTCTTCAGGACTTCATACACCACCGTCGGCGCGGTGCTGATCAGGTCCAGGTTGTATTCGCGCTCCAGGCGCTCCTGCACGATCTCCATGTGCAGCATGCCCAGGAAGCCGCAGCGGAAGCCGAAGCCCATCGCCTCGGAGCTTTCCGGCTCGAAACGCAGCGCGGCATCGTTCAGGCGCAGCTTGTCCAGCGCTTCGCGCAGGTCCGGGTAATCCTCGGCATCGACCGGGAACAGGCCGGCGAACACGCGCGGCTGCATTTCCTGGAAACCCGGCAGCGGCTTCGGTGCCGGATCGCCGGCCAGGGTCAGGGTGTCGCCGACCGGCGCACCGTGCACGTCCTTGATGCTGGCAGTGACCCAGCCCACTTCACCGGCACGCAGCGCAGGCAGCACTTTCCGCTTCGGCGTGAACACGCCGACGTTGTCGACCTGGTGGTTGCGGCCGGTGGACATCACCTGCAGCTTGTCACCGGCCTTGATCTCGCCCTGCATCACGCGCACCAGCGAGACCACGCCCAGGTAGTTGTCGAACCAGGAGTCGATGATCAGCGCCTGCAGCTTCTCGGTGTCGCGCGGCGTCGGCGGCGGGATGCGATGCACGATCGCTTCCAGCACGTCCTGCACGTTCAGGCCGGTCTTGGCGCTGACCGGCACGGCGTCGGAGGCGTCGATGCCGATCACGGCCTCGATCTCGGCCTTGGCACGCTCGATGTCGGCGGTCGGCAGGTCGATCTTGTTGATCACCGGCACCACTTCCAGGCCCTGCTCCACCGCGGTGTAGCAGTTGGCCACCGACTGCGCTTCCACGCCCTGGGCCGCATCGACCACCAGCAGCGCGCCTTCGCAGGCAGCCAGCGAGCGGCTGACTTCATAGGAGAAGTCGACGTGGCCGGGCGTGTCGATGAAGTTCAGGTGGTAGGTCTGCCCGTCCTTGGCCAGGTACGGCAGCGACACCGACTGTGCCTTGATCGTGATGCCACGCTCGCGCTCGATCGGGTTGGAGTCGAGCACCTGCGCTTCCATCTCGCGGGCCTGCAGGCCACCACAAAGCTGGATGATGCGGTCGGCCAGCGTGGACTTGCCGTGGTCGACATGGGCGATGATGGAGAAGTTGCGGATGTTCCGCATCGAATCAGAAGACATAGGTGGCGGCGGCGCGCGGCGTCGTCAGGGTAACGGTCGATTATCGCACGCCCGGCGCCCCGCCGCGAAAGCGGTCTCATCGGGCCTGGCCCGGAAAGGCCGAAGCCCCGCCAGGGCGGGGCTTCGGGGGCGGACAAGGGCCGCGGCGGCGGCCCCGGGCGAGCCTTACTGGCCGGCCTTCACCGCCACGAAGGCGCTGTTGCCGTTGCCGGTGCGCACCAGCAGCATCACCACGTCGTCCTTCTTGTAGCTGGACAGCGCCCGGTTCAGGCCCTCCACGCTGCCGACCGGGGTGCGGCCGACCTGCAGGATCACCATGCCCGGAGACAGGCCGGCATCGCGCGCCGCCTGGCCCTTGACCCCGGTGATGCGAACGCCTTCGTTGCCATCCAGGCCGAACTGCTTGCGCTGCGGCGCGGTCAGGTCGCTCACGTCCAGTCCCAGCAGGGCATTGGCGCCGGCCTGCGGTGCCGCATCGGCCTTGGCGGCAGCCGCCGCACGGGCATTGCCCTGGCCGTCTTCGCTCAGCGCCGTGAGCGTGGCGCTGAGATCACGCGGCTTGCCATCGCGGATCACACCCAGGGTGACCCGGCTGCCCGGTGCCATCGCACCGATCAGCGGCGGCAGGTCGGACCAGGTGTTGACCGGGCTGCCGTTGACCGAACGCACCACGTCGCCGATCTGCACACCGGCCTTCTCCGCGGCACTGCCGGCGACGATCTGGTTGACCAGCGCGCCACGGCTGTCGGGCAGGCCCAGGCCCTGCGCCTTCAGCGCATCGATCGGCTCGACCACCGCACCCAGCTGGCCACGGGTGACCTTGCCGCTCTTCTTGATCTGCTCGACCGCGCTCATCGCCAGGTCGATCGGGATCGCGAAGCTGATGCCCATGTAGCCGCCGGAGGCGGAGAAGATCTGCGAGTTGATGCCGACCACTTCGCCACGGGTGTTCAGCAGCGGACCACCGGAATTGCCCTGGTTGATCGCCACGTCGGTCTGGATGAACGGTACGTAGCGCTGGTCGGCGCCACCGGTGCTGCGGCCCAGTGCGCTGACGATACCGGCGGTGACCGAGTGGTCGAGACCGAACGGCGAGCCGATCGCGACAACCCACTGGCCGGGCTTCAGCGTGTTGGAATCGCCCACGCGCACGGTCGGCAGGTTCTTGCCATCGATCTTCAGCAGCGCCACGTCGTACTGCTGGTCGCTGCCCACCACCTTGGCGTTGAACTCACGGCTGTCGCCCAGCTTGACCTTCACGTCGCTGGCATCGGCCACCACGTGGTAGTTGGTCAGCACATAGCCGTCGGGCGAGATGATGAAGCCCGACCCCATGCCACGGCCCTTGATGCTGGGACCACCGTCCTGCCCACCCGGTCCCTGCCCCGGCATCGGGAAGTCCGGGCCGAAGAAGCGGCGGAAGAACTCCGGCATGTCGTCGTCACCGCCCATCGGGCCCCGCGAAGCCTGGCGGTTGTTGCGGACGATGGTGGTGTCGACGTTGACCACACCCGGCCCGACCTGTTCGACAAGGTTGGTGAAATCGGGCAGGCCGGTAACCAGCGGCGGTGCCGGTGCCCGCGGCGCGGCGGCCGGGGCAGCCTGGCTCGGGGCGGCCGGAGCCGGTGCCTGCGCGCAGGCCATCAGCGGCAGGGTCAGGGCCAGCAGGCCAATGGCCTGCGTGCGGAGTCGGGGAGTCATCGGACGGCAACCTCCGGATCGGATGGGAAAAGGAATACGGGCCCCGCCGACGGCGGGGCGTGAAAGCGCCCGGCTCAGTCGCGCGGGCGCGGCGGCACCGGCAGGTCGTCCTGCAGGCGCGGCTCGAACGGGTAGAACGCGGCGCCACCGGCATGGGCCGGGAAGCTGGCATTGAGCGCGCCGCCGGCGGCAGGCGCCAGGCTGGAACGCGGCCACGGCCGGGCCTGCAGCCCACCGACCTCGCCAAACGGCATGTTGCGGCCGGCATTGGCCGGCACGGTCGGAGTCAGCGGCGCCTGTGCTGTTGCCACCGCGCGTTGCGGCACGTCCTCGCGCTGGGCGGCACGCGCGGCCTGCTGGCTGCGGGTGGCACTGGCGCGGCGGGTGTCCTGGCGGCGACTGGCAGCGGCCATCGCCAGGGCGGGAGCCGCCGCCACGGCCATCGCGGCAGTGTCCGCTGAGGCCTCGGTAACCGGGGCAGGATCGGTCGGCGCGCTCGGCAGCTCTGCCTGGCTGGCGATCACCTGCGGTGCCAACGGCTCGCCCGGGGCGGCCTCCTGCAGCTTCTCACCGCCCATGAACAGTGCCACCGCCGCCACCGAAGCGGCCAGGGCGGCACCACCACCCCAGGCCCGCCAGCCACTGCGGCGCACCTGACGGCGCGGCTCGGCCTGCGGCGCAGGCTCGGCGGCAATGGCGGCAGCCACGGCGGCACTGAACCCGGCCGGCGCCAGTGCCGACGCCTGCCCGCGCATCACATCGCCCAGCAGCTGCCAGCGCTCCTGGCAGCCGGCCAGTTCGGGGTCATGCTCCATCCGGCGCAGCAGGAAGCGCGCTTCATCGGCGCCCAGCTCGCCATCGACCAGGGCCGACAGCTGCTCGCGATGGCGCTGGTCCAGGCGCTGCCCGGCGGGCGATTGATGGTTCTGCGATTCGTTGAACGGATTACTGGTCATACGCGGCTCTTCTCACGGGTGGCGCTGCCGATGTCCAACAGCGGCCGGAGTTCGGTGTCGATCGCCTCGCGCGCCCGGAAGATCCGTGAACGCACGGTGCCGATCGGGCACCCCATTTTCTGCGCGATTTCCTCGTAGCTCAGGCCTTCCACCTCGCGCAGGGTGATCGCCGACCGGAGCTCTTCCGGCAGCGCGTTGACGGCCTTCATCACCGTCTGTTCCAGCTCCTGGCGCATCAACTCGCGTTCGGGCGTGTCGGTGTCGCGCAGGCGCGTACCACTGTCGAACTGTTCGGCATCGCCGATGTCGATGTCATCGGTCGGTGGCCGTCGATTGTGTGAAGCCAGGTAGTTTTTGGCGGTATTCACGGCGATTCGATGCAACCAGGTTGAGAACTGGGCATCGCCACGGAAACTTCCGATCGCGCGGTAGGCACGGATGAAAGTGTCCTGGGCGACGTCCTGACATTCGCTCCAGTCGGCGATGTAGCGACCGACAAGGGCCACCACGCGATGCTGGTACTTGCGCACCAGGACATCGAACGCGGCGCTCTCGCCGTGCTGCACGCGCCGGACCAGTTCCAGATCCAGCTCCTGTGGTGTATCAACCTCGGCCATGAGGGGCCGCACTCCTGTCAGCCCAACCGACGTCGGGCAATGAGACTGCCAATCCCGGGAAAAGTTCAGTCGCCGATCACCCGGCGCCGCACCAGCTTTTAACCACCGTTCCGTTAGCGTCCCGGTCCACGGCCATGGATCCGGGGTCGCTACTCCCCTGCTATTGGGATTTGACGCGGGGGAAACAACCTCTGGATCATAGCCGCTTCTCCATACACAACCGGATGGAACGTCCATGCTCTCAGGCTTCGATGGTCTCCGCTTCAGCCACTGGCACCCCGAGATCCGCGACGACGGCGTGGTGGTCCTCTCCCTGGATCGTCAGGACAGCAGCGTCAACGCGATGTCGCAGGACGTGCTGCTGGAACTGGGGGATCTGCTGGAACGCATCGCGCTGGACCCGCCCAAGGGCGTGGTGATCCAGTCGTTGAAGAAGGCAGGGTTCATTGCCGGCGCGGACCTGAAGGAGTTCCAGGAGTTCGACCGTCGCGGCACCGTCAACGATGCCATCCGCCGCGGCCAGGCCACCTACCAGAAGCTGGCCGAGCTGCCCTGCCCCACCGTGGCGGCCATCCACGGCCACTGCCTGGGCGGCGGCACCGAGCTGGCACTGGCCTGCCGCTACCGCGTGGCCTCCAATGACAGCAGCACCCGCATAGGCCTGCCGGAAACCCAGCTGGGCATTTTCCCCGGCTGGGGCGGCAGCGCGCGCCTGCCGCAGCTGGTGGGCGCTCCGGCGGCGATGGACATGATGCTGACCGGCCGCACCCTGTCGGCGTCGGCAGCGCGTGGCATCGGCCTGGTCGACAAGGTGGTGGCACCGGCGGTGGTGCTCGATACCGCCGTGGCGCTGGCCCTGTCCGGAACCACCCGCCCGTTCAAGCAGCGCGCGACGGCGTGGGCGACCAACACCTGGCTGGCCCGCTCCCTGCTGGCCCCGCAGATGGTCAAGCAGGTCGCGCGCAAGGCGAAGAAGGACCAGTACCCGGCGCCGTACGCACTGATCAGCACCTGGCAGCGCAGCGGCGGCAAGCCGATCCAGGCACGCCTGGATGCCGAACGCCGCGCCGTGGTGAAGCTCGCCAGCACCCCGACCGCGCGCAACCTGATCCGCATCTTCTTCCTGACCGAGCGCCTGAAGGGCCTGGGTGGCGGCGACTCTGGCATCCGCCACGTGCATGTGGTCGGCGCCGGCGTGATGGGCGGCGACATCGCCGCGTGGGCCGCCTACAAGGGCTTCGACGTAACCCTGCAGGACCGCGAGCAGCGCTTCATCGACCCGGCCATGGAACGCGCGCAGGCGCTGTTCGCCAAGAAGGTGCGTGACGAGAGCAAGCGCCCCGCCGTGGCCGCACGCCTGCGTGCCGACCTGGAAGGCAACGGCGTGGCCGAGGCCGACCTGGTGATCGAGGCGATCATCGAGAACCCGGAGGCCAAGCGTGCGCTGTACCAGACGCTGGAACCGAAGATGAAGCACGACGCGCTGCTGACCACCAACACCTCGTCGATTCCGCTGGTGGAACTGCGCGACCACATCCAGCGCCCGGCGCAGTTCGCCGGCCTGCACTACTTCAACCCGGTGGCGCAGATGCCGCTGGTGGAGATCATCCACCACGACGGCATGGCGCCGGAGACCGAACGCCGCCTGGCCGCGTTCTGCAAGGCGCTGGGCAAGTTCCCGGTGCCGGTGGCCGGCAGCCCGGGCTTCCTGGTCAACCGCGTGCTGTTCCCGTACATGCTGGAAGCGGCCACCGCGTACGCCGAAGGCATTCCGGGCCCGGTGATCGACAAGGCGGCGGTGAAGTTCGGCATGCCGATGGGCCCGATCGAACTGATCGACACCGTGGGCCTGGACGTGGCCGCCGGTGTCGGTCGCGAGCTGGCGCCGTTCCTCGGCCTGCAGATTCCGGCCGCGCTGCAGACGGTGGAACCGGACAAGCGCGGCAAGAAGGATGGCCAGGGCATCTACACCTGGGAAAACGGCAAGCCGAAGAAGCCGGACGTGGCCAGCGATTACCAGGCCCCGGCCGACCTGGAGGACCGCCTGATCCTGCCGCTGTTGAACGAGGCGGTGGCGTGCCTGCACGAAGGCGTGGTGGCCGATGCGGACCTGCTGGATGCCGGCGTGATCTTCGGCACCGGTTTCGCACCGTTCCGCGGTGGTCCGATCCAGCACATCCGTGCGGTCGGTGCCGATGCGATCGTCGAGCGGCTGAAGGCGCTGCAGCAGCGCCACGGTGACCGTTTCGCCCCGCGCCCGGGCTGGGACAACCCCGCCCTGCGCGAACCGGTGGTTTGAGTTTATCGGCCGGGCCTGCGGCCCGGCACCCGCTGGATCAAAAGCCAAAGCCAGAGCCGGAGCAACAGCCGGCTCTGGCTTTTCTGTTTGTTGGGCGGGGCGGTGTGGGCAGGCAGGACACGCCGTRAACCCATCCATGGGGGCTCGATGGCGCCATCCATGGCGCCAACGGTCCTGCCTGCCCACACCGCCCCACCCCTGACAGTTTCCCGGTGACGGTCGGTGAACTGCGATTCCGGTCGGGATCGCTACGGACGGGTGGGTGGCTACCTTGGTCGCCATCTGGAGCGAAGCGACCGGCGTTTGATTTTGATTTTGATTTTCTTTTTTCTTCTCCGTGGCTGGACAGCACACGGAAACTGTCAGAGGCCGGGCGGGGTGGGTTCGCGGGGGTGTCCGCGGCATGGATGCCGCGGCCAAGCCTCCAAGGACGGGTTTACGGCGTCCCCCGCGAACCCACCCCSCCCGGCCAAGCGCAAGTCGACTAACAGTCGACTCTACCGATCGTTCAGCCACGAGGGGCTGCGCCGTTGGCTGGAACAACCTGTTACCCATACGGGGAATGTCCCCGTCACAGCCGCATGCGATGCTGGCGCTCTGATCCCTGCCAGCGAGAACGCCCGCATGACCACCATCATCGCCCCGCGCGTGCACGACATCGGCGGCCTCGAAGTCCGTCGCGCCGTCCCGACCCTGCAGGCGCGCAGCATCGGCTCGTTCGTGTTCGTCGACCAGATGGGCCCTGCACTCATGCACCCCGGCACGGCCATCGACGTGCGCCCGCATCCGCATATCGGCCTGGCCACCGTGACCTACCTGTGGTCGGGTGCCATCGGCCACCGCGATACGCTCGGCTCGGACCAGGTGATCCGTCCCGGTGACGTCAACTGGATGACCGCCGGCCGTGGCATCGCCCATTCCGAGCGCACGCCGCAACCGGACCGCGACCATGACAACCCGATCCACGGCATGCAGACCTGGGTGGCACTGCCGAAGTCGCACGAGGAAATCGAACCGGCGTTCTACCACCATGCCGCGGCCACCCTGCCCGAGCAGCGCCGCAATGGCGCCTGGCTGCGGGTGATCGCCGGCCGCGCCTATGGCGAGGAATCGCCGGTGAAGGTATTCGCCGACACCCTCAACGTGGCGATCGATCTCGACCCGGATGCGGAAATCGACATCGACGACGGCCATCACGAACGCGCGTTGTACATCCTCGAGGGCGAGGCGCAGCTGGATGGCGTGGACATCCCCGCGCAGCACCTGGTGATTCCGGAAGCCGGTGCACGTGGCCGCCTGCGCGCGAAGACGCCGGTGAAGGCGATGCTGTTCGGCGGCGAGCCGCTGGATGGCCCGCGTCATCTGTGGTGGAACTTCGTCTCCAGTTCGAAGGAGCGCATCGAGCAGGCCAAGCACGATTGGGAAGCCGGCCGCTTCGGCACCATTCCGGGCGACGACAAGGAATTCATCCCGCTGCCGCAGTACTGAACATCGCGTGTTGCACACATCCGAAGGTGTATCCCTGCACCCGGCGTTGACGCTACAGTCACCCGCTGATCACTGAAATGTGACATAAATCACACTTTCACCGTCAAAGGAGTGCAACACATGAGCATGGGTAAACGCTTGTCCGCCGAATTCCTCGGCACGTTCTGGCTGGTTCTGGGTGGCTGCGGCAGTGCGGTGCTGGCCGCCAAGTTCGGCGGTGACGGCAATCCGCTGGGTATCGGCTTCCTCGGCGTTGCCCTGGCCTTTGGCCTGACCGTGGTGACCGGCGCCTACGCGTTCGGCCATATCTCCGGCGCGCACTTCAATCCGGCGGTCAGCGTCGGCCTGTGGGCCGGCGGACGCTTCCCGACCAAGGATCTGGTGCCATACATCATCGCCCAGGTAGCTGGCGGCCTGTTGGCCGGCTTCATCCTGCTGCAGATCGCCTCCGGGGCCAGCGGCTTCGCCATCGACGGCAGCCAGGCCGGTGCGTTCGCCAGCAATGGTTATGGCGCGCTGTCACCCGGCGGTTACAGCGTGGCAGCGGCCTTCCTGTGCGAAGTGGTGCTGACCGCAGTGTTCCTGATCGTGATCATGGGCTCCACCCATGGCAAGGCACCGGCTGGCTTCGCGCCGCTGGCGATCGGCCTGTCGCTGACCCTCATCCACCTGATCAGCATCCCGGTCACCAACACCTCGGTGAACCCGGCCCGCTCCACCGCCGTGGCTTTCTTCGCCGGCAGCGGTGCGGTCAGCCAGCTGTGGCTGTTCTGGGTCGCCCCGCTGCTGGGTGGCGCGATCGGCGGCATCATCTACAAGTGGATCGGCAACGACCGCTGAGGCCTGTGCGGACCATTGCGGCCGACCTTCGGCCGCAATGGTTACGCTTGTAACCGCAATTTGTGCGATCGCTCACGTTCCGTTAAGGTTGAGTTGACCGTCCGTGCACATGCCGGCCGGGGTGGCATCCGGGGATGGGATGCCAAGGCTGCCGGTCCATCCGGCGGAGCCAACGACACACCACCTTGGGGGATGCATGAAGTTCGCGCCTGTAGTGTTGTCGAGCCTGCTGTTCGCTGCGGCCCAGGCCGCCGCGCAGGCTCCCACCGAATGTCCTTCATTGCCGGCCAGCAGCGGCCTGCAGTGGCAACAGCAGGCACAGGCCGATTTCCTGGTCTGCCGCGCCAGCACCGGCGATGGCCGCGAGGTACTGAGCCTGATGCTCAGTGCGCGCGATCCCAACCTTCCATTGAACCGCTCGTTGCGCCAGGAAAAGGGCAGCTTCGGCGGTGAATCGCTGTACTGGTACCAGCCCGATCTGGGGGGCCAGCAGCCGCCCGGCTATGCCGAGCGCCGCATCAGTGTGGTCAAGCTCGACAAAGGGCGTTACGCGCAGATTTCGCTGTATCCGGACAGCGCGCAGGAACTGGGCTCGCTGCAGCAGCTGGCGCAGGGCATGAGCCTGACCCCGTCGGCCGTGGCTGCCGGGAACTGACGATGGCGGGGATGACTGCCTGGCAGCATCCCCGCAGCACCCGACGCGTGCGACGTCCGCCGGGCATCGCCCGGCGGCGTTACCGGTATCTTTCGCCAGGCTTGGCCCGGCGCAATCCTTCAGAACTTGCCTTCCTGGAAATCGACGAAGGCCTGCATCAGTTCCTGCCGCGTGTTCATCACGAACGGGCCATGGCGCATCACGGGTTCGCGCAACGGACGACCGGCCACCAGGATCAACCGCGCACCTTCGCTGCCGGCCGACAGATGCAGCTGCTCGCCACCGCCCAGCACCGCCAGTTCCTGGCGGGCGACGTCGCGCGCCGCGTCCTGCTCACCCACCGTCACTGCACCTTCGAACACATACGCAAAGGCGTTGTGCCCTTCCGGCAACGCATAGGTCCAGGCGCGATCCGGGGCCAGCGTGATGTCCAGGTACAGCGGATCGGTGGCCGGCTGCACGATCGGGCCCTGCGTGCCATCCACGTTGCCGGCAATCACCTTCACGCCCACGCCCGCTTCCGGGTGCACCACCGGAATCCGCTCAGGGGCGAATTCCTGGTACTTCGGATCGGTCATCTTCTCCTTCGCCGGCAGGTTCACCCACAGCTGGAAGCCGCGCATCTGCCCGCTTTCCTGCTCGGGCATTTCCGAATGCACCAGGCCACGGCCTGCGGTCATCCACTGGACGCTGCCCGGGGTCAGCAGGCCCTCGTTGCCATGGTTGTCGCGATGCCGCATGCGCCCGTCGAGCATGTAGGTGACGGTCTCGAAACCACGATGCGGATGCTCCGGGAAGCCGGCGATGTAGTCCTCGGCGCGGTCCGTGCCGAATTCATCGAGCAGCAGGAATGGGTCCAGGTCCGGCAGCGTGGGGCCGCCGATGACACGGGTCAGGCGCACGCCGGCACCGTCGGAGGTGGGCATGCCACGGATGGTCCGCAGCACGCGGACCGGTTCGGGAAAGCTCATGGCGACTCCTGTTGGATGGATGCCACTGAAGATGGACGCCACACGGCTGCGCGCCAATGGACGGCACCGCAACCGATTGTTCCATCCCTGATGTTCGCTGCACGTCAGCACAACAAGCGTACGACCAAAGTACTACCGCCGATTCGTCCTGTGCCAATTGACCCTGCCGAGGGCACGCGGGACTCTTTGACTGTCTTTCCGGGAGAGAGCACCTCATGAAAGGGTTTTCCAAAATAGGCTGGGCAGCACTCGCCCTGCTCGGCGCCTTCTGTCTGGGCACCGTGGCCTTGCGCCGCGGCGAACACATCAATGCCCTGTGGATCGTCGTCGCCGCCGTTTCGCTGTACCTGGTGGCCTACCGCTTCTACAGCCTGTTCATCGCAAACAAGGTGATGCAGCTGGATCCGACCCGGGCCACCCCGGCGGTGATCAACAACGATGGCCTGGACTACGTGCCGACCAACAAGCACGTGCTGTTCGGCCACCATTTCGCCGCCATTGCCGGTGCCGGCCCGCTGGTCGGCCCGGTGCTGGCCGCGCAGATGGGCTACCTGCCCGGCCTGCTGTGGCTGGTGGTGGGCGTGGTGCTGGCCGGCGCGGTGCAGGACTTCATGGTCCTGTTCCTGTCCAGCCGTCGCAACGGTCGTTCGCTGGGTGATCTGGTGCGCGAGGAAATGGGCCAGGTGCCCGGAACGATCGCGTTGTTCGGCGCGTTCCTGATCATGATCATCATCCTGGCAGTGCTGGCGATGGTGGTGGTCAAGGCGCTGGCGGAAAGCCCGTGGGGCATGTTCACGGTGATCGCGACGATGCCTATCGCGATCCTGATGGGCGTGTACATGCGTTACATCCGCCCCGGCAAGATCGGGGAGATCTCGGTGGTCGGCCTGATCCTGCTGCTGGCCGCGATCTGGTACGGCGGCAAGGTCGCCGCCGACCCCGTGTGGGGCCCAGCGTTCACCTTCACCGGCACCCAGATCACCTGGATGCTGATCGGCTACGGCTTCGTCGCCTCGGTGCTGCCGGTGTGGCTGCTGCTGGCCCCGCGTGACTACCTGTCGACCTTCCTCAAGATCGGCACCATCATCGCGCTGGCCATCGGCATCCTGGTGGTGATGCCGGAACTGAAGATGCCGGCGCTGACCCAGTTCGCCGCCAGCGGCGACGGCCCGGTGTGGAAGGGCGGCATGTTCCCGTTCCTGTTCATCACCATCGCCTGCGGTGCGGTGTCCGGCTTCCACGCGCTGATTTCCTCCGGCACCACGCCGAAGCTGCTGGCCAATGAAGCGCACATGCGCTACATCGGCTACGGCGGCATGCTGATGGAATCGTTCGTGGCGGTGATGGCGCTGGTCGCGGCCTCGATCATCGATCCGGGCATCTACTTCGCGATGAACAGCCCGGCGGCGGTGATCGGTGCCGATGCCGCATCGGCGGCGCACTACATCACCAACACCTGGGGCTTCACCATCACCCCCGAGCAGCTGACCGCGACCGCGGCGGCGATCGGTGAACCGACCATCCTGCATCGCGCAGGTGGCGCACCGACACTGGCGGTGGGCATCGCACAGATCCTGCACGAAGCGATTCCCAGTGGCAGCGACGCGATGATGGCGTTCTGGTACCACTTCGCGATCCTGTTCGAAGCACTGTTCATCCTCACTGCAGTCGACGCCGGCACCCGCGCCGGTCGCTTCATGCTGCAGGACCTGCTGGGCAACTTCGTGCCGGCTTTGAAGAAAACCGAGTCGTGGACCGCCAACATCATCGGTACCGCCGGCTGCGTGGCGCTGTGGGGCTACCTGCTCTACACCGGCGTGGTCGATCCGTTCGGTGGAATCCAGACGCTGTGGCCGCTGTTCGGCATCTCCAACCAGATGCTGGCCGGCATCGCGCTGATGCTGGGCACGGTGGTGCTGTTCAAGATGAAGCGTGACCGCTATGCGTGGGTTACGGCGGTGCCAGCCATCTGGCTGCTGATCTGCACCACCTACGCCGGCTTCATCAAGATCTTCGACAGCAACCCGGCACAAGGCTTCCTGGCACAGGCACACAAGTTCCAGGCCGCGCTCGCCAGCGACACCATCACCGCACCGGCCAAGTCGGTGGCGCAGATGAAGCAGATCGTGGTCAACGCCTACGTCAACACCGGCCTGACCGCGCTGTTCCTGCTGGTGGTGGGCGCAGTGCTGGTGTATTCGATCAAGACCATCCTGGCGGCCCGCCGCAACCCGCAGCGCAGCGACCGCGAGACCCCGTACGTGGCGCTGAAGCCGCATGAAATGGTGGACCTGTGATGAGCACGCAACTGGTTCCCGCCGGCCAGTACCAGGCGCACCGCCGCATCTGGCGGCGCCTGGTGCAGACCGCACGGCTGTGCTGTGGCATTCCTGATTACGACAACTACGTCCGGCACATGCTGGAAAAGCATCCGGACCAGGAGCCGATGGACTACAAGACGTTCTTCCGAGAGCGCCAGGAAGCGCGCTACGGCGGACGCAACGGTGGCCGCTGCTGTTGAGGATTGGCTTCGATACGTTCAGTAGATCCACGCCATGCGTGGATGAAAACTGACAGCGACCGAGTCGAGTCCGGGGTCAGATCCGTTTTCCGGWGGKAAACGKATCTGACCCCATTCTGTTGCGGGATGCCGATGTACTCCATCCACGCATGGCGTGGATCTACGGCGGATCCCGCGAAAAACGGCCCTCAGCCGTTGGCCATCCACTTCAGGATCAGGCCAGTGACGTAGGCCAGGCCGGTGCCGGTGGCATAGCCCACCGTGCCCAGCAGCACGCCCACCGGTGCCAGCGTGGGGTGGAATGCCGCGGCCACCACCGGCGCCGAAGCCGCCGCACCGATGTTGCCCTGCGAACCGATCGCGAAGAAGAACAGCGGCGCGCGCAGCAGCTTGGCAACGATCCACAGCACCAGCACGTGGGTGGCCATCCAGATCGCACCGAGCAGGAACAGCCACGGCCGGTCCAGCAGCGACAGCAGGTTCATCTGCATGCCGATGCAGGCGATCAGGAAGTACAGGAACACCGTGCCCAGCCGCGACGCACCGGCCGCTTCCAGCCGCCGCGCGCGGGTGAAGCTCAGGCCCAGGCCCATCGCGGTGGACAGCAGGATCACCCACACGAACTGGCTGTCCAGGCTGAACTGACTGGCCCAGCTGACGTTGGCCTTGAACCAGCCCGACAGCGGCGCGGCGATGGCGTGGGCCAGGCCGACGCCGCCCAGTGCCACGCCGACGATCACCATCAGGTCGGTCATGCTCGGAATGCGCGCGTTCTGTGCCTCGTAGGCACTGATGCGCGCCTTCATCTCGTCGATGGCACGGGTATCGGCACCGTTGCGGGTGTCGATCTGCTGTGCGCGGTTGGCCAGGAACAACAGGATGGCCATCCACAGGCTGGCGCAGGCCACGTCGACCACCGCGAACTGGCCGAAGGTGGTGGCATCGGTGCCGAACACTTCGCGCATGGCGACCATGTTGGCACCGCCACCGATCCAGCTGCCGGCCAGCGCCGCCATGCCGGCCCAGGTATCACCGGCCACGGTTTCAGGGTGGATCAGCTTCATCAGCTGGAACGAGACGATGGCGCCGAGCATGATGCCGGCGGTACCGGCGCAGAACACGATCAGCAGTTTGGGACCGAGCTTGGCAATGCCTTTCAGGTCGATCGACAGGGTCAGCAGCACCAGCGCGGCCGGCAGCAGCACGTCGCGTGCAACCGGGTTGTACAGCGAGGTGTTGTGGCCGTCGATGACACCGGCGGTGTTGTAGATGGCGGGGATGAAGTAGCACAGCAGCAGCGCCGGCACCCAGGCGAAGATCTTCTTCAGCAGTGGGGTCGGGCCACTGGCAGCCCAGAAGATCAGGGCCAGGGTGGCGGCAATCAGGCCCAGTCCAACGATGTCGTTGCTGATCAGGGCAGTAGCGGGTTCGGTCGGCATGGGATCCTCTGTCGATCGAAAGAGCGGGAAAAAAAAGCGCCGCATGAAGCGGCGCATCCGCAGATTAACACTGTCTTCACGCCGGGTCATGCTGCAGTGCCGGCTGCCCTTTCCCGGAGCCACTCCCATGCAGCTCGGCGCCTTCTCCGTCAGCCTCTCGGTCAAGGACCTTGGGGCCTCCCGCAGCTTCTACGAAGCACTGGGCTTCTCGGTGACCGGCGGCGAGCCGGCGCAGAACTGGCTGGTGATGCGCAACAACGGCATTGTCATCGGCCTGTTCCAGGGCATGTTCGAGGGCAACCTGCTGACCTTCAACCCGGGCTGGGACCAGCACAAGCAGGAACTGCCCCACTTCCAGGACGTGCGCGAGCTGCAGGCGGAGCTGGATGCGAAGGGCATCGAACTGGCGGTGCGCACCGACCCTGATGGGCAGGGCACCGGCTATCTGCAGCTGGCCGATCCGGATGGCAACGTGATCCTGATCGACCAGCACGTGGCGCGGCCGAACGGGCGTTGATGCGGACAGCCATTGCGTGGGTAGGCGTCCCCCCTGGTCGACGGACGGCATGCCAACCAGGGTTGGCATCTACCAGGACGGCCGGTTCAGGCCGGACGTGAGGCGCTGAAATCGAGCGTGGCGCGCGTTCCGCGCGGGTCACAGGGTTGCAGCTGCAGGGTCCAGCCCAGGTGTTCGCACAGCCGCGCGATCAGATCCAGACCGATGCCGCCGCCACGGTCGGCACGCTCGCCACGGGCCATCCGCGCGTGGATCGCCGCAATCTCCTCCGGGCTCATGCCATGCCCTGGGTCCTGCAGGGTCAGCACCGCCGACGAGCTCAGGCGCAGCTCAATGTGACCACGCCCACTGTTCTCGATGGCATTGCGCAGCAGGTTGCCGATCGCGGCCTGCACAACGGCCAGCGGCGCAACGATATCCACCGGGGCAGCCTGGATGCCGATGCTCAGGTCCTTGTCGCCGAGCAGGTGACGATGGTCGTCGACGATTTCCGGCAACAGCTGGTCCAGCGCGATGCGCTCGGCACGCGCGGCCAGACGCGCCGGATCACGGGCCAGCACCAGCAACAGTTCGATCAGCTGCTCCACGCTCTGCGCGGTGCGCAGTACGCGCTGCATCTGCTGGCGCGCGCGCTCGGGCAGGCCCGGCTGTTCCAGTGCCAGCTCTGCAGCACCGGTCATCACCGCAATCGGTGTACGCAGTTCGTGGCTGGCGGTGCTGATGAAGACCCGTTCGCGTTCGACGAACTGCTCGTTGCGGTCCAGGTAGTCGTTCAGCGCATCGGCAATGGTATGCAGCTCGGAACTGCCGCGCGGGTCGACCTCGATGCGCTGGCCCTGAACGCCCGGCCGCAACGCGGCGATATGCTGCGCCAGCAGGCTCAACGGGCGCACCATGCGCTCCATGCCGAATGACGCCATCAGCACGGTGACGAAGATCATGATCACCCCGGCCAGCATCACCCAGCGCGTGGCGAACTGTTCCAGGTCATGGAAATCGGAGATGTCCAGCACCAGCGCGACCCGGCCCATCGGCTCGGTTTCGCGCACCATCACCGCCGTCTCGCGCCCCTTGACCATCACGCCGTCATGCAGCCCTGGATGCAATGAGCGCAGTCCCTCGGGCAGGTTGACCGCATCGAACCGGTACAGGCTGAGCGTGTCCGAATCCTGCCAGCGGTAGTGCGGCTCGTGCTCGACGTGCTCGACGATGCTGTCCAGTTCGGAATTGAGCAGCGCGCGCCAGGCGGCATGCTCGGCATGTTCATGCACGTAGTTGCCGACGCTGAACACCGCGATCGACAGCAGCGCCAGATAGCCCAGCAACCACCACACCACCCGCCGGTACAGCGGCCCCGGCTTACGCGCCTTCATCGCCATCCTTGCTGGCATCGCTGGCGGTGCTCACCGCCAGCCGGTAGCCCACCCGCGGCAGGGTATGGATCAGTTTCCCGGCGAACGGACCATCGACGCTGCGGCGCAGTTCGTAGACATGCGAACGCAGCAGATCGCCATCCGGCGGTTCGTCGCCCCACAGGGCGAATTCCAGCTGCTGGCGGGTGACCGCACCCGGACTGGCGCGCATCAGTACCTCCAGCAGCTTGCGGCAGGCCGGGTACAGATGCAGCACCTGGTTGCCGCGCTGGGCTTCCAGGGTGGCCAGATCCAGCACCAGGTCGCCCACCTGCAGGCGCTTGCGCGGGTTGCGGCCCTGCGCACGCAGCAACAGCGCTTCCAGCCGCACCTCCAGCTCAGGCAGCGCGAACGGCTTGGTCAGGTAGTCGTCGGCGCCGGCGCGGAAGCCGGCAATCTTGTCCGGCAGCTCGTCACGCGCGGTCAGCATGATCACCGGCACTTCCGATGCATGCTCGGCGCGCAGCCGGCGCAGCACCTCCGGACCCTCCATGCGCGGCAGCATCCAGTCCAGGATGACCGCGTCATACGGATGGCTTCCGGCCAGGTGCAGTCCGGTGATGCCATCCGGCGCCACGTCGAGCACATGCCCGCGCGACTCGAAATAGTCGAACAGGTTGGCCACCAGCTGGCGGTTGTCCTCGATCACCAACAGACGCATGCACGAAACATCCACGGAAGTTCGTACCATGGTAGCGCCGCACATGTCGGAATGCGGTCGCCCCGGCGCCGCTCTGACGCTTTTCCCACCCCTGCCACCTCAGAATGGCCGTTTTGCTCCCGGAGCCTGCCGTGCCCGTAGCCCTGCCCCGCCGTTGGCGCCTGCCCCTGTTGTGGCTGCTGATCATTGCTGCGCTGGCAGCAGGGATCGGCCTTCGGCAGCCGCAGCCGCCGGACGAGCCGCGCTTCGTGCTGGCGGCCAGGACCATGGTCGAGAGCGGGCAATGGCTGCTGCCGCACCGCGGCGTGGAGCTGTATGCGGAGAAGCCGCCGGTCTTCATGTGGCTGCAGGCCGCCGCCTACGAGATCGTCGGCAGCTGGCAGTGGTCGTTCCTGCTGCCGTCGTTGCTGGGCGCCCTGCTCAGTCTGTGGCTGGTGTCGGATCTGGCACGGCGGTTGTGGTCACCACGGCATTCCATCTACGCCCTGGCGGCGCTGTTCTGCACTCTGCAGTTCGGGCTGATGGCCAAGCGCGCGCAGATCGACATGGTGCTGGTGGGCATGACCACCGTGGCCCTGTGGGGCCTGATGCGCCACCTGTGCGAACGCCGCAATCTGCCCGCCCTGTGGCTGGCCGGCTTCGCCGCCGGCGTGGGTACCGTGACCAAGGGCGTGGGCTTCCTGCCGCTGCTGATGGTGCTGCCCTGGTTCGGCTGGTGGCTGTACCAGCGTCGCCGGGGGTACACGGTGGAGGGCCCGCATCCGGCAACCCTGCTGTGGCTGATCCCGGCCTTCCTGCTGGGTGTCGGGGTGTGGCTGGCGCCACTGGGCTGGGCCCTGCTGCACACGCCCACTGCCGAACTGCAGGCCTACGCGCATGAGCTGTTGTTCAAGCAGACCGGTACCCGTTATGCCAATGCCTGGCACCACCGGCAGCCCGCCTGGTACTACCTGCAGGTGATCCTGACCCTGTGGCTGCCGGGCAGCCTGCTGCTGCCGATGCTGTTCAAGCCCTGGTGGCGCCGTATCCGCCGTGGCGACCGCCGGCAGTGGCTGCTGCTGGGCTGGGCCGTGCTGGTGCTGGTGTTCTTCAGCGCCAGCCCGGGCAAGCGCGAGGTGTACCTGCTGCCGATGCTGCCGGCGATGGCCCTGGCCGCGGCGCCATTGCTGCCCGGCCTGCTGCGCCGCCTGTGCGTTCGCCGCTATCTGTTCGGCTACAGCGTGGTGCTGATGCTGGCCACCGGCGTGCTGGGCGTGATGCTGATGACCGAGCACCCGTGGGCCGTGGCCCAGCTGGAGCGCCGGGCCATGCCCGACACCCTGCTTCCGGTACTGGGCGACGGCCTGCTGACCTTCGCCATCGCTCTGGCGACGTTGATTGTCTGGTTGCGGGTGCGCCGCGCCGCAACGCTGGTGCTGCTGACCCACGGCATGCTGTGGATGCTCTACGGCCTGGTGCTGATCCCGGCGCTGGATCCCTACGCTTCGGCGTCGGCGCTGATGCGCCGGGTCGGCGCGCGGATCGGACCGGACGCCGAACTGGCACTGGTGGCCTGGCGCGAACAGAACCTGCTGCAGGCCGACCGGCCGGTGCGCGAATTTGGCTTCAAGCGCCCCTGGGCCGAGCAATGGCACGACGCCGGCCCGTGGCTGGCCGAGGCACCTGGCAAGCGCTGGCTGCTGGTGCTGGACGACGCAATGAGCCCGTGCGTGGACCCAAGCAAGGTGATCGATATCGGTATTGCCAACAGGAACCGCTGGCAACTGCTTCCCGGTACCGCGTGGGACGCGGAATGCCACGCCGAACGGGCCGGCGCGACCGCCGAAGAAGACTGAACGTTGACACGTGCCGGGCAAGCATTAACCCGGCACGAACGAGCGTCCGACCCTTCTCCGACATCCAGGTGACGAGCATGGCCGCGGATTCCCGACCCGCCCTTTCCCCGCATGCCTGTCCGTCCCCTTGATTCGGTAGCGCCGCTTGCAACATCGCCACTGGCGTCAAAATTCGCCGTAACTCACCTCTGGCTGCCTGTCGCAATCGGTCTACCCGTGTTTACGCTGCTGATGGGATTCGGCGGTGATCAATGGGTGGCCGACCACCTGTTCCGTCTTGAGGGCGGGCATTGGGCGTTGCAGGACGCCTGGGTCACCCGCACCCTGGTGCACAAGGCCGGCAAATGGCTGAGCACGGCAGCGGCGCTGGTCGCGATCCTGCTGTGTTTCCACCACTGGCGCAAGGGTCGCGATCGCACCCTGCAATGGGCGCTGCTTTATGTCGTGATTGCCATGGCACTGGGCACCGGCGTGATCTCCCTGCTGAAGTCGCTGGTGCCGATGGAGTGCCCCTGGGACCTGCTCCGCTACGGTGGCAACCAGCCTTTCATCGGGCTGTTCACCGCGCGCCCGGCCGGCATGGCCGCGCAGGCCTGCTTCCCTGCGGGGCATGCCAGCGCGGGTTACGCATGGTTGTCCTTGTACTTTTTTGCCTTGCTGTGGCGCCCTTCATGGCGCTGGGCCGGGCTGTGGATCGGCCTCGGCACCGGCCTGGTATTTGGCATCAGCCAGCAGCTGCGGGGCGCCCATTTCCTTTCGCATGACGTTGCCACTGCGTTGATATGTTGGCTGCTTTCGCTGGGCCTGTATCTGATCGTCAAAGGCGTACTGACACGCCGTCAGCTGGACCGTCCCCACCGCCAGGAGGCAAACGCATGAATGCATCGGTCCAACGCCCCGCCCGCCTTCCCGCCCTTGCGGGTCTTCGCAACTGGCGGCCGCAGCTTTCCACCGAAGCACTGATCGCGCTGACCAGCCTGTTCTTCGCGGTGGCCGGCAATGGCCTGTTCTGGCACAGCGCGATGGCCAGCCATCCGGGCAGCCTGCGCTACGGGCTTTCGCTGCTGCTGTTGCTGCTGGGTGCACACGGCGTACTGCTGGGCATCCTGGTCTGGCGCTGGAATGCCAAGGTGGTGATCAGCCTGTTGCTGCTGGTGACCGCATTCGCTGCGCACTACATGAGCCGCTACCACATTTACCTGGATGCGGACATGCTGCGCAACGTGCTGGCGACCGACCCCAAGGAAAGCCGCGAGCTGATGACCGTGTCGCTGCTGTGGCCGGTGCTGCTGCTGGCCGTCCTGCCGATGGTCGTGCTGTGGCGCGTGCAGCTGCGCCGCCGCAGCTGGGGCCGCAGCCTGCTGTGGCGCCTCGGCTTCCTGGTCGTGGCAGCGGTGACTGCCGTTGGCGGTGCGCTGATCTCGTTCCAGGATGTCTCGGCACTGATGCGCAACCAGCGTGAAGTGCGCTACCTCGCCACCCCGGCCAACGTGCTGCTGGGCATGCCGCGTGCGCTGCGTGGCGACAACCCGGTGCAGCGCGCGCCGAAGCTGCCGATCGGTACCGATACCAAGGCCACCCCGCGTGCACCTGCCAGCAAGCCGCGCCTGCTGGTGATCGTCATGGGCGAAACCGTGCGCGCGCAGAACTGGGGCCTCAACGGCGGCCGCAACACCACGCCGGAACTGGCCCAGGCACCGGTGATCAACTTCCCCGACATGCACTCCTGCGGCACCAGCACCGAAGTATCGCTGCCGTGCCTGTTCTCGCCGTGGGGTCGCCACGACTACGACGAAAAGAAGATCCGCGCGCACCAGTCGCTGCTGCACGTGCTGAACCGTGCCGGCATCGCACCGTTGTGGCGTGACAACCAGTCCGGCTGCAAGGGCGTGTGCGAAGGCCTGGAGTTCCAGTCGCTGTCCGATGCGACCACCCCGGGGCTGTGTGCAGATGGCCGCTGCATGGACGAGATCCTGCTGCAGGACCTGGCCACCCAGGTGCGTGCCAAGCCAGGCGACCGCGTGGTAGTGCTGCACCAGCTGGGCAACCACGGCCCGGCGTACTTCGAGCGTTACCCGGCCGCCTTTGCTCGTTTCAACCCAACCTGCGACACCCGTGACATCGGCCGTTGCTCGCGCGAAGAGATCACCAACAGCTACGACAACGCCGTGCTGTATACCGATCATTTCCTGAGCAAGACCATCGGCACCCTGCAGGGCATGCAGGATTACGATACGGCGATGATCTACCTGTCCGACCATGGCGAATCGCTGGGCGAGAAGGGCCTGTTCCTGCACGGCGTGCCCTACGCCATCGCCCCGGCCGAGCAGACCCGGGTGCCGATGACGATGTGGTTCTCGCCGGGCTTCGCCAGCAGCCGCGGGTTGGACCTGCAGTGCGTGCGCAAGCGTTCGGCTGCGTATACCGACCACGACAACCTGTTCCCGTCGGTGTTGGGCCTGATGCAGGTGAAGACCTCGCTGTACGAGCGCGACCGCGACGTGTTCGCCAACTGCGAGGGTTGAGGGTTGTTCGGCAGGGCTTGCAGCCCTGCACCTGCAGAGGCAACCGCAACCGCCGAAGCAACAGCAACAGCGCGCATTCCGTGGGATGGCGGGGTGGGTCCGGTGGCGGGGGACGCCGTGAATCCGTCCCTGGAGGCTTGGCAGCCGCATCCATGCGGCTGACACCCCCGCCACCGGACCCACCCCGCCTTTGACAGTTTCCTGCGACCTGTTGAATCTCAATCGATCAATTTCGAATATCTGACAGATTCCATCCACGCATGGCGTGGATCTACCAGATCGCGGGGAACTGTCAGAGGTGGGGCGGTGTGGGCTTGCAGGACCGTTGGCGCCATGGATGGCGCCATCGAGCCCCCATGGACGGGTTTACGGCGTGTCCTGCAAGCCCACACCGCCCCGCCAAACCACGGATCACCCGCTTCTGCTGTTGCTTCGGCCTTTGCCGTTGCTTCGGCGGGTGCAGGGCGCAGCCCTGCCGAACCCAACCGACTTCCGCCACTTGCGGTGGCAGCCACTGCCCACTAGCCTTCGGCCGTCGTTCACCACCCAAGGACCGCCCGTGAAACACCGTCATCTCCTGCTGGCCTCGGCTGTCGCCGCCGCCACGCTGGCCCTGGTCGCCTGCAAGAAGGAACCCACCCAAGGCACCGATACCGCCAGCAGCAGTGCCCCGGCCGGCGAAACCGCCGACCAGTTCGTGGCCCGCATCAATGCCGAATTCAAGGCCGCCTACCCGGAGATGACCTCGGCCCAGTGGCTGTCCTCCACCTACATCAACAGTGATTCCGAACGCATCGCGGCCAAGGCCAACGAGCGCTCGCTGACCCAGCTCAACAGCTGGATCGAACAGGCCGCCAAGTTCGACGGCAAGCCGATGAGCGAGGACAGCAAGCGCGCGATCCATCTGCTGAAGCTGATGTCCTCGATGCCCGCGCCGCGCGATCCGGCCAAGCTGGCCGAGCTGACCCAGATCGCCACCCGCATGGAAGGCAGCTACGGTGCCGGCAAGTACTGCACCGATGCCAATGATCCGAACTCCTGCCGCCAGCTCGGCGACCTGGAGCAGGTGCTGGCACGCAGCCGCGACTACGACAAGCAGCTCGATGCGTGGCAGGGCTGGCACAGCACCACCAAGAGCATGCGTGGCGACTACCAGAAGTTCGTCGGCCTGGTGAACGAAGGTGCCAAGGGCATGGGCTTCACCGATGCCGGGCAAATGTGGCGCAGCGGCTACGACATGCCGCCGGAGCAGATCGGCCCTGAAACCGATCGCCTGTGGGAACAGGTCAAGCCGATGTACGAGCAGCTGCACTGCTACGCGCGCGGCAAGCTGGACAAGACCTATGGCAAGGACAAGGCCGAAGTGGGCAATGGCCTGATCGCTGCGCACCTGCTGGGCAACATGTGGCAGCAGGACTGGTCCAACCTGTGGGACCAGCTGGAACCCTATCCGGGCGCCGGCAGCCTGGACATCACCGCGGCGCTGGAAAAGCAGTACCAGACCAACCTGAGCGCGGCGCTCGCCAAGGCCGGCAAGGACGCCAACGTCGCCGCGCAGTACAAGGCGCAGCGCGAGGCCGAGCTGCGTACCGCCAAGCAGATGACCGAGCGCGCCCAGGACTTCTACGTGTCGCTGGGCATGCCGTCGCTGCCGCAGTCGTATTGGGAAAAGACCCAGTTCATCAAGCCCGATGACCGCGACGTGGTCTGCCACGCCAGCGCCTGGGACATGAACATGGAAGGCGACGTGCGCACCAAGATGTGCATCAAGCCGAATGAAGAGAACTTCACCACCATCTACCACGAGCTGGGCCACATCTATTACGACCTGGCCTACAACCCGCTGCCGCCGCTGTTCCAGGGCGGTGCCAACGATGGCTTCCATGAAGCGATCGGCGACACCATCGTGCTGGCGATGACGCCCAAGTACCTCAGCTCGATCGGCCTGGTCGACGCACCGACCGAGAGCCGCGAGGCGGTCATCAACAACCAGATGCGCATGGCGCTGTCCGGTGTGTCGTTCCTGCCGTTCGGGCTGATGATCGACCGCTGGCGCTGGGGCGTGTTCGACGGTTCGATCACCGCCGACAACTACAACAAGGCGTGGTGGGACCTGAAGGCCAAGTACCAGGGCGTGGCCCCGGCCAGCACCCGTGGCGAAGAGTTCTTCGACCCGGGCGCGAAGTACCACGTGCCGGGCAACACCCCCTACACCCGCTACTTCCTGGCGCGCATCCTGCAGTTCCAGTTCTACAAGGGCCTGTGCGACGCGTCGGGCTACAAGGGCCCGCTGCATGAGTGCACCTTCTACGGCAACAAGGAAGCCGGCCAGAAGTACTGGGCGATGCTGAGCAAGGGTGCCAGCCAGCCGTGGCAGGCCACGCTGAAGGAACTGACCGGTACCGACAAACTCGATGCCGGCCCGATGATCGAGTACTTCACGCCGGTCAACGAGTGGCTGAAGCAGCAGAACGAAGGCCAGATGTGCGGCTGGCAGGCCAACGCGGCCCCGGCGGCGAAATGAGAAAAGGGGCGGGTCCGCGAGGATCCGCCCCTTTCTGGTAGTGCCGGCCGCTGGCCGGCAACTGCACGGTGGAAATCCATCTGGCAGCCGGCCAGCGGCCGGCTCTACCGAAATGCCTGTCAGCTGTTCTTCTTCGCGGCCATCGCCGCAGCCAGCTCGGCCTTGAATTCCTCGAAGGTCTGGCCCTTCTCCCTGGCTTCGGCCTGTGCGGCATCACGCAGCGCGTCGGAGTACATCAGGCGCACCGGCGTGCCGTTGCGCTCGTGCAGTTCACCGGCCTGCATGATCAGCGCCAGCACCTGTGCGGCGCTCTCGCTGTGGCCGGCAATGCGGCCATCCATGCCCAGCACCCATTCGCCGTCACGGCGCACGACACCGGCCAGCAGGGTGCGCTGTGCATCGCGCAGTTCCGCATGCGGCTCCACCGGCGAGGCCTGGGCAGCGGCCTTGTTGGCAGCCTGCTTTTCCTGGCGACGGCGCTGGTCGCGGCGGGTCTTGGAGCTGGTGGACATGGTGCGGTACCGCTGCGAAAGGGGGGCGCAAGGATAGCGCACCCCGCCCGCAGCACCGCTTCACACCCCTCAGTCCAGCACTTTGCCGTGCCGCCAGTAGCCCATGAAGGTAATCGCGCGGCGGTCCAGCCCGCAGTCGCGGACCAGGTGGCGACGGATCGCCATCACCGCCCCCGCCTCGCCTGCCACCCAGGCATACAGCGGCCCGGCCACGCTGGCATCGGCCTGTTCCCAGAGGATCTGCGCGTCAACGTCGATCTCTTCCAGTTCGTCGCCGGCGGCCACGCTCGAGGCCGCTGCCAGGCGTGCCTGCACCGCCTGCAACAGCGGCTGCCCGTAAGCCGCCTGCCCGCGTGGCAGCCAGACCAGCTCGGCCGTGTCCGGGGCCTTCAATGGCACAGCATCCCCGGCCTGGGCGACCTCCAGCAGCGCCAGCGTGCGTGGCGGATCGGCCAGCGCGGCCAGTTCCTCGAGAATGCCGGCCACCGCCGGCAGCGCGGTTTCATCCGCCACCAGCAGCACCTGGCCGACACCCGCCGGCGGCTTCCATTCCCAGCCTTCGCTGCTGTCGGCACAGTCGGCATCGGGGGCCAGCAGCACTACGCGGTCGCCCGGCCGCGCGTGGATGGCCCAGCGCGAGGCCGGCCCGGTTTCGCCATGGAGCACGAAATCAACGTCGACCTCGCCCTGCTCGGCACGCAGCTGGCGGATGGTGTAGGTGCGCATGGGCGGGCGCTGGTCGTCCGGCAGCGCCCGGTAGCGCGGATACCAGTCCTCGCCGCTGGGCACCTGCGGCACGTCCTGGCCGGGCAAGGGGAAGAACACCTTGATGCGCTGGTCCGGGCCTTCGGTCTTCATCCGTGCCACGTCGGCACCGGTGAACACCATGCGGTCCAGGGAAGGGGAAAGAACGCGGCGCTCCTTCAGCGCCACCTCGAACAGGCGATAGGTCTGCTGCGCAGCCATGGGGGAACCTCATGCAACGACATCGGATCGGCTGGCTGTCGTGCATCCACGCACCGGCTGGCTGGAGTCCCCAGCCTAGTCCGGTCGTTCCTCGCCGCAAGCGTTGCGGGCATCGCGGCCCGCCCTACCCCTGCGCGCTGCTCAATGGCCCGTGCAGGCTGCCTGCGCCGCGCGCTCGCGCTGGTGTTCCCAGTACCAGAACACGAATCCGGCGCCGAAGAACGCGGCCTGGCCCAGTGCCAGGTGCAGCGGGCTGGCACTGAGCAGCGGCGACACCACGCCAGCCACCACCGTGCTGATCATCAGCTGCACGAAGGCCTGCAGGGACGATGCCAGGCCACGCTGGTGCGGGTACATGTCCAGCACCGCCAGGGCCAGGATCGGGAAGATCAGCGACATGCCCATGCCGCCCAGGAAGATCGGCAGCACCGCCCACGGCAGCACGAACTGCGGCGACAGCGCCACGTAGCCGACATTCAGCAGCGCCGACAGCGCGCACAGGCTGAAACCGATGGCGACCTGGCGGGTGGGCGTGGTGTGCCCGGCCATGCGCCCGGACAGGAACGAGCCGGTGGTCATGCCGCCGATGGTGGGAATGAACAGCCAGGCGAAGCCGCCTTCGCCCAGGTGCAGGTGCTGCATCACGAACACCGGTGCCGAGGAGATGTACAGGAAGATGCCGCCGAAACCGATGCTGCCGGCCAGCGCCAGGCGCAGGAAGCGCGGATTGAAGCCGATGCGTACGTAGTCGCGCAGCAGCACGCGCGGCGACAGCGGCACCCGTGCCTCGACCGGATGGGTCTCCGGCAGGTAGCGCGCAGTGGCCGCCAGCAGCACCAGCGCGAACACCACCAGGAACCAGAAGATCAGCGGCCAGCCCGCGCCACTGAGCAGGATCCAGCCACCGATGATCGGGGCGATGGCCGGAGCGATGCCGAACAGCATCGACACCTGGCTCATCAGGCGCTGCGCATCGTGGCCGTGATACAGGTCGCGGATCACCGCGCGGCCGACAATCATGCCGACACCCGCTGACAGGCCCTGCAGCGCGCGGAACGCCAGCAGCGTGGACAGATCCGTGGACAGCGCACAGCCGACCGAGGCGCCGACGAACACCACCAGCCCCCCCAGGATCACCCGCTTGCGGCCCCAGGCATCGGACAGCGGGCCGTGCGCCAGGCTCATCAGGCCGTAGAACAGCAGGTACACGCTGATGGTCTGCTGCACCGCCACCTCGTCCACCGCCAGGCGCTGGGCCAGCTGCGGGAACGCCGGGAAAATGGTGTCGATCGAGAACGGGCCGAACATGGCCAGGCCGGCAAGCAGCAGGGCCATGCGGCGGGTGGAGGGAGCAACGGCGGCGGTCATGGAGGAAGCGTCCGGCAGGGCCATGCGCGGCACGCACGGCGGGCGCCGGTCCCCCTGCAGCAGGGACGGCGCCAGATGAATTCGGGTATCCGCCCATCATAGGCGGGGATTGCACCCGGCGCCATGCAGAACTGCACAAAACGCACGCCCGGGCCATCGGCCATTCAGGCGCGACGACCTGGCGCGGAGGCGGCCGCCGTGCCCGCAACGGGCTATAATCGGCGGGCAACACGGTGGGAGAAGCGGAACACCGCTGCCGAAGGCGCAACGCCCGTAATCGCTCAGGCCCGATACCACCCGTAACACAACTCTGGAGAGACCGGTTCGATCCGGCGCCGAAGGGGCACGAAGCTGCGGCCAACCGCGCTTTTAAACTCTCAGGCAAAAGGACAGAGGGGCGCCCCGCAGACCGCCGACCGGCGGCTTGTGCCCGTGCGTGTGCCCTTTCCTGACGGATCCTTCGCCATGTCCCAGAACACCCCTTCCCTGCGTGAGCTCGAGCACCACAATGCGTTCGTCGAGCGCCACATCGGCCCCAACGACGCCGAGATCGCGCAGATGCTCGATGTCGTCGGCCACGCGTCGCTGGATGCGATGACCGATGCCATCGTGCCGGCCAAGATCAAGTCGCCGGCGCCACTGGCGCTGCCGGAGTCGATGACCGAAGTGCAGGCACTGGCGAAGATCCGTGCGATCGCCGACAAGAACACCGTGCTGCGCAGCTTCATCGGCCAGGGCTACTACGGCACCCACACGCCGAACGTGATCCTGCGCAACATCCTGGAAAACCCGGCCTGGTACACCGCCTACACCCCGTACCAGGCGGAAATCTCGCAGGGCCGCATGGAAGCGCTGATCAACTTCCAGACCCTGTGCGCCGACCTCACCGGCATGGAAATCGCCAACGCCTCGCTGCTGGACGAAGCCACTGCCGCCGCTGAAGCGATGACCCTGGCCAAGCGTTCGGCCAAGTCGAAGTCGGACACCTTCTTCGTGCACGACGCCGTGCACCCGCAGACGCTGGAACTGCTGCGCACCCGCGCCGAGCCCATGGGCATCGTGCTGCGCGTCGGCACTCCGGCCGAAGCGCTGGAAGCGGAAGCCTTCGGCCTGCTGCTGCAGTATCCGGATACCTTCGGCCAGGTCGGCGACTACAAGGCGCTGGTCGATGCCGTGCACGCACGCGGCGGCCTGGTGGCCGTGGCCACCGACCTGCTGGCCCTGACCCTGCTGGCCGCCCCGGGCGAATGGGGCGCGGACATCGTGGTCGGCAACAGCCAGCGTTTCGGCGTGCCGTTCGGCTTCGGTGGCCCGCACGCCGCCTTCATGGCCTGCCGTGACGCCTACAAGCGCTCGATGCCGGGCCGCCTGATCGGCGTCTCGATCGACGCGCAGGGCAACCCGGCCTACCGCCTGACCCTGCAGACCCGCGAGCAGCACATCCGCCGCGAGAAGGCCACCTCCAACATCTGTACTGCACAGGTGCTGCTGGCGGTGATGGCGTCGATGTACGCCGTCTACCACGGCCCGGAAGGCCTGACCCGCATTGCCCGCCGCACCCATCGCCTGGCCTCGATCCTGGCTGCGGCGCTGCGCAAGGCCGGCGTGCAGGTCGGTGGTGACTTCTTCGACACCCTGCATGTCACCGGCGTGCACGCCGATGAGATCCACGCCGGGGCCCGCGCCGCCGGCTACAACCTGCGCGCGATCGACAGCGACTCGGTCGGCATCAGCCTGGACGAAACCACCACCCGCGCCGACATCGTGGCCGTGGCTGCCGTGTTCGGTGCCACGCTGGACGTCGACGCGCTGGATGCCAGCACCGCCGACGCACTGCCGGCCGGCCTGCTGCGCCAGTCTGAATTCCTGACCCACCCGGTGTTCAACACCCACCACAGCGAGCACGAGCTGCTGCGCTACCTGCGTTCGCTGGCCGACAAGGACCTGGCGATGGACCGCACGATGATCCCGCTGGGCTCGTGCACCATGAAGCTCAACGCCACCGCCGAAATGATCCCGGTGACCTGGCCGGAGTTCTCGCAGATCCACCCGCTGGTGCCGGCCGACCAGGCGCTGGGCTACAAGGAACTGATCGACACGCTGGAAGCGATGCTGGTCGAATGCACCGGCTACGACGCGGTCAGCCTGCAGCCGAATTCCGGCGCACAGGGCGAGTACGCCGGCTTGCTGGCGATCCGCGCCTACCACCGCTCGCGCGGCGAAGGCCACCGCGACATCTGCCTCATCCCGGATTCGGCACACGGCACCAACCCGGCTTCGGCACAGATGTGCGGCATGAAGGTGGTGGTGACCAAGACCGATGCCAACGGCAACGTCGACGTCGAGGACATCCGCCTCAACGCCGAGAAGTACAGCGACCGCCTGGCCGCGATCATGATGACCTACCCGTCCACGCACGGCGTGTTCGAGGAAGAGGTGGTGGAGATCTGCGAGATCATCCACCAGCACGGCGGCCAGGTGTACACCGACGGTGCCAACATGAACGCCCTGGTGGGCGTGGCCAAGCCGGGCAAGTGGGGTTCGGACGTTTCGCACCTGAACCTGCACAAGACCTTCTGCATCCCGCACGGCGGCGGCGGCCCGGGCGTCGGCCCGTGCGCGGTGAAGGAGCACCTGGCACCGTTCCTGCCGGGCAAGCTGGGTGACAACGGCCCGGTCGGCATGGTCAGCGCAGCCAGCTTCGGCAGCGCCTCGATCCTGCCGATCAGCTGGATGTACATCGCGATGATGGGCCGCGAAGGCCTGCGCAAGGCCACCCAGGTCGCGCAGCTCAACGCCAACTACATCGCCAGGCGCCTGGCGCCGCACTTCAAGACCCTGTACACCGGCCGCAACGGCCTGGTGGCGCATGAGTGCATCCTCGACGTGCGTCCGCTGGAGAAGACCAGCGGCATTGGCGCCGAGGACGTGGCCAAGCGCCTGATCGACTTCGGCTTCCATGCCCCGACCCTGAGCTTCCCGGTGGCCGGCACGCTGATGGTCGAGCCGACCGAGAGCGAATCGCTGCACGAGCTGGATCGCTTCATCAGCGCGATGATCCAGATCCGCGAGGAAATCACCGCGATCGAAGACGGCCGCCTGGACCGCGAGGACAACCCGCTGAAGAACGCGCCGCACACTGCAACCGCGGTGACCGCCAGCGAGTGGACCCACGCCTACCCGCGTGAGCTGGCTGCGTTCCCGCTGGCCAGCCTGAAGCAGAGCAAGTACTGGCCGCCGGTGGCACGCGTGGACAACGTGTACGGCGACAAGAACGTGATGTGCGCCTGCATTCCGGTCGATGCCTACAAGGACGATGAAGTCGAGGCTTGATTCCTCGCTGCATCGGTAAAGAAAACGGCCCGCGCAAGCGGGCCGTTTTCGTTTTGCGGTAGCACCGGGCCATGCCCGGCGAGCGCATTCTCCAGTAGATCCACGCCATGCGTGGATGCTCTGTTCTCACGGGTCCGGCATCTGCCCCAGGCTCAACTGCCACGACACCCCGAAGCGGTCCTGCACCCAGCCGTAGCGGTTGCTGAAGTCATAATCGCCCACCGGCATCAACCAATGCCCGCCCTCGCCCAGCACGCGCGCCGCGCGCTCGAACTGCTCGGCACCGGAACACTCGACGAACAGCGAGATCGACGGCGAGAAGGTGAAGTCGTGCACGTCCAGGCTGTCGAAGCACAGGTAGTGGGTGCCCCCCAGCAGGAAAATGGCCTGGCGGACCTGCCCGGGCACGCCGGCACCGGCGCCGTCCGGATGGCGCTGCATTGCCAGCAGGCGGAAATCGGCGAAGGCTTCGGCGTACAGGGCCAGGGCGGCCTCGGCCTGGCCGGTGAACATCAGGAAGGGACGGCTGCGCAGCATGCGGTACTCCCGGTCGACGGGCCGATGACGGCCTACCTGCACACAGTGCCACGCGGAATGTGTGCCTGTTGTAGAGCCGAGCCCATGCTCGGCTGGCGACCACGCAGACAGCAGCCGACCGTGGGGTCGGCTCTACAGAAAACCCGGCGACAGCAGCCGACCATGGGGTCGGCTCTACCCAATCACGCCTCGCGCATGCGCCGGGCGATGGCGCTGCCGGCGGCGATGGTGGCGGTCAGCGCCACCATCGACAGGAACTGCAGGCGGGTGTGCGACTCGCTCAGCAGCAGGCCGAAGATCAGCGCCAGGATGGCCAGCGCGCACACCGTCAGCCACGGGAACCCGGCCATGCGGAATGGCAGCCGGGTACCCAGGCGATCCGCGCGGCGGCGCAGCACCAGCTGCGAGACCAGCGACAGCGTCCACACCAGCAAGCAGGTGGAACCGACGATGTTCAGCAGCACCGGCAGCACCCGGTCCGGGAACAGCAGTTCCATCACGGTGGCGGCGAAACCGAACAGCACGCTGGCCAGCACGGCGATGACCGGCACCTGGCGCGGATCGGTCCAGCCCAGCACCGCTGGCGCTTCACGACGCTGCGCCAGCGAATACATCATGCGCGAGGCACCGTAGAGGTTGGCATTGAGCGCCGACAGCAGCGCGATCACCGCGATCAGGGTGATGGCGGTGCCCGCACCCGGGATACGGGCGATATCCAGCACCGCAGCGAACGGCGACTTCAGCGCCTCGCTGGTCCACGGCACTACGGCGATGATCACGCTCAGCGAGCCGATGTAGAACACCAGGATGCGCCAGGCCACCGTGCGGATGGCACGGGCAATGCTGCGTTCCGGATCTTCGGTCTCGGCGGCAGCGACGGCCACGATCTCGGTACCACCGAAGGCGAACACCACCACCAGCAGCGCGGCACCGATACCGGCCAGGCCCTTCGGTGCGAAGCCGCCGTGTTCGGTGAAGTTGCTCAGGCCCGGCGAGGTCACCTGCGGCAGCCAGCCCATCAGCAGCGCCACGCCGATGGCGATGAAGGCCAGGATCGCCGCGACCTTGAGGATGGCGAACCAGAATTCGAACTCGCCGAAGTTCTTCACCCCCAGCAGGTTGATCGCGGTGAAGAACAGCATGAAGGCCAGCGCCGCCATCGGTACCGGTATCGCCGGCCAGACCGTGGCCAGCAGCCCGGCTGCACCCACTGCTTCGGCGGCGATCACGATCACCAGCTGCACCCACCACAGCCAGCCCACGGTGGCACCGGCGGTCGCCCCCATGGCATCGGCGGCGTAGACAGAGAACGCGCCACTGGTCGGTTTGGCCGCCGCCATCTCGCCCAGTGCGTTCATCACGATGATCACCAGCGCACCGGCCACCAGATACGACACCAGCACTGCCGGACCGGCTGCCTGCACGCCCACGCCCGAGCCGAGGAACAGGCCGGCGCCGATGGCGCTGCCCAGGCCCATCATGATCAGCTGGCGGGGCTTGAGCGAATGTCCGAGGCGGGACGGCGAAGCGGTCGGAATCGAGTTGGGCATCGGCGGGGCTGGCGGCGGGCTACAGGGGCGACACCTTACCCTGTCCCATGCCCGCGGGGATAGGCACAGCGCAGCAGGCGGCTCAGGCCAGTGCGGGCTCGCCGACGTTGCCGCCGATACGGGCGCGGTAGGCGCGCGGCGAGAAACCGGTTTCAGCCTTGAACTTGCGGGTGAAGGCGCTCTGGTCGCTGAAACCGCAGGCCTGGCCGATGCTGGCGATGCTCTCGTCACCGTGCAGCAGGTGCATGGCCATCTGGATCCGCAGCCGGGTCAGCACCTGCTGCGGGGTCATCTGGAACACCTTGCGGAAGCTGCGCTCCAGCTTGGACAGCGAAAAGCCGGTGATGTCCAGCAGGGTCTGCATGCGCACGTTCTCGGCGTAGTGCGCGTTGAGGTGGGCCAGTGCCAGCCGCAGCTGTTCGTACTGGGTACCCAGGCTGTCCTTCTGGCCCAGGTCGCGGGAAATGCCGATCAGCCCCTCGATGGCCCCATCGACCACCAGCGGGCGCTTGCAGGTCAGGCACCAGCCCGGTTCGCGGTTGGCGAACAGGTGCAGCTCCATCAGGTTCTCGATCACCTCACCGGACAGCACGCGGGCGTCCTGGTCGACGTAGTCCGCACTGAGGCCGGTCGGGTAGATTTCGGCCGCCGTGCGCCCGATCACGTCCTTGCGCGCGCGCAGGCCCAGCCGCCGCAGCATGGTCTGGTTGACGTGGGTGTAGCGCCCCTGAAGATCCTTGATGAAGAACAGCACATCCGGGATCGCGTCGAACAGGGCTTCGATGTCGGCGGGCTCGACTCGCATGGGGCAAGCATAGCCGAGGCGCCCTTGCCGGTGCGATCACCCTTGCGGGACTTGCGCTTAACGCCGCCAGGACCACCGTGGGGGCCAGCCCCCACCGGAGACACGGCCATGCCCCGCGGTGACAAGTCCGCCTATACCGAAAAGCAGAAGCGCCAGGCCGAGCACATCGAAGAGAGCGAGCGCGAGCGCGGCGCCAGCGAAAGCACCGCCGAACGCATCGCCTGGGCCACCGTGAACAAGCAGGATGGCGGTGGCAAGCGCAGTGGCAGTGGTCGCAAGGTGGCGAAGAAGAAGGCGGCACACCCCCGCGCACGCGGCTGAGCTGATCGATCAGAGCCGCAGCGTCCTCATCCATGCGGAAATTTCAACTGCAGCTGCATCGGCGCGTACCTGCAGCAACAGATGTGGTCCCTGCAGCGAAACATGACGGGCGTCCGGCAGCAGCGCCTGCAGCTCGGCCACGCTGGGCGGCCACAGCAGGCGGTCCTGTCGTGCGTGCAGGCATAGCGTTGGCAGTACGAGCTGTGGCAAACGCGCGCGGACATCCACCTGCAGTGTCGCCGCAGCACGTTTGCGCAGGGTCGAAGCAGGTACGGTCGCGATTGCCTGGCGAAGCTCGCGCAGGTTAGCGCGGGTCCGCCAACGGCCCAGCAGCAGCCGGGCCATCAATCCGATGGGCGGCAGCGGCCAAGCGGGGGCCAGCATCCGTGCGCTCGCCGCGGGCAATGGTACCGGCCGCCGTGCGAAGGTCGTACTCAATATCAGTCCGCGCAGGCCGGTTGGCGAAGTCGCCGCCAGTTCAATGGCCAGCGGACCGGCAAACGATTCGGCCAGCAGGACAAATCCGGAGTCCGGCAACTTCAGGCGCAATGCAGATGCCATCGTGGCGTAGTCCTGCGGCCCCTGCGCTGGTAGCGGCAACACATCTATCGACAGGCCTCGTGAATGCATGGCGTCCACGAAGTGAGCCGACAGCAGGCCGGTGCCGTCCAGGCCTGGCAGCATGACCACTTGTAGCGGCATCGGATCCCTCACCGGGGACGTCCTTGATGAAGAAGCGTACGGCAACCAGCATGGCCGAACCGGAACCGGCACGCCATACGTGGAGGTATGCATCCATGCCAACCGACTGCTTCGCCTCCCCATTGGCAACCGCCGGGAAACGGATAGAATCGCCGCCATACGGGCCGCCAACGGTGGTCCAGGGGCTTGAGGAAGGACGTGCTGCGGCACGGTAATTGCATCACGGCAATGGACTGTCGACCGGCTACCCGGCCGACATCGGGAATCTGAAAGAGATGGAACGGTCCACCCGCGGAGGCGCGCAGGCGCAGTGCGGTGGCTGACATTCGTGGATTGATCAGGGGGATCGCATGTCCGCACGAAATCTTGTCCGTCCGCTGTTGCGGGCGGCGTTCCTGCTGCTGTTTGTCTTGAGCCTGCCGGCCCTGGCTGCGCCAGTCACGCTGCAGTTCACCAGCAACGCAGGGTTGGGCGGACCTGTCGCCCTCAGCGGCCAGGGCGGGTCCAGTCCAGTTCCCGGCCTCACCCTCCAGATCGGCAACATCTCCGACAGCAACGGCACGCCTGCCGGGTTGATCGGATGGAGGTCGTCGCTTGAACTCTCCGTCAACGACAGTTTCAATGGGCTGACCGACGCGGCGCTCTCCGATGGCTATCGTGGGATGTCGATGCGCTCAGCGGACGGCAAGGAATTCCAGTTGACCTCGTTCCGCTATTACAACTGGGGCGAGACATCGAGCACGTCCATCACCGTGCAAGGCCTGCGCAATGGCCAGCCGGTGGCATCCAGCTCGTTTGATGCCTACCGGGCAGGATATCTTTCGCAGACGGTCAATCTACCCAGCTTCACCAACGTCGATGAGGTGCGGTTCTATACCACCAGCGGCGCGATCAGCTGGCATACGATCAACGATATCGTCGTGGACCCTGTCCCGCTGCCGGACAGGCCTGCTGCACCGACGATAGACAGCGCCAGCGCAGGAAATGCACAGGTGTCGATCAACTTCACGCCACCGGCAGACAATGGCGGCGCGCCTGTCACCAGCTACACCGCCACATCGGCTCCGGGGGGCCACTCCGCCAGTGGCACCGTGTCGCCGCTGGTGGTCACCGGGTTGACCAACGGTACCGCATACACCTTCACGATCACGGCAACAAATTCGGCAGGCACGAGCCCTTCTTCGGCCGCGTCCGTCGCAGTCACCCCCAAGGGCGACCAGACCCTGACGTTCGCCGATCCAGGCCCACAGATGTTCGGTACATCGCCGACACTCACCGCCTCGGCCAGTTCGGGACTTGCGGTGGTCTTTGCCTCCACGACAACCAATGTCTGCACCATCACCAGCAACGGCACCCTCACCTTCATCAGCGCCGGCACCTGCGCCATCGATGCAAGCCAACCCGGAAACAGCGGCTGGAACGCAGCACCTGTCATAGGCCACTCATTCGCAGTCAACGCTGTTGCACCTGCTGCCCCGTCGATCGGCAGCGTGACGGCGGGACAAGCCTCGGCCAGCGTGCAGTTCAGTGCTCCCGCAAGTAACGGCGGTTCTACCATTACCGGCTACACCGTCACCTCCTCGCCAGGCAACCTGGTCGCATCGGGCGCCTCCTCGCCAATCCTCGTCACCGGCCTGAGCAACGGCACGGCCTATACCTTCACCGTCACCGCAACCAACGCCATCGGCACCAGCGCAGCGTCGGCCGCTTCGAACGCGGTAACACCCAAGGCCGCACAGACCATCACCTTTGCCAACCCGGGCACGCAGAACTTCGGCACCGTCCCGACGCTGACCGCCACCAGCAGCTCCGGGTTGCCGGTCACCTTCTCGTCGTCCACCACCGGCGTGTGCACGATTACGTCAGGCGGCACGTTGACCTTTCTCTCCAGCGGCAGCTGCACTGTCCTTGCCGACCAGGCCGGCGACGGCATGCATGAGTCCGCAACGACGGTTTCCCAGACGTTCACCGTCGTCGCGGTCGTGCCCGGCGCACCGACGATCGGCAGCGCGACCGCTGGAAACAGTCAGGCGTCGGTGACCTTCACTGCGCCGGCCAGCAATGGCGGCGGCAGCATCACCGGCTACACCGTGACCTCCAATCCCGGAGGACTGACCGGCTCGGGCAGCGGCTCGCCGATCATCGTCACCGGCCTGACCAATGGCATCGCGTACACCTTCACCGCCACCGCGACCAACAGCGCCGGAACCGGCTCCGCGTCGGCTGCCTCCAATGCCATCACTCCGGCGTCTGTACAGACCATCACCTTCAACAACCCGGGCGCGCAGAACTACGGCACCAGCCCGACGCTGACCGCAACATCCAGCTCGGGCCTGCCCGTCACGTTCACATCATCGACAACCCAGGTCTGCACCATCACCAGCGGCGGGCAACTGACCTTCGTTGCAGCGGGCAGCTGCGCGATCAATGCCAACCAGGCCGGCAACGGTGCATTCCTGCCCGCACCACAGGTCAGCCAGACGTTCATCGTCAACGCGCTGGTACCTGGCGCGCCGACCAGCGTCACCGCGACCCCGTCCGGCACCGGTCAGATCAGGATCATCTTCACTCCCCCCGCCGGCTCGGGAGGTTCGGCGATCACCGGCTACACCGCCACCTCGATTCCTGGCGGCCTGACCGGCACCGGCGCAAACTCGCCGATAACGGTCAGCGGCCTGACCGTCGGCCAGTCGTACACGTTTACGGTGACGGCCACCAACAGCGCCGGTACCGGCGCGGCATCGGCTGCATCGAACGCGGCAGTTGTCGCCGATGCGATCGTCGCCTCCCCGTCCAATGCGACGGTCCCATACAACACCGCGAGCGTCGTGCCGCTGACGATCAGCGGCATCCCCACCACCGTTTCCATCATCGGCACGCCGCAGCATGGACAGGCCGTTGCCAGCGGAACCTCGGTCAGCTACACCCCGACGACCGGCTACTACGGTGCGGATGCTTTCAGCTACCAGGCCAGTGATGGCAACACGACGTCGGCAACAGTGACTGTCAGCATCACCGTGTCCCCGCCAGCACTGCAGACCACCCCCACCAGCCTGGCTGCGGCAACCGCAGGTACCGCATACACGCCGACGCTGTCCACCAGCGGTGGTGCCGCGCCTTACGGCTACCAGGTGATCGGCAGCCTGCCGCCCGGCCTGTCGCTGAGCCAGGCCGGCGTGTTCGGCGGCGCCCCCACCACGGCCGGCACCTACACTTTCAGCATCCGCGTGACCGACAGCAGCAGCGGCGATGGCCCGATGAGCAAGGACACGCCCTACTCACTGGTGGTCAACGCGCCGCAGTTGGCGTTTGCCTTGTCCAGCCTGCCGCAGTCCTCCACGGCAACGGGCTACAGCCAGCGCCTGCAGGTCTCCGGCGGTGCCGCACCGTACCGCTTCGCCGTCAGTGCAGGTGCATTGCCGAGCGGACTGGCACTGGGCAGCGATGGCACGTTCTCTGGCACTCCACAGGGCGCGGGAAGCTACGCCTTCACCGTGACGGTCACCGACGCCAACAACTTCAGCGCCGATCAGGCCTATACCCTGCAGGTGCTGGAGGCGACGCAGCAGATCAGTGCGTTCCTCGCCAATCCCAGCGCTCCGGTCTACAGCATTGACGGACGCTTCAGCGTTTCCGCCAACGGCGGCGCCTCGGGCAACCCGTTGGTGTTCGCCACCACCACGCCGACGGCATGCCGCGTCGAAGGCAGCAGCGTGGTCATGCTCAGTGCGGGACGCTGCAGCCTGACCGCCAACCAGGCCGGCAATACGCAGTACCTGGCAGCAGCGCAGGCGACACTGGACGTGGAGATCAGCGCCGCAGTTCCTGTCCTGCAGTGGCCGCAGGAGCTGCGCAAGGTGTTCGGCGAAGCAGCCTTTGAACTGGCAGACCCGCAGAGCCCGAGCCGTGGCGCCTTCAGCTTCAGCAGCAGCGATACCAGCGTCGCCAGCGTGCAGGGACGCACCGTCACCCTGGTCGGCGAAGGCGTGGCGATCATCACAGTCACCCAGGCGGCCAGCGGCGGCTTCGCTGCCGGCAGCGCGCAACTGCGGCTGGTGGTCAGCCAGCGCCCGGACCCCACCCGCGACCCGGGGGTGGTCGCCACTCTGCAGGCACAGGTGGATGCCAGCGTGCGCTTCGCCAGTGCGCAGCAGGCCAACATCCGTGATCGTCTGCGCCAGGTCCGCGGTGGCGGCAATGCCTCCAGCAACCAGCTGTCGCTGAGCTATGCCGGCAGCAAGGACCTGCCCTCGCTGTCCGTGCCGATGTCGAGACTGGGTGACGCCGCACTGCCCTCGCTGCCCGCCGGTTGGGGCATGTGGGCCTCGGGCAGTGCCAGCTACGGCACCGGCGCCGGCCACAGCAGTTACGACTTCCGCACCGACGGCCTGACCATCGGTGTGGACCGTGCGTTCGGCAGGCAGTTCCTGTTTGGCGTGGCCGGCAGCCTGGGCCGCAACAACAGCGACATGGACGGCAGCGACGCGCGGGTGAAGTCCGACCAACGCTCGCTGGCCGCCTACGGCCTGTGGCGCGGGGGTGAGCATCTGTTCGTTGATGGCGTCCTCGCCACCGGCTCGCTGGATTTCGACACCCGCCGCTGGAGCAGCGATGCCAGCGCCTTTGCGCAGGGCAAGCGTGATGGCGACCAGTGGTTCGGTTCGCTGGCCATGGGCTACGAGCACCGCAATGCGGGCATGACGCTGACCGGCTACGGCCGCATCGAGGCCAGCCGCAGCACGCTGGACAGCTATCGCGAGAACGGCGCAGGCCTGTACGACCTGGTCTATCGCGAGCAGACAGTCCGCAACAGCGCAGTAGCGCTGGGCCTGGAAGGCGCGTATTTGTCTTCCGACCCTGAGGCCCGCGTGCGCCCGTTCTGGAGCATCGAGTATCGGCAGGCACTCGACGACAAGGGCGACGCCTATCTGAACTACGTGGTGGGCCCACGCGCACAGGACTACCAGCTGCGCATGCAGAGCTACAACGATCACGCGTTGTCGATCGCGGCCGGCATGGACGTGCGTCTGCAGCAAGGCTGGTTCATGTCACTGCTGCTGGGCCACGAACAGACCCGGGGTTCCAGCCGTGCCACCAGCATCGGGCTGCGACTCGGCTACGGTGCGGCAGGCGGCGCCTCGGGAACCGGCGCAATGGGCAACAACGAGGATGGCAGACAGCGCTGCAATCCGCGCCGTTGCCCGCCGCAGGCCAGCGCCGCACCTCGCTGAGACAGCGAAGCAAGGACACGCCAGCCCCGGACAGGGCTGGCGTGTATCTACTCAAGCAGCTCGCGCTCCAGCGTACGGAGCATGCACGCCCTGCTCCACCTTGAACACCGCCACCGACGTGGTCAGTGCATGCGCCTGTTCTTCCAGCGCGCGGCTGGCAGCGGTGGCCTCCTCCACCAGTGCGGCGTTCTGCTGGGTCACCTGGTCCATCTGCACCACCACCTGGTTGACCTGCTCGATGCCGGCGGCCTGTTCCTTGCTGGCCGCTGCGATGTCGCTCATCAGCTGGGTGGTGCGCGAACTTGCCTGGGCCACGCGCGCGATCGCGGCTTCCGATTCAACGGTCACCGCCAGGCCACTCTTCACCTTGGCCGCGGCGTCTTCGATCAGCTCCTTGATCTCCTTGGCGGCCACGCCGGCGCGCTGCGCGAGCGTGCGCACTTCGCTGGCGACCACGGCAAAGCCACGCCCCTGCTCACCGGCACGCGCCGCTTCAACCGCAGCGTTCAGCGCCAGGATGTTGGTCTGGAACGCGATGCCGTCGATCACCGTGGAGATCTCCGAAATGCGTGCCGAGGACTGATCGATCTCGCCCATCACCGATGCCATCTGTGCCATCGCCTGCTCGGTCTCGCGCACGGCGGCACCGGCCGCATGCGCTTCGCTGTCGGCCTGGCGGGCCAGCTCGGCATTCTGGCGCACGGTGGAGGTCAGTTCCTCCATCGATGCGGCCGCTTCTTCCAGATTGGCGGCCTGCTGCTCGGTGCGGCGCGACAGGTCGTTGTTGCCGGCGGCCAGTTCCTGCGCCGCGTTGTTGATGCTGTCGGCGGCCACCTGGATGCCCCGAACGATACCGGTCAGCTGCGCGGTGGTGGTGTTGGCGTCGTCACGCATGCGCGCGAACACGCCGTCGTACTCGCCGTCCATGCGCGCGGTCAGATCACCGTGCGAGATTGCACGCAGCACATCGGAGACATCGGCGATGCTGGCCTGCGAACTGGCCATCATGCCGTTGAGGTGCTCGACCATCGCCTTGAACTGGTACTGGAACGCAGCGGCATCGCCACGCATGCTGAAATCACCGGCGCGAGCGGCGCGGGCCAGTTCGTCAATCTGCGCGTTGATCGCCATCAAGCTCTGCTTCACCGCCGCCAGGGTGCGGGTCAGCGTGCCCTTCTCGCCCGGGTAGTCCGGCAGGTCACGGCTGAGGTCACCGATGGCGTAGCGCTGCATCACCTCGGCCATCAGCAGCTCCACCTGCACGTGCGATTCGACCAGGCTGTTGGTGGCCTGCACCATGCGGCCGAAGTCACCGGGGAACGCGGTGACGTCCATGCGATAGCGGATCGCGCCCGCCTCATGCTGCTCTGCCATCTGCAGCTGCGCGCCGATCGCCGCTTGCACGCTCTGGCGAACGCTGGCCATGGCTTCACCCAGCTGGGTCAGTTCATCGCGGCCACCCAGGCGGAACTCCTGGTCCAGCTGTCCCTTGGACAGGCGCTCGGCCAGGTTCACCGCGCGGGCCAACGGGCCGGTCAGGCTGCGGCCGATCATCACCGAGGCACCGATGCCGACCAGCAGTGCCACGCCGCCCAGCACCAGCAGCTGCAGCAGGCTGCGCTCGCCGAGGCGGATCGCTTCGGCAGCAGCGGTGCGGCTTTCCTTCTCTTCAAAGTCCACGCCATCGGACAGTGCCTTGTTCCAGCCATTGGCCGCTTCCTGCACCGGGCCCAGGGTCAGCGCCACGGCGCCCGGGTAGTCGCCCTGCTCCATCAGTTCGCTGGTCTGCTTGTTGAGCGGGCGCGCGACGGCACGCTTGGCGGCGATGGTTTCCGCGATGGCCTTGCCGTCGGCGTCGCTGGGCAGCGCCTGGTAGGCGCTCCAGCTGGCCTCGTAGCGCTTGACCAGATCGGCGATGCGCTGCTCATCGTGGCCGCGGTCATCGCCCTGGCGGATCAGCATTTCGCGGCGCACCACCATCATCTGGTTGTTGGCATCGAGCATCTGCGACAGCAGGCGCACCTTGGCCACGCTGACATCGACCACCTGCTGCATCGCACGCTTCTGCACGACACTGGCGGTGGCGCCGGTGGCCACCACGGCGGCAACCAGCAACAACAGCAGGCCAAAGCCCAGCCCAAGACGCCAGGCAACCCTGACGTTCCTCAAGTAGTTCATCGGTACATCCAAAACGGGGGGGATGCGCCCCTATCGGCCGCGCCACCTGCATTCTTGATCGGCAACACGCACGGGCGTCGGCGGCCGTTCACCTTGGTGATGTCACGTACGGCTCTTCTGCGACAAGGGCCCGGGCCACGCCAGGGCCGCCCTGCTCATGCCGGCATCAGGTTGCTTTCACGGGAGCTGCGCAGCCCCTGCGGGCAGGGTGGAGCTGCCATCTGCCGGAGTCCTCCATGCCCATACGCCGCCCCGCCCTGCTCGTCCTGTCCCTGCTGGTGTGCCCCGCCTTCGCGCAGGTGCCGCCGCCGGCCCAGCTGCCGGAGCCCATTGCCGAGAAGGCCGGACCCGATACCGCGGCGCGCTCGCCGCTGCACGCCCAGGTGCTTCTGGATCGCGCCAATTTCTCCCCGGGCGAGATCGACGGTGAAATCGGCAGCAATCAGCGCCGGGCCGTGGCAGGCTTCCAGGCGGCCCACGGCCTGACAGTGGGCGGAGAGCTGGATGACAGCACCTGGAAGGCCCTGCAGGCCGATACGGTCGTGCCACTGGCCAGCTACACGCTGACCGCCGAGGATGTGGCCGGGCCGTTCATCGCCGTCCCGAAGGCGCCTGCCGCGCAGGCAAAGCTGAAAGCGCTGGGCTACAGCAGCGTCGAGGAATCACTGGGCGAGCGTTTCCATGCTTCGCCGGCATTGCTGAAGGCGCTCAACCCAGGCGTCGATCTGGCCAAGGCCGGCAATCGCATCCAGGTACCCAACATCGCACCGGCGGCATTGCCGAAGGCGGCAAAGATCGTGGTCGACAAATCCGACTCCACCCTGCAGTTGCTGGATGCGCAGGGCAAGGTGATCGCGCAGGTGCCGGTGTCCTCGGGCAGCCAGCATGATCCGCTGCCGATCGGTGAATGGAAGATCTTCGGCGTGTATCGCGACCCGCCGTTCCACTACAACCCCAAGCTGTTCTGGGATGCGCGCAAGGGCGAGAAGAAGGCCACGCTGCCGCCGGGCCCGAACAATCCGGTCGGCCGGGTCTGGATCGACCTCTCCAAGCCGCATTACGGCCTGCACGGCACGCCTGTACCCGGCCATGTCGGCAAGACCGAATCGCATGGCTGCGTGCGCATGACCAACTGGGACGCGCTGCGCGTGGCCGATGCCGTGGATACCTCCGTCCCCGTGGTGATGCAGGAGTAAGCCGATGCGTCTTTCGCAGCTGATCGTGCTGGGCGTTCTGCTGGGACTGGGTGCAGGCTGGTGGCTGCGCCGCGATGCCGCTGAACCCACGGCGGCGTCTTCGCCTGCAATGCCGCTCGCCGTGATGGCAACGCCGGCGGCCGAAGCGGCCACAGCGCGCGCGCCGCTGCCAGCCAGCGTCGACCTGGCACCAGGCGGTCTGCTGCTGCCGGTGCAGGGCGTACTGCCCTCGCAGCTGCGCGACACCTTCACCGATGCCCGCAGCGAAGGACGCGTGCACGATGCGATCGACATCATGGCCAATGCCGGGACGCCGGTGCTGGCCGTCGCCGATGGCACGGTGGAAAAGCTGTTCGACAGCAAGCGCGGTGGGCTGACGATCTACCAGTTCGAGCCCAGCGGACGCTGGTGCTACTACTACGCGCACCTGCAGCGCTATGCCGATGGCCTGGCCGAGAAACAGGTGATAAGGCGCGGCGATGTGATCGGTTATGTAGGCAGCACCGGCAATGCCAGTGCGGAGGCCCCGCACCTGCATTTCGAAGTGCACGTGCTGGGGCCGGAGAAGCAGTGGTGGAAGGGGGAATCGATCAATCCCTACCCTCTGCTGAAGTCGAAGGTACTGGTGCCCGGCGCTGCCAGCGCCGTAACGCCAGAGTAAAGACAGCCAACGCGCCCCCCGGAATCAGCAGGAACATCGCCGCCACCTTCCAGAAGAAGAACGGCCACAACCACACGTAGTCCAGGTCGGTCAGCTTCAGCAGATCCAGCGGTGGCTGCAGCTCGATGTCTGCCGCGTGCCCCACCAGCGCCGGGTCCACCTCCAGTACGGTGACCCGCAGCCATGAGCGTCCGCGTGGCAATGCATCGCCGCGGCCATATCCAAAGTAGGACGCCATGAGGCCGCCGGATTCAACCGATGCCAGCCTGCGGTTGATGCCCTGCCCGTCCACTCCCGAACGCTCTCCTGCGCGGAAGTCTCCATGATCGGTGGGAGTGTCGATGCGCAGCAGCACTTCAGGGTCAGCCTCAGTACCGTCTGCGGCATACCGCAGTCGCAGCCGCAGCTGGTCATCGATGAAGCGGTAGACCGTCATCTCGGCTGTCGCGCCTGGGCTCAGCAGCAACGGCAGGGACTGGGTACGCGAGGCCAGATGGTTGGCGATGGCGCCGAGCGCCAGAACCGCGCAGGCGATGCCCCACAGGCTCCACAACACCCACAGGGTGATCCGTATCACCTTCGTGCCCTTCACGCTGACATCCTGGTCATCGCGTCGCTTCCCCGCTGGCCCTGGCGACACAGTAACGAAAAAGCCCCGCTTGCGCGGGGCTTTTCCTGTCACCTACGCCGGGCAGCGCCCGGCGCTACCTCAGGCGAACGGATCCTGCAGGACCATGGTGTGGTCGCGGTCCGGGCCGGTGGAGACGATGCTGATCGGGCAACCGGCCAGCTCTTCCAGCGAACGCAGGTAGGCACGGGCGGCCGGCGGCAGCTCGTCCCAGTTGGTGATGCCGTGGGTGTTCTCGCTCCAGCCCGGGAACTCCAGGTACACCGGGGTGCAGTCTTCCCAGCCCTGCGCGTCCAGCGGCGCGTACTCGGTGCGCTTGCCGTTGTATTCGTAGGCGATGCAGACCTTCAGCTTTTCCATGCCATCCAGCACGTCCAGCTTGGTGATGCACAGGCCGCTGATGCCGTTGATGGCCACGGCGCGCTTCAGCGCGACGATGTCCATCCAGCCGCAGCGACGCGGGCGACCGGTCGAGGCACCGTACTCGGCGCCACGGTCACGGATGCCCTGGCCGACTTCGTCGTCCAGCTCGGTCGGGAACGGGCCGCCGCCGACGCGGGTGGCGTAGGCCTTGGCGATGCCCAGCACGTAGTCGATCGAATCGGCGCCGACGCCGGAACCGGCCAGCGCACCACCGACGGTGGTGTTGGAGCTGGTGACGTACGGGTAGGTGCCGTGGTCGATGTCCAGCAGCGCGCCCTGCGCGCCTTCGAACAGCACGCGCTTACCCTGCTTGCGCAGGTCGTGCAGGATGCCGGCCACGTCGGACTTCATCGGCTGCACGTACTCGCCGAAGGCCAGCGCTTCGTCGAAGGTCTTCTGGAAATCGACCGCATCGGTGTTCAGATACTTGGTCAGCACGAAGTTGTGGTAATCCAGCGCGGTGCGCAGCAGCTCTTCCAGCTGCTTGGGGTAATGCAGGTCGGCGATGCGGATGCCGCGGCGCGCCACCTTGTCTTCGTAGGCCGGACCGATGCCACGGCCGGTGGTGCCGATCGCCTTGCCGCCGGCAGCGCGTTCGCGCGCCTGGTCCAGGGCGATGTGGTACGGCATGATCAGCGGCGCGGCCGGGGAGATCTTCAGGCGCGAACGCACTTCCACGCCGGAGGCTTCCAGCTCGGCGATTTCCTTCTGCAGCGCAGCCGGCGAGATCACCACGCCGTTGCCGATCAGGCACAGCGCATCGTCACGCAGGATGCCCGACGGGATCAGGTGCAGGACGGTCTTCTTGCCGTTGATGACCAGGGTGTGGCCGGCATTGTGGCCGCCCTGGAAGCGCACGACGGCGCCGATTTCCTCAGTGAGCAGATCGACGATCTTGCCCTTGCCTTCATCGCCCCACTGGGCACCAAGCACTACGACAGACTGACCCATGACGGGCTCCTCATATGTTGCGGCCATCGGGGCCGCGGACGGGTAAACCGTGGCAGGGCTGGCCAGCACCTGGATGGCGGCTCCAAACGGGGAGCGCCGGCGATGGAAGGCCCAGACACGGAAAAAGCCGAACGGGGAGGCCCGTCCGGCTTTTGTGCATTATCCGGGTTTCCGGGGTCCGGTGCCACCTTTCCGACGGGCGGCTTCACCGGCCGGTCAGGCGCCCCGCTCTGTCGTGCCGGCCGCTGGCCGGCAATGCCAACCAAGGTTGGCATCTACCAGAGCCGGGCCACGCATGTGAACGCAGGCGGCCGCTGGTGGGCAATCCCAGGTTGCCGGCCAGCGGCCGGCACTACCCTTTCAATGCCGGGCCCACCACAGCAGGCTCAGGCCGGCCAGCAGCACCAGCCCACCGAAGCTGCGCAGGGCCGGGCTGGGCAGGTCCAGCAGGCGCTCGGCCATGCGCTTCCAGGCAAACGGCGCGACGAACAGGAACAGGCCTTCCAGCACCGCCACCAGGCAGACGGCGGCGAACAGATCTTTCATGGGGGACTCCGGAAAAAGCACGGGGCCCGGCGTTCAGCCGGGCCCCGTGGGGTAATGCCCTGCGACCTCAGCGGTCGTTCTTCAGGTACTGCAGGAACGGGTCGTTCTTGTCCAGCACGATCACGCCGTTGCCGTCGGTCATGGAGCCACGGTAGGCCTCCAGGCTGCGGTAGAACGCGTAGAACGACGGATCGGCCGAGCCGGCCTTGCCGTAGATGCGGGCGGCATCGGCATCGCCTTCACCGCGCAGGCGCTGTGCATCACGCTCGGCCTCAGCGATCAGCACGGTGCTGTCACGGTCGGCCTGGGCGCGGATGGTCAGCGACTGCTCCTCGCCTTCGGCGCGCAGCTTGGCGGCTTCCTGCTTGCGCTGGGCGCGCATGCGCTCGTACACGTCGTTGATCACCTGGCTGTCGGTGGGCAGGTCCACCTGCTTGATGCGCAGGTCGATCATCTGCATGCCCAGGCCGGCCACGGCTTCGTTGATCCCCTTCAGCTGCTCGGCGATCAGCTCGCTGCGGTCGCCGGACACCAGCTGCTGCAGGGTGCGCGAGTTGATCTGGTTGCGCAGCGAGTCGGTGATGATCGGCGCCAGGCGGGCGTTGGCGATGCGCGGATCGCCGCCGGTGGCACGGAAGTAGTCACCCACGTTGGAGATGTAGCCGATGGCGAAGAAGTCGACGCTGACGTCCTTCTGCTCGGCGGTGAAGTAGCGCGCCGGCGCGGTGTCGAGCACCTGGAAGCGGCGGTCGAAGACCTTCACCGTTTCCACCACCGGCACCTTGAAGTGCAGGCCCGGCTTGATGTCCGAACGCACCACCTTGCCCAGGTTCAGCACCATGGCGGTCTGGTCCTCACGGACCACGTACACCGAGCCGAGCAGGCCCAGCACCACCGCCACGATCACGGCGATCCAGATAGGACTCTTCATCGGCTGCCCTCCTCACGGCCGCTCGGTCGCCCGGTCGGGCGGCCCACCGGCCGGCCCGGATCACGGGAAGCTTCCACCGCTGCACCCGGCAGCGACGGCATCACCACGTCCGGGTTCGCCACTGCGGCCGGGGCCGAGGTGGTGGGACGGGTATCGCCGGTCATCGGCACGTAGATCAGCTGGCGGCCATCACCACCAATCACCTTGCGGTTCTCGCTCAGCACCTGCTGCACGGTCTCCAGCCACAGGCGCTTGCGGGTCACTTCCGGGGCGTCCTTGTACTGGGCCTGCAACAGGCTGAAGCGCTGCGCGTCACCCTCGGCCTTGGACACCACGGCCTGCTTGTAGCCTTCGGCGGTGGTACGGGCGCGCGAGGCCTGGCCTCGGGCTTCCGGCACGACCTTGGCGGCGTAGGCCTGGGCTTCGTTGATCAGGCGCTCCTTGACCTGCTGGGCGCCGTTGACCTCGTCGAAGGCCGGCTTCACTTCTTCCGGCGGACGGGCGTCCTGCAGGGTCAGGCCGGTCACGGTCAGGCCGGTCTTGAACGCCTTCAGCAGCGCCTGCAGGCGCTCTTCCGCCGCCACGGCCAGCGGGCCACGGTTGTTCAGGACCGAATTGAGGTCGGCGCGGCCGACTTCCTCGCGCACCGCGCTCTGCGCAGACTGCTCCAGCACCTGGTCGGCGTTGAAGGTACCGAACAGGTAGGTCTGCGGGTCGTCGATGCGGTACTGGACGTTCAGCGAGACGTTGACGATGTTCTCGTCACGGGTCAGCACCGGCACCTGGATCGAGAAGGTCTTGATCTCGGTGGCGTTGACCTTGGTGACAGACTCAATCGGCCACGGCAGCTTGAAGTTCGGGCCGGGCTGCAGGATGCGCGAGAACTGGCCGAAGCGCAGCACCACGCCGCGCTGCTGTTCGCCGATCAGCTGGAAGCTGGAGAACAGCACCAGCAGCACCACGGCCGCCACCACCCAACGCACGATGCCGCCGTCGAACAGGTCCTTCAGCGGCCCGGGCAATCCGCCCCAGCCACCACCATTGCCACCGCCGCGCGACCCGAAGGGCCCGCGTCGATTGTCCTCGGGGCCTTGTCCGCCCTTGTTGCCGCCGGGTGTATTCCAGGCCATGCACGCTCCATCAAGATGTGGGCTGCGGCGCGGGCCCTTCCCGCGGCGCCAGCCGTGAAACCATTACCGATCATACAAGATGGGGCGGATCGGCAGGATCGAAAGGGGGGCAACGGGGTAAGGTGGCGTTTTCCTCGAAGTCAGGCAGCGCCGATGGTCCCCACCACCCCGTTCACCGCCTTCCGCATCGAAAATGACGACGCCGGCTACCGCAGCGGCCTGGCCCAGCTGGGCGTGGACGACCTCAGCCCCGGCCAGGTGCTGATCCGCGCCCACTGGTCCTCGGTCAACTACAAGGACGCGCTGGCCGGTACCGGCAAGGGGAAGATCCTGCGCCGTTTCCCGCTGGTGGGCGGCATCGACGTGGCCGGCACCGTGGTCGCCAGCACCGACCCGGACTGGCGTGAAGGCGACGCGGTGCTGGCCACCGGCTGCGGCCTCAGCGAGACCCGTGATGGCGGCTACAGCCAGTACGTGCGGCTGGAATCGCGCGCGGTGATCGCCCAGCCGGCCGGGCTGACCCCGCGCGAGGCAATGGTGCTGGGCACCGCCGGCTTCACTGCGGCGCTGGCCCTGCTGCGCATGCAGGACAACCGGCAGACCCCGGAACTCGGCCCGCTGGCGGTTACAGGCGCGAGCGGCGGCGTCGGTGCGTTGGCGCTGTCGATCTTCAGCCGTGCCGGCTACAGCGTGCACGCGGTCAGCGGCAAGCCGGACCAGGCCGATTTCCTGCGCAGCATCGGCGCCACCGAGGTACTGCCGCGCGAGGCGCTCTCCGACACCGGCCCACTGCAGTCAGCCCGCTTCGGCGGTGGCCTCGACAATGCCGGAGGCGACATGCTGGCCAGCCTGCTGGCGCAGACCGTGCCCTACGGCAGCGTGGTCAGTGCCGGCCTGGCCGCCAGCCCGACGCTGGACATGACGGTGATGCCGTTCATCCTGCGCGGCGTCTCGCTGCTGGGCGTGTCTTCGGCCAATGCACCGCGCGGGCTGCGGAAAGAAGTATGGGCGCGACTGGGAAGCGACTGGAAGCCGCAGCACCTGGAGCGCATCTGCACTGCCGAAGTCGGCCTGGATGGCCTGCCCGCCGTGTTCGAGCGGATGCTGGCCGGCGGCTCGCTGGGCCGCACCGTGGTGCGGATCGACTGAACGTCGCAGGCAGGCGACGGACGGCAGGCGCTGCCCTCCCGCCGGTAATGTGCCCGCACTACACTGCGGGCATTACATGGGGAACAACATGGCACGCATTCTGATCGTCGACGACTCACCGTCGCAGCTGTTGGGGATACAGCGCATCGTCGAGAAGCTCGGGCACCAGATCCTGACCGCCACCGATGGCGCCGCCGGGGTCGAAACCGCCAAGGCCGAGCTGCCCGACCTGGTCCTGATGGACGTGGTGATGCCCAACCTCAACGGTTTCCAGGCCACCCGCACCCTTGCCCGCGACGAGGCCACCCGGCACATCCCGGTGATCCTGGTGACCACCAAGGACCAGGACACCGACCGCATGTGGGGCATGCGCCAGGGCGCCAAGGCCTACATCACCAAGCCGTTCTCGGAAGACGAGCTGTCCGAGGTGCTGGAACGGGTGTTCGCCGGCCAGGGCTGAAACGGCGCCCGGTAGTGCCGGCCGCTGGCCGGCAACCACGCATCACCGTCCRGGGTAATGAAGTTGCCGGCCAGCGGCCGGCACTACCKTCAAATGSTTTCGCCGAASGCSTTGGCCAGGTTSCGGTASGCCTTCTTCTGCGCCTCGTCGGTCGCGGCCGGGGCCACGATCTCGATTTCGACGATCTGGTCGCCGTCCGGATTGCCCGGCAGGCCACGCCCGCGCAGGCGCAGCTTGCGCCCGGCATCGGAATCGGCCGGGATCTTCAGTTCCACCGTACCTCCCAGCGTCGGCACACTCAGGCTGGTACCCAGCGCCGCCTGCCACGGCGTGACCGGCAGCGTGTAGAGAATGTTGCGGCCATCGACCTCGAACTGCGGGTGCGCGGCGTACTCCACTTCCAGCAGCAGGTTGCCGCCATGGTTGCCCTGCCCGGCCAGGCGGATCACCTGGCCCGGCCGGATGCCCTTGGGCACGCGCACGTCCAGCTGCTTGCCGTTGACGGTGATGCGCAGGCTGTCGCCGCTGTAGGCCGCTTCCAGAGGCACCGACAGCTTGGCGCGGGTATCGCGGTTGGGCGCATGGCCCTGGCTGCTGAAGCCCGGTCCCGGACCGGCTCCGCCACCGCGCTGGCGCGCGAACAGGCTTTCGAAGAAGTCGCTGAAGCCGCCGTTGGGGCCGCCGCCGCCGAACACTTCCTCGAAATTGAAACCACCGGCACCGCCGTAGTTCGGCGGCACGTTGAACTCCTCGCCCGGGCGATAGCCCTGCGCGCGCAGCTGGTCGTAGGCCGCGCGCTTTTCGGGGTCGCGCAGCGCCTCGTAGGCCTCGTTGACCGCCTTGAACTTGTCTTCGGCCCCGGCCTCCTTGCTGACGTCCGGGTGGTACTTGCGTGCCAGCCGGCGGTAGGCGGTCTTGATCTCCGCCTCGCCCGCGCTCGGTTCCACCCCCAGGGTGGCGTAGTAATCCTTGAATTCCATCCAGCTACCTCGATTCGCTTCGGCCGCGCCGGTGGCGCCGCCCCAGGTTCATTCTACGCGCCGGCGATGCTACGCCGCCCCTCGTGCGGCCCCGGTGAGGCCGACTGATCCTGCGCAATGCGGCTGCCATCCCGATGCCCCAGGCTGTGCCTGGAAGCCCCCGCCGCAAAGCCTGAAGATGGGGCCTGCACACGGGTTTTCCAATGTCTTGACGCCCCTGTCCCATCCGGCCCACTAGCCTGCCCCTGCAAGGAGTTCCCCATGACCATCCACGTTGGCGACCGTATTCCGGAAGTGACCCTCAAGCGCATCCGCGAGGGCATCGAAACGCTTGATACGCATTCGCTGTTCGACGCGCGCAAGGTGGTCCTGTTCGCCGTGCCCGGGGCGTTCACCCCGACCTGTTCGGCCCGTCACCTGCCCGGCTACGTCGAGAAGTTCCAGGCGTTCCGCCAGCGCGGCATCGACGTCTACTGCGTGGCGGTCAACGACCCGTTCGTGATGAAGGCGTGGGCGGCCGACCAGAATGTGCCCGATGGCCTGCTGATGCTGTCCGACGGCAATGCCGAACTGACCCGCGCGCTCGGGCTGGAGCTCGATGCCAGCGCCTCGGGCATGGGCATCCGTTCGCGCCGCTTCGCGCTGTACGTGGTCGATGGCGTGGTGCGCGCGGCGTGGGTCGAACAGCCCGGCCAGTTCGAAGTGTCTTCGGCCGAGTACGTGCTGGAGCACCTGCCCACCTGACTACCAACCGCAAGAGGAAACGGCCAGCCATGTCCAGCAAGCCAGCCAAAGCCAGCAAGCCCGCCACGAAGATTCCCGGCATCAGCGACCGCAAGACCCTGCGTGATCGCGCCCGGCGCAACATCGAGGACGGCGCGATCACCGACAGCTACAGCGCCGACCGCAAGGTGGTGATCAAGCTGCTCAACGACGCCCTGGCCACCGAGTACGTCTGCGTGCTGCGCTACTACCGGCATTACTTCATGGCCAAGGGCATGCTGGCCGATGCGGTGAAAGCCGAGTTCCTCGAGCATGCACAGCAGGAACAGGCGCACGCCGGCAAGCTGGCCGAGCGCATCGTCCAGCTCGGCGGAGAGCCCGACTTCAACCCGGACACGCTGACCACGCGCTCGCACGCCGAGTACAAGGAAGGCAGCGACCTGCGCGACATGGTCCGCGAAAACCTGGTGGCCGAACGCATCGCCATCGACAGCTATCGCGAGATGATCAACTTCATCGGCGACCGCGATACCACCACCAAGCGCATCCTTGAAGAGATCCTGGCGCAGGAAGAAGAGCACGCCGACGAGTTCGCCGACCTGCTGGATGGGTGGATCGGGGAATAGTGAAACCGGTAGCGCCACGGGCTCGCGGCCATCTACGGTGTTGTAGAGCCGAGCCCATGCTCGGCTTACCGCTGAATGCACGTCGCAGGAGCAGCCGAGCATGGGCTCGGCTCTACAACAGCGTGGCAAACATACGGGAAGTGCCGACCAAGGTCGGCACCTACCGCAGCACGTTGAACCGCACCTGCGTCCAGGCACCGTCGGCCGCCAACGCCGTCAGGGTGTGCGTGCCGGGATCGGCGAACTCACGCTGCATCAGCTGCGCACCGTGGGTCTGCGCGATCCAGCGACCGTCCAGCAGCCAGTCCACCGCCTGCTCGCTGCCCAGCGCGCGCAGCTGCAGGCGCACGCCATGCTCCGCATTGGGCGCGCGCGCCAGTGCAGCGCCGTCATTGAGGCCATCGATGTGGAGCGCGACACTGGCCTCACGGCCATCATCACGGCAGTCCGGCGACAGCGCCGGCAGCTGCGAGGCCTCGCGCGTGGCCTTGGACAGCCACGGCGACAGCAACGCCGGCCAGCGCGCGATCTCGCGCGCGACTTCCTCGTGCGGCGCGCGGCAATCGGCTGACACGCGCAGCCCGGTACGCGCATCGGCAAGGTAGCGTTGCCGACCCGGCTGCCAGCGCCGCGCCTCGCGCTCGGGGAAGGTCGGCGGTGCCGCACCGTCCAGCAGGTAGGCCGGCATCCGTCGCTGGCACAGTGCCGCCGGCAGGCCCTCGGCACGTTCACCGGTCGGCCAGCAGATGTCTTCCTGGCTGACACTGGCCGGCATCGGTGCAGCGGCCGAGTCACCGCGCTGGCGCGGCAGGCTGTCCACCACCTCGAACATCAACGGCAACGCGGTGACCGCACCATACTGCCCCGGCAGCGGCGTACCGTCGGGCCGGCCCACCCACACGCCCACGGTGTAATGGCGGGTACTGCCGATCGCCCACGCATCGCGGTAGCCATAGCTGGTGCCGGTCTTCCACGCCACGCGCGGGCGGCCACCGACATCGAAGGTGCCGATGCTGTACCCCGGGCGTGGATTCGATTCCAGCATCTCGCGCACGATCCAGCTGGCACCCGGCGATGCCAGGCGCCGCTCGATCATCGGCTCGTCATCGGTGTAGCGCACGCGCCCGGCGATGCCGTTGCGGTTGAGTGCGGCGAAGGCGCCAACCAGGTCTTCCAGGCGCGCGCCGGTGCCACCCAGGATCAGCGACAGGTTGGGCGTGCTGCCCGGCGGGAAGCGCAGCTGGATGCCGGCGTGCGACAGCCGCGCGGCGAAGCGGGCGGCCCCGACCCGCTGCAGCAGGTCCACCGAGGGCACGTTGAGCGACAGCCGCAATGCGCTGGAGGCGCCGATCGGCCCATTGAAGGCCATATCGAAATTGCCCGGCCGATAGCTGCCGAAACTCTGCGGAGCATCGACCAGCAGGCTCTCCGAATGGATCAGGCCATCATCCAGCGCCATTGCATACAGGAACGGCTTGAGCGTGGAGCCGGGCGAACGCCAGGCCTGCACCATGTCCACGTGGCCAAGCCGCTGGCGGTCGCCAAAGGACAACGTACCGACGTAGGCACGCGCCTGAAGGGTCTGGTTGTCGACCACCAGCAGGGCCGCTGAAGTGCGCTCCGGCAGCGTCGAGAAATAGCTGGCCACGCGTTCTTCCAGCGTGCGCTGCAGGCCGATGTCGATGCTGCTCTGGATGCGTGCCTGGCCCGGGTGCGCCGAGTGCAGGCGCTGCGCCAGCAGTGCGGCGTGCAGCGGCGGCCGCAGCGAGCGCGCCACCACGTTCTCGATGCGCGCGTCTTCCACCTCTTCCGGTGTCCATGCACCCAGTTCGGCCATGCGTGACAGCACCTTGTCGCGCGCCTTCTGTGCCGCTTCCGGATGGCGATCCGGACGCAGGCGGCTCGGCGCCTGCGGCAGTACCGCCAGCAGCGCGGCCTCGGCATGCGACAGCTGCGCCGCCGGCTTGCCGAGATAGGCCCAGCTGGCGGCTTCCACGCCTTCAATGGTGCCGCCGTACGGCGCGCGCTCCAGGTACAGGGCCAGGATCTGCCGCTTGCTCAGGTGCACTTCCAGCTGTACCGCGCGCAGCATCTGCTTGAGCTTTCCCCAGGGGGTGCGCGTGTGCGGATCGAGGATGCGCGCGACCTGCATGGTCAGGGTCGAGCCACCGGACACGATGCGGCCGCCGCGCAGCAGCTGACCGCTGGCACGCAGGATCGCCAGCGGGTTGATGCCCGGGTGCCTCCAGAACCAGCGGTCCTCGTAGGTCAGCAACGCCTGCAGGTACAGCGGCGAGACGCTGTCGATCGAGGCCGGATAGCGCCAAACGCCCTCGGCATCGGCGAACGCACGCAGCGGTGTACCGTCCGCCGACACCACCAGGGTGCTGGTATCGCGCTGCTTCGGCAGCGGCGGCGGGAAGGCGAGATCCAGCACCAGCAGCAGCGCAAGCGTGGCGGCCGTACCCCAGCGCAACCACGGCCACAGCGGCCGCAGCCGGCGGCGCAGGGCCGCCAGCCGGGTCTTCATTGCGTCTTTCATTGCGTAGTGCCCGCAGGACGGGCCGCGCCGTCGCGGCCCATCCGTGGGATCACGGCTGCACCACCGTGATCGTGGTCGGGTTGCTGCGGCCGACGCCACGCAGCTGCGGCCGGTACATGTCCTCCACCAGCGGCGGCGGCACCGAGTAGGTTCCCGGCGTCACCGCGCGTACCAGGTAGAACACGCTGGCCTTGCTGCCACGCGAGAGCTTCAGCGCGGCCACGTAGCGGTCGTCGCGGAACTCCTCGTGCTTGGTATCGGCCGCTTCACCGCGGTCGCTGATGGTGATGCCATCGACCACCACATCGGCCCACTGCTTGGCGTCGCCCAGGTTGAAGTTTTCGATCTCCAGGCCGGCCGGCAGCAGGTCGGTCAGCAGTGCATCGGGCATCGTGGTGTCGGCGGTGACGGTGACGCGCACGATCAGTGCTTCGCCTTCCTTCAGCGGGCGCGGCGACCACGGCTTGCCATCGGTACCGTAGTAGCTGCGCTCGACGCCCAGCACGCTGTTGTCCGGCGCCGGTGCGCTGCGCGGGATGCCGGCCACGTCGATGCTGGCGAACATCGGCGGCTGGCCCTGCGGGGTGAAGCGCACGCCGCTGGCCAGTTCGCTGGCGCTGAAGTTGCGGCCGAACAGCTTGCGTTCGCCGATCGCTTCGGTCGTGCCACCGATCACCAGTTCACCGGCCACCAGTGCTTTCTGGTTGGCGGCCAGTGCCTTGCCGAGGCGGGCAATCGCCACCTGTTCCTGCGTACTCAACCACATCCAGCCGGCACTGCGGCGCGCATCGAGGCCACGGCCCAGATCGACCGCACGTGCATCCCAGGCCGGCTTGGCCAGCTTGTTTTCGTGGGTCAGCGCAATCATCAGCGCGTCATCACGGATCGCACTGCCGTAGTCGCCGAAGTACGACGGGCGTTCGCTGCTGGACTTGGCGAAGGCCGCCGCCAATGCCGCCTGGCCACGCTTGGCATCGCCCTGCAGCGACAGCGCCACGCCCAGGTGGACCAGCGACAGGCCGCCGACCGCCTTGCTGCGCTCGTTGTCGTACAGCGCGCGCAGGGTACCCAGCGGTGCGCGGTTGACCCGGGCCAGCACATAGCCCGAATACGCCTTGTTGGAGAACGTCAGCTTCTCGCGGTCATCCTGGCCGTAGAACTGGTTGCCACCGGACAGCAGGTCTTCGCTGAGGCGGTTGAGTGCCTTCTGCAGCACGTTGTCGGGCACCGCAAAGCCGGCGTCCTTGGCATCGAGCAGGAACTCGGTGACATACGGCGTCAGCCACGGGTTCACGTAGCCGTCGTCACCCCACATCGAGAAGTTGCCATTGGCCACCTGCATCGACGCCAGGCGCCCGAACGCACCTTCCATGCGTTCACGGCGGGCCTTGGCGTCCAGGCCATCGGCGCCGAGCATCGACGACGTCGCCTGGTCCAGGATCAGCGCGGCATAGCCCTTGCTGGTGGTCTGCTCGGCACAGCCGTAGGGGTAGTTCAGCGCGCCCTGCAGTGCGCTGGCGAACGGAATCGGCGGCAGCGGGCTGACCAGCAGCCGTGCGTTCACCGACTCGGACATCAGGCCTTCGGTCAGACTGTTGTCGAGGCTGACCGCGGCCAGCGGATCCAGCGTGCGCACCTGCGAACGCAGCACCTGCGGCCACGCCGCACGTACCGGCAGGTCGTAGCGGCGGTCAGCCTTGAAGCCGTTGCCATCCACGCGCACCCGCACCTTGGCCACGCTGTGGCCTTCGCGTGCGGACAACGGGAAGCTCAGCGTGGTCTTGGCATCGGCATTCAACTGCACGCTGCGGCTGCCCTCGCCCAGGTTCAACGGGCCTTCGGTGTCCACCTTCACGTTGAACTGGCCCGGCTTGCCGGTGAAGTTCTGCACGTCCAGGGTCACGGTGCTGCGATCGCCCGGGGCCAGCACGCGCGGCATGCTGGCTTCGGCCAGGATCGGCGCGCGCACCACGGTTTCCACGTCACGCTTGCCGTACTGGTCATCGCTGTAGACCAGCGCCGACACCCGCAGCGTGCCGTTGAAGTCCGGCACCTTCAGGCGGATGCGGGCGATGCCCTTGGCGTCGAGCTGCACCGGGCCGGAGAACAGGTCCACGGTCTGCACGCGCGCGGTCGGGCGCTTGGCCTGCGGAAGTGCCTGCAGCGCCATGTCGCCGCCGAACTTCAGCTTGCCGGCGCCGCCGTCGAAGCTCTCGATCACCCGGCTGTAGATGTCGTAGGCATCGATGCCGAGGCGACGCTGGGCGAAGAAGTGCGCGCCGGCATCGGGCACCGGGAAGCGGGTGATGTTGAGGATGCCCACATCCACCGCCGAGACGGTGACGTGTGCGGTCTTGCCGGCCAGCTGCGGTGCGCTGACCGTCACCGGCAGGTCCTGTTCCGGCCGCATCTGCTTGGGCGCAACCAGGCCGACCGCCACGGTGCGGCCCTTGCGGTCCATCGGTACATGCACCACGCCCACGGCCCGGGCCGGGGTGATCTTGCTCGGCGCACTGCCACCACGGAACACCAGCGCGGTGATATAGACGTCGTGGCGTTCCCAGTCGGCGGTGACCGGAATCCTGAAGGTCGACCCCGGCTTGGCGTCGATGTCCTGCACGTACAGCATGCGGTCGGTCTCGACCATCAGGATGCCCTTGCCGGCGTGCGGCGGGGTCACCGTCACCTCGAGCGTGTCGCCTGCCTTGTAGCCGGTCTTGTCCAGGCCCAGCTTGATCTTGTCAGGGCGCGCGTCCAGGCCACGATTGTCATCACCCCAGCTCCAGCCAGCACGGAAGGGATAACGGCTGGTCAGGCCAGTGGACGGATCGAACACGTCCACCCGGTACTCGCCCCACTCCACCGGGAAATCGAAGGCGACCGCGCTGCTGCCGGCATCGACGGTGCGGGTTTCCTTGTTCTCGAAGCGGCGGGTGAAATCGTAGTCCCAGCGGTTGTCGTTGAAGGTCCAGTGGTAATCGCGCAGTTCGCGCACCAGGGTGATCTTCAGGCCCTTGGCCGGCTGCGGCGTACCGGCAGCATCCACGCGCATCAGTTCGAAGCGCGCGTTGCCGTTGGAATCGGCGCCGTCCTCAGGGTTGAACAGCGGGCGCACGCCCACCAGCGCATTGGCCGGCCACATCACCCGCTTCAGGGTGCGGGTAACCGTACGGCCACCGGTCTCGTACAGGCTGCCGGACAGCACCACGGCGATCGGCGCCTTGGCCTTGGCCGCCTCTTCCGGCAGGGCCACGTCTTCGCGCAGCTGGCCATTGGCCGGCAGCGTGGTGTCGATCACATCCTTGGCTTCGCGCGGCAACTGCAGGGTCGGGTCGCCGAAGAAGTAGCCCGGCAGGCCGTCCACCGGCCGCTGCTCGGCGGCTACCGCCATGCGCGCGGTGAAGCGGTTGCCGTCGGCCGGTGCACCGTACAGGTAGGCACCATTGGCCTGCAGGCGCAGGTCCTCGCCCGGCTTCAGCGTCTTCTGCGCACTGTCCAGGTCCAGCTTCATGCGCTCGGGCAGGAATTCCTCGATGCGCAGGGTCATGCCCTGGATCGCCTCCTTGCTGGCCGGGTCGGTACGGAACTCGACCTGCCAGCGCCCGGTCGGCGCCTCGGCGGGAATGACCTGCTCGAAGTTGATGTAGCCCTGGTCACCCGGCTGCAGCCGGGTCTCGCGGAAGGTCTTGCCGTCGGGCTGCTTCAGGCGCAGGAAGACAGGTTGAGCCTTCACCGGCTTGCCGTCGTTGTCGCGCAGCAGCGCGGACAGGCGCACGGTCTCGCCCGGCCGGTACAGGTCGCGCCCGGACCAGGCATAGACGTCGAACCAGGCGTTGTCACGGCCGGCCACGGCGAACTCGCTCAGGTCCAGCGCCGGCTGGTTGAACGGCAGGAAGCTGGTGTCCTTGCCACTGCTGGCGACCAGCACGTGGGTGGCATCCAGGGTGTAGTTCAGCAGCGCATTGCCATTGCCGTCGGTGCTGCCCTTCAGCACCACCTCGCCCTTGGCATCGAGCACGCGCAGGTCGATGCCCTTCAGCGGCGCGCCGTCCTTGAGGCCGGCGGTGTGCACGAACAGTTTGTCCTTGTAGGCGCGGGTGTGCAGGCCGATGTCGCTGACCGAGAAGAACGCGGTATCGAACTCGCCCTCGTAGTCACCGGTGCGCTTGAGCAGGGCGAAGTACAGGCCCGGCTCCTGCAGCTCCTTGATGTCCTGGGTGGGCAGGTAGGTCAGGACCCGCTCGTTCTTCTTGCCGCCAAGGATGAAGCGGTTGACGTAGACCGGCTCGGCCAGCTTGTTGATCGGGCTGCGCTCGTAGTCGCTGCTCAGTTCCCAGCTGCCGCGGCGGCCGCCGCGCTGGTACTGGCTGAAGAAGGTCGGCAGGTCCTTCTCGCGCACGCGCAGGAACTCGACATCGACCTCCGGCACGTTCACCGACACCACCGGCAGGCCGCGGCTGTCCTTGGCCGGCAGCACGCTGCCCTGCGAGGCGAAGCCGACCACCGGCTTCAGCTCGCCGCTGAACACCTTCTGCTTCAGTTCCTTGCCCAGGCGGCTGCCATCAGCGGCCAGCAGGTCCGGCGAGACCACCAGGCTGAACTCCTTGCCGGCCTCGACGAACGGGTAGCGCAGGGTCAGGCCGTCATCGGACAGCGTCCAGCTGCTGTCTTCGGTGCCGACCTTCTCTTCGAAGCGCACCAGCTTGTCGAAGTCCTGGGTGCCGACCAGCGGGCGCGAGAACTCCAGCGCCAGCGACAGGCCGTCATTCTTCTGGTCCGGGTAGGCACGCAGCAGGGTGAACTCCTTCACCTGCTCGGCCTTGGTGGTGATGGCTTCACCGCTGGCCTTGGGCAGCTGTCCGCTGTCGTTGCGGCAGCCGGCCAGGCCCAGCAACAGGCCTCCTGCCAGTACAGCCGCCGCCCATCCCCACCGCTTCCGCCGTGCCGGACCGCTCATGTCGTCACTCCTTGATCGAGGTGGCCATTATAGGCAGGCCGCGTCAAGGTGTTGACGCGAATTCGGCAATTGCCCAGGGCGGGTAGTGG
>NZ_RAVT01000045.1 GCF_013464915.1 Stenotrophomonas maltophilia
CCGGCACTACCCTCTCGAATTTGGCACACCCCTTGCAGCTTCCCGGGCAACGTTCCCGTGGGAGTGCACCGTGCGCAACCTGATTACCGACTACCTGGGCGTCCATGCCCAGGCCATGCCGTTGCGCGAACAGCGGATGAAGCTGATCGCCAGCAACCTCGGCAATGCCGACACTCCCGGCTACAAGGCCCAGGATCTGGACTTCGATGCCGCCCTGCGCCACGCCCAGGGGCAGGATGCCAATGGCCTGATGGCCACCACCCATGAGCAGCACTACGAGATCAGTAGTGGCCTGAACCCGTTCCAGATCGCGCGCGAAGGCGTGCAGCCCAGCCTGGACGGCAACACCGTCGATCCCGATGCCGAGCGTGCCGCCTATGGCCGCGCCGCACTCGAGTACCGCGCCTCGCTCAGCTTTGTAGAGAGCAAGGTGCGTTCCATGCTGACTGCGATCACGGGGCAATAAGCCATGAGCAACCTGCCGATCTTCGATATCGCCGGCTCCGCGCTGCAGGCGCAGTCGGTGCGCATGAGCACCATCGCCTCCAACCTCTCCAACGCCGACACCGTAGCCGGTTCCGCCGACGCCGTGTACAAGCCGCTGGAGCCGATCTTCCAGGCCGTCACCAGCAAGAACGACCCGAACATCACTTCGGTGAAGGTGAAGGAAATCACCCAGAGCGAGGCGGCGCCGATCAAGCGCTATGAGCCGGGCCATCCGTTGGCCGACGCCGACGGCTACATCTACCAGCCCGACGTCGATCCGGTGGCGCAGATGGTCAACCTGATCTCGACATCGCGCAATTACCAGGCCGGCGTGGAGATGTTGACCACCGCCAAGGAACTGGCCCTGGCCACCCTGACCATGGGCCGCTGAGGCCCGCAGCACCGGATACCGCCATGACCACCGCCGTCAACAACCAGACCAACCAGGACGTCTACTCCGCGCTCGGCCTGAATGCTCCCAACAGCAACGCCACGAAAAAGAAGAACACGCTGGACCAGGCCGATTTCCTGCGCCTGATGACCGAGCAGCTGCAGCACCAGGACCCGCTGAAGCCGATGGACAACACGCAGATGGTCGCGCAGATGGCGCAGATGTCCACCGTGCAGGGCATCACCGACCTGAACAAGACGGTCAAGGGCTTCCAGGAATCGATGGCCAGCGACCAGGTGCTGCGTGGCGCCGCGCTGGTCGGCCACCAGGTGCTGGTGCCTTCGGAAAAACTGGTCCTGGAAAAGGAAGGCTCGGTGGAAGGCACCGTTGCCGCACCAGCGGCCGGCATCATCACCGTCGACATCACCGATGCCACCGGCGCCAAGGTCACCTCGCTGAGCGTGGAAGCCAAGGCCGCCGGCGAGACCGCGTTCCAGTGGGACGGCAAGGATGCCAACGGCAAGCGCATGGAGCCGGGCAAGTATTCCATCGTCGCCAACCACGTCGACACCGCCGGCAAGAGCACCAAGCTGTCCACCTACGTGCAGGCACCGGTGGAAAGCGTGACCGTCGGTTCCGACGGCCTGTACCTGAACCTCAAGGGCCTGGGCACGGCCCCGATCGACTACGTGCTCCGCGTCAGCTGAGCCGCACACCCCGTACTTACCAGGAGCATCCCATGGGCTTCAATGTCTCGCTGTCCGGCATCAATGCCGCCAATTCCGACCTGAGCGTCACCGCCAACAACGTCGCCAACGTCAACACCACCGGCTTCAAGGAATCGCGCGCCGAGTTCGCCGACCTGTTCTCGGCCACCGGCTATGGCCTGTCGAAGAACGCCGTGGGTTCGGGCGTCCGCGTCTCCAACGTCGCCCAGCAGTTCAAGCAGGGCCACAACGAACAGACCGGGCGCAGCCTGGACATGGCCATTTCCGGTGAGGGCTTCTTCACCATGAACATGAACGGCACCCGCGTGTACTCGCGTGCCGGCAACTTCCAGACCGACGCATCGGGTTACGTGGTCAACCCGCAGGGCGCACGCCTGCAGGTGTTCGCGCCGAATGCCGATGGCACCAACTTCGATGCCGGCCGCATGGTCGACCTGCAGCTGCTGACCACCGACAGCCCGCCGAAGCAGACCAGCGAAGTGAAGGTCGGCTTCACCCTGCCGGCCAACGCCAAGCAGCCGACGGTCACCACCTTCGACCCGACCGATTCGAACAGCTACAACCACTCCAGCGGCGGCATCACCGTGTACGACTCGCTGGGCGTGAGCCACATCCAGGTCTCCTATTTCGTGAAGGGTGCCAACCCGAACGAGTGGACCGTGCGCAACTACGTGGACGGCCAGCCGGCCGGCGCACCGACCCCGGTCACCTTCGACAACAGTGGCAAGCTGGTTGCACCCGCCACCGGCAAGGTCAGCCTCGGCACCTTCACCCCGACCACCGGTGCGGGCGTGCTGAACATGACGCTGGATATCAACGGCTCGACCCAGTACGGCGAGAAGTTCGCGCTGCGCAACACCCAGCAGGACGGCTATGCCGCCGGCAAGCTCAACGAGATCACCGTATCGGAAACCGGCGTGGTCTACGCCCGTTATTCCAACGGCGCCGACAAGCCGCTGGGCCAGGTCGCGCTGACCACCTTCAACAATCCGCAGGGCCTGGAATCGAAGGGCAACAACCTGTGGGTGGATACCTTCAGCTCGGGCACGCCGCGCACCGGCATGCCGGACACCTCCAACCTCGGCAAGATCCAGGCCGGCTCGCTGGAAGCGTCCACCGTCGACCTCACCGAGCAGCTGGTCAACATGATCACCGCGCAGCGCAACTTCCAGGCCAACGCGCAGATGATCACCACCCAGGACCAGATCACCCAGACCGTCATCAACATCCGTTGATGACGCGCTGACCCTGTCACGGAACTCCCCGCATGGATAAAGCCCTTTACGTGGCGATGACCGGTGCCCGCGCCTCCCTGCAGGCGCAGGGTACGCTCAGCCACAATCTCGCCAACTCGGACACCCCTGGCTTCAAGGAAGCGCTGGCCAATACCGAAGCCTTCCCGATCAAGGGCCCGGGCTTTGCCTCGCGGGTGGATGCGCTGCATGTCGACGCCGGGTTCAACCGTACGCCCGGCTCGCAGCACATCACCGGCAAGCCGCTGGATCTGTCCCTGCAGACCGGCACCTGGCTGGCCGTGCAGTCCAGTGATGGCAGCGAGGCGTACACGCGCGGCGCGGCGCTGTCGGTGACACCCAACGGCCAGCTGGTGACCTCCAGCGGCCGCCCGGTGCTGGACGACAACAACAACCCGATCGCCATTCCGCCCTACCAGGCGATGGAGATCGGTGCCGACGGCACGATCTCGATCATTCCGCAGGGCGAAGGCCCGCAGACGATGGCGCAGATCGGCAGGATCAAGGTCGTGCAGGCACCGGATGAGCGCCTTGAACGCGGCCTGGATGGCCTGTTCCGCAACACCGACCCGCTGCAGCCGTTCGCCCCGGCACAGGGCACGGCCGTGCACAGCGGCCAGCTGGAAGGCAGCAACGTCGATGCAGCCGGTGCACTGGTGCAGATGATCCAGCTGCAACGCCAGTACGAAATGCAGGTGCAGGTGATCAAGCACGGCGACGACAACGCACGCAGCGCCAACAGCCTGCTGCGCCTGGGCAGCTGACGGGATTCCGGCGCCGGCTGATGCCGGCGCTGGCACACCGCTTGCACACCCGAATTCAAGGGCCGCACTACGTGGCCGGCTCCACCAGACAGGACAGCGAAGATGAACCAGGCATTGTGGATCGCGAAAACCGGACTGGATGCGCAGCAGATGCGCATGTCGGTGGTTTCCAACAACCTCGCCAACACCAACACCACCGGCTTCAAGCAGGACCGTGCCAGCTTCGAGGACCTGCTGTACCAGCAGGTGCGCCAGCCCGGCGGGTCCTCGTCGGCACAGACCCAGCTGCCGACCGGCCTGCAGCTGGGCACCGGCGTGCGCGTGGTCGCCACCGCCAAGAACTTCGAACAGGGTGGCCAGCAGCAGACCGGCCGCGCACTGGACGTGATGGTCAACGGCCGCGGTTTCTTCGAAGTGCAGATGCCCGATGGCAGCTCGGCCTATACCCGTGATGGCTCGTTCAAGATCAACCAGGACAGCGAGCTGGTCACCAACAGCGGCTATCCAGTGCAGCCGGGCATCCAGATTCCCGAAGGCGCGCAGTCGGTCACCATCGGTACCGACGGCACCATCAGCGTGAAGATGGCCGACGGCGCCGCTTCGGTGGAAGTGGGCGCGCTGACCCTGACCGACTTCGTCAATCCGGCCGGCCTGCAGGCCCGCGGCGAGAACCTGTTCCTGGAGACCACCGCTTCGGGCCCGGCACAGAACGGCAATCCCGGCCTCAATGGCCTGGGCACCGTGGTGCAGGGCGCGCTGGAAGGCAGCAACGTCAATGTGGTGGAAGAGCTGGTGTCGATGATCGAAACCCAGCGCGCCTACGAAATGAATGCCAAGGCGATCTCCACCACCGATTCGATGCTCGGCTACCTCAACAACAAGCTCTGACCGGCCAACCCGGGAAACCGCCATGTCGCCCCTTTCCAACTTCGCCCGTACTGCCCTCGCCTGCGCCGTGGCCGCCCTGCTCGGTGGCTGCGTGATCGCGGGCGACGTGCGCCCCTACCCGACGATGGCACCGATCCAGCCGATCATGCCGCCGCAGGCCCAGCCGACCGCCGGCGCGATCTACGCGGCCGGCCCGACCCTGCAGTTGTATTCGGACCGTCGCGCGCGCGATGTCGGCGACCTGCTGACCATCACCCTGCTGGAAAACACCACCGCGCAGACCAGCGCCAACACGGCCACCAACAAGGAATCCAACCTGAGCCTGGGCACGCCCTCCATCCTCGGCGCGCCCGTTACGTTGGGCGGCAAGGACATCCTGAGTGCGACGGCCAAGGGCGCGCGTGACTTCACCGGCAAGGGCAACAGCGCGCAGAGCAACCGCCTGCAGGGCAACGTCACGGTCACCGTGATCCAGCGCCTGCCCAACGGCAACCTGGTGGTGCAGGGGCAGAAGAACCTGCGCCTGAACCAGGGCGATGAACTGGTGCAGGTGCAGGGCATCGTGCGTCCCGGCGACATCAGCCAGGACAACACCATTCCTTCCAGCCGCGTGGCCGAGGCCCGCATCGTCTACGGCGGCCGCGGCCCTGTCGCGCAGTCCAACGCGATGGGCTGGCTGAGCCGCTTCTTCAACTCCGGCCTGACGCCGTTCTGAGTATGGCCATGAAATCCTTCCTCTCTTCTTCCTGGCAGCGACGCGCAGCGTCGTTCGTCGCTTTGATGCTGTTGATCGTGGCAGCCCCTGCCAGTGCCGAGCGCATCAAGGACCTGGCCCAGGTCGGTGGCGTGCGCGGCAATGCGCTGGTGGGCTACGGCCTGGTGGTCGGCCTGGATGGCAGCGGCGACCGCACCAGCCAGGCGCCCTTCACCGTGCAGAGCCTGAAGAACCTGCTCGGCGAGCTGGGTGTAAACGTGCCGGCCAACGTCAACCCGCAGCTGAAGAACGTGGCCGCCGTGGCGATCCATGCCGAACTGCCGCCGTTCGCCAAGCCGGGCCAGCCGATCGACATCACCGTGTCCTCGATCGGCAACGCGGTGTCGCTGCGCGGTGGTTCGCTGCTGATGGCGCCGTTGCGCGGCGCCGATGGCCAGATCTACGCCATCGCCCAGGGCAACCTGATCGTCGGCGGCTTCGGCGCGCAGGGCAAGGACGGCTCCCGGGTCTCGGTGAACGTGCCGAGCGTCGGCCGCATTCCCAATGGCGCCACCGTTGAGCGCGCCCTGCCCGATCCGCTGGCCAATGGCGGCGACATCACCCTGAACCTGCACAACAACGATTTCACTACGGTCTCGCGCATGGTCGCCGCGCTCAACAACGCCTTCGGCGAAGGCGCGGCACGCGCAGTCGATGGCGTGACCGTCGCGGTCACCGCACCCACTGACCCGGGCGCGCGCATCGGCCTGCTGGCCCGCATCGAGAACCTGGAACTGACTCCGGGCAGCGCCCCGGCCAAGGTCGTGGTCAATTCGCGTACCGGCACCGTGGTCATCGGCCAGCAGGTGAAGGTCGGTCCGGCGGCGATCTCGCACGGGTCGCTGACGGTGACGATCCAGGAAAACACCAACGTCAGCCAGCCCAATGCCCTGTCCGGCGGGCGCACCGTGGCCAGCCCGCAGTCGACCATCACCGCCACCAATGACGGCAGCCGCATGTTCAAGTTCAGCGGCGGCACCACCCTGGACGAGATCGTGCACGCGGTGAACGCGGTAGGCGCGGCACCGGGCGATCTCATTGCGATCCTGGAAGCCCTGAAGCAGGCCGGCGCCCTGAGTGCCGAGCTCGAGGTGATCTGATATGCGCATCAATCCCGCATTCGATCTGCACCCGGCGCAGCAGAACGATCCGGCCAAGATCGACAAGGTGGCGCGACAGCTGGAAGGCCAGTTCGCGCAGATGCTGGTCAAGAGCATGCGTGACGCCAGCTTCGGCGATTCGCTGTTCCCCGGCGAGAACAAGATGTTCCGCGACATGTACGACCAGAAGATCGCCGAGGCGATGACCCGCGGCAAGGGCCTGGGCCTGTCCGGCATGATCAGCCGGCAGCTGTCCGGCCAGGCCGCCGATGGCCCGGCGCTGGATACCCGCGTGGACCCGGCCAAGGCCAGTCGTGCCTATCAGCTCAATGCGCCGGCCAAGCCCGCACCGTCGCTGCCGCTGGAAGACGGCAGCCAGGCCGTGCGCCTGCTGCAGCAGATGGCGGCCGGCGCCCAGTCGGGCGCACACGCGGCGGTTGCGCCGATGGAACAGGCGCTGGACCTGATCGCCGGGCGCGAAAGCAGCGGCATGCACCGCTCGCTGGGCACCGAAGATCCGTACATCGGCAGCCTGCAGGGCGAGGACTGGGCCGCCAGCAGCGATCAGTGGTCGGCCACCGCCAGCAACCGCGGCACGGCCATCAGCCCGGCCGATGCGATGGCTACCCGCACCGCCGTCGCCCAGCTGGGCGAGCACACTCCGGAAGGTTTCGTCGCCAGCATCTGGCAGCACGCGCAGCGTGCAGCCAAGGAACTGGGCGTGGATGCCCGCGCCCTGGTCGCCCAGGCAGCGCTGGAGACCGGTTGGGGCAAGCGCCACATCAAGCACGCCGACGGCAGCACCTCGCACAACCTGTTCGGCATCAAGGCCAATGGCTGGAACGGCCAGCGCGCCGTGGCCGGCACCCACGAGTATGTCGATGGCGTGCGCCGCAACGAAACCGCCAGCTTCCGTGCCTACAGTTCGCCGGCCGAGAGCTTTGCCGACTACGTGCGCCTGCTGAAGACCAGCCCGCGCTACCAGCAGGCCCTGCAGGCCGGCACCGATGTGCAGGGCTTCGCCCGCGGCCTGCAGCGCGCCGGCTATGCCACCGACCCGCGCTATGCGGCCAAGATCGCCGCGATCGCCGGCGGAGCGACCATCGAGCGCGCCGTCAGCGCCGTGGCCAACGCCGGCGCCCGCCTTGGCCAGACCTTCGCCAGCACCGCAACCGCGGCGCTGGGTATCACTCGTCGTTGAGGAACCCCATGTCCAGCGTACTTTCCACCGGTACCGGTGCCCTGCTCGCCTTCCAGCGTGCGTTGGCGACCACCAGCCACAACGTGGCCAACCTCAATACCCCGGGCTACAGCCGGCAGAAGGTCAACTTCGCCACGGCTGATCCCCAGAACTACGGCTACGGCACGGTCGGCAACGGCACCCGCATCACCGACATCCGTCGCACCGCCGATCAGCTGGCGATCTCGCGCCTGCTCGACAGCAGCGGCGAACTGGCGCGCCTGAAGCAGCTCTCCGGCATGGCCGACCGGGTCAATTCGTTGTTCTCCGACGCGGCCACCAATGTGTCCGGTGTCTGGTCGAAGTTCTTCGATTCGGTCAGCGGCCTGTCCTCCAACGCCGCCGGCACTGCCGACCGCCAGAACATGCTGGATGGTGGCAAGGCGCTGGCCAACCGTTTCGTGCAGCTCAACACGCATCTGAACAACCTCAACAGCGAGGTCAACAACGGCCTGCTGGCCGGTGCCACCGAGGTCAACCGGCTGGCGCAGGAGATCGCGCAGATCAACGGTGCGATCGGCACCAACATCGCCACCGCCGCACCGGACCTGCTCGATCGCCGCGACCAGTTGATCACCCAGCTGATCGGCTACACCGGTGGCACTGCCGTGATCCAGGACGGCGGCATCATGAATGTCTACACCGCCGGCGGAAACGCGCTGGTGGTGGGCACCACGGCGACCAAGGTCACCACCGTTGCCGACCCGTACCAGCCGGAGCGGCTGCAGCTGGCGCTGGAGACGCAGGGCAACACCATCCGGCTCGACCCGAAGGCGGTCGGTGGCCAGATCGGCGGCCTGCTGGAATTCCGCGACACCGTGCTGACGCCCGCCCAGGCCGAACTGGGCAAGCTGGCGGTAGGGCTGGCCGAGAGCTTCAACCAGGTGCATCACCAGGGCGTGGACCTGTATGGCCAGCTGGGGGGTGACTTCTTCAACATCGGCAACCCACGCGTCACCGCCAACAATGCCAACACCGGTACCGCAAGCCTCAGCGCCACCTACGGCGACCTCGGCAAGCTGGACGCGCAGAACGTGGTGCTGCAGTTCGATGGCAGCAACTGGAAGGCCAGCCGTGCCGACACCGGCGCCAATGTTCCGCTGACCGGCACCGGCACCGCCGCCGATCCACTGGTGATCAACGGCGTCAAGCTGGTGGTCGGCGGTACCCCGGTGGCCAACGACCGCTTCCTGCTGCAGCCGACCGCAGGCGTGGCTGGCAGCATGGAAGTGGCGATCACCGATCCCTCGCGCATCGCCGCCGCCGCGGCGGTGAAGGGTGCGGCGGCGACCTCCAACACCGGCACCGGCAAGCTGAGCGGTGTCGCCGTCAGCGATTCGACCAACGCCAGCCTGCGCAATCCGGCCGCGATCGTGTTCACCTCGGCAACCACCTACACCATCGATGGGGGTCCGCCGCAGACCTACACGCCCGGCCAGACCATCAGCGCCAATGGCTGGAGCTTCGTGCTGGACGGTGCGCCGAAGGTCGGCGACACCTTCAACATCACCCCTACCCCGGCGGGCTCTTCGGACAACAGCAACGCCTCCAGGCTGGCCAAGGTGGAGAGCGCCAAGGCATTCAACAGCGGCACGGTCACCCTCAACGGTGCACTGGGCGGCCTGACCACCCAGGTCGGTGCAGCCGCCCGCTCGGCCGAGTATTCGCTGGAAGCGCAGCTGGTGATCAATGACAAGGCGCAGGAAGCGCGCGACGAAGTGTCCGGCGTCAACCTGGACGAGGAAGCGGCCGACATGCTGCGCCTGCAGCAGGCCTACCAGGCCGCGTCGCAGCTGATCTCCACCGCCGACAGCATGTTCCAGACCATCCTGGGAGCCGTCCGCCGATGAGCAGCCGTATCTCCACCAGCATGATGTTCAACCAGTCCGTGTCGCTGATGATGGCCAAGCAGGCCAAGCTCAGCCACCTGGAGCAGCAGATCGCCACCGGCAGCAAGATCGTCAGCGCCAAGGACGATCCGGTCGCCGCTGGCGCGGCAGTTGGGCTTGACCGCAGCCTGGCCGCACTGGACCGGATGAAACTCAACGCCGGCAACGTGCAGAACCGCCTGGGCGTGCAGGAAAACACCCTGGCCCAGGTCAACGACCTGATGACGCGTGTCAACGATCTGACCATCCAGGCCAGCAACCCGGCACTGGGCGCGGCCGACAAGAAAACGCTGATCACCGAACTGAACCAGATCCGCGAGGGCCTGTTGTCGCTGGCCAACGCCGACGACGGCACCGGCCGCTACGTGTTCGGCGGCACCAACGATGGCGATCCGCCGTTCGCCAAGATCAATGGCAAGGTGGTCTACCGTGGCGACCAGACCCAGCGCCAGATTGAAGTCGGCCCCGACACCTATGTGCGGGATGCCCTGCCCGGCAGTGAAATCTTCATGCGCATTCCTACCGGCGACGGCTTCGTCGATGGCGGTGCCGCGGCCGGCAATACCGGCAACGGCGTGCTGACCAACATCACCCGCGATGGCAGCGACAGCTGGAACGGCCAGTCCTTCAGCATCCGCTTCACCGCCGCCGACCAGTACCAGGTACTGGACGGCGCTGGCAACGTGACCGGCACCGGCACGTTCAAGGCCGGTGACAACGTGGAAGTCAACGGTGTACGCCTGCAGATCACCGGCGCACCTGCTGCCGGTGACAGCTTCAACGTGAAGCCGGCGACCAGCCGCGACATCTTCGACACCATGGACAAGCTGATTGCCGCGCTCGATGCCGACACCGGCACCACCGCGAAGATGAGCGCGCAGCAGAACGAACTGCAGAGCGCTCTGCGCGATGTGGCCCGTGCGTCGGAGCGGATGATCGATTCGCGTGCGGCCGGCGGTGCGCAGCTGAAGGCGCTGGACAATGCCGCCGACATGCGCGAAGCCAACAGCGTGACCCTGAAGACCACGCTGTCGCAGATGCGCGACCTGGACTACGCCGATGCGCTGAGCCAGTACCAGCTGCAGAGCACCGCGCTGCAGGCGGCACAGACGATCTTCTCGCAGATGCAGTCGATGTCGTTGTTCAACAAGATCCGCTGACACTTCCCAAGCGCCACCCCCTGAAGGCCGCGATGCCCTGCATCGCGGCCTTTTTCGTTTGCGCGTGCCCGTTCCGTCGCGCTGGCCGGGCGTGGCCCGGCGCTGCCGGAAAGGTGCTCCTGCGCATTTTCCGTGATTGCCCATCAAGCCCGGCCCTGCCCCGCCGATACCTTCATCAGCGCTGGTTGGGCATGCCCAACCACCCCTTCCGGGGTCGCCTTCACGCCCGACCAGGGCTGAAAAACCCCGGGAAAACAGCCTCCGGCACCGAATTTCAGCTTCCACGGAATTCACGGCTAAAGGTTGTTGACAAAGCGCCGTTATTCATTTGGCAACAGCGAAGCACACAGCCACACAAAAAAACAGGCGGCGCTTCGTTTCATTCACCAACGGGTTCCATATAAGAGGAGACGACCCCATGGCACAGGTAATCAACACCAATACGATGTCGCTCAACGCTCAGCGCAACCTGAGCACCAGCGGCAGCTCGCTCGCTACCACCATCCAGCGCCTCTCGTCCGGCCTGCGCATCAACAGCGCGAAGGACGACGCGGCCGGCCTGGCCATCAGCGAGCGCTTCACCACCCAGATCCGCGGTCTGGACGTGGCCATCCGCAACGCCAACGACGGTATCTCGCTGGCCCAGGTCGCCGAGGGTTCGCTGAGCGAAGTCGGCAACAACCTGCAGCGCATCCGTGAACTGGCCGTGCAGTCCTCCAACGCCACCAACTCGGCCAGCGACCGCAAGGCCCTGCAGGCTGAAGTGACCCAGCTGGTCTCGGAAGTCGACCGCGTGGCCAAGCAGGCCGATTTCAACGGCACCAAGCTGCTGGACGGCTCCTTCACCAGCCAGCTGTTCCAGGTCGGCGCCAACGCCGGCCAGGCCATCGCCATCAACAGCGTGGTCAACGCCAAGGCCGATTCGCTGGGCGCGGCGACCTTCGCCAACGGCTACACCGGCACCAGCCTGGCCGCGGCCGACAAGGCCACCGCCGACACCACCTACTCCGGCCTGCAGATCTCGGTGACCCCGCCGGGCGGCACCGCCACCACGGTCACCATCAACGACTTCACCGTGAAGGCGGGTGAATCGATCACCTCGGCCACCTCCGCCGCGATCAACAACAAGCTGGGCGAAACCGGCGTCATGGCCTCGGTCAATGCCGGTGTGATCAGCCTGGCCTCGGTCAAGGACGGCCAGACCTTCACCCTGGGCGTCAGCGCCGCGACCCCGCCGACCGGCGCCACCGCCGCGACCATCGCTGGCCTGGGCCTGACCCAGACCAGCACCGACGGCGGCCTGCTGACCGGCGCCACGGCCAATTTCGTCAAGGACCTGAACGTCACCACCGCCGAAGGCGCGCAGAAGGCGCTGTCGATCGTCGACAAGGCACTTGAATCGGTCAACAGCGTGCGCGCCGACCTCGGCGCGATCCAGAACCGCTTCACCTCGGTGGTGGCCAACCTGCAGACCTCCTCGGAGAACCTGTCGGCCTCGCGCAGCCGCATCCGCGATACCGACTTCGCCAAGGAAACCGCCGAACTGACCCGCACCCAGATCCTGCAGCAGGCCGGTACGGCCATGCTGGCCCAGGCCAACCAGGTACCGCAGAACGTGCTCAGCCTGTTGCAGCGCTGACATGAGCCGCCCCCGGGGCACGTCGGGGGCGTCTAACCCAACTCACGTGCAACCGCTCAAGGACCTCTCCTCATGGCACAAGTCATCAACACCAATACGATGTCGTTGAATGCTCAGCGTAACCTGAGCACCAGCGGCAGCTCGCTGGCCACCACCATCCAGCGCCTGTCCTCCGGTTCGCGCATCAACAGCGCCAAGGACGACGCCGCCGGCCTGGCGATCTCCGAGCGCTTCGGCACGCAGATCCGCGGTACCGACGTCGCCATCCGCAACGCCAACGACGGCATCTCGCTGGCCCAGGTCGCCGAAGGTTCGCTGACCGAAATCGGCAACAACCTGCAGCGCGTCCGCGAGCTGTCGGTGCAGGCCTCCAACGCCACCAACTCCGCCAGCGACCGCAAGGCGCTGCAGGCCGAAGTGACCCAGCTGGTCTCGGAAATCGATCGCGTCGCCAAGCAGTCGGACTTCAACGGCACCAAGCTGCTGGACGGCTCGTTCTCCAGCCAGCTGTTCCAGGTCGGCGCCAACGCCGGCCAGGCCATCGCCATCGACAAGACCATCGACGCCAAGGCCAATGCCCTGGGCGGTGCGCAGTTCGCCAGCGGCAAGGTCGCGATCACCGCTGCCGCCAGCGCCACGGCCGACATCGCGCTGACCGGCCTGAGCATCACCGACAGCAAGGGCGCCAAGGTTGACTTCGCCGACCTGACCGTCAAGAGCGCAGGCAGCGTCGCCGGCACCAACACCGCCGCTGCCACCGCACTGGCTGCTCATATCAACGCCAAGATCGGTGAAACCGGCGTGCTGGCCGAAGTCGATGCCGCCGGCACCGGCCTCACCCTGAGCTCGGTCAAGGACAGCGTCGACAAGGACGGTGCCTACAAGGGCTTCACCGTCGCTGCCACCGGCGCCGCCTACACCGACGACGTGACCGCGCCGGCCGCTCCGGCCAAGAAGTTCGCCGACAAGATCGACGTGTCCACCGTGAAGGGTGCACAGCAGGCAATGGAAGTGGTCGACAAGGCCCTGGGTGCAATCAACAGCACCCGCGCTGACCTCGGCGCGGTCCAGAACCGCTTCACCTCGGTCGTGGCCAACCTGCAGACCTCGTCGGAAAACCTGTCGGCGTCGCGCAGCCGCATCAAGGACACCGACTTTGCCAAGGAAACCGCAGAGCTGACCCGCACCCAGATCCTGCAGCAGGCCGGTACGGCCATGCTGGCCCAGGCCAACCAGGTGCCGCAGGGCGTGCTCAGCCTGCTGCGCTGATCCGCTCCCTGATCGACCGCCGGGCGGCATCTGAACCGCCGCCCGGCGCCTGAAACTCGTTTCACCTTCGCCAAAGGAAAGCACCATGGCACAAGTCATCAACACCAATACCATGTCCCTGAATGCTCAGCGCAACCTGAGCACCAGTGGCAGCTCGCTGGCCACCACCATCCAGCGCCTGTCTTCCGGTTCGCGTATCAACAGCGCCAAGGACGACGCCGCCGGCCTGGCGATCTCCGAGCGCTTCGGCACGCAGATCCGCGGTACCGACGTTGCCATCCGCAACGCCAACGACGGCATCTCGCTGGCCCAGGTCGCCGAAGGTTCGCTGACCGAAATCGGCAACAACCTGCAGCGCGTCCGCGAGCTGTCGGTGCAGGCCTCCAACGCCACCAACTCCGCCAGCGACCGCAAGGCGCTGCAGGCCGAAGTGACCCAGCTGGTCTCGGAAATCGATCGCGTCGCCAAGCAGTCGGACTTCAACGGCACCAAGCTGCTGGACGGCTCGTTCTCCAGCCAGCTGTTCCAGGTCGGTGCCAACGCCGGCCAGGCCATCGCCATCGACAAGACCATCGACGCCAAGGCCAATGCCCTGGGCGGTGCGATGTTCGATTCGGTCAGCTTCACCATCGCCGCTCCGGCAGACGCCACGACCGGTGTGAAGATGACGGGCATGAGCATCACCAATGGCGCGGGTTCGGCAATCAGCATCGCCGACATCGACGTGGCCGCGCAGGGCGGTGCCGATGGCACCAAGACCCAGGACGCCGCCACCAAGGCCATGGTCGCTGCGATCAATGCCAAGATCGGTGAGACCGGCGTCCTGGCCGAGGTCGATGCTGCCGGTGGCGGCAAGATCAACCTGAGCTCGGTCAAGGACAGCGTCGACAAGAATGGCGCCTTCCTCGGCATCGCCGTGGAAACCGGCACCTGGACCGGCATCGCCGCCGGCCCGACCGACATCACTGCCAGCACCACTGCAGTGGGCAAGAGCTTCGCCGACAAGATCGACGTGTCCACCGTGAAGGGCGCACAGCAGGCAATGGAAGTGGTCGACAAGGCCCTGGGTGCAATCAACAGCACCCGTGCCGACCTCGGCGCGGTCCAGAACCGCTTCACCTCGGTCGTGGCCAACCTGCAGACCTCGTCGGAAAACCTGTCGGCGTCGCGCAGCCGCATCAAGGACACCGACTTCGCCAAGGAAACCGCAGAGCTGACCCGCACCCAGATCCTGCAGCAGGCCGGTACGGCCATGCTGGCCCAGGCCAACCAGGTGCCGCAGGGCGTGCTCAGCCTGCTGCGCTGATCCACGGCAAGAAGGCGCCGCTACCGTCGGATCGAACCGACGGTAGCGGCAACCCGGAAGCCACGGTGCACGAAGGCGCGGGCCATGCCCGGCCCGGGATCGCTCCCGAACCGGCTTGGCATCGCCCGCTCCTGCGGACCTCTCTTTCAGCGCTGTACCTTTGACTGTACGTACCGGGCGGCTTCGTCTCCCCCCGATTGTCAGTAGCCTGATCCCTCCCCTGCCTTGGGGGAGGGTTTTTTGCAGACTCCCGGCAGCCTGCGGTGATTCCACCCGCACCCTGCCCCAACCCTCCTGCAAACCGCGTGCCAGATCCGCCGCCAGACAACTGGCACGGCGCATGCATCAACGAAGTCCTCAAGACCCAGCGGCGCAGGCCGCTATTTTCGTTGACGACGGGCCACCGCACGGCGGCCAGGCCCGGATACCAGGAGAATCACATGGCAAGCTTTGGATACGGTGGCATTGGCTCGGGGCTCAACATCTCGGACATCGTCAACCAGCTGGTCGCGGCCGACCGCAAGCCCGCCGACAATGCGCTGAACCTGCAGCAGTCCAAGGCCAAGATGCAGCTGTCGTCGATCGGCACCGTCACTTCGGCCTTCGACAAGCTGAAGACCGCACTGACCGCGCTGAAGGCCACCACGGCCTTCGATACCCGCACGGTGACCGCCACCGGCAAGGCGCAGCCGGCCAACACCGACGACGTGCTGACGGCCTCGGTGGCGCTGTACGACCTGGGCACGACCAAGGCAGCGGCCTCCAATGGCACGCATCAGGTGGAGGTGAAATCCCTTGCCACCGCACACAAGCTGATTGCCAACACCTCGGTAGGGAAGACCGACACCTTCGGCGCCGGAACCTTGACGCTGACCGTTGGTGTCGGCGACAAGGCAAAGACGATGAAGGTCGAGGTGGAAGCAGGCGATACGCTGACCACCGTGCGCAACAAGATCGACGCCGCAGGCCGCAAGGAAGGCGTGCAGGCGACCTTGATCGCCTCGGGCGACAACCAGTACCTGTCGATCGCCCAGGAAAAGACCGGTGCCGCCAATGCCATCAAGCTCGAGTACGGCGGCAGCGACCCGAAGCTGAGCGCACTGGTGGGCAGCCTGCAGGAAAACACCGCGGCAGCCGATGCCGAGCTGACCATCGATGGCGTCACGGTGGTCAGCGCCAGCAACACCGTGGCCGATGCCGTGCCGGGCCTGACCCTGAACCTCAAGGTCAAGGGCAAGAGCACCGTCGTGATCAGCACCGATACCACTGCAGCCACCAAGGTGATGCAGGAGTTCGTGACCGCCTACAACGCAGCAATCGCGGCGATCAACACCGAGACCAAGTACGACGCCAAGACCAAGGAAGCCGCCACGCTCACCGGCGACGCGCAGATGCGTGGCGCCTCCAGCCAGTTGCGTTCGGTGATGTCGGGCGTGTTGAAGGAGCTGTCCGCCGATGGCCTGGACCCGAAGACGCTGGGGCTGCAGACGCGCGGCTATCCCAACGCCGACGGCAGCCTGGTGCTGGACGCCACCAAGTTCGCCGCCGCGCTGGCCAGCCAGCCCGAGAAGATCCGCTCGGCAATCACCGGCGACACCGGCGGTGCCGGCACGCTCTACACCATGGTCGACGGCTACGTCAGCACCACGGTCGGCAAGGAAGGCGCCTTCGTCGCCCGCACCAAGGGCCTCAACACCACGCTGGACAACATCGACAAGCGCCGCAAGGATCTCGACACGCGCATGAAGAACGTGGAAGAGCGCTACAAGAAGCAGTTCATCGCGCTGGACAGCCTGATGGGCAAGCTGCAGCAGAGCAATACGTCGCTGCAGCAGCAGCTGGCACAGCTGAACCGCTAAAGGACGGCGTGCAACGCTCAAGTTTGGCGTGCAACGCACCGATAACGGACGCAACAGCAATCAACGCCGCACCGCCGGTAACGGTCCCCACGACCTGCCGGCGGCACCCAGCGCAAGGAGAATCACGAATGTACGGTTCCAGCCGTCAATATGCCGAGCAGTACCGCCAGGTGGGAGTGACCAGTGCGGTTGCCGACGCCGATCCGCACAAGCTGGTGGCGATGCTGCTGGCCGGCGCGCTGGAGCGCGTGCGGCGCGCCCTGGCCAGCCTCGAGCGTGGCGACCAGGCCGGCAAGGGCAAGGCGATCGGTGAGGTCTGCGCGATCGTCGGCCACCTCAATGGCTCGCTGGATCATGAGGCCGGCGGTGAGATCGCCGGAAATCTGTCGGCACTCTACGACTACGTGCTGCAGCGCCTGACCGAGGCCAACCTGCACAACGACCGTGCCGCCCTCGACGAATCCCTGCAGCTGCTGGGCGAGATCGACAGCGCCTGGAATGCGATCCCGATGGAACAGCGCCGCCCGGCCGCGGTGGCACCATGAGCCTGCACGAACTGCACGCCCAGCTGGACGCCTTCGAAAAGGCCCTGGGCGAAGATGCGCTCGACCAGGCCGACAGCCTGCTCGACGGCCACGACAGCACGCTGCATGCCCTGCTCAGCCAGCCGCTGACCGTGGACGACCACGCACCACTCAGTGCGCTGTTCGAGCGCCAGCAGAACCTGCTGGGCCTGCTGCGCCAGCGCCGCGATGCGGTGGCTGCACTGATGAATGACGGCCAGCGCTCTCTTCGCGCGGCGCATGCCTACCTGCAGGCAGAATCGCTGGCATGACCCAACTGCCGACAACGTCGCTGCACCATCCCGCCGAAAGCGAGCTGTTCGACGAAACGCTCAGCTGCGAGCTGGCGCTGCCCGCCGAATTCCAGGCAGGCAGTGGCGCCGGCCGCACCGGCAGCGCCGAGGGCCTGCTGCGCAGCCTGGCCCTGGTTGAAGACAGCCGCGTTGACGAGCATGACGACCGCAATGAAGCCAGCCTGCAATTGCAGCGGCTGGAGGCGAAGCTGGATCTGGCGATGGTGTTGCTTGGCCGCCTGGTCCGCCAGCAGGGCCAGGAACTGACCCTGCGCCCGGTGCGCTGGTCGCGCCGCGGGATACGCCTGCAACTGGGGCCGCGCAGTGGCGCCAGCCCCGGCCAGGCGGGCCTGGTCCGCCTGCAGCCCAGCGACTGGCTGCCCGACCATATCGACCTGCCGGTGGAAGTGATTGCCGAAGCGGCCGATGGCGGTGGCGGCCACTATCTGTGGCTGCGCTTCCAGCGCCTTGGTGATGGCCTGGAAATGGCCATGGAGCGGCATCTGTTCCGCCTGCACCGACGCCAGGTGGCCGAGGCACGCCGGGCGCGCTGAAACCTGCCACCATCACGCTTGGCGGGCAAGCCTTGGCGCGCCCGTTCAGCTAAGTTAAGGTGGACTCCCCTACACGGACCTGCTGCGTGCCTGTGCGAGTTCTCATCGTCGACGATCACACCCTGGTCCGCGCCGGCCTGGCGCGGCTTCTGCAGGGGTTTGCCGACGTGCAGCTGGTGGCGGAGGCCAGCAACGCCGAACAGGCGCTGCAGCTGGCCCTGCAGCACGCACCGGACGTGGTGCTGATGGACCTGTCACTGCCGGGCCGGACGGGCCTGGAAGCGCTCAGCGACATCCGTCTGCGCGCGCCCGGTACCCGGGTTGTGATGATGACCATGCATGACGATGCCGCGCACGTGCGCGATGCGCTCGACCGCGGCGCGGTCGGGTTCGTGGTCAAGGATGCGGCGCCGCAGGAGCTGGAACTGGCGCTTCGTGCGGCGCATGCCGGCCAGGTGTTCCTGAGCCCGCAGATCTCCGCCAAGATGCTGGCACCGATGCTCGGCCGCGAGAAACCCACCGGCATCGCCGCACTGTCGCCGCGCCAGCGCGAGATCCTGCGCCGCATCGGCAAGGGCGAAAGCAACAAGGAAATCGCCGCCGACCTCGGCATCAGCGTCAAGACGGTGGAAACCCACCGCGCACGCATGATGGAATCGCTCGGCTGCCGTCGCGCCAACGATCTACTGCTGCTGGCCGCGCGCCACCAGCACGAGCTGGAATGATCTGCGCCCGCGGTGGTCGGCGGGAAAATGCACGGTAGAGTCGACTGTCAGTCGACTTGCGCGCGGAGCGCGGGACTTTTCCTGATCCTGATCGGAGAGCAGTCGACTGACAGTCGACTCTACCGGCAATCGACTCTACCAACGCGACATCCCGCATCGGCGACGAATTCCCGTCGCCCTGACGCTCCCTGACAGGAATACGTACACGACGGACGGCGGGCACGGCGGATCCAGCACCGCAAATCAATACCTTAGCCTCACCCATCGTCAATATCCCGCGTCCATGTAGGGGTTTTCCTTACATCCCGTCGGGATATCCACGAGCCGCCTCAGGAACCCCCCGATTCCGCCCCCGCCGGATCAAAAGCAAGATGCGTTCCACAAGGCGCCGGGGAGCGGTGCCGGGGAACCACGATGAAGGCTGCACTCTCGACCCAGCTGGGCCAACAACTTCACCTCACCCCGCAGCTGCTGCAGTCGATCCGGCTGCTGCAGCTCGATGGCCTGCACCTGGAGCAGGAAATCCAGCGACTGCTGGACTCCAACCCGCTGCTGGAGATCGAAGACGCCGAAGCGCCGGCCGCCGATGCCACCGAGGTCGCCGCCACCACGCTGGAGACAGCTGCGTTCGACGAGCTGCCGGAGTCCTCGATGTGGGACGTGGCCGGTACCAGCTGGCAGGACGGCGACGACGATCGCATGGCGCGCATCGCCGCCGGCGAATCGACCGACCCGCAGCTGCGGGTGCTGCAGCGCCTGTCGCTCGACATGGATGATCGCCAGCTGGCTGTGGCCGCGTTCTGGCTGGACCACTGCGACGAGGCCGGCTACCTGCAGGCGCCACTGGACCAGCTGCAGCTGCTGGCCAGCGCACAGTTCGACATCGCTGCCGACGGCGTCGAAGCCATCCGCCAGCAGCTGCTGCACGGTGAACCGGCCGGCATGGCTGCGCAGGACCTGCGCGAGGGCCTGCAGGCGCAGCTGCGCAGCCTGCACGGCGTGGTGCCTGCCCGCCATCTGGCCACGCGCATCCTGGACGGCGCACTCGATGCGCTGGCCGCACATGATTACCCCGCCCTCGCCCGCCAGCACGACGCCGAAATCGACGACGTGCGCGAAGCGGTACGCCTGATCCTGTCGCTGCAGCCACGCCCGGGCGACAGCCTGCTGCCGGAACGCAATGCCGTTGTGGTTCCGGACGTGGTCGCCTGGCACGCCGATGACCAGTGGAAGGTGGCATTGAACCCGGCCACCAGCCGCCGCGTCTCCATCAACAGCCAGTACGAACAGGCGCTGGCAGAGACCAGCGAGGCCGCACCGGCGCTGCGCGAAATGCTGCAGGAGGCGCGCTGGTTCAGCCGCGGCCTGTCGATGCGCTACGACACCCTGCTGCGCACCGCGCGGGTGATCGTCGAGCGCCAGGCCGCGTTCCTGGTGCGTGGCGAGGAAGCCATGGCGCCGTTGACCCTGAAGGAAGTGGCCGAAGAAATCGGCATGCACGAATCCACCGTTTCGCGCATCACCACCGGCAAGTTCCTGCAGACCCCGCGCGGCACCTTCGAACTGAAGCACTTCTTCGCAGTGCGCCTGGAAGGCGCCAGCGTCTCCGGCCAGGCCGTGAAAGCCATGGTCCGGCGCCTGATCGACGCCGAACCGGCCGGTCGCCCGCTGGCCGACGAGGCCATTGCCGGCCTGCTGTCGCGCCAGGGGGTGAACATTGCCCGCCGAACCGTCGCAAAATACCGAGAACAACTGGACATCGCCCCGGCCCGTGAACGGCGCCGGCTCGGCGCCAGGCAACCGCTGTTGGCCCGGGTGGGCTGAAAAGGATGTTGGACATGAACAAGCTCACGGTCCTGCTGGTCGATGACCACGAGGGCTTCATCAATGCGGCGATGCGCCACTTCCGCAAGATCGACTGGCTGCAGATCGTCGGCAGCGCCGGCAACGGCCTGGAAGCGATCGAGCGCTCGGAGACGCTGCGCCCGCAGGTCGTATTGATGGATCTGGCAATGCCGGAGATGGGTGGCCTGCAGGCCACCCGCCTGATCAAGTCGCAGGACGATGCACCGTACATTGTGATCGCCAGCCACTTCGACGACGCCGAGCACCGCGAGCACGCGTTGCGCGCCGGTGCCGACAATTTCGTCAGCAAGCTGTCCTATATCCAGGAAGTCATGCCGATCCTGGAAGGCCTCAGGGAGGAACAGTCGTGAGCGAATCGCGCATCCTGGTGCTGGACAACGACGCCGTGCGTGCAGAGCGCACCGTTGCCCTGCTGGAATTCATGGACTTCAACCCGCGCTGGGTCTCCGACGCGGCCGACTTCGATCTGGGCCGCCAGCGCCAGAACGATTGGATGGCGGTGATCGTCGGCAGCCTGGACGACAACGCCGCAAGCACCGCACTGTACAACTGGCTGGGTGGCAGCAGCCTGCCGCCGCCGGTGCTGCTGGCCGACGGTGATGCCTCTGCGTTCGCGCAACAGCACGGACTGCACGAGGCCAATATCTGGCCGCTTGAAACGCCGCTGCGCCACGCGCAGATGGAAGCCCTGCTGCGCCGCGCCAGCCTCAAGCGCCTGGACGCCGAGCACCAGGCCGGTGCCGCGCAGGACCAGGGGCCGACCGGCAACGGCCCGGCGGTGACCGCACTGCGCACCATGATCGAGCAGGTGGCCGCGTTCGATACCACCGTGCTGGTGCTGGGTGAATCCGGTACCGGCAAGGAAGTGGTGTCGCGGGCGATCCATCAGCGCTCGCCGCGTCGTGACGGCCCGTTCGTTGCGATCAACTGCGGCGCCATTCCTGCCGACCTGCTGGAAAGCGAACTGTTTGGTCACGAAAAAGGTGCCTTCACCGGCGCACTGACCGCCCGCAAGGGTCGTTTCGAAATGGCCGAAGGCGGCACCCTGCTGCTGGATGAAATCGGCGACATGAGCCTGCCGATGCAGGTCAAGCTGCTGCGCGTGCTGCAGGAACGCAGTTTCGAGCGCGTGGGTGGCAACCAGACCATCCGCTGCAACGTGCGCGTGGTGGCGGCGACCCATCGCGACCTGGAAACCCGTATTGCCGAGGGCAAGTTCCGCGAGGATCTGTTCTACCGACTGAACGTGTTCCCGATTGAAGTACCCGCCTTGCGCGAACGTCGCGAGGACCTGCCGGCACTGGTGGAAACCATCGCCACGCAGCTGGCCCGCACCGGCCGTGGCGAAGTGCGCTTCACCCCCGAAGCCCTGCAGGCCCTGGCCAGCTACGAGTGGCCGGGCAACGTGCGCGAGCTGACCAACCTGGTCGAGCGCCTGGCGGTGCTGCATCCGGGTGGTTCGGTGCGCGTGCAGGACCTGCCTGCCCGCTACCGTGGCGATGCAGCACTGGCTGCCGTCGCCACGCCGGCACCGGCACAGCCCACCGCCAGCGAAGAGCGACTGGACCTGCGCAGCTTCTCGTTCCACACACCTGGCAGCGGCAACCAGCCGGCGTTGGAGCACGGCATCGCCGTCAATCGTGCTGCAGCGCCGGCGGCACTGCCCGACGAGGGCATGGACCTGCGCAACCACATGGCCAACATCGAACTGGGCCTGATCAACGAAGCACTGGAACGCACCCAGGGCGTGGTCGCCCACGCCGCCCAGCTGCTCGGCCTGCGCCGCACCACCCTGGTGGAGAAGCTGCGCAAGTACGGCATCGAACGCGAGCAGGCCGAACTGGCCGGCTGACGCGCGTCACCAGCATGAAGGGGGCACCAACGCCTGGGCTTGCCCGGGCGTTGGTGCATCTGGCCACTGGGGTCAGATCCCTTCCCTCGCCTTCGGGGTCAGATCCCTTTCCAGGGGAAAGGGATCTGACCCCGTTTCATTTGCACGTTTTCCTAAAGACAACAGCGCCGCAGTGCGGAGCATGGCAAGAACACTCCAAGGAGGTTCCACCATGCATCGCCTCAGCCTGCTCGCCGCCCTGCTCTGCCCGGCCCTGGCCACTGCCGCCAACTGCACCCTGCCCACCACGTTGGACCAGCGCCAGTTCACCAACCTCAGCGATCCTCTGTACGCGCCCGACAACCCCAACGCCGGGCGCATGGTGCAGGTCAGCTTTGCCGGCAACCAGTACGTGCTGGACATCCTCGGCACCGACCTCCGCATCGGCGGCAGCTACCGCTACCAGCGCCTGGCCCCGCATATCGCGGAAATCCAGATGACCGAAGCCCACCCAGCCGGCCCCACCCACTACACCCTGCTGCTGAACTGCCAGACCGACCGCCAGGGCCGCTTCATCTACACCCAGCACGACGGCCCCATCGCACCGCGCCAGCGCCAGAATTCCGGCCGCTGGACCCTGCAGCCGTAGGCCAGAAAACCGACGCCGGTTAAATGGCGCCTCCGATGGGGTCGGATCCCGTTGCGTCGCAACGGKATCCGACCCCATCCGATCAACACCGACCAACGGTCAGCACCCACCAACAGCAGCGTGAAACCGTCGAAGGCGGGGTGGGTCCGGTTGCGGGGGTGTCCGCGGCATGGATGCCGCGGCCAAGCCCCCAAGGACGGGTTTACGGCGTCCCCCGCAACCGGCCCCACCCCGCCACCCCACGGATAGCCAGCTTCTGCCGTTGCTTCGGCTTCGGCTTCGGATTCGGCCGTTGCTGCTGAGGTTGCCGGCCWGCGGCCGGCACTACCGCGGGGAGCGGGGTGCAACCCCGCACGCACACCCAACCTCCTCACTTCACTGAATCGAAAACCGGTTTCGGCACGGCACTTGCACTGGCTCCAGCAGACAACCCCATCCCCTGTTTCTGGAACCGTTGCAGATGTCCCACTCCGTCACTTCGATCCTTTCGCAGATCCGCTCCTATCAGACCCAGATGGGACAGCCGGCGCTCAACCCGCTGGGCGAAACGCCGCGCAGCAATGCCCTGCCGGGCACGGTGCTGGATGCACCGCAGGTGCAGCCGGCCAGCTTCACCGAAACCCTGCGTGGTGCGATTGCCGGCGTCAACGATGCGCAACAGAAATCCGGCGCCCTCGCCAAGGCCTTCGAAATGGGCGACCCCAGCGCCGACCTGGCCAAGGTGATGGTCGCCTCGCAGCAGTCCCAGATCGCCTTCCGCGCCACCGTGGAAGTCCGCAACCGTCTCGTCCAGGCTTACCAGGACGTGATGAACATGCCGCTGTAAGGAACATTGACGCATGGCACTGACGCTCTCCAAGGACAGCCTGAACGTCGAGAAGGCCGGGCAATGGTTCGACCGCCTGCAGAGCCTGCAGATCACCCGTCGGCTGGGCCTGATGGCGATGATCGCGGTGGCGGTGGCGGCAGGCCTGTCCGTGTTCTTCTGGTCGCAGAAGCCGGGCATGGTCCCGCTGTATACCGGCCTGGACCAGAAGGCGACCGCTGAAGCGACCGACCTGCTGCGCGCCGCGCAGATTCCGTTCGCGCTCGATCCGGCCACCGGTGGCATCACCGTGCCGGAAAAGAACCTGCACGACGCCCGCCTGAAGCTGGCCGGCTCCGGCCTGACCGACAGCGGCAAGCTCGGTTTCGAGCTGATGGAACGCGACCCCGGCTTCGGCGTCAGCCAGTTCGTCGAGAGCGCGCGCTACCAGCATGCGCTGGAAACCGAGCTGTCGCGAACCATCAACACGTTGCGCCCGGTGCGTGATTCGCGCGTGCACCTGGCCATTCCCAAGCCCAGTGCCTTCACCCGCCAGCGCGATGTCGCCAGCGCTTCGGTGACCCTGGAACTGCGCGGCGGCCAGCAGCTGGAACGCAGCCAGGTGGACGCCATCGTGCACATGGTCGCGGCCAGCATCCCGGATCTCGCCCCGGAACGGGTGACCGTGGTCGACCAGAGCGGGCGCATGCTCAGCATCACCGACCCCAACAGCGAAGCGGCGGTCAACGCGGCCCAGTTCGAACAGGTGCGCCGCCAGGAAACCTCGTTCAACCAGCGCATCCGCGAGCTGCTGGAACCGATGACCGGCCCCGGCCGCGTCAATCCGGAAGTGAGCGTGGACATGGACTTCTCGGTGACCGAGGAAGCCCGTGAGCTCTACAACGGTGAACCGCAGAAGCTGCGCAGCGAGCAGATGAGCGAGAACACCACCAGCACCCCGGGCCCGCAGGGTGTGCCGGGCGCGACCAGCAACAGCCCGCCGGGCCAGCAGGCCGCGCCGGCCACCGCGCAGGCCCCGACCGAAAGCAGCAAGAACGCCACCCGCAACTACGAGCTGGACCGCACCCTGCAGCACACCCGCCAGCCGGCGGGCCGCATCAAGCGTGTCTCGGTGGCGGTGCTGGTCGACAACGTGCCGCGCGCCGGTGCCAACGGCAAGGTTGCCCCGCAGCCGCTGTCGGCCGCCGAACTGACCCGCGTCGAGGCGCTGGTGAAGCAGGCTGTCGGTTTCAACGCCGAGCGTGGCGACACGGTGTCGGTGATGAACGCCCCGTTCGTGCGGGATACCACGCCGGTCGAAGGCCCGGCCTGGTGGGAACTGCCGTGGGTGCACGATGCCGGCCGCATGCTGCTGGGTGCGGTGATGGTGCTGGCACTGCTGTTCGGCGTGCTGCGCCCGGCACTGCGTGCGATCACCGGCCAGAACAAGAAGAACGACGAGCACGCACTGGAGCCGCATACCGCGGACGTGCAGCTGGTTGATGACGATGGCACCCCGCTGCCGGCGCTGGGCGCCGACCGGGCCAGCCTGGCCGGACCGGACGCACTGGCCCTGCCGGTGGATTCATATGAGGAACGACTGCGGATGGCGCGTGAAGCCGTGAAGACCGACTCCAAGCGCGTGGCCCAGGTGGTCAAGGGCTGGGTGGCCAATGACTGAGCCGCAATTGACCGGCGTGCAGCGCGCGGCCGTACTGCTGCTGTCCCTGGGTGAGCTGGACGCGGCCGAGGTGCTGCGCCACATGGAACCCAAGGAAGTGCAGAAGATCGGCATCGCCATGGCCACCATGACCGACATCACCCGCGAGCAGGTGGAACGGGTGATGGACCAGTTCGGCCAGGAACTGGGCTCGAAGACCTCGCTGGGCGTGGGCTCGGACGACTACATCCGCAACATGCTGGTGCAGGCGCTGGGCAGCGAGAAGGCCGGCAACCTGATCGACCGCATCCTGCTCGGCCGCAACACCACCGGCCTGGATGCGCTGAAGTGGATGGACCCGCGTGCGGTGGCCGACCTGGTGCGCAACGAGCACCCGCAGATCATCGCCATCGTGATGGCGCACCTGGAAACCGACCAGGCTGCCGACGCGCTGAAGCTGCTGCCCGACCGCACCCGCGTCGACGTGCTGCTGCGCATCGCCACCCTCGACGGCATTCCGCCGAACGCACTCAATGAACTCAACGAGATCATGGAGCGCCAGTTTGCCGGCAACCAGAACCTGAAGTCGTCCAACATCGGCGGCGTGCAGTGCGCAGCCAACATCCTGAACTTCATGGACAGCGGCCAGGACCAGGCGATCCTGGGCGAGATCGCGCGCATCGACGCGCCGCTGAGCAACCGCATCCAGGACCTGATGTTCGTGTTCGACGACCTGGTCGATCTGGACGATCGCGAAATGCAGCTGGTGCTGCGCGAAGTGAGCGGCGAGCGCCTGGGCCTGGCCCTGCGCGGTGCCGACATCAAGGTGCGCGACAAGATCACCCGCAACATGTCGCAGCGCGCGGCCGAGATCCTGCTGGAAGACATGGAAGCCCGTGGCCCGGTGCGCCTGTCCGACGTGGAAGGTGCGCAGCGCGAGATCCTGGCCATCGTCAAGCGCATGGCCGATGAAGGCACCGTCACCATCGGTGGCAGCGCGGAGGCCATGCTGTGAGCAACGTCGTGCGCTGGCTTGCCCCGGACCTGCTGGCCCAGCCCGAACCGGCGCTGGCGCAGGAGGATGTGTTCGAACTCACCGAGCCGGACCCGGAACACGAACCCGAACCGCCGCTTCAACTGCCGACCCTGGAGGAGATCCAGGCGATCCAGGACAGCGCCGAGAAGGAAGGTTTCCAGCACGGCCATGCCGACGGCTATGGCCAGGGCCAGGCCGAGGTGCGGCGCCTCGCCGCGCAGATCGAGGGCATCCTGGACAACTTCAGCCGGCCGCTGGTGCGGCTGGAAAATGAAGTGGTCGGTGCGCTTGGCGAACTGGCCGTGCGCATTGCCGGTGCACTGGTCGGCCGCGCCTATGAAGCTGACCCGGCACTGTTGGCACAACTGGTCGGCGAGGCCATCGATGCCGTCGGCGGCAGCACCCGCGAGGTGGAGGTCCGCCTGCACCCGGACGACATCGCTGCACTCGCCCCTCTGATGAACCTGTCGCCGCAGCAACGGCTGGTACCCGATACCAGCCTCAGCCGTGGCGACCTGCGCGTGCACGCCGAAGCCGTGCGCATCGACGGCACCCTGGAAGCCCGCCTGCGTGGCGCGCTGGATGCGGTGATCCGCCAGACCGGAGCAACGGCATGACACCCGAAACGCAACCGACACCGCCGCCGGCCGACTGGTCCTTTGCCCGCAACCTGCGCCTGGCCAGCCGCCTCGACGGCCTGCGCGTGGACACCGCGCATGGTCGTGGCCTGATCCGCGAAGGCGTGCTGCGCCGCGCGGTCGGGCTGACCCTGGAAGCGGTCGGCTGCGAGGCGCCGCTGGGCGCCAGCTGCAAAGTTGAAGTGGTCGATGGCGGCTGGGTCGATGCCGAGGTCGTCGGCTTTGCCGGCGAGCGCACCTACCTCATGCCCAGTGCCGAACTGCACGGGCTGCTGCCCAATGCGCGGGTGGTGCCGTCGGCGCGCCGCGGCGGCGTGGAAGTCGGCGAAGGCCTGCTCGGCCGTGTCATCGACAGCGATGGCGTGCCACTGGATGGCAAGGGTCCGATCCGCGCCGAGGGCCACGTCGGCATGGCCGGTGTCTCGATCAATCCGCTGGCACGTGAACCGATCACCCAGCCGCTGGACGTGGGCGTGCGCGCGATCAACGCGCTGCTGCCGATCGGCCGTGGCCAGCGTGTCGGCCTGTTCGCCGGTTCCGGCGTCGGCAAGTCCACGCTGCTTGGCATGATGACCCGCTACACCGCCGCCGACGTGATCGTGGTCGGCCTGATCGGTGAGCGAGGCCGCGAAGTACGTGATTTCGTCGAAACCACGCTGGGCGAGGAAGGCCTGCGCCGCGCGGTGGTGGTGGCCAGCCCGGCCGACCGGCCGCCACTGGCGCGCCTGCACGGCGCTTACCGTGCCACCGCCATCGCCGAATGGTTCCGCGACCAGGGACTGAACGTGCTGCTGCTGATGGACTCGCTGACCCGCTTTGCCCAGGCGCAGCGCGAGATCGGCCTGTCGGTCGGTGAACCACCGACCACCCGCGGCTACCCGCCGTCGGTGTTCGCCAAGCTGCCGGCGCTGGTCGAACGTGCCGGCAACGGCGCCAAGGGGCGTGGTTCGATCACGGCGTTCTACACCGTGCTGACCGAGGGCGACGATCCGCAGGACCCGATCGCCGATGCGGCACGCGCGATCCTCGATGGTCACATCCTGCTCTCGCGCCGGGTGGCCGACAGCGGCCTGTACCCGGCCATCGACGTTGAATCGTCAGTCAGCCGCGTGGTCACCGAAATCGCCGACGAGCCGTGGCGCCTGCGCATCCGCAAGCTGAAGCGGTTGGTCTCGGCCTACTCGGCCAACCGCGACCTGATCGCCATCGGTGCCTACCAGCGCGGCAACGACGCGGCCACCGACGAAGCCCTGGAACGCTGGCCGGACATCATGGAGTTCCTGGGCCAGGACGTTGCCAAGGCCGCAGATCTCCCGCACAGCCAGGCGGCACTGCAGCGCCTGGTGGAACAAGAGAGTTAAGCCATGAACCAGTCCAAGCGCATCGACCCCCTGCTCAAGCGGGCCCAGGAACACGAGGACGCGGTCGCCCGCGACCTGGCCGAACGCCAGCGCGTGCTCGACACCCATCTATCGCGACTGGACGAACTGCGCCGTTATGCCGAGGAGTATGCAAACGCGCAGATGGCAGCGACCAGCCCGGCGCAGCTGCTCAACCGACGCGCGTTCCTGGACCGCCTGGACAGTGCCGTCGAGCAGCAGCAGGCCACGGTCAACGGCAACCGCGAAAAGGTGGAAGCCGAGCGCGCCCGCCTGATCCTGGCCAGCCGTGACAAGGCCGTGCTGGAACAGCTCGCCGCCAGCTACCGTGCGCAGGAGAAAGTGGTCACCGACCGCCGCGACCAGCGCGAGATGGACGACATCGGTGCGCGCCGCGCGCGCCTGGTGCAGGCCGAAGACCAGGATGGCACCGAGCAGGGAGGCCGCTCGTGATGCCCGCCCCGCTCGCCAGCAGCGCCAACGCGCAGCCCCAGAATGCCGGCGGCAGTACAACGCGTGCGTCGCGCAGTGATGGCAGCAGGGAATTCAGCCAACTGCTGCAGGGCGGCCCGCCCGCCACACCAGCTCCTGCCACGCAAGCGTCGCCAGCCACGTCCACGCCGAGCCCGCCATCGACCGCCGACGGCAATGGCCAGGCACCGGAGGAGCGCAGCGCGGATGCAGACGCCACCCCTGGCGAAGCCCCCGCACTGCCGCCGCTGCCATCGATGGCCGGTGGCCCCGGTACCGACAAGGACAAGCCCAACGCAGCAGAGGACGCTCCGTGGCCCCCCCTGGGCCTGGCAGGCCTGGTGTTGGCCATGCCCACGCCCACCGACCCGGCGGCGGCTCTGCCCGCGGCCGCGGCTGCGGGTGCGCCGACGCTCGCCAGTGACGGTACGGCGCTGCCCGCCGCGGCCGGGGCAGCACTGTCCGCCGCCGCCCCGGCGACCGCGGCCACAGCGGCGGCTGACAACAAACCGTCGGCCGCCGGCACTGACGATGCCACGACCTTGCCACTGCCGGAGATGATCCTGCCCAGCGGCAAGCGCGGCGACCGCGGCGAGGGCAGCGACCCGGCCACGATCAGCGACCGTGGCGCTGCCCCGCTCCTGCACGCCCCTGCCCCGGCAGCGCTGCAGGACCTCAAGACCGCGCTCACCGCCGGCAATGCAGTCTTCAGCGGCGAACCCACGCCGAAGCCAGTGCTCGGCGACGACGGCTTCGACCAGGCCATCGGCGCACGCCTGGGCTGGCTGGCCGACCAGAAGATCGGCCACGCCCACATCCGGCTGAGTCCGGACGACATGGGCCCGGTGGATGTTCGCCTGCAGTTGAACGGCGACAAGGTGCATGCCAGCTTCAGCAGCCCGCATGTGGACGTGCGGCAGGCACTGGAAAGCAGCCTGCCGCGCCTGCGCGAGCTGCTGGGCGAACAGGGCTTCCAGCTGGCGCACGCCGATGTTGGTCACCAGGCCCCCGGCGGTGACGGCAATGCGTCGGGCCAGGCCGGCGGCGGCGGCATGGCGGGTGACGGAGAACCGTCGCCAGGCGACGCCAGCGTGTCGTCCGCGCAGTTGATCCGCCAGCGCGGTCTGTTGGACGCGTACGCCTGACAGGTGTGCCGACCAAGGTTGCCGCCCACCAGCGCGGGACGGCCGGCCCCAACAGAACAGAGGCAGCGCCGGGCCAWGCCCGGCGCAATGCCGGGAACCCGACGGAATTCCGTCGCACCCCTCGCCCCCGCCTTCGGCACGCGCCTTGCATATCCCGGTGAAGCAACCCTCAGGAGCTTCACCCCGTGGCCGCAGCCGCTGACAAAACCAAGAAGACCGCCGAGAAGGACAAGGCCGCCAAGCCGCGTAGTCCGATCCTGATCACCGCACTGGTGGCCGTACTGGCCGCCGCTGCCGCCGGTGGCGGCGTCTGGTTCTTCACCCAGTCCAAGCACGAAGACAAGGCCGTGCAGGCCCCGAAGAAGACCACGACCCCGGCACCGGCCCAGTACTTCGCGTTGGATCCGGCCTTCGTGGTCAATCTCAACGGCCCGGTCGACGGCCCGCGCTACCTGCAGCTGGAAGTGCAGCTGATGACGCGTGACCCGGCCGCGCTGGAAGCGATCAAGACCCACGCGCCGGCCATCCGTGCACGCCTGCTGATGCTGTTCTCGCAGGTCAGCCCCGACCAGATCGCCGATGTCGCCGGCAAGCAGAAGCTGCAGGCCGCCTCGCTGGCCGAAGTGCAGAAAGTGCTGAAGGCCGAGACCGGCAGCAATGGCGCCGATGACCTGCTGTTCACCAGCTTCGTGACCCAGTAAGGGCCCACCGATGAATGACCTGCTGTCCCAGGACGAGATCGATGCCCTGCTCCACGGCGTGGACAGTGGTGCGGTCGAGACCGATGCGGAACCACCGTCAGGCGAAGCACGCTCGTACGACTTCGCCAGCCAGGACCGCATCATCCGTGGTCGCATGCCGACCCTGGAAATGGTCCACGAGCGCTTCGCACGCCTGTGGCGGATCGGCCTGTTCAACCTGATCCGCCGCTCGGCCGAGCTGTCGGTGCGTGGCATCGAGCTGATCAAGTTCAACGACTACATGCACTCGCTGTATGTGCCGACCAACCTGAACCTGATCCGCTTCAAGCCGCTGCGCGGTACCGGCCTGATCGTGTTCGAACCGACCCTGGTATTCGCCATCGTCGACAACTTCTTCGGCGGCGACGGGCGCTACCCGACCCGCATCGAAGGCCGCGAGTTCACCGCCACCGAAATGCGGGTGATCCACCTGCTGCTGAAGCAGACCTTCGCCGACCTGCGCGAGGCCTGGGCACCGGTGATGGATGTCGATTTCGAGTACATCAACTCGGAGATCAACCCGCACTTCGCCAACATCGTGACGCCGCGCGAGTACGTGGTGGTGTGCCGCCTGCACGTCGAGCTCGATGGCGGTGGCGGCGACATCCACGTGACCCTGCCCTACTCGATGCTGGAACCGATCCGCGAACTGCTCGACGCCGGCATCCAGAGCGACCGCAACGATCGCGACGAGAGCTGGGGGCAGACCCTTCGCGAGCAGCTCAACATCGCCGAGGTGACCCTGTCCAGCGTACTGGCCAGCAAGCGCATGACGCTGCGTGACCTGACCCAGCTGAAGGTCGGCGACATCCTGCCGATCGAGCTCAGCCCGCAGGTGCCGTTGTGCGTGGAGAACATCCCGGTGTTCACCGGCGAGTTCGGCGTCGCCAATGGCATGAACGCCGTGAAGATCACCGCTACCCATCCGCCGGGCACCCGTCCGCGCGTACCCGTCATCCAGGAAGACCCGCAATGAACGATATCGACGCCCTCGAACCCACCCCGGCCCAGTTCAGCAGCCTGCAGGCCGATGAGGCGAACGGCCCGGACCTGAACCTGGACGTGATCCTCGACGTGCCGGTGACGCTGTCGCTGGAAGTCGGTCGCGCGCGCCTGCCGATCCGCAACCTGCTGCAGCTCAACCAGGGTTCGGTGGTGGAACTGGAACGTGGTGCCGGCGAGTCGCTGGATGTGTTCGTCAACGGCACCCTGATCGCCCACGGCGAAGTGGTGGTGATCAATGACCGCTTCGGCGTGCGCCTGACCGACGTGGTCAGCCCGAGCGAGCGGATCCGGAGACTGCGTTGAGCCTGCTGGCCTCCACCCTGCTGGCGGTCGGCAAGGCCGCCGCCCCGGTTGGCCCGCAGGTCGGCCAGCATGCGGCCGCCGCACCCAGCCTGTTCGGTGCGGTGCTGGCGCTGCTGGCAGTGCTGGCCCTGGTCATCGGCCTGGGCTGGCTGCTCAAGCGCATGCCCGGCAGCGGCTTCCGCCCAGCAGAAGGCATGAAGCTGGTGGCCAGCCTGAGTGTCGGCGCCAAGGAGCGCGTGGTGGTGGTCGAGGTCAACGGCCAGCAGCTGCTGCTGGGCGTCACCGCCGGTGGCATCAATACCCTGCATACCCTGCCCGAACCGTTGCCGCCACCGGCGCCGGTACGCGTGCCGGACTTCAAGAACCTGCCGAATTTCGCCCAGCTGCTGCAGCAGCGGCTGCGCAAGGACCCCTGACATGCGTGTCACCCGTACCCGTCTTGCCACCCTGATGCCGTGGCTGCTGTTGCTTGCCCTGTGCCTGTTGCCGGCACTGGCGTTCGCCGCTCCCGGCGCACCGACCACGCCGCTGCCGGACATCAACGTCGGCAAGATCGGTGGTGCACCGGTCAGCCTGCCGCTGCAGACCCTGCTGCTGATGACGGCGATCACCCTGATCCCGTCGATGCTGCTGGTGCTGACCTCGTTCACCCGCATCATCATCGTGCTGGGCCTGCTGCGCCAGGCGCTGGGCACCGGCCAGACGCCGTCCAACCAGGTGCTGCTGGGCCTGGCCCTGTTCCTCACCGCGATGATCATGCTGCCGACCTGGGACAAGGCCTGGAGCACCGGCATGGCGCCCTACCTCAACGGCGAAATCGACTTCCAGACCGCCTGGACGCTGACCACCACGCCGCTGCGCGCCTTCATGCTGGCGCAGATCCGCGAGACCGACCTGATGACCTTCGCCGGCATCGCCGGGCACGGCACCTACGCCAGCCCCGATGCGATCCCGTTCCCGGTGCTGGTCGCCTCGTTCGTCACCAGCGAGCTGAAGACCGCCTTCGAGATCGGCTTCCTGATCTTCATCCCGTTCGTGATCATCGATCTGGTGGTGGCCAGCGTGCTGATGTCGATGGGCATGATGATGCTGTCGCCGATGCTGGTGTCGGCACCGTTCAAGATCCTGCTGTTCGTGCTGGTCGATGGCTGGGTGCTGACGGTGGGAACGCTGGCGGCCAGCTTCAATCCGGCGTGATTCAACCCCGTAACGGCCGTCGAGCCTGGCTCGACGCTACATGAGCGTCGCCGGGCGTGGCCCGGCGCTACCGATGGAAAGACGATGTCCCCCGAACTTGCCCTGACCGAACTGCGTGGCGGCCTGATCACCGTGTTGTGGGTGGCCGGCCCGCTGCTGCTCACCGTACTGGTGGTGGGCGTGGTGGTGGGCGTGGTGCAGGCCGCGACCCAGCTCAACGAACCGACCATCGCCTTCGTCGCCAAGGCGGCGGCACTGACGGCCGTGCTGTTCGCGCTGGGCAGCCTGCTGATCGGCCACCTGGTTGAATTCACCACGCTGCTGTTCCAGCGCATCCCGCACCTGATCGGCTAGGACACGCGCTTCGATGGACGCCGCCACCCAGATGGCTGCCGACGGCCTGCAGGCCTTCGGCATGATCGGCACCGTACTGTGGACCATGCTGCGCATCGGTGCGGTGGCCATGGCCATGCCCATGGTTGGCACCCGCGCGGTGCCGGCACGGATCCGCGTGATCCTGGCCGGCACCCTTGCCATCGCGTTGGCACCGCTGCTGCCGCCGGTGCCGGACTGGACCGGCTTCGACGCCGCCACCGTGCTGACCATCGCCCGGGAACTGGCCATCGGCGTATCCATCGGTTTCCTGCTGCGCCTGGTGTTCGAAGCCGGTGCGCTGGCCGGCGAACTGATCGCCCAGGGCACCGGCCTGGCCTTCGCACAGATGAGCGACCCACTGCGCGGCGGCACCTCCGGCGTGATCGGGCAGTGGTTCTACCTGATGTTCGGCCTGCTGTTCTTCACCGCCAATGGCCACCTGGCGCTGATCTCGCTGGTGGTGGACAGCTACCGCGCACTGCCGATCGGCGCCCCGCTGCCCGACCCGCATGCGTTCTTCAGCATTGCCCCGACCTTCCTGCTGACCGTACTGCGCGGCGCACTGACCCTGGCCATCCCGCTGACGGTGGCGATGCTGGCGGTCAACCTGGCGTTCGGCGTACTGGCCCGCGCCGCGCCCGCGCTGAACCCGATCCAGCTGGGCCTGCCGGTCTCGCTGCTGCTGGGCCTGTTCCTGCTGGCCCTGCTGGCCGGCGAAATGGGCCCGCCGGTGCAGCGCCTGTTCGATGCCGCCTTCCAGGCTGCGGACGCGGTCACGCACTGACCTGATCATCACGTTTTACTGCTTGCCATGCCTTTGTTTCTGTAGAGCCGAGCCCATGCTCGGCTGCCACTCCTGCCGAAGGCAGCCGAGCATGGGCTCGGCTCTACAGGGGCGCAATTTCACGTTTTACTGCTTGCCCTTCCCCCGGGTCTGGGCGTTAGAGTGAATGCGCGGCGCCCAGGGGGGACGCTGCGCCTGGCCGGCGCGCTGCGTCGGCCTGCCTCATGCATGCCCCACCGTAGTTTCCGTCGACAGGCAGGTCCGGGAGACTGACGAATGCTGGTAGGCACGTACAATCCGTGGCTGGTGGCGATCTCGTTGCTGGTCGCCGTGATGGCTTCCTACACCGCGCTGGCGATGGCCGGACGCACCGTCACTGCGCCGGGCAAGGGCGCGGCGTGGTGGTGGCGCCTGGGGGGCGGCTTCGCCATGGGCCTTGGCATCTGGTCGATGCACTTCATCGGCATGCTCGCCTTCGACCTGCCCATTCCACTGGGCTACGACCTGCCCATCACCCTGCTCTCGCTGGCCCTGGCCATCGCCTCGTCGGTGTTCGCGCTGTGGCTGGTTTCGCTGCGCACCCTGCCGCATCCACGCCTGGCCGGCGGCGCGTTGCTGATGGGCAGCGGTATCGCCGGCATGCACTACGTCGGCATGGCGGCGATGCGCATGCAACCCGGCATCGACTATGACCCGGGCTGGCTGCTGTTCTCGCTGATGGTGGCGGTCGCCGCCTCGTGGACTGCGCTGTATGTGGCATTCCGCCTGCGCGCGCAACGCACCCGTGTCGGCGACCGGCTCGCGGCCGCTGGCCTGCTCGGGCTGGCCATCGTCGGCATGCACTACACCGGCATGGCCGCTGCACGTTTTCCCGAAGGCAGCATCTGTGGCGCGGCGGTCGGCGATGGCCTGCAGAGCGAATGGCTGGCCATGCTGGTGGTGGTGCTGACCGTGGCGATCCTGGCCGTGGTGCTGGTGGTGTCGTGGCTGGACCAGCGGGTCGAGGCCCAGCTGCTGCGCCTGCGCAACTCGATGTTGAGCACCTCGCTGACCGATGCCCAGCAGGAGCTGACCCAGGCCGCACTGCATGATCCGCTCACCCGCCTGCCCAACCGCCTGCTGCTGCAGCGGCGCATCGTGCAGGCGCTGGCCGAGGCCGAACAGGGCGGCAGCCGCTTCGCAGTGATGTTCATGGATCTTGACGGCTTCAAGCAGGTCAACGATGCCTATGGCCACCAGGCCGGCGACGCGCTGCTGGTGGCGGTGGCCGAGCGCACCCGCCAGCTGCTGCGGCCCCACGACATGCTGGCCCGCCTGGGCGGGGACGAGTTCGTACTGGTGGTACGCATCGAGCACGACGAGGATCTGCCAACCCTGGCCCGGCGCATCCTGCAGGCGGTCGGCAGTGGACCGCTGCTGCCGGACAACGAACTGCAGGTAACGGCCAGCATCGGCGTGGCGATCTGCCCCGACCACGCCGCCAGCGAGCGGCAACTGATGGCGTTTGCCGACGCGGCGATGTACCAGGCCAAGGAATCCGGACGCAACGCCTTCGTGCTGTTCGCCGACTGGATGAACGACAGCGCCGAGCAGCAGTTCCGCCTGCTGGCCGACCTGCGCCGGGCGATCGGCAGCGACCAGTTGTTCCTGAACTTCCAGCCCAAGATCCGCGTGGCGACGCAGAAGGTGGCCGGCGCCGAGGCGCTGATCCGCTGGCGGCATCCGGAACATGGCCTGATTCCGCCCGATCGATTCATCCGCCTGGCCGAGCGCAGCGGCGCGATCAACGACATCGGGCGCTGGGCGCTGGACCAGGCCTGCCAGCAGCTGCGGCGTTGGCACGATGCCGGTCATGAAGGCTGGTCGATGTCGGTGAACCTGTCGCCGGTGCAGTTCAGCTCGCCACACCTGCTGCAGGACGTGCGCACGGTGATCGAGCGACACAACATCGCGCCACGGCACCTGGTGCTGGAAATCACCGAAAGCACGGTGATGCGCGATACCGACACCAGCCTGCGCCTGCTGCAGGCACTGTCGGCACTGGGCGTGGGCATCTCCATCGATGACTTCGGCACCGGCTATTCCAGCCTGCTGTACCTGAAGCGGCTGCCGGCCACCGAGATCAAGATCGACCATGCCTTCGTACGCGATCTGGAGCACAGCGCCGAGGACGTGGTGATCGTCTCGGCGATCGTGGCGCTGGGCCACGCGCTGGACATGGACATCGTCGCCGAGGGCGTGGAGACCGCCGCCCAGCGCGCCTACCTGGAGCGCCTGGGCTGCGACTACCTACAGGGCTACCTGCTGGGACGACCGGTCGATGCGGCGCGCTTCATGCAGCTGCACGACCTGCCGCGGCCGCGGGTGGAACTGGCGCAGAGCCCGCCGCCCAGCGACAACGCTCCCCTGTAGAGCCGAGCCTGCGCTCGGCTCCCGCCGGGCATGGCCCGGCGCTACCATTGGTTGGCCTTCGGCAGATCCACCCCATGCGTGGATGCGCCGTTCCTCCGTCATCCAAGGAAGCGTCCGTGGCCCTACGCACCCCCCTTGCTGGCCTGTTGCTGGCCCTTGCTGTTGGCCATGCCGGCGCCGCTGATCTGCCGTGGTCATTGCCGGCCGATGCTTCCCCGGCCCAGGTCGACGCTGCCCTGCAGGCCCTCGGCAAGGGCGTGTTGAAGTCCCCCGGCCTGACCGATGCACAGCGCGGCCACGCGCTGCTGGCGATGGGCCAGACGACCGAAGCGCGGCAATCGATCCAGCAGGCACGCGCATCGCTGGCAAGCGACGGTGACACTGCGGCGATGCAGCTGTGGGTGCCGATGCTGCTGCTCGCCACCGCAGGCGAGCGGGACGCAGCCGCCTATGCGCGTGCCTTCCACAGCACCTTCGCCGCCCTCGACGACGTCGCCGCGGTGCAGGCCGATGCCGCGCTCTCGGTTGAGCCAGCCCCGGTACGCGCCCAGCTGGAGCAGGCCATCGCGGCGCAGGCGGGTGCCGCGACCGTCGCCGAGGCCGTCGCCCTGGACCTGCTGCGCCTGCGGGCGGTACTGCGTGCACAGACCCTGGCCGCCGCACTGGCCCCTCCGCTGGTCGCGGCGGAAGAACAGCGCCGCTTCGCCATCGACGACGCGTTGCGCATCCCCGCCGGCGATGGCGTCGTGCTGTCGGCGCAGCTGGCCCGTCCTCGCGCCGCATCGGTGCCCCTGCCGGCAGCCATGCTGTTCACCATCTATACCGATCCACCGAAGAACCGGCAGAAGATGCTGCTGGCTGCCGCGCATGGCTATGCGGGCATCGTGGTGGATGCACGTGGCAAGGGCCAGGGTACCGGCACCATCGCGCCCTATGAACATGACGGTGAGGACGCCAACGCGGCAATCGACTGGATCAGCCACCAGCCATGGAGCGATGGCCGGGTAGCCATGTATGGCGGCAGCTACGAAGGCTTCACTGCCTGGGCGGCGGCGCGCCATCACCATCCCGCATTGAAGACCATCGTGCCCTACGTTGCCGCCATCCCCGGCCAGGGCCTGCCGATGGAGAACAACGTGTTCCTGAGTGCCAACTACGGCTGGGCGTTCTACGTGGCCAATGGCCCGATGCTGGACAACGACACCTACGACCAGAACGAGCGCTGGTCGCAGCTGCCGCGCCGGTGGTATGCCTCAGGCCGCCCTTACCGGCAGATCGATCAGGTCGATGGCACGCCAAACCCCTGGCTGCAGCGCTGGCTGGCCCATCCGTCCTACGATGCCTACTGGCAGGCGATGGTTCCCTATGGCAACCAGTTCAACGACATCCGCATCCCGGTGCTGACCATCACCGGCTACTACGACGATGGCCAGATCTCGGCACTGCAGTACTTCAAGGACCACCTCCGGCACCGTCCCGATGCGGACCATGCCCTGCTGATCGGCCCCTACGACCACCGTGGCGCGCAGTCGCCACTCAAACCGATGCAGCTGCGCGATTACGCGGTGGACCCTGCGGCACAGTTCGATACCCCCGCCGTAACCTTCCAGTGGTTGGACCATGTGCTGCGCGGCGCCCCGCGCCCTGCGCTGGTGCCCGACCGCGTCAACTATCAGCTGATGGGCGCCAACCGGTGGGGGCATGCGGCAACGCTGGAGGCGGCCGCAGGCGATCACCGCCGCTACCACCTGTCGACCGCACGGGCAGCGGCCGATGGCCATCACCGCCTGCAGGAACAATCACCGGTGCCCGGCCAGCTGCGGCAGAGTGTGGACATGGCCGACCGCAATGAAATGCGGCATGGCTACTACCCGTTCCCGATCATCGCCGCGCGGGACGAGCCGGATACCGCGCTGTCCTTCGTCTCCGACCCGTTCACCCGTCCCATGGACATGGTTGGCAGCTTCTCCGGCGACCTGAAGGTCCGGATCAACACGCGGGATTTCGATTTTACCGTCACCCTGTACGAACTGCTCGCCGATGGGCGTCGCATGCAGCTGTCCTACTACATGGGCCGGGCCAGCCATGTACGCGACCCGACCACGCGCCAGCTGCTGCAACCCGGGCAGTGGACCCGCCTGCCCTTCGACCGCACGCGCATGGTGGCGCGCCGATTGGCCGCCGGCAGCCGCCTGCTGGTGAAGGTGGATGTACTGAAGGACGCAATGCACCAGGTGAACCACGGTACCGGGCGCGATGTCAGCGACGAGAGCGTGGCCGATGCGGGTGAACCGCTGCGCGTGGACTGGCACAGCGACAGCATATTGTCGATTCCGCTGCAGCCGGTGACGCCGGACGGATGATTGCGCCGGGCACCGCCCGCCATCACGGAACGGTTACTGCGGCACCCTCCTGTAGAGCCGAGCCCATGCTCGGCTGCGCTTCGCGCCTGGACCCAACCGCAGCAGGGCATGGGCTCGGCTACAAAACCTGCCGTCGGTACATCCACGCCATGCGTGGAACGGTTCTTGCACGCACCCCGGCATCCCCTGCCGTAGTGCCCCGTGATGTCCGAGAACGAATCCGCCGGCGAAAAGACCGAACAACCTACCGAAAAACGTCTGCGCGATGCCCGTGAACAGGGCAACCTGCCACGCTCGCGCGAGCTCGGCACCGCCGCCGTGTTCGGCGCCGGCGTGCTGGCGGTGATGGCGATGAGCGGCTCGATCGGCCGCGGTGCCGCAGCCTGGATGAAGCACGCGCTGAGCCCGGAACAGAGCCTGCGGCAGAACCCGAAGGAACTGTTCGGCCACTTCGGCGACCTGCTGCTGCAGTTCATGCTGGTGATCGCGCCGCTGGTGCTGGTCTGCCTGCTGGCCAGCTTCGTCGCACCGCTGGTGATGGGTGGCCTGCGCTGGTCGCAGAAAGCGATGCTGCCGGACTTCAACCGCATGAATCCGCTCACCGGGTTCAAGCGCCTGTACGGCCCTGAGGCCATCGCCGAGTTCACCAAATCGCTGCTGCGCGTGGCCTTCGTGGGCGTCGCCGCCGGCCTGGTGGTCTGGACCGGCTTCGACACCCTGCGCGGGCTGATCCATCACCCGCTGGAGACCGCCATCACCGATGGCCTCGGCTTCACCCTGCGCCTGCTGCTGGCCACCGCCGGCGCCATGCTGGTGCTGGCCGCCATCGACGCGCCGTACCAGCGCTGGAACTGGATGCGCAAGCTGAAGATGACCCGTGAAGAGCTGCGCCGGGAAATGAAGGAAAGCGAGGGCAGCCCCGAGGTGAAGGGCCGCATCCGCCAGCTGCAGCAGCAGATGGCCAACCGCCGGATGATGGAAGCGGTGCCCACCGCCGACGTGGTAGTGGTCAACCCCACCCACTACGCGGTGGCCCTGAAGTACGAAGGCGGGGCCATGAACGCCCCGACCGTGGTCGCTCTGGGCGTGGACGAGACCGCCCTGCGCATCCGTGAAGTCGCCGACGGCAACAAGGTCGCGATTGTGTCCGCCCCACCTTTGGCACGCGCCTTGTATCGGGAAGGCCAACTCGGAAAGGAAATCCCCGTGAGACTGTATTCGGCCGTCGCCCAGGTCCTGTCCTACGTCTACCAGCTGCGCGCCTGGCGCACTGGCCCGATGCCGGACGCCCCGCACATCCAGGTGGATGAATTCGGCAAGGGGGGCCGCCCGTGAGCGCCCAGCCCTCCACCGGATTCAATACCCGCCGCGCCCTGGAAATGATCCGCCAGGGGCTTGGTGCGCCGCTGATCGTGCTGGCCCTGCTGGCCATGGTCGTGGTGCCGCTGGCCGCGCCGGTGCTCGACGCGCTGTTCACCTTCAACATCGCCATCTCGCTGATGGTGCTGCTGGCGGTGGTCTACGTGAAACGCCCGCTGGACTTCACGATCTTCCCGATCGTGCTGCTGATCACCACCATGCTGCGGCTGGCACTGAACGTCGCCTCCACCCGCGTCATCCTGCTCAACGGCCAGAACGGCCACGACGCCGCGGGCAAGGTCATCGCCGCCTTCGGCGAATTCGTGATCGGCGGCAACTACGCGGTCGGCATCGTGGTGTTCGCGATCCTGACCATCATCAACTTCGTGGTGATCACCAAGGGCGCCGGCCGCGTCTCTGAAGTGACCGCGCGCTTCATCCTGGACGCCATGCCCGGCAAGCAGATGGCGATCGACGCCGACCTCAACGCCGGTTTGCTGACGCGTGAAGAAGCCAAGCTGCGCCGCGAGGAAGTACGCGAGGAAGCCGACTTCTACGGCGCGATGGACGGTGCCAGCAAGTTCATCCGCGGCGACGCCATCGCCGGCATCCTGATCCTGTTCATCAACATGCTCGGCGGCCTGGCCGTGGGCGTGCTGCAGCATGGCATGCCGTTCGGCGAGGCCGCTGCCACCTACACCCTGCTGTCGATCGGTGACGGCCTGGTGGCGCAGCTGCCGGCCCTGCTGGTCTCCAGCGCCGTGGCCATGCTGGTCACCCGCGCCTCGCGTTCGCAGGACATGGCCCAGGCCATGACCGGCCAGGTGTTCGGCCAGTACCGTGCGCTGGCGATCACCGCCGGCATCATCGGCGTGGTCGGCCTGGTGCCGGGCATGCCCAACGTCGCTTTCCTGACGCTGTCCGCGATCCTCGGCTTCATCGCCTGGAAGGTCTATCGCAAGGGCAAGGCTCCGGCCGCCGACGCCGCGGCCGGCGGCACCGATGCCGCCGCACTCAATGCGCTGGGCCGCCCGGCCGCGCCGGCACCGACCGCCGAACTGAGCTGGGACGAGCTGCGCCCGGTCGATCCGCTGGGCCTGGAGGTCGGCTACCGGCTGATCCCGCTGGTGGACAGCAACCAGGGGGGCGAACTGATGGCGCGCATCAAGGGCGTGCGCCGCAAGCTGACCCAGGACGTTGGCTTCCTGATTCCCTCGGTGCACATCCGCGACAACCTGGAACTGCCGGCCAACGGCTACCGCGTGCTGGTGCATGGCGTGCCTGTGGCCACCGCCGAAATCCACCCGGACCGCGAACTGGCGCTGGACCCGGGCAGTGCCCTCGGCGCGCTGGAAGGCATCGCCGGCAAGGACCCCGCCTTCGGCCTGGATGCCACCTGGATCCAGCCGCACCAGCGTGCCCAGGCCGAAACGCTGGGCTACACGGTGGTCGATCCGGCCACCGTGGTTGCCACCCACCTCTCGCACCTGATCCGCGAACACGCGCCGGAACTGCTCGGCCACGAGGAAGTGCAGCACCTGCTGGCCAACCTGGCCAAGAGCGCGCCCAAGCTCGTCGAAGATCTGACGCCGAAGGCGCTGCCGCTGTCGGCGGTGGTGCGCGTGCTGCAGAACCTGCTGGTGGAGCGCATTCCGATCCGCCAGCTGCGCAAGATCGCAGAGGCACTGGTCGAACACGCGCCCAGCAGCCAGGACCCGGCGGTGCTGACCGCTGCCGTGCGCACCGCACTGGGCCGCTTCATCGTGCAGGAGATCGCCGGAATGTCGGCGGAGCTGCCGGTGTTCACCCTCAACCCGCAATTGGAACGTGTCTTGCAGGAGTCCACGCAGGGCAACGGCGCCGCGCTGGAACCCGGACTCGCGGAGCGACTGCACCAGAGCCTGGCCGAATGTGTCAGCAAGCAGGAAGCGCGAAACGAGCCGGCGGTCGTGCTGGTACCGGGCCCGGTGCGCGCCGCGCTGGCGCGCCTGGTCCGCCACAGCGTTCCGTCGCTGTCGGTCCTGGCCTACAGCGAGGTGCCGGAGGACAAGCGCCTGAAGCTGGTCGGAACGATCAGCTGACGCCGCCCGCCGATGCGCCAGAAAACAGACACCACTTTCGAACCAACGCAACAGACAGATACCAAGGGGAACCCGCACCGTGCAGACCACCGACCACCCGAGTTCTCCGACCGCCACCCCGCCGTCTTCGTCCCGTGACCACAGCATGAAAATCAAACGATTCGTCGCCGCCGACATGCGCTCGGCCATGAACCTGGTGCGCAAGGAACATGGTCCTGACGCCGTGATCCTGTCCAACCGCCGGATCGAGGAAGGCATCGAGATCGTCGCCGCCGCCAACTACGACGAGAGCGCCGTGCAGCGCGCACTGGAAGCCTCGCGTCGTGACGTCGCTCCTCCGCCGGCACCCAAGCCGCGTACCGCCGCCGATGCGGTGATCGCTGCGGTGACCCGCCGCCGCAGCGCTACCCCGGCGCCGGAGCCGGTGGCCGCCACCACCTCGGCCGTGGCCGCCCTCGCCCGTGCGGCCGTCGGCGCCACCGGCCGCACCCTGGACAGCGCCGACGAGATCGTACCGACCCGCGGCAGCACCGGCTTCGCCGCCACACTGGCGCGCGCCGCCGTCAACGAACCGGCGCTGCCGGAACAGATCTTCGCCCCGTTCGCCGAGGCCATCGTCGCACCGGCGCCGGCCGCCATCGCGCCGGCCAACCGCGCCCGCTTCCAGATCGACCCGCCACACGACATGCATCACGAAAGCGTGGCCCCGGCCGTGCAGCCGCCGCCGCTGCCGAACGCCGCCGCGATCGACGCGCAGCCCGCCATGGCCGCCAGCGAACCGGCAACGCCCGAAGCCGTCGTCGAAGCCAGTCCGGCCCCCGTGCTGGCCCCGGCACCGACGCTGACCGTGGTCGCCCAGGACGACGCCGAGATCCGCCAGCTGCGCCAGGAAGTGGCCGGCATGCGCCAGGTGATCGAGCGCGAGATGAATCGCTTCACCGACGAGCGCCTGCGTGGCTGCCCGGTGCGCGCCACCGCGCTGGACCTGATGGACGAGTACGGCTTTGATGCCGGCCTGGCCCGCGACGTGGCCATGCAGATTCCGCTGGAGACTGAAGCCCACCGTGGCCGCGGCCTGATGCTGGGGCTGATCTCGCGCAAGCTGCCGATCGCCCCGGTCGACCCGCTGGAGGAAGGCGGCGTGATCGCCCTGGTCGGCCCGACCGGCGCCGGCAAGACCACCACCATCGCCAAGCTGGCCTCGCGCTTCGCCGAGAAACACGCGCCGCGTGACGTCGCCCTGGTCACCACCGACACCACCCGCATCGGCGCCCGCGAGCAGCTGTACGGCTACGGCCGCCAGCTCGGCATCGCCGTGCACGAAGCCAACAGCGGCACCGACCTGGACCAGCTGCTGGAGCGGCTGAAGGACTACAAGCTGGTGCTGATCGACACCGCCGGGCTGGGCCCGCGCGACCGCGCACTGGCCGCCCAGCTGCAGTGGCTGCGCGCCGCCCGCCAGGTGCGCACCCTGCTGGTGCTGCCGGCCAACACCAGCTTCGGCGACATGGACGAAGTGGTCCGCCGCTTCGGTGCGGCCAACCTGCAGGGCCTGGTGCTGAGCAAGCTGGACGAGACCGGCCGCTTCGGCAACGCCCTGTCGGTGGCCGTGGACCACGCCCTGCCGATCACCTGGGTGACCGATGGCCAGGACGTTCCGGACGACCTGCACCGGGCCAGTGCAGCCAATCTTGTACTTCGCCTTGAAGATTTGCGCCGAGCGGCCGATATGCCCTGCAACCCGGAGTTGAACCATGCCGTCGCGTGAGTACGCCAAGCTGACCAAGACCTTCCCGCTGTCGGCCACCCGCAGCGAGCCGCTCGGCCCTGTGCGCACCATCGCCGTGACCGGCGGCAAGGGCGGCGTGGGCAAGACGAATGTGTCGGCCAACCTGGCCGTGGCGCTGGCCGGCATGGGCAAGCGCACGCTGCTGCTGGACGCCGACCTTGGCCTGGCCAACATCGACGTGATCCTGGGGTTGAACCCCACCTTTACGCTGGCCGACCTGGTCGCCGGCCGCTGCTCGCTGGAAGACGTCATCGTCGAAGGCCCGAACGGCGTGCTGGTGGTGCCGGCCGCATCCGGCCGCCGGCACATGGCCGAGCTGGCCCCGGCCGAGCACGTCGGCCTGGTCAACGTGTTCTCCGAGCTGGAACGTGAACTGGACATCATGGTGGTCGACACCGCCGCGGGCATCACCGACGGCGTGCTGACCTTCTGCCAGGCCGCGCAGGACACCGTGGTGGTGGTCTGTGACGAACCGGCTTCGATCACCGACGCCTACGCGCTGATCAAGGTGCTCTCGCGCGAACGCGGCGTGGACCGCATCCAGGTGGTGGCCAACATGGTGCGCGACCCCAACGAGGGCCGCGTGCTGTACGAGAAGCTGACCCGCGTCTGCGAGAAGTTCCTCGCCGATGTCTCGCTGAACTACCTGGGCTGCGTGCCGCAGGACGACTGGCTGCGCCTGTCGGTGCAGCGCCAGCAGCCGGTGGTGAAGGCCTATCCGTCCAGCCCCGCAGCGCTGGCGATCACCGAGATCGCCCGTCGCACCGCACGCTGGCAGGCGCCGACCGAACCGCGTGGCGGCGTCGAGTTCTTCCTCGAGCGCATCCTCAAGCAGCGCGGGGTGGCCGCATGAAAGGCGCAGCCCAGTACCGGGAGGTCCAGCGCTCGGCGGCCAACGAAGTCATCGCCCAGCACTCGGACCTGGTGCGGCGCATCGCCCACCACCTGGCCGCGCGGTTGCCTGCCAGCGTTGAAGTGGACGACCTGATCCAGGCCGGCATGATGGGCCTGATCGAGGCCTCGCGCAGCTACGACGCCGACCAGGGCGCCTCGTTCGAGACCTATGCCTCGATCCGCATCCGCGGCTCGATGATCGACGAGATCCGCCGTGGCGACTGGGTACCGCGCTCGGTGCACCGCCGTGCCCGCGATGCCGCCGCCACCATCCGCCGCCTGGAACAGAGCAGTGGCCGCGCCGCCAGCGCCACCGAAGTGGCCGCCGCGATGGAGATGCCGCTGCCTGAATACCTGCGGTTGATGGAAGACGCCGCACGCGGCCAGGTGCTGAGCCTGGAGTCGCGCATCGAGGACCAGGGCGAGCTGGACACCGTCGCCCAGGGCGGCCCGACCCCGCAGCAGGTGCTGGAGCGCGGTGAGTTCGGCCGCGAACTGGGCAAGGCCATCGGCCACCTGCCCGAGCGCGAACAGCTGGTGCTCTCGCTCTATTACGAGCAGGAACTGAACCTGAAGGAGATCGGCGCGGTGCTCGGCGTAAGCGAGTCGCGGGTCTGCCAGATCCACGGACAGGCGGTACTGCGCCTGCGTGGCCGATTGAAAATCTTCGAGGCCGCCGACGCCGGCCTGGAAGAATGAACATGCCCGAGGCGGCTGCCCCCGGCCGCCCGGAATGAACAACAAAGGAACTCTGCTTTGAACAAGAACATGCGCATCCTGATCGTCGACGACTTCTCGACCATGCGTCGAATCGTCAAGAACCTGCTGGGCGATCTGGGCTTCACCAACACCGCCGAAGCCGAGGACGGGCATGCCGCGCTGTCGCTGCTGCAGAGCCAGCCGTTCGATTTCGTCGTCACCGACTGGAACATGCCGGTGATGACCGGCATCGAGCTGCTGAAAGCGATCCGCGCCGATGCCAAGCTGAAGACCCTGCCGGTGCTGATGGTCACCGCCGAAGCCAAGCGCGAGCAGATCATCGAAGCCGCCCAGAACGGCGTGAACGGCTACATCATCAAGCCGTTCACGGCGCAGACCCTGGAAGAGAAGCTGGGCAAGATCTTCGAACGCCTGGCGGCCAGCGCCTGATGGATACCACGGTCGACAGGAACGCCCTCGCCCTGCGCCTGCAGGAAGCCCTGGACGCACTGGAGTCCGGTGACGAAGCCGCCTGGCGGCAACGCATCGACGGACTGGTCGCGCTGCGTACGCAGCCGATGATGAGCGGCCTCTCGCGGCTGGCCCGCGAGCTGGGACAGGCGCTGGGTGAACTGCCGACCGTGCCCAGCGAGGCCGGTGAGCTGGACGACGCCTGCGCACGCCTTGACCACGTGGTGGCGATGACCGAACAGGCCACGCACCGCACCCTGGACCTGGCCGAGGAATGCCGCAGCCTGACCGAGCAACTGCGCGCCGAAGGCCTGCAGCCGGGCCAGGACGCGCAGCTCGAGCGCATCCGCCACAACCTGACCGAGATCGCCCTGACCCAGAGCTACCAGGACCTGACCGGGCAGATCATCCGTCGCGTGGTCGGCATCGTCCGCCGCGTGCACGAAGGCTTCGGCGCGCTCGGCCTGCCGCCGGAACAGCATCGCACCGACCCGGAACTGGCCGGGCCGGCACTGAAGGGACTGGACCGCCACGCGGTCTCGCAGAACGACGCCGACGACCTGTTGTCGGATCTGGGGCTGTAAGCATGAGCGCGGTATCCGACGACATCACTGCCGATTTCATCATCGAGGCCCAGGAAATCCTGGATCGCCTGGGCGAACAGCTGGTGTCGCTGGAGCAGGCACCGCAGGACACCGAGCAACTCAACGCGGTGTTCCGCGGCTACCACACGCTCAAGGGCGGCGCCGGCTTCCTTGGCGTCACCGCCATGGTCGAGCTGTGCCACGCCGCTGAAGAAGCCCTGGGCATCGCGCGTGCCGGGCAGGCGGTACTGCAGGCCCACCACTTCGACGCCGCCCAGCAGTCGCTGGACTACCTGCAGTCGATGCTGGACGCCGTGTCCTCCGGTACCGAGCCGGGCTATGCGCCGCCGGACCTGATCGCGCAGTTCGACATGCACGGCGGCACTGCCGCGCCGGTGGCTGTAGCCGCACCTGCGGCGGGCGGCAGCGACCTGATCACCGACGACGAGTTCGAGGCCCTGCTCGACCAGCTGCACGGCGGCAACGCGCCGACCGCGGTCGCGGCGGCGAAGAAGGCCGACGATGGCCTGATCAGCGAAGACGAGTTCGAAGCCCTGCTGGACCAGCTGCACGGTGGCGCTGCGCCAGGCGCGAAGCCTGCTGCCGCCATCGCGGCGGCACCCGCCGCAGCACCTCGCCCGGCACCTGTCCCGGCGCCCGCAGCCAAGCCGGCGGCCAAGCCGATGGCCGAGGCCGAGCACACTGTGCGCGTGGACACCAAGCGCCTGGACGCGATCGTCAACCTGATCGGCGAACTGGTGCTTTCCCGCAACCGCCTGAAGACCCTGCGTGCACGCCTGCGCGACGAGGAGCTGGACCGCGCCGTATCGACGCTGGACATCGCCACTGCGCGCCTGCAGTCGGCGGTGATGCGTACCCGCATGCAGCCGGTGGGCAAGGTGTTCTCGCGCTTCCCCAAGGTCGCCCGCGACGTTGCCCGTTCGCTGAAGAAGGAAGTGGACCTTGAGCTGGTCGGCGCCGAGACCGAGCTCGACCGCAACCTGGTCGAAGCGCTGGCCGACCCGCTGGTGCATCTGGTCCGCAACGCCATCGACCACGGCGTGGAAATGCCCGACCTGCGTGAAGCACAGGGCAAGCCGCGGATGGGCCATGTGCGCCTGTCCGCCCAGCAGGAAGGTGACTACGTCAGCATCGAGGTGCAGGACGATGGCGCCGGCATCGACCCCGAGAAACTGCGTGCCAAGGCGCGCGAGAAGGGCCTGATCGACCCGGAAGCCGCTGCCCGCCTGAGCAGCGAGGAGTGCCTGCACCTGGTGTTCCTGCCCGGCTTCTCGACCAAGCAGCAGGTTACCGATATTTCCGGCCGTGGCGTGGGCATGGACGTGGTGCAGTCGCGCATCCGCGAGCTGAGTGGCCAGATCCAGATCCAGTCGGAACTGGGTCGTGGCAGCCGCTTCCTGATCCGCGTGCCACTCACCCTCGCGATCCTGCCGACCCTGCTGGTGCAGGCCGGCGAGGACGTCTACGCGCTGCCGCTGGCGCGCGTGATGGAAGTGCTGCACGCGCCGCGCACATCGCTGGGCTGGTTCGATGGCCGCGCCGTGCTCGACCGCCGCTCGCACACCCTGCCGCTGGTCGACCTGCGCCAGTGGCTGGATGTGACGCCCGCCGCGTCGACCCTGCTGACCATCGTGGTGCTGCAGGCCGGCGAAGCGCGCTTCGGCCTGGTCGTGGACCAGGTGCGCGGGCGCGAGGAAGTGGTCATCAAGCCACTGCCCAAGACCCTGCGCGGCCTGCGCGGTTACGCCGGTGCAACCTTGATCGGCGATGGTCGCATGGCACTGATCCTGGACGTGGACGGCATACGCTGAACCCCGCCGGGCATGGCCCGGCGACCCGAAAACTGTGACTACCGTCTGTACGCGTTCTCCCGGTGTCTCAAGTCCCATTCATACAAGCCGATACCGGAACCATGGATAGACTCAGCCTCATTGGACTCTTTCTCGCCCTGGCCTCGCTGGTCGGTGGCAGCATCCTCAAGGGCGCCGGCCTGGCGTCCCTGTGGTCGCCTGCGGCGTTCGTGATCGTCATCGTCGGCACCGTGGCCGCGATCCTGCTGCACACCTCGCCGGCGGTGTTCAAGCATGCGTTCAAGATCGTGCGCTGGGTCGTGCGCCCGCCGCACAGCGATCGCCGCGAACTGATCCAGCAGATCGTCGAGTGGAGCAACATCGCCCGCCGCCAGGGCCTGCTGGGCCTGGAGTCACAGGTGGAAGCGCAGCAGGACCCGTTCCTGCGCAAGGGCCTGCAGCTGCTGGTGGACGGCGTTGAACCCGAATCGATGCGTCACATGCTGGAGATCGAACTGGGCAGCCAGGAACACCAGGACCAGGCTGGCGCCAAGGTCTTCGAAGCGATGGGCATCTACGCACCCACGCTGGGCATCATCGGTGCGGTCCTCGGCCTCATTGCGGTGATGAAGAACCTGGCCGACCCGAGCAAGCTCGGCCACGGCATCGCTGCAGCGTTCACCGCCACCATCTACGGCATCGCCTCGGCCAACCTGTTGTTCCTGCCGATCGCTGCCAAGCTCAAGAGTGTGATCTCGCACAACACCCGCGACCGCGAGATGGTCATCGAAGGCCTGATCTCGATCGCCCAGGGCGAGAACCCGCGCAACATCGAAACCAACCTCTCCGGCTTCCTGCACTGACATGGCCCGCCGCAAGCACCACGAAGAGCACGCCAACCATGAAGCATGGGCGATCCCCTATGCCGACCTGATGACGCTGCTGCTCGCCTTCTTCGTGGTCATGTACGCGATCTCCTCGGTCAACGAAGGCAAGTACCGGATCATGGCCGACGCGCTTACCGATGCCTTTGGTGGCGCGCCGCGCACGATCAACCCGGTGCAGGTCGGCAACAAGCAGGTGCAGGGCGGCGGCTGGGACAGCCCGTCGGTGATCAAGTCCGGCACCAAGATCGGACCGTCCGCACCGGCACCCTCGCACGACCCGACCCTGCTGCCGTCGATGGCCTCGCAGATGCGCATGCCTGTTTCGGTACACAACCAGGAACAGATCGCGCGCGCCGAGCGCCAGCTCAACAGCATCGCCGACCGCCTCACCGCCGCGCTGGCGCCGCTGATCGACCGCGGCATGATCAGCGTACGCCGCACCGAGCTGTGGATCGAAGTCGAAATCAACAGCGACATCCTGTTCCCCACCGGCTCGGCCGCGCTGGACGTGCATGCGCGGCAGACCCTGGCCAGCCTGGCCGAAGTGCTGCGCGACGTGCCCAACAGCGTGCGCGTGGAAGGTCATACCGACAACGTGCCGATCGCCACCGCCACCTTCCCGTCCAACTGGGAACTGTCGGCCGGACGCGCCGCCAGCGTGGTGCACCTGTTCGCCGACCAGGGCGTGCAGCCGTCGCGGCTGGCGATGGTCGGCTATGGCCAGTTCCGCCCGCGCGAAGAGAATGACAGCGCGCAGGGCCGCAACCGCAACCGCCGGGTGATGGTCATCATCCTGGCCGACACTTCGCACTCGGTGGATCCGCTGGGCCAACGTCTGAACGCGGCCACCGGCGCCGCCGACAACAGCGCCACCGAACAGGCCGCAGCAACGCCGGCTACCGCTCCCACCTCTCCCATCGCACCGGTGAAGTTGCCGCCGGTGCCGGCTGGCAGCCGCGTCGGCGCCGCCGTTCCCCCGGCAATGAAGGAGTAAACCGATGCGCATCTGGGCAGTCGCCAACCAGAAGGGCGGAGTCGGCAAGACCACCACCACCCTCGCCCTCGGCCGTGGCCTGGCCGCACTTGGCCATCGTGTGCTGCTGATCGACCTCGATCCGCATGCCTCGCTCAGCCGCGCCTTCGGCGTGCCGGTGGATCCGCCGCCGGCCGGCGTGCTGGAACTGTTCGGCGCCCCGCCGGCAGATCTTTCCAGCCTGTGCCATGCCAGCAGCATCCACGGCCTGGACTATGTCTGCGCGCAGTCGGCGCTGGCCACGCTGGAGCGCCGCAGCGCCAACCAGCCCGGCCTCGGCCTGGCCCTGCAGAACGCGCTGGCGCGTCACCAGGGCCAACACGACTACATCCTGCTGGACTGTGCCCCCACCCTCGGCCTGTTGATGATCAACGCGCTGGCCGCTGCCGACCGCCTGATCATTCCCACCCAGGCCGAGCCGCTGGCCCTGCATGGCCTGGACGGCATGGTCCGCACCGGCGAGATGGTCGAGCGCTCGCGCCGCCGCCCCCTGCCGATCTCGATCCTGCCCACCCTGTTCGACCGCCGCACCCGCGCCGGCAACGAATCGCTGCGCACCATGCAGGATCGTCACGGCGCCCGGGTGTGGGAAGACGCCATTCCGATCGACACCCGCATCAGCAACGCCGCAGGCCTGACCCTGCCCAGCGTCGGCGAGGACTACCCGGGCCGTGGCCTGGCCGCCTACCGCCGGGCCCTGAACTGGATCCTCGGCGAGGATGCCCGCGCCCTGGAGCAGGCCGCATGAACAGCACAGGCGTACTGGACGACTACCTGGACGAACTGCTGGGCGAAGCGATCGCCGTGGCGCCACCGGCTGCACCGCCGCCGGCCAGCGACGAAGCGTGCCCGGCGATTGCAGCGGACGCCGAACGCGAGCCGACATGGGACGACCTGCCCGCCGAGGTCATCTACGAGACGGACGCCGTCGTCGCGCAGCCCGCTGCAGACGACGCAGCCCTGCAGGCCGCCTTCGAAGCCGCATCCACGCCCACGACCGCGGCCGTGACCGACACGGAACGCGAGCCCAGCTGGGACGACCTGCCGGCCGAAGTGATCTACGAGACCGGGACTGTCGCCGTGGCCGAGGACACGGCCGCACTCGAAGCCGCCTTCGAAGCCGCCACCAGCGGCAGCGCCGAGCCGCGCCCGGCAGGCGAAGCGGCTGCCGAACGCGAGCCGACCTGGGACGACCTGCCCGATGAGGTAATCCACGAAACGGAGCCCGTAGCAGCTCCTGCGGCAACGAGTGGCCCAGAGCCCACCTGGGACGACCTGCCCGACGAAGTGATCTACGAGACCGACGCGGCCGACAGCCATCACCTCGCCCACACTGACAGCCCAGGCCTGCAGGCAGCATTCGAAGCCGCCGCCGGTGGCGAGGATGTCCCAACGCCGCCACCGGCCGTGGTCGCGCCCCCTGCACCGCGCCCTGCCCCCGCCCCGGCCGTCCCAGCTGCACGCGCTGCCGCCGCGCCACCCCCGCGCGTTGCCGTGGATGCCCCGGCCAGCAGCCGTCCCGGCACCTGGCAGGAGCTGCAGGCACAGGCGCACCAGCCCGCCAGCAGCCCGCACCCGCAGAACCGCCGCGCCGGCGAGCGCACCTCGCGCTGGCTGCGCCTGCGCTGCGGAACCCAGGCGTATGCGCTGGAACTGCTGAAAGTGCAGGAAGTGGTGTTGCCGGTGCCGCTGCTGCCGTTGCGCGGCACCGCACCGGCGATGCTCGGAATCATGAACCTGCGTGGCCAGGTGGTGCCGGTGATGGACCTCGGCCTGCACCTCGGTGCTGCGGCGGCGGAAGACGACGCCCAGACCCGCATCGTGGTGCTGGAAGAGGACGGAGAGACCATCGGCCTGCGCGTGTCGGCCGTGGAGGACGTCGCCAACCTCACCGATTCGCAGATCGAACCCCCGGATACCGCCCGCATCTGCCAGATCTCCAATGATCTGTTCCGTGGCGTGGCCCGGGTCAGCCAGCGACCGATGATCCTGCTGGACGCCACACGGCTGTTGAGTTGAGCGAAAAAGGGGACGGAGGGGATTAAGTCGCAAATGCCCGCGCCCGTCCGAGGCTACCTGTGGAAACGGCGACCGCGCAGCGGGGACGTAAGGTGTTGATCCAACGGATCAATTCCTTGCGTCCACGACAGGTAACGCGTCGGCGCGAAACGCCGACTCGGCTGATGGCCGGGCAGATCGCAGGGGCGATTGCGACTTAATCCCCTCCGTCCCCTTTTTGATGGCGACCGCGCAGTGGGGACGGCAGGCGCCGATGCGCAGCATCGGCATCTCCCGTCCCCGAAGAACACCGCATCGACGCGCCGCGTCGATTCCCCTAAAGAACCCTGCCGGGGTGCCGTTATGGATCACGGAACCGTTTGTCCGGAGCAACGATGAGCACTGTCGAACTGGGTGAGGATCTCGGCATCGAGAGCAGCACCGAGCTCAAGAACCGCCTCGCCCCGCTGGTGGCGCAGGCAGGCGAGCTGACCCTGGATGCAAGCCAGGTCGCCCGCATCCACACGGCCGCCGTGCAGGTGCTGTGTGCATTCGTGCAGGCCCGCCGCGAGGCAGGCCTGGGCACCGGCTTCCACGGTTGCACCGCAACCTTCCGTGACGCCGCGCGCCTGCTGGGCGTCACCCAGGCCCTGGGCCTGGACGTAACCCATGACAACCTGAAATCTGTGGAGAACGCTGCATGAGCGCACGTATCTTGGTGGTGGACGATTCGGCGTCGATGCGCCAGATGGTTTCCTTCGCCCTCACCTCGGCCGGTTTTGCCGTCGAAGAAGCCGAAGACGGCGCGGTCGCGCTCGGTCGCGCCAAGGGCCAACGCTTCAACGCGGTGGTCACCGACGTCAACATGCCGAACATGGACGGCATCGCGCTGATCCGCGAACTGCGCCAGCTGCCGGACTACAAGTTCACCCCGCTGCTGATGCTGACCACCGAATCGGCCGCCGACAAGAAGTCCGAAGGCAAGGCCGCCGGCGCCACCGGCTGGCTGGTCAAGCCGTTCAATCCGGAACAGCTGGTCGCCACCGTGCAGAAAGTGCTGGGCTGATCGCCCCGCACCGCTCCCCTTCTTCGCTTCCGGACCACCACTGCCATGAGCATGGACCTGCAACGCTTCCACGCCACCTTCTTCGAGGAGAGCCGCGAAGGCCTCGACGCGATGGAGGCTGGCCTGCTGGCCCTGGAATCGGGGCAGCAGGACGCGGAGATCATCAATTCGGTGTTCCGCGCCGCCCACTCCATCAMGGGCGGCGCCGGCACCTTCGGCTTCGACGCCATCGCCGGCCTGACCCACGTGCTGGAAACGCTGCTCGATGAGCTGCGTGCCGGCAAGCGGGCCCTGGAAGGCCACGCTGTCGATGCCATGCTGTCCTCGGTGGATGTGCTGCGCGCACTGCTGCGCGAGGCCGAGCACGGCCAGGCTGCCGACCCTGCCGCTGTCGCAGCGGTGAAGGCACGCCTGGAAGCCGTTCTCTCCGGCCAGGCCGCACCGAGCGTGCCGGCCGCTGCCGCCGCCGCCAAGGTGGACGATACGCCGGAAGCCTGGCAGATCGGTTTCACCCCGGCACCTTCGTTGTTCATGAGCGGCAACGACCCCTTGCGCATCATCCGCGAACTGGAACACCTCGGTTCGCTGCAGGTGGCCGCGCGCATGGAGCGCCTGCCCGGCTTTGCCCAGCTCGACCCGCTCGAGGCCCACCTGGCATGGGACCTCGGTCTGGTCGGCAAGGTGCCGCGCAGCAAGATCGAAGACACCTTCGCCTGGGTACTGGACGACTGCGAGCTGGACATCCGTCCGGCAGCGCCGCCGAGCCTGGCTACCCAGGCCCCCGTTGCAGCAGCCCCTTCCACACCTGCTGCCGTCGTACCGGCGGCACCTGCTGCGCCCGCCGCCAGCGGCGCTGCCAGCCAGGAAGCCGAGACATCGATCCGCGTCAGCGTCGACAAGGTCGATGCGCTGATCAACCTGGTCGGCGAACTGGTCATCACCCAGGCCATGCTCAAGCAGGTCTCGCACGCGCTGGACCCGGTCCACGCCGAGAGCCTGTTCGCCGGCCTGGACCAGCTGGAACGCAACACCCGCGACCTGCAGGAAGCGGTGATCGGCGTGCGCATGCTGCCGGTCGATGCGGTGTTCCGCCGCTTCCCGCGCCTGGTCCGCGACCTTTCCAGCCGCCTGGGCAAGCAGGTGCGCCTGCGCACCGTCGGCGAAGGCACCGAGCTGGACAAGGGCCTGATCGAGAAGATCGCCGATCCGCTGGTGCACCTGGTGCGCAATTCGATCGACCACGGCCTGGAAATGCCCGACGTGCGTCGCGGCGCGGGCAAGGACGAGACCGGCACGATCACCCTGGCCGCATCGCACCAGGGCGGGCACATCGTCATCGAAGTGAGCGACGACGGCCGCGGCCTGGATCGCGCCAAGATCCTGGCCAAGGCCACCGAACGTGGTCTGGCCGTGCCGGACAACCCGACCGATTCGCAGGTCTGGGACCTGATCTTCCAACCCGGCTTCTCCACCGCCGATGCAGTCACCGATCTGTCCGGGCGCGGCGTCGGCATGGACGTGGTCCGCCGCAACATCCAGGCGCTGGGTGGCGAGGTGCAGATCGAAAGCAGCCTCGGCGCCGGCACCCGCACGCTGATCCGCCTGCCACTCACCCTGGCCATCCTCGATGGCATGACCGTAGCGGTGGCGGGCGAGACGCTGATCCTGCCACTGGCCTACGTCCTGGAGGCCCTGCAGCCGCAGCCCGAGGACATCCGCAGCATGGCCGGCGAAGGCCGCGTGCTGCGCGTGCGTGGCGAGTACCTGCCCATCCTCTCGCTGAGCGAGTACTACGGCTACGGCAACCGTGCACCGGGCAGCGAATCGCTGGTGGTCGTGGTCGAAGGCGATGGCCAGAAGATCGCACTGGAAGTGGACGAGCTGGTCGGCCAGCAGCAGGTGGTGGTGAAGAACATCGAGAACAACTACCGCCGCATCGGCGGGGTGTCCGGTGCCACCATCCTCGGCGATGGCCGCGTGGCCCTGATCGTCGACATCGGCGGCCTGGTACGCTCGCTGCGGATGCCGCAGGCCGCCTGATCCACGCTGCAGGCGTGTACTGGACCGCCGCCCTTCGGGGCGGCGGTTTTTGTTTGCGCGCGCCCTGCCAAGGGATCTGACCCCAACCCACTGCGCCCTGTATTCCGTGAACTCCGTCGACGCGAAGGTTTCGCGCGCAACTACGTCATGCAAGCGCGAGCCCCGCCACGGCGGCACTTTCGCGCCGTCATCCCTACGCAACCGAATGTGATCTGCGTCCATAAAGTCCATCCGAACTGCGCCGCTATTTCGCTTTGACGGCCGTCACCGAACCCCCACCGGGCACCACCGTTCGCTCTGCAACCACCCCCAGCCGACGCAACAGCGCCGGCGCCCTGCCCACCTGGAGCACCCTGCATGAAGTGGTTCCACGATCTGCCCATCGCCCGCAAGCTGGCCGTGGGGTTCACCCTCACCACCCTGATGACCGTCGTACTGGGTGCCTTCGCCCTGGTCCGCCTGTCCGAGGCCAACGCGCAGCTGAGCGCCATGGCCTCCAACGATATTCCGTCCGTGCAGTACCTCGGCGAAGTGCGCTCGCAGCTGGGTGAGTTCCGTACCTATGAGCTGGCCCAGCTGAGCATGCTGGACCAGCCCGAGAAGGTGGCCGACTACAACAAGCGCATGGACGACACCGCCGCCGTCGTGCGCGAACAGCTGGCCGCGTACGCCAAGCTGCCGGCCGGCGCCAAGGAGCGCGAGCTCTACCGCGCCGTGCAGGCCGACGTCGATGGCTACTTCGCAGCCAATGCCAAGCTGCGCGAAGCGGCCACTGCCGGCGATGGCGTCGTCGCACGGCAGATCTCCGACGACCAGTCGCGCCCACTGCGCCGCAAAGCCTTTGAAGACCTCAAGGCACTGGGCGCGTACAGCAGCTCGCTGATGCAGGGCAAGATCGACAACGCCAATGCCACCCACCGCAACAGCATGCTGGCTATCATTGCCGCCGTCGTATTGCTGGTTGTGGTCGCCGCAACCCTGGCGGTGGTCATCTCACGCGCCGTGGTCGGCCCGCTCGGCAAGGCCGTGAACGCCATCCAGGCCGTCGCACGCGGCGACCTCAGCGTCACCACCCAGAGCACCGGCAAGGACGAGGCTGGCCGCATGCTGGCGGCCACCACCGAAATGACCGCGATGCTGCGCCGCTTCTCCGAGCAAACCCAGCTGATGGCGCAGATGCACGCCGGCCCGGACATCAGCCACCGCATTCCGGAAGACTTCCCGGGCGTCTACGGGCAGCTGGCCAGCGGCATCAACACGGTCATCTTCGAGCATCTCGACTCGATCCGCGATGCCATCGACGTGCTCAACCAGTACGCCACCGGCAACCTTACCCCGGACGCACGCCGCCTGCCGGGCAGCCGCGCGATCCTGCACGAGTCGATGGATGCGGCCAAGGCCAGCCTGCTGGCCATCAACACGCAGATCCAGCAGCTGGCCTCGGCCGCCGCCGCCGGCGACTTCAGCCAGCGCGGTGATGCGCAGCGTTTCGATCACGATTTCCGCGTGATGATCGAGCAGCTCAACAGCATGATGCAGGTGGCCGACGGCAACCTCGGCCAGCTCTCGCAGCTGCTGCAGTCGATCGCTGCCGGCGACCTGACCGCGCGCATGGACGGCCAGTTCAACGGCGTGTTCGCGCGCATGCGTGACGACGCCAATACCACTGTCGCGCAGCTGACCCAGATCGTCGGCCAGATCCAGGCCAGTGCCTCCAGCATCACCCTGGCCGCCGGCGAGATCGCCTCCGGCAACAGCGACCTGTCGCGCCGCACCGAGCAGCAGGCCGCCAACCTGGAAGAAACCGCCGCCTCGATGGAGGAACTGACCTCCACCGTGCGCCAGAACGCCGAACACGCCCGCCAGGCCAACCAGCTCGCCATCGGCGCGCATGGCGTCGCCTCGCAGGGCGGTGAAGTCGTCGGCCAGGTGGTCACCACCATGTCGGCCATCGAAGCCTCGTCGAAGAAGATCGCCGAGATCATCAGCGTCATCGACGGCATCGCCTTCCAGACCAACATCCTGGCGCTGAACGCGGCGGTGGAAGCCGCGCGTGCTGGTGAACAGGGTCGCGGCTTCGCCGTGGTCGCCAGCGAAGTGCGTACCCTCGCCCAGCGCTCGGCTGCGGCCGCCAAAGAGATCAAGGGCCTGATCGATGATTCGGTCGGCAAGGTCGCCGAAGGCTCCAGCCTGGTCCACCAGGCCGGCAACACCATGGGCGAGATCGTCGCCTCGGTGCAGCGCGTGACCGACATCATGGCCGAGATCTCCGCCGCCTCTCAGGAGCAGTCGGCCGGCATCGAGCAGGTCAACCAGACCGTGGTGCAGATGGACGAAACCACCCAGCAGAACGCGGCGCTGGTGGAGGAAGCCACGGCGGCCGCGCGTGCAATGGAAGACCAGGCCGTGCAGCTGGGCGAAGCCGTGGCGCGCTTCCGGCTGGCATCGCAGGGCGTCGCCGCTGCGCCGGCACGGCTGGCAAATGCGCCGCAGCCACGCCAGGTCGCGGCCGCCCTGCCCGCCGCCAAGGCAGCATCGGCACGACCGTTGCGCACATCGGCCGCCCAGCCGGCGCTGGCTGCCGAGGGTGATTGGCAGGAGTTCTGATGTACCCGGGGTCAGCTCCCTTTCCCACGGGAAAGGGATCTGACCCCTTACGCATGGAAAGTGATGCAAATCTCACTTCATAATCCAATGCAGAGGCCGATATCCCCATCGAGCCTCGCGCCAACGCGTGCTGGCGCCCGCCCCTGATCACAGATTCCATGTCCGACGGCCACGACACTGAACTGCACGATGTCCACGCGGCCGACGCCGCGGACGAACGCTTCCTGGTCCGCAACCCCCGCCAGCTGCGGCAGCTGCTGCGCTCGCTGATCGACCAGCGATCGCTGATCAATGCGCATATCGACGGCCGGGATCGTTCGTTCCCGACCGCCCTGCTTGATCTCGACGAGGACGAAGACTACCTGCTGCTCGACGGCAGCCCGCAGGAGGCATCGAACCGCGCCGCCGAGCAGGCCGACCATCTGCTCTGCTTCGCCCAGCTTGAACGTGTCCTCGTGCGGTTCCGCCTGCACGCGCTGCAGCGCGTGGACAACGATGGCCACGTCGCCTTCCGCGCCCCGCTGCCGGACGAACTGGTGCACCTGCAGCGCCGCGAGCTGTACCGGCTGGAGACCCCGGTCACCGACTCGCCACAGCTGCTGCTGCCAGCCGGCGAAGCCCGCGCCGAAGCGCTGTCGATGCGGGTCGTGGACATCAGCGGTGGTGGCCTGGCCGTAGTGGTGCCCAACGACTGTGCCGTGTTCGGCCTGCAGAAGCGCTACCCGGCGCAGCTGTCGCTGCCCGATGGCCCGGACCTGGACATCGAACTGGTGGTCTGCAACCTGCTGCCACAGCGACAGCCCAACGGCATCGAGGTCAAGCGCGTGGGCATGCGCTTTGACAGCCTGCCGCGCGGTGGCGACAGCGCCATCCAGCGCTACATCTTCCGCATCGACCGCCAGCGCAAGGCCCGCCGCAACGGCGAGATGTAAGGTAGTGCCGGCCGCCGGCAGGCAACCCTGGAACGTATACCGGGGTCAGATCCCTTTTCCCTGGAAAGGGATCTGACCCCCATCCCCGACAACGTGGATACGGCTGCTGCCGGCCAGCGGCCGGTACTACCGCTTCCCGTGTAGATCCACGCCATGCGTGGATGCCCAACCCACGCCCCGGTAGATCCACGCCATGCGTGGATGCCTCTTCCCCGGCACCTAAAGTCCCCCCGCGCGGGGCCGATATCGAGCCTGACACCGGGACTTCCGGCAGAACCAGGACCCCTCGATGAACGACAAGACCAGCTCCGCCGCCAGCGCCGGTGGCGAATTCCTCAGCTTCACCCTCGGCGCCGAGCACTACGGCGTGGACATCCTCAAGGTGCAGGAAATCCGTGGCTACGATGCGGTCACCCGCGTGCCGGATGCCCCGGACTACATCAAGGGCGTGATCAACCTGCGCGGCACCATCGTGCCGGTCATCGACCTGCGCCTGAAGTTGCGCCTGGACAATGCCCGCTACGATGCCTTCACCGTGATGATCGTGCTCAATGTCGAAGACCGCGTGGTCGGCATCGTGGTCGACAGCGTGTCGGACGTGATCCCGCTGTCGGCCGAGCAGATCCGCCCGACCCCGGAGTTCGGCGCTGCGGTCGATACCCGCTTCATCTCCGGCATCGGCACCCACGACGACCGCATGCTGATCCTGCTGGACATCGAGACCCTGCTCGACAGCGCCGACATGGGCCAGACCGCCCTCGCCGAAGACGCTGCCGCCTGACCCAGCGGACCTGCTTCACGTTCTGGTCACAAAACCCTTCAGTTCCCCCCGGCAGTGCCGATAGGGGGACAGAAGCCGGTCGCGCAGGAGCGCGCGGAACCGGAACGACCATCACCATCCCCGGAGATACACCTCGATGAAGTCCCTGCTTGCGTTCGTTTCGGCCGCTGTCCTGGCCACCACCGCTTCCTCCGCGTTTGCCCAGGCGGCCGACATGATCCCGCCGGAACTGGCCCCGCGTTCGGTCGGCAAGGACGGCATGGTCTGTGGCAAGGTCGAAAAGGCCCGCTACGCAGAAGGTTCCGAAGGCCAGCCGACCTTCCTGTACATGGGCGGCGCCTTCCCGCGCCACACCTTCTCGGCCCGCATCGCCGGCGAGAACCGCGGCAAGTTCTCCTTCCCGCTGGAAACCCTGGAAGGCAAGACCGTGTGCGTGATCGGCAAGATCCAGCGCGACGCCTCGCGCGCGGAAATCGAAGTCAGCTCGCCGGCAGGCCTGAAGCTGGCCAACATCAAGTAATCCGCTGTCCGTCGAACCACGCCGGAGCTTGTGCCGGCGTGGTTTCTGCTGCAACCGGGCCCGATGCCCGGACGCGTCTGCCTTAGGAGATCGCAACGCCCATGCCGTGGATCAACAACCTGAAACTGATGCCGAAGCTGCTGTTGACCTTCGGTGTCCTCCTGCTGGTGATGCTGCTGCAGGGCATCGTCGCCTATCGCGGACTGCATTCGCTGAACAACGTCACCACCGAGTTGGCCGGTTCGCGCATGGAAAGCATCCGCATGGCCGGCGAGATGCGCGGCATGCTGGGCGAGTACCGCAATGCCGCCTACCAGCAGCTGATCCGCGCCAGCGATGACGTCAAGTCCGACGCGCGCAAGCAGGCCGTCGACCTGCGCACCAGCATGGACACGTCGATCAAGGACTACCCGAAGCTGGTCGACAACGCGCAGCAGAAGAAGCTGTTCGATACCTTCGCCAAGGAATGGAAGGACGCCCTGGCCTCCTATGACAGCGTCACCGAGATGCTGGAGCTGGACCTGCCGGACGATGCCATCGATACCTTCGTGGGCGAGACCCGTACCAAGCACCGCAAGGCTGCTTCGGCGCTGGAAGCGCTGATCGCCGAAGACAACCGCCTCGCCCGCGCCTCGCGCGAAGAGGCCGCATCCACCTATTCCGCCTCCGCCGTGCTGACCGTGATCGCCCTGTTGGGCGGCGCCGCACTCGGCCTGGTGCTGGTCTGGCTGTTCGCCCGCGCCCTGGTCGGCAGCGTGCGTGGCGCCGTTTCGGTCGCCAACGACGTCGCCGGCGGCAAGCTCGATGGCCACATTGATGTCAGCCGCCAGGACGAAGTGGGCGAGCTGATGCAGGCCATGCAGCGCATGCAGCGCGACCTGCGCGAGCGCATCGAAACCGACCAGGCCGTTGCCCGCGAGAACCTGCGCATCCGTACCGCGCTGGACTACAGCTCGACCGGCGTCTACCTGACCGATACCAGCAACACCATCGTCTACAGCAACCGCGCCCTGCAGCAGACCCTGAGCCAGTACCAGGATGAAGTGCGCCGCGACCTGCCGGACTTCGACGCCCAGGCCTCGCTGATCGGCAAGCCGGTCACCGTGCTGGAACACCGCGGCGAGATGGACCAGACCCTGCTGGGCAACCTGAAGGCGCACGGCGTCGCCCGTCGCCCGATGCAGTACGGCGATGCCCAGTTCGCGCAGGTGGTGTCGACCATCCGCAATGAAGGCGGCGACACCGTCGGCTACGTGGTGGAATGGCGCGACCGTACCCAGGAAGCCCTGGTCGAAGCCGAAGTGGCGCGCGTCATCGCCCAGGCGGCGGCCGGCGACCTGTCCGGCCGCATCGACGCCAGCGACAAGGAAGGCTTCTTCCTGCAGCTGGCGCAGCAGATCAACGGCCTGCTCGACGCCAATGCCGGCAGCATCGAACAGATCTCCGGCCTGCTCGCCGCGCTGTCGCAGGGTGACCTGACCGTGCGCATGCACGGCGACTACCAGGGCGTGTTCGCCCGCATGCGCGACGACGCCAACGCCACCGCCGCGCAGCTGAGTGAAATCGTCACCCGCATCAAGCAGTCCAGCCGCGCGATCAGCTCGGCCGCCGGCGAAATCGCCTCGGGCAACAGTGACCTGTCGCGCCGTACCGAGCAGCAGGCCGCCAACCTGGAAGAAACCGCCGCCTCGATGGAGGAACTGACCTCCACCGTGCGCCAGAACGCCGAACATGCACGCCAGGCCAACCAGCTCGCCATCGGCGCGCATGGCGTCGCCTCGCAGGGTGGCGACGTGGTCGGCCAGGTGGTCACCACCATGTCGGCCATCGAAGCCTCGTCGAAGAAGATCGCCGAGATCATCAGCGTCATCGACGGCATTGCCTTCCAGACCAACATCCTGGCGCTGAACGCCGCAGTGGAAGCCGCGCGTGCCGGTGAACAGGGCCGTGGCTTTGCCGTGGTCGCCAGCGAAGTGCGCACCCTGGCCCAGCGCTCGGCCGCCGCTGCCAAGGAGATCAAGGGCCTGATCGACGATTCGGTCGGCAAGGTCAACGACGGCTCGGCACTGGTGCACAAGGCCGGCGCGACCATGGGCGAGATCGTCGCCTCGGTGCAGCGCGTGACCGACATCATGGCCGAGATCTCCGCCGCTTCGCAGGAACAGTCGGCCGGCATCGAGCAGGTCAACCAGACCGTGGTGCAGATGGACGAAACCACCCAGCAGAACGCTGCGCTGGTGGAAGAAGCCACCGCCGCCGCGCGCGCGATGGAAGAACAGGCCGGCCACCTCAGCGAGGCGGTGTCGATCTTCGTGGTCGACGAAGCCGATACCGTGGTTGCCCCGTCGCGCGCCGCTGCCCCGGCCCCGCGTGTTGCCGCACCGGCAGCACCGGCTCCGGCTGCCCCGCCCGCCCGCCGCACCGCGGGTGGTCGCTCGATGGCCACCGAACTGGCGGACGGAGACTGGCAGGAATTCTGATGCCTGCCTGACCTGACGCACGAGAACGCCCTGGCCCTGCGCTGGGGCGTTTTCGTTTACGGGGTATCTGGATATCCAGCCAACGGCGAAGCCCCTCGGGGTGCTCGCGGAGAGCGGCGGATTTCCTTCGCTTGGGCCGGGAGGGTGGATTGCGCAGGGGACGCCGTGAACCCGTCCCTGGGGGCTTGGCCGCGGCATCCATGCCGCGGACACCCCTGCGCAATCCACCCTCCCGGCCACGGACAGTTTCCGTGCGCGTCCACCCCGGATTGAAGAAGCAAGAGCAAGAGCAAGAGCAAGAGCCGCCTTGCTTCCGGGGTCAGATMCGTTTTMCGCAGGAAAAMGGATMTGAC
>NZ_RAVT01000046.1 GCF_013464915.1 Stenotrophomonas maltophilia
SCACTACCGATTCCATGTGCAGCGGTGGCTTACGGGGTGACCGTCTCCACCACTTCCAGGCCGTAGCCGGCCAGGCCGATCTGTCGGCGCGGGGTACCCAGCACGCGCAGCTTGCCCAGGCCCAGGTCGGACAGGATCTGCGCGCCGGCACCGTTGCGGCGCCACTGGCTCACATCCTTGTCCTTGCCCGGCACCACCGGCGCTGGCTGCTGGCGCAGGCGGGCCAGCAGAGACTCCCCGTCGCGCGGGGCCTGCAGCACCACCATCACGCCGGCGCCTTCGGCATCGATCGCGCGCAGGGCATCGGTGGCGGCCACGCCGAAGTCGTCACGGCGCCAGTGCAGCAGGTCGGCCAGCGGGTTCTCCACCTGCACGCGCACCAGGGTCGGGGTGTCGGCATCCGGCGTGCCCCGGACCAGCGCGAAATGCAGGTCGTGGGCGATGCGGTCGCGGTAGGTCACCAGCTTGAACGGGCCGAATTCGGTGTCGATCTCGCGTTCGTCCACGCGCTCGACAGTCTTCTCGGTGGCCAGGCGGTAGGCGATCAGGTCGGCGATGGAGCCCATCTTCAGGCCGTGCTCGCGGGCGAACACTTCCAGTTCCGGGCGGCGCGCCATGCTGCCATCCGGGTTCAGGATCTCCACCAGCACGCCGGCCGGCTCCAGCCCGGCCAGCATGGCCAGGTCCACGCCGGCTTCGGTGTGGCCGGCGCGGGTCAGCACGCCGCCCGGCTGGGCGATCAGCGGGAAGATGTGGCCCGGCTGGTGCAGGTCCGATGGCTTGGCGTTGGGCTTCACCGCGGTGCGGATGGTATGGGCGCGGTCATGGGCGGAAATGCCCGTGGTCACGCCTTCGGCCGCTTCGATGCTGACGGTGAAGTTGGTCTGGAACTGCGCGGTATTGGCCTGCACCATCGGCGCCAGGCCGAGATCGGCGGCGCGGGTGCGGGTCAGCGGCAGGCAGACCAGGCCACGGCCGTGGGTGACCATGAAGTTGATGTCCGACGGCTTGACCAGCTCGGCGGCCATGATCAGGTCGCCTTCGTTCTCGCGGTCTTCGTCATCGACGATGACGACCATGCGGCCCTGGCGGATGTCTTCCAGGATTTCGGGGATCGGGGCGAAATTCATGCGCGTGCTCCTTCGCCCAACAGGCGTTCGACATAACGGGCGACCAGGTCGATTTCCAGGTTCACCGCGCTGCCCACGCCGGTGGCGGAGAAGGCGGTGTTGGCCACGGTGTGCGGGATGAGGGCGACTTCAAACCCTTCGTCGTCCACCTCGTTCACGGTGAGGCTGACGCCGTCCACGCAGATCGAGCCCTTCTTGGCGATGTAGCGGCGCAGCGCGGCAGGCGCCGCGAAACGCCAGCGCTGGGCACGCGCATCTTCATGGATGGACAGCACCTGGCCGAGGCCGTCGACGTGGCCGCTGACCAGGTGACCGCCAAGGCGATCGGTCGGGCGCATGGCGCGCTCCAGATTGATGACCGCGCCCTCGGCCAGCTGGCCCAGCGTGGTCAGGCCCAGGGTCTCGGTGGACGCATCGGCCTGGAAGCTGCTGGCGTCGAACGCGATGACAGTAAGGCACACGCCATTGATGGCGATGCTCTCGCCCATCTGCACGTTGTCGAACGGCAGATTCCCGACGTTGAAGGTGAAGCGGACATCGCCGCCGATGGATTCGCGAGCGGCCAGACGGCCGACGCCTTCGATGATTCCAGTAAACAAGAAACGTTCTCCGCGGAAAGTGAGCGAAAAACGCCGCAAGGCAAACAGGCGGGCGCAGGGCCGCTGAGGCCCTGTGGCACCGTCTTCTTTCATCCGGACTATGACCGTCGGCTCCGGCATTGGACCGGATCTGCTGACCCCCGGCCGTGGGCCGGGGCGCTCGCGGGCTCGTGCTTGCGCACCTACCGCCGGTGGGGAATCGCACCCCGCCCTGAAGACGTTTGTGTACCGGCGAACCGGCATCACCAGTGTACCAGCCCGGGCTGAACGGGGTCGGATGCCACAGCTGTGACGGCCGTCGCTCGCAATTTGTAAAACTTTCATTAAAATCCTGCCCCGGACGACATGAGGTCGCCACGGGCAGCCGCAAGGGCAGGCCCGCCAATGGACTGAAATTCACAGGAATTCCCATGCGCAAGATCCTGATCGTGGCCGCCCTGCTGGCCGCCGCCCCGTTCACCGCGTCGGCCGACGCCCTGAGCTACACCTACGTTGAAGGCGGCTGGACGCAGGTCAAGGTTGACGACAACGCACTGGACGACCCGAAGGTCGACGGCGGCTACCTGCGTGGTTCGGTCGCACTTGCCGAACAGGTCTACGTGTTCGGTGGCTGGTCGCGTACCAGCAAGACCCGCCACTACGGCGAAGATTCGCTGAAGCTGGAACTGAACCAGCCGGAGCTGGGCATTGGTTACCACATGCCCTGGAGCGACCGCGTTGACTTCACCGCCGATGCCGCCTGGGTGCGCCAGAACGCTGAATCGACCCTGCGCTATGACGGCCTGCGTTACCACGGCAAGGACCACACCAACCTGGGCCGCGTCACCATGGGTATCCGCGGCAAGCCGTCGCGCATGACCGAAGCCTGGGCCAAGGCCGGCTACATGGATGGCGGCAACAACTTCAAGGGCACCTGGGTCGGCACCGTTGGTGGCCAGGTCAACTTCACCAGGACCTGGGGCCTGGTGGGTGAGATCGCCGGCTACCGCGACGTCACCCAGTACTCGGTGGGCGTGCGCGCCAGCTTCTGATCCAACGATCGCTCCTCGTCGTGCGATCGAACGGGCCCCGCAAGGGGCCCGTTTTTTTGGCCGGGGCACACCGCCATGTGACCTCTGGTCGCCATCGAAAGTATCGCTGGATGCGCTAGTCTTGCGCGCTTCTGGAACAGGAAAGCTCCGTCATGAAGACTCTCAACCGTACCCTGCTGGCCAGCGCCCTGCTGTGTGCCCCGCTGTTTGCCAGCGCTGCACCGGCCCAGCTGACGCCCGAACAGGCCTTCGACCTGTATGCACGCGTGCTGCTGGAAGACGACGCCGCCGCCACGCGCACGCTCAACGATGCACTGAAGCCGGCCTTCGAAGGCCAGGACGCCGTGACCCCGACCCCGGGTGCGCTGGCCAAGGCCATGGCCGAGCCGTGGCAGACCGTGCTGGCCAGCGCCGGTACCAAGACCGACGCCGCCGCCACCGAAGCGCTGTATGCCAAGGCCCTGCGCGATTCGAAGTGCCGCGCGACCAAGAGCGTGATCGAAGACAACGAATACGTTGAAGACCAGAAGCTGGCGCGCATCAGCTTCAGCTGCCAGGTGCCCGACCTCGGCAAGGTACGCCCGCTGTTCGCCGCCAGCCTGGCCGCCGATGCCAGCCCGGCCTCGCGCAAGCTGTTCACCGATGCCTACACCCAGGCGCTGCAGAGCGGCGCGCGCGTGCCGGTCAGCGGCACCTTCACCCTGTACCCGGCCAAGGACAACGGCTACTGGTACAGCGGCAACTTCGACGATCTGGTAGGTACCGTGACCGGCGCGCTGGCACCGTTCGAGGACTGGATGCAGGACGCGCAGGCGGCCAACGCGCCGAAGGTGACCGGCGTACCGGGCTGCGACCTGCTGCTGCAGCAGCATCGCGCCTGCGTGGCGAAGATCGCGCCGGACCAGATCAGCGGCGTGGACGCGATGGCCGAGGAACTGAAGGCAAAGGCCCAGGTACAGTCCGCCGAAGCGATGACGCAGGAGTGCAAGGCACTGCGCCCGATCGCGGAGATGATGTGGACCGATGAGTGCGCGTAAGCCGGCACAGTAGTTGCGTCAGCGATACGCATCGCTGACGGCAACGGCAACGCCATTTCAAACAAGTTGCATGGACAGCCAAGCGCAGGTGCAGCAGTCTTTCCGCCCCTGCCTTGATGGTATCGCCATGCGCCGCTACGCCTTGTGCTTTTTCATTGCCTTGAGCATGCCTCTGTGCGTTGCCGCAGCGCCGGAGCCAACACCGGAAAAGGCATTCGACCTGCTGATCAAGGCAATGTACGAGAACGACCCCAGCGCTGTGCAGGCACTGGGTGGGCCGCAAACCGATGCGGACACCGACATGTTCACGCTGCCGGACCTGTTGGCCACATACCTCCAGAGCCTCAAGCGGTACAACGGCTCCGCCGCTGGCGACGATTCGGCACACCAGGCGTGGGCGTCAGACGTCGTGGCCGGCTCCCGATGCAGGGCCGACCGCAGCGCGATCTGGCATGACGTGATTGCCGGCACCCAAGTGGCCGACGTCCACTTCACGTGTCGCGTTGGCGACGTGGAGCGCCTCCGGTCCTTGTCTGATGCCGCCCTCTTCGGCGGAACCGATCAAGGCCAGGAACGACTCTGGAAGTCGTACATGGCGATTTTGCGCGATGGCCCCTACCGCACCATCAGCGGCTCGACCCGTCTTGTGTCCTCCGCACCCGATCACGGCTGGCAAAGCGAACAGGATGGATATCGGGGTGAACGACTGCGTTACGGCCGCATCGAACGCGATGTGGGACAGGTGCTGATCGAAGCGCTGGTCGAGCATCCGCGCGACCAGTCCAACGAGACCCTGCGCACCGCCATCATGCACATCACCGGCTTGGATGAATGCGACAACCTGGTCCACCACCATCGTCGCTGCATGGCCCGCATCGCGCCACAGGAGTTGGCCGGCGCCCATGAACTGGCCCGGGTGCTGAGCAGAAGGCACAAGGAGGTCTCCGAGGCCGAGCTGGTACAGCAGTGCATGGCCCTTCGCCCGAGAGTGGAAGCATTGTGGAACCGGGATTGCGAATGAGTAGTCCCCGGGTACCCGCCGCCTGGCAGGCTTTCGGACTTTTTGCATGGCTGCCGGCGTTGAATCGCCGCATGCGCTACAGCCGTTCACGCAAGGACCCGATCATGCGGCTGTGTCATCTCATGACACTGGCATTGCTCCCCCTGCTCTCACAGGCTTCGCCCTTGCCACCGGCTCACCCCCAACTTGCATCCGCACCGGACCATGCCGTGGAAAAGAGCATCATCGCCAATGTCCAGCTCTACCTCGCGTTGATGCTCTACGCTGACCCTGGCGCGCGCCGCACGCTCGATGCCCAATGGCAGGGCACTTTCCAGACGCCTGGTTATCTCGATCGCCTGCAGGCGCTCAAGGCAAGGCTGGGCGATGACACCGCCATACGCAGCACCTTGGAATCTGCGGGCGTGGCCGCACCGGCCATCGGCGAAGCGGCGTTGAATCGCCTTGGGCGCGTCAGCTGCGAGGTGAAGGCTGTGCGCTTCGAGGCGACCAACAGTTCCGCATCAGCTTCCTATCGATGCTCTGTCCCCGACCTCAATCCTTTGTTTGCGTCCTACCGCAAAGCAACGCGAGGAGGAGTATTGACGATGGAGCCCGCAGATATGTCCGACCTCCAAGCGCGTCAGGTCACGTTGCTGCATGGACCCGCCTCGCGGTCGATCTCAGGTGACATGCGTTTCTTCCGCAGCAGCAAGGGCACTTGGTTGAGCCTCGATGCCGACCAGCTCGAACTGAAGCTCCTGGATGCCTTCATTCCCTATGCGGCGTGGGACAAGCGCATGCTTGAGGAAGACGCGCCCCGGATCACCGGATCGATCGCCTGTGACTGGCCGCTGCACCAGTACCGCATGTGCGTAGTCGAAAGATCACCGCAGCAGATCCAGCAGGCCAAGTCTCTACAGACCAAGGTGCTGGAGGCCACAAGGGGAATGGACGAGCGGCAGCGTGCCGACTATTGCAACACCCACGTCGCACCCGTCGTGTACCCGCAACTCAGGAGCCATCAGTGCCGATAGAAGGCACGTACGGGCATGGCTCCCACCGCAATGCGGCGCTGCGTATGAAGGTTGTGCCCCTTCTGCTGGGCGTCGTGGCGTGCAGCGCTTCAGGCGCCACGCCGTCACCCGAACACGAGTACACCCTGCAGGCCCGGGTTCTGCTGCAGGACGATGCCAGCGCGCGGGCGGTGCTTGCAGAACTGGGGCCGGGCTGGGTACCGCATGGGCGCATTGAGTGGCAGGACATCGTTGATGACGTGCCGGCATGGCTGGGCAATCAGACATTTCCCGCCCCCTCTCCCGCCATCGTCGGCGCGTTCAGCGATGCGCTGGGCGCACGGCTGGCAACGGTTTACTGCGAAGCCAGGAACTTCCTTCCGCTGGGCTCACCGGAAATTGGCATGTTTGCACTGGAATGCCGGCACCCCGATATGACGCCGCTGCGCGAGGCTTATCTGGCACTGCGCGAGGCGGAGCAGAGTGACCGTCAGGCGCAGAGCGACGCGCTGTTCAAACGCTGGACAACGATCCTGCGTGATGCCCCGGACCGTGCCCACTGCACAGCGGTGACCGGTTGGTATAAGGGAGACCACGAAGCTACCGATGCCGCCCGCGCGCAACAGCTGTACCGGGCCGTGTTGGCGGGACTGCTACCGCTGGATGCGTGGGATGCACGCGGTATGGGTGAGGACACCTCTGCACTGTGCAGGGTCCGCTGACAGAGTGCCAGGGCACGTGAAGCCCATGCGCCGACCAAGGTCGGCATCCACCAGCGCCTTATACCCGCAGCAGCAACCGCAGGTCGTCCCCTACCTGGCGCTGGTCGACCACACGCAGCCGGCGCTGCTGGTCCATCGTCTGGATGCCAAGGCCAGCCAGCAGCGGGCGTCCGTTGTCGCCCAGCAGCGTAGGCGCCTGGTACAACAGCAGCTCATCCGCCCAGCCGCCACGCAGCAGCGCACCTGCCAATGTCGCACCGGCCTCGGTGTGCACTTCGTTGATGCCACGTTCGGCCAGCAGTGCCAGCACCGCGCCCAGGTCCAACCGGCCATCGACGCTGGCCACGCTGGCGAATTCGGCGTCGGCCGCATCCGGCGCACTGACTGCAGCATCGTGCAGATACAGCGTCGGCGCCCCGCCCTCGCGTACACGGCTGCATTCAAGCGAACGCAGGCGCGAATCGAGCACCACGCGCAGCGGCGGCATCACCTCGGTATCGGCCAGACGCACGGTCAGCATCGGGTCGTCGGCCAGCACGGTGTCGGCACCGGTCAGGATCGCACCCGCACGCGCGCGCCAGTGCTGCACGTCTTCACGCGCGGCCGGGCCGGTGATCCACTTGGAGCTGCCATCGGCCATCGCGGTACGGCCATCGAGGCTGGCGGCCAGCTTCACCCGCAGCCACGGACGGTTGCGCTCCACGCGTGACAGGAAGCCCTTGTTGAGCTCGCGCGCCTGCGCCGCCATCAGTCCTTCGGCAACCTCGATGCCGGCATTGCGCAGCAGATCGAAGCCACCGCCATCGACCTTCGGGAACGGATCGCGCATCGCGGCAACCACGCGCGACACGCCCGCCTCGATCAGTGCCAGCGCACACGGTGGCGTACGACCGTAGTGTGCGCAGGGTTCCAGCGTGACGTAGGCGGTGGCGCCGCGTGCCTCGCCGCCGGCCTCGCGCAGCGCGAACACCTCGGCATGCGGTCCACCGGCGCGCTGGTGCCAGCCCTGCCCGACCACGCGTTCGCCATGGGCGATCACGCAGCCGACCATCGGATTGGGGCGGGTGGTGTAGGCGGCACGCTCGGCCAGGCGCAGCGCGTTGGCCATGTGCAGGTGGTCGAGGACGGAGAACGGAGTGGTCATGCGATCATGGTAGCGCCGTTGGTGTAGATGCACGCCACTACCTGCCCGGCTCAGTAGATCCACGCCATGCGTGGATGAAGCGTAGGGCGCCAACCAAGGTTGGCGTCTACCGGGGCGGTCAGCCCTTCTTTTTCTTGGTCAGGGCGATCACATCGCCCAGCAGCTGCAGCTGCTCGGTACTGGACGGCAGGTCGCGCTCGAGCTTCTCGATCTCCTCGCGGAAATCGGCCACGTCCTCGAAGCTGCGATAGACCGAAGCGAAGCGCACATAGCCGACATGGTCGAGCTTGCGCAGTTCGTTCATGACAAACTCGCCGACCTTGATCGAGGGCACTTCGCGCTCGCCGCTGATCCGCAGCTGGTGGACCACCGCACGCACCGCCGCTTCGATCTTGTCTTCGGCCACCGCACGCTTCTGCAGCGCGCGGTCGAAGCCGGCACGCACCTTGCGCTGGTCGAACGCCTCGCGGGTACCATCGCTCTTGACGATGGCCGGCAGCTTCAGCTCAACCGTTTCCATGGTGCTGAAGCGCTCGCCGCAGGCTTCGCATTCACGCCGACGACGGATCGTCGCGCCGTCTTCAGAGACGCGCGAGTCGATGACGCGGGTATCGGCATGTTGGCAGAAGGGGCAATGCATGGAACGCCTGGCTCAGGAGACAACCCAGCCGCCACGGTCATGGCAGCGTCGCAAAGGTACCTGAGAAGGGGTCCAGCAGCAAATGCTGCCTGCCCGGAAGTGCCTGCGCGAAAGCCGGAATGGGGGCCCGATGCGCTCTTTGGGCCGCCACTCAGCCGGCCGGGCCGGACACCGTAGTATTCCCGCTCCAGCGCAACCACGCCAGATGTGCGGCCGGCAGCAGGAACGGCGGCCCCAGGCCCAGGTAGCTCAACAGCGCGAATTCGCCGTTCTTGAACACCAGATGCAGCGTTACGGCGACCACAGCCAGTGCGGCCAGGACGCCCACCAGCAATCCCGCCCACGCCGCAGGCGACGATTGCCGCAGGCCGGCACGGCCGCGCAACAGGAATACACCGCTCAGCCACAGCCATGACAGCAGGCCGATGATCCCGCCCAGCGACCACAGCAGCAGCATCGTGAGTTCGTTACCGGACAGATACTTGCCGTCCATCGCAACCATCAGCCCCAGCACCGCGACGGTGCCGCCGGCGGCAAGCGCAGGCAGGCCAAGCAAGAGACCCCCCACTGCAACCATCCGTTTCTGCACACGCTCATCCATGGGTTCGATTTCCTTTCATTGGCCGCGTCAGGGGCGGCGTTTGAGCCACACCAGCATGGCGGCCGGTACCAGCATCGACGGCCCCAGCAGCAATAGTTCCAACGCGGCGTCCCCCTCCTGGAAGCCGAACCATGCGGTCATCCAGAGAACCGGCAGCGCGGCCAGCCCACCGGCCAGCAGCAGCCACCACCAGATCGCGCGCACCTGCAGGCCGGCCCGGCCCTGCAGCAGGTAGCCGGCGCTGAGCCACAGCCAGGCCAGGCAACCCGCCACGCCGGCCAGGCCCCACAGCAGTGGCGCCAGATCGGGTGAGCGGCTGGCGCCGAAGGAGTGCAGGCCAAGGACCAGGAACATCACGGCGACGGTGCCGCCCATCACCAGGCTGGGCAGGCCGAGCAGTACCGCCAACGCGGCATACAGGTATCTGAGGCGGCGCTCATCCACGCGCGGTTACTCCGATGCCCGTGCCCGCTCGGGCGGCGCATCCACGACATCGGCACGCGCACGTAGAAGCATCAGCATGCCGGCAGGCACCAGCAACGATGGCCCTGCGAAGAGAGTGCTCACTACCGCCAGGCCCAGCCCGGACAAGGTGTACATCGCCAATCCCAGCAACGGCAGCCCCGCCAGCACGCCCAGGCCCAGCAGCCACCACCAGCGTGGCGAGGCCGTGCGCAGGCCCTGCAGTCCATCACGCAACCAGATGACGCTGAGCGCGACCCAGGCCACCAGGCCGGCAAGCGCGGCCGTTCCCCAGACGCACATGACGCCGGCAAACCAAAGCTTGTCAGCATCCAGCGAGACCAGGCCGATCAGCCCCATGACCAGGGCAATGCAGGCACCGACGCCGCCCGCGAAAAGGCTGGGCAGGCCGAACAGCGCGGCCAGCACGGCGTACAGGTATTTGAGGCGGCGCTCATCCATGCGCGTTACTCCGGTGCTGGGGTCAGAGCCCTTCCCTGCGGGAAGGGATCCGACCCCACTCCCCGATCAGCCGTAGACCGGGTACTTGCGGCACTGTGCGCTGACGGCGTCGCGCACGCGGGCGATGACAGCGTCGTCGTTCGGCGCGTCGAGCACGTCGGCGATCCAGTTGGCCAGGTCCACGCAGTCCTGTTCGACGTAGCCACGGGTGGTCACCGCCGGGGTACCCAGGCGCAGGCCCGAGGTCACGAACGGCGAACGCGGATCGTTCGGCACCGAGTTCTTGTTGACGGTGATGTGGGCCTTGCCCAGCGCGGCCTCCGCGTCCTTGCCGGACACGTCCTTGCCGATCATGTCCACCAGCATCAGGTGGTTCTGGGTGCCGCCGGAGACGATCTTGTAGCCGCGCGCGATCAGCGTGTTGGCCATCGCCTGGGCGTTCTTCACCACCTGCTGCTGGTAGGCGGTGAAGCCCGGCTCCAGCGCTTCCTTGAAGGCCACCGCCTTGGCGGCGATGACGTGCATCAGCGGACCGCCCTGGATGCCCGGGAACACGATCGACTGCAGCTTCTTGACCAGGTCTTCGTCGGCGCCCTTGGCGACGATGATGCCGCCGCGCGGGCCGCGCAGGGTCTTGTGGGTGGTCGAGGTGACCACGTGGGCGTGTTCCAGCGGGCTCGGGTAGACGCCAGCGGCGACCAGGCCGGCCACGTGGGCCATGTCCACGAACAGATAGGCACCAACCTTGTCGGCGATGGCGCGGAAGCGCGCCCAGTCGATCACCTGCGAGTAGGCCGAGAAGCCGGCCACGACCATCTTCGGCTTGTGCTCCAGGGCCAGGCGCTCGACTTCGTCGTAATCGATCAGGCCCTGGTCGTTCACGCCGTACTGCACGGCGTTGAACAGCTTGCCGGAGGCATTGACCTTGGCGCCGTGGGTGAGGTGGCCGCCGTGGGCCAGGCTCATGCCGAGGATGGTGTCACCCGGCTGCAGCAGGGCGAAGTACACGGCCTGGTTGGCCTGCGAGCCACTGTGCGGCTGCACGTTGGCGTAGTCCGCACCGAACAGCTGCTTGAGGCGGTCGATCGCCAGCTGCTCGGCAATATCCACGTATTCGCAGCCACCGTAGTAGCGCTTGCCCGGGTAGCCTTCGGCGTACTTGTTGGTCAGCTGGCTGCCCTGCGCTTCCATCACCGCCGGGCTGGTGTAGTTCTCGCTGGCGATCAGCTCGACGTGGTCTTCCTGGCGCTGGGTCTCAGCGGCGATGGCCTTGGCCAGTTCGGGATCGTAGGATTCGATGCGGACGTCACGCGGGAACATCGGGTACTCCAGCAGGCAGGGAAAAGGGGTACGGCTCAGCCCTCGATTGTAGCCCCGCGCCGCGCCGCTGGGGCCGAAACGGACGGGGCCGGCATCCCCGAAGGAATCCGGCCCCGTATGGTTTCGAATGATGTTATGGGGTCAGAGCCCCTTCCGTTGGAAAGGGATCCGACCCCGGCCGCGATCCTCAGCGGTTGCTGAGCACGTACTGGGCGATCACGCCGGTGGCGATGGCCACCAGCAGCATGTTGCCGCGGTCATCGCGGATCCAGTGGTGGCCATACGGCGGGCGACGCAGGTGGTAGCGCGGGTAGTCGTTCACCACGTAGACCGGGCCACGGTAGTAGTCGCGGTAGGGGGAACCCACCCGCCAGCCGTAGCCGCCATAGCGCGGCGGCGGCGGTGCCGGTCGATAGACCACGCGGGGCGGCGCCGGGCGGTAGTAGCGGTCATGGTCGCGGTGCCACTCGCGGCGATCCTGGCGGTAGTCGCGCCGGGCCTCGCGGCGGTCGCGCTCCCAGTCACGGCGATCCTGGCGCCACTCACGGCGATCCTCCCGCCACTCACGGCGGTCACGGTGGTCGTTGTCAGCGAAGGCCGGGGCCACCGCGCCGAGCGCCAGCACAGAGGCCACGGCGCCGGCCATTACTCGATTGATGCGCATGTCAGACCTCTGCTTGGATGGGTGGTGAGCCCATATTGCGCACCCGATCTGAACCGTTTCCGGCTGGAAACGCTTCCCGCTGAAGGACTGTGACGAAGTATTCAGGCCACGGCCAGCCCCGGGGGGCGCTCCGGGCGCGGCCCGGAACCGGTTCCGGCTATAATTGGCGGTATTCCATTCCAGTCTGTGCCCGCTGCCGCAACGGGATGTTCCCGTGACGGACCGGGCGCAGGGCCGCGCCTACGGAGACCGCATGTCCTCGCAATACATCTACACCATGAACCGCGTGTCCAAGGTGGTCCCGCCCAAGCGGCAGATCATCAAGGACATCTCGCTGTCCTTCTTCCCGGGCGCGAAGATCGGCCTGCTGGGCCTGAACGGCGCCGGCAAGTCCACCGTGCTGAAGATCATGGCCGGCGTGGACACCGATTTCGAGGGCGAAGCCCGCCCGCAGCCGGGCATCAAGGTCGGCTACCTGGCTCAGGAACCGGAGCTGGACCCGACCAAGACCGTGCGTGAAGCGGTCGAGGAAGGCGTGGGCGAAGTGCTGCAGGCGCAGGCCGCGCTGGACGCGGTGTACCTGGCCTACGCCGAGGAAGGCGCCGACTTCGACGCGCTGGCCAAGGAACAGGAGCGCCTGGAGGCGATCCTGGCCGCTGGCGACGCGCACACCCTGGAAAACCAGCTGGACGTGGCCGCCGATGCGCTGCGCCTGCCGCCGTGGGATGCCGTGGTCGGCAAGCTGTCCGGTGGTGAAAAGCGCCGCGTGGCGCTGTGCCGCCTGCTGCTGCAGAAGCCGGACATGCTGCTGCTCGACGAACCGACCAACCACCTCGACGCCGAGTCGGTGGAATGGCTGGAGCAGTTCCTGGCGCGCTACACCGGCACCGTCGTGGCGGTCACCCATGATCGCTACTTCCTGGACAACGCCGCCGAGTGGATCCTGGAACTGGACCGCGGCCGCGGCATTCCGTGGAAGGGCAACTACACCGACTGGCTGACCCAGAAGGATGAGCGCCTGAAGCAGGAAGACAACCAGGAAAAGGCACGCCAGAAGGCGATCCAGAAGGAACTGGAGTGGTCGCGCCAGAACGCCAAGGGCGGCCGTACCAAGGGCAAGGCCCGTCTGGCCCGCTTGGAAGAGCTGCAGTCGGTCGATTACCAGAAGCGCAACGAGACCAATGAAATCTTCATCCCGCCGGGCGAGCGCCTGGGCAATGCGGTGATGGAGTTCAAGAACGTCTCCAAGAAGTTCGGCGACCGCCTGCTGTTCGACAACCTGAGCTTCCTGGTGCCGGCCGGCGCCATCGTCGGCATCATCGGCCCGAACGGTGCCGGTAAGTCGACCCTGTTCAAGATGATCACCGGCCAGGAAAAGCCGGACACCGGCGAGATCGTGGTCGGCCCGACCGTGAAGCTGTCCTACGTGGACCAGAGCCGCGACGCGCTGGAAGGCAACCACAACGTCTTCCAGGAAATCGCTGGCGGCCTGGACATCCTCAACATCAACGGCATCGAGATCCAGTCGCGCGCCTACATCGGCCGCTTCAACTTCAAGGGCCAGGATCAGCAGAAGATGGTCGGTTCGCTGTCCGGTGGTGAGCGTGGCCGCCTGCACATGGCCAAGACCCTGCTGCAGGGTGGCAACGTGCTGCTGCTCGACGAACCGTCCAACGACCTGGACATCGAAACCCTGCGTGCGCTGGAAGATGCGCTGCTGGAGTTCCCGGGCAACACCTTCGTCATTTCGCATGACCGCTGGTTCCTGGATCGCATCGCGACCCACATCCTGGCCTTCGAAGGCGATTCGCACGTGGAGTTCTTCCAGGGCAACTACCGCGAGTACGAAGAAGACAAGCGCCGCCGCATGGGCGACGACGCCGCGCCGAAGCGCCTGCGCTTCAAGGCGCTGAAATAAGGCAACAGGAAAGGCCGCGCTCGCGCGGCCTTTCTCCTTTTGCAATGTGTACCGACCATGCATGCCGGCCAGCGGCCGGCATCTACCCATGAGCGACCCCATGTCCCTGTTCGAACGCCTGTTCCAGCTGCAGCAGCACGGCACCACCGTGCGCACCGAGCTGCTGGCCGGTGTCACCACCTTCCTGACGATGTCCTACATCGTCTTCGTCAATCCCGAGATCCTCGGCACCACCGGCATGGACGCCGGCGCGGTGTTCGTGGCCACCTGCCTGGCCGCGGCGCTGGGTTCGGCGGTGATGGCGCTGGCCGCCAACTTCCCGGTGGGCATGGCACCGGGCATGGGCCTGAACGCGTTCTTCGCCTTCACCGTGGTCGGCGCCGCCGGCCTGCCCTGGCAGCAGGCGCTCGGTGCGGTGTTCATTTCCGGTCTGGTGTTCCTGGTGCTGTCGCTGACCGGTGTGCGCGCATGGCTGGTGTCGGGCATTCCCTCATCGCTGCGCTCGGCCATCGTGGCCGGCATCGGCCTGTTCCTGGCGATCATCGCGCTGCAGAAGTCCGGCGTGATCGTCGGCAACGAAGACACGCTGGTGGCGCTGGGCCCGTTGAACACGGCGCCGCCGCTGCTGGCGCTGGCCGGTTTCCTGCTGATCGCGGTGCTGGAAGCACGGCGCATCCGTGGTGCGATCCTGATCGGCATCCTGGCTGTGACCGGCGCGGGCTGGGCGCTGGGCGACGTGCAATACCAGGGCCTGGTTTCGCTGCCGCCGAGCCTGGCCCCGACCTTCCTGCAGCTGGACCTGCCGGGCCTGCTGCACCACGACGGCGGCGCGCCGCTGGCGGTGCTGCTGCAGGTGGTGCTGGTGTTCGTGCTGGTGGAAGTGTTCGATGCCACCGGCACCCTGTACGGCGTGGTCGGCCGCGCCGGCCTGCTGAAGCTGCCGGGCGCGCAGAAGCGCTTTGGCCGTGCGTTGCTGGCGGACAGCACCGCGATTGTTGCAGGCTCGATGCTGGGCACCAGCAGCACCACCGCGTTCGCCGAAAGCGCCTCGGGCGTGCAGGTGGGCGGCCGCACCGGCCTGACCGCGCTGGTGGTGTCGGCGCTGTTCCTGGCAGCGCTGCTGTTCTCGCCGCTGGCAGCGATGGTGCCCAGCTATGCCACCGCGCCGGCGCTGCTGTTCGTGGCCGGCCTGATGCTGCGCGAACTGGTGGAAGTGGACTGGAGCGACTTGACCGAATCGGTGCCGGCGGCGCTGTGTGCACTGGCGATGCCGTTCACCTACTCGATTGCCAACGGCCTGGCGTTCGGCTTCATCGCCTATGCCGCGCTGAAGGCCGGTACCGGGCGCTGGCGCGAGGTGCATCCAGCGGTCTGGCTGGTGGCGGTGCTGTTCACCCTGCGCTACGCGTTGGAGTGATCGTTGAGCGGCGTCGGGGCCCATTGCCGTGCAATGGGATCCGACCCCATCGGTAGCGCCGGGCCATGCCGGGCGGACAGCACGCTCAGCGCTTGGGCTGCAGGCGGCCATCGGCGGCGAAACGCCAGCGCCCTTCGGCCCAGCCCAAGCCGAACAGCGCCAGCATCTGCGCGTAGTAGGCCGGTGCGTCGGCGCGCTGCTGTTCGGCGCTGGGCAGGCTGGCCCGCAGCGACTGCGCACGCTCCGCGTCGCCCTGGGCGATCAGGTACGGCAGCAGTGCCGCACGGAATCCATAGTTGCCTTCGCCCTGCCCCTGGCCGCTGCGGGTGTCGATCTTTTCCCACATCGGCGCACCGCTGCGCAGGCGCTGCAGAGGCCCGGACAGGGCCGCCAGCTGCGTGCGGAACAAGGGATCGCGCGATGCAGTCATGCCCGCCCAGGTGTAGCAGCGGATGGCATCGTAGCTGCCGACCGCGCCGCGCACCGGATCGACGACGAAACGATCGCCTTTCCACGCCGCCCAGTCCGGTACGAACCCGTGCGGGCTGCTCTGCTGCAACAGCTTCACGCTGTTGCGCGCCAGTGCCTGCCACGGTCCGCTGCGATCCTCCGCCGCAAAGCGGCGCAGCAGCGGCAGCGGCATATAGCTGGGATTGACACGGGTGGCATCGTCTTCGACGAAGCCCTGCGGCCCGGGCAGCAGCATCGGTCCCAGCTGCGGCAACTGCACGATCTCGCGCTCACGCACCTGCTGCAGCATGCCTTCGGCAACCGCCTGCAGAGCCGGGCGGCGCCACAGGCGCGCCGCCTCCAGCAGGCTGTAGGCCAGCCACAAGTCGGAATCCGACGCAGGATTGCTGTCCAGTACCCGCCAGCTTCCCTTGTCATCCCGGCCCCACAGCCAGGCCGGCAGGCGCTTGCCCATGTCGCCACCGGCGAGGTTGTCCTGGGTCCAGCCCAGGATGCGGTCGAACAGCGCCTGGTCGTTGTCGACCAGGGCGAAGAACAACGCATAGGACTGGCCTTCGGAGGTGCTGCGCTGATCGTCCTGGCTGCGATCGATCATGCGTCCGTCGCGGCTCAGGCTGCTGTCGACCAGTACCTGCCACGCCGGCCAGCGCGCTGCGGGCGCGGCCTGTGCACTGCACCAGCCAAGCAGCGGCAGCGTGGCGGCCGCCTGCAGCAGGCGCCGTCGGTGCAGGTCAGCGGAATTCGCCATACGGCACCAGTGGCGATACGGGCAACGGCAGGTTTCCCTGCCAGGGCTTGAAGGTGTAGCGCAGGTAGAGCTGGAACGAGTTCGGCGAGAAATCGCGGCTGCGCTGCAGGGTACCGGCGGCACCCAGCACGAAGTGGTCGCCCAGGCGGCGCTCGACCGCGCCGTACAGGCGGTAGCCGGTGCCAGTGCTCCGGCTGTCGCCGGTATACAGGCCGGCCTCGTCCAGCCGCAGCGGGCCATACTGCGGCTCCAGCTGCTCGATCACGCGATCGATCAAGGCCTGGTCGGGGAAGCGGCTGATCGAGGACGTGCGCGCGCTGGACACGCTGACCGAGCCATCCACGCGCACCGACCACACGTCATTACGCCAGGCGAAGCTGACCGGCAGACTCAGCGACGCATAGCGCTGTGGACTGTAGTAGCCGCCCTGGCCCAGCGAGTAGCCGCCCAGGTCCTTCTGGTAGCGCCAGTACATCGCGGTGGTGCCTACGTCCAGCCGCATGTCGGGGCGCTGGATCAGCTTGTGGTACCAGCCCACCATCGCGCGTGCGCGGGTGTTGTCGACCACGTTGTGGCCGGTCAGCCGATGCCAGCTCCAGTTCGACCACACGCCATCGCGGCCGCCCTGGTCGTAGCCGAGGCTGAAGGTCACGCCGTTGGCGGTGACGCCGCCCCAGCTGATGCCACTGCGCGGATCAACCGCACCGGCCTGCGACAGCAGCGAATTGGTCATCGGCCGCCGCGACACCGTGGCGCCCCAGCCGAAGCGCCCGAGGTCACCATTGAGGGTGACACCGCCAAGCCAGTTGCCGACCACGTAGTTGGACGGGGTGTGGCCGATATCGAAGTTCCAGCGGTCATCCAGGGTGCGCCAGCCGACGGCGAAGCCGGCGCCGGAGGTGCGCCGCTGGTGCACGAAACGGGTGCAGCCCGGTGCGCGCAGGCGGCTGTTGTCGGCCTGCAGCAGATCCAGGTCGCAGCTGCCGAAATCCTCGTCGTAGGCGCCGTCCCCGTCGGTCTGGAAGCGGCCGGCGTCGAAGCTTACCTGTTCGATGCGCGCCCAGCCCAGACCACCGGCAAACGGTGCGTCGAGGTGCGCGATGCGGGTATCACGCGACAGCCGCGAGACGCCAGGTGTGCCGTCGCTGCGGCGGCCCGTATCCTGCATCACCGTCAGGGTGGGGTTCTCCTGCTGGTACAGGGTTTCCACATCGCTGCGCAGGCTGCGACGCAACCAGTCGTCGCCTGCAGTCTCGCGGCTGGCCAGGGTCAGCGCGCGGTTGTCGCGCGGCGTGGCCTGGCTGGAAGCCAACAGGCCGTTGTCGGCCATCGCCTGTGCGTACATGTCCAGCGCCTGCTGTGGATCATCGCGGCGCACCAGCCGTGCCGCGTCACGCCAGGACTGTGCGTCGGGCCCGGCCTTGCGCGCCAGCAACGCGCGCAGGATCGCCAAGGCCTTCGTGTCCTCGCGCAGGTCGGTCCAGATGGTGGCGAGCTGACGCTGCTGGCCGATCCCGGCATCGTCCACTGCCGGCGGTGCGTCGTGCATCTGTCGGCGTGCGCTGGCCAGATCGCCGGTGCCGATCCAGGCCTGTACCTGGCCCAGCTGCGCATCCACATTGCCCGGCTGTGCAGCGAGCACGCGCTGGTAGTAGTGCAGCGCCTGCGCATGATCGCCGCGCAGGCGCGCCCACTCGGCCATCAGCAGATCGTTGTCGGTGCTGGGCGGTTGCTGCTGCAGCAGCGCGATGGCTTCGGCCTCCCTGCCCTGCGCACGCAGATCCCACAGATGATCGACCAGCTGCTGCCGTTGCAGGCGCGCCGACAGCGCGCGGATATCGTCGTCCCACTGTGCCTGCGGCAGCGCATCGAGCACCGCCAGCGCCTGCGGCAGCCGATCGGATCCCGACAGATAGAGCGCCTGCGCGTAGCGCGCCTCGGCACTGTCGTTATGCGTGGCCATGTCGGCCACCACCACGTCGGCCTCGTCCTGCCGGCCGGCAGCGCGCAGCTCGTTGCCCAGCGCATAGGCCAGCCATGCATCGCCCGGCAGCTCGCCGCGCAGCTGCTGTCCCAGCGTGATCGCGGTGCTTGCATCGCCAGCAGCCAACGCCTGCTCGCGACGCTCACGCAGGCGGCTGATCTGCAGCTGGCGCAGGTCTTCGGCATATAACCTGCGCTGGGCGGCAGGCAACGCGTTGATGAAGGCTTCCAACCGCTGCGGGTCGGTGCGGCCGTACAGCTGCACCAGCTTGCGGATCACGTTGGCATCGTTGGGCGCCATCCGCCGGGCAACCTGCAACTGGCGTTCGGCTGCGGCGTCATCGCCGCGGGCCACGGCCACGTCGACCAGGCCCAGTGCAGCAGTGACGTCGCGGGGCTGCTGGCGGCGCGCCTGCGTATACAGTCGCTCGGCCTCGTCCAGCCGGCCGGCCGCCAGCGCCGCATCGGCCTGGTCCAGCTGCAGCCAGTAGCGGGTGCTGGCGATCAGGTCACGCCACTTGTCGTTGCTGTCGCCGGCCGGGGTGGCCTGGACTGCACGCTGGAAATAGTTGATGGCCTGCTCGCGGCGGCCCTGGCGCATCAGCGACATGCCCAGCCCACCCAGCAGGTCGGGCTCGCGCGGATAGCCGCGCAGGGCCTGCAGGAAAGCCCGCTCGGCCTCTTCATTGCGGCCTGCATCGAGCAACTGCTGGCCGCGCAGGCCGGCGCGCCACGCCGGATCACTGACCCGCTTGTGCTGGTCGGTGTAGCGCTCGCGCACCAACGCGATGTCGGCAAACGTCGGATTGCGGGTGATGAAGTCCTGCAGCCTGCGCACGCTGCGGTCATCGGCCGGCTGGTCCTTCAGGTAGGCCCACTCGGCATCCGCCGCCATGCCGCGGGCTTCCGGATTGCGCCCCATGCGCTGCAGCGCGGCCAGCGCCTCGGCATCGCGGCCGGCAGCGAACAGCATCTGCGACAGCGCCTGCAGCAATGGCACATTGCCGGGATAACTGCGGTCCAGTCCGCTCAGCGCGCGGATCGCCTGTGCACGCCCATCCGCCTGGGCGCCGCGCAGGCGCCAGTACTCCAGGCCCAGCTGCAGGCCGGGCGGATCATCGTTGAACAGGCGTCGGTAGATCGCCAGCGCTTCGGCGCTGCGACCACCGGCAGCGAACAGACGCGCCTGCTGCAGATCCTGCTGCAGGTCACCGCGATAGGCCTGCCAGAGGCGTTCGCCGGCGGCCAGTTCACGCGTGCCCGTGCCGATCTCGCGCAGGCGCTTCAGGGTCGCCTCGGCATCCTGCAGCTTCTGCTGCGACAGCTGCACTTCCAGGATCGCCACCAGCGTGCCGCGATCATCCGGTGCCAGCATGCGCAGCCGCGCCAGCGCGTCTTCGATCAGGCTCTGGCGACCGGTGGCCTCGCCAATGCGCACCTGCTGCAGCAACCACTGGCGCTGCTCGGCGACGGTTCCGCCCGGTGTATCGGGCAGGGCCTGCGCCGCGCAGGGCCCGGCACCGGCCAGTCCCAACAGGACCAGGCCGGAAGCGGTGACCAGCGGATGCCGCGTGCGTGCCATCAGTGCCCCGGGTCCAGGCGCTTGGCCGCGACCCAGCGCAGCGTGCGCCACAGCAGGAAGGCGACCATCAGCACCACCAGCGTGGCCAGCACCGCCAGCAACGCAGGGTGGTCGGCCAGGTGGTACCACAGCAGCAGCCACCACGGCAGCGCACCGACGTAGTAGTGATCGCCAACGAACTGGCTGTGGATGCCCGAGGTACGCAGGATCGCCACCGAACCGGCAATGGCTTCGCGCTTGCCGGTATCGCTGAGTGCATCGTCGAGCAGGCCGTAGTCGGCGGCATTGCTGGCGGCCAGCGAAACGATGCTGCGCTGCGCATGCTTCGGCGACTGCATGCCGATGATCGCGGCAAACGGTGCCTGCGCGCTCACTGCCACTTCGGTCACCGCCGGATCGCCATCGCGGCTGCCACGGCGGGCCTGTTCCATCGCCTGCTGCGGCGAAGGCGACTGGCCATTGAGCAGGCGCGTGCGCTGGTCGTCGATCAGCAGCGACAGCTGCTGGCTGCCGCGCAGCTCGGCCGGCAGGGCGCCCAGCATCAGCAGGTCCGCATCCAGCGCGCTGGCCTGCTTCCAGTCATCGGACAGCCGCAGGCCATAGGCCGGGTAGCCACTCTGCACGCCCAGCCCACCGATGAGGTTCAACAGCAGGCTGACCTGTGCTTCGCTGGCGCTGGGCGGCACCAGCACCACGGTCTCGGACAGATCGGCCATGCGGGTGAAGGGGAAACCGCTGAGCGCGAATGCGGACAGGTCCGGCAGGCCCATGTAGTGATGGAAGCCGGAGAAGTCGATGGTCGAGTCTTCTTCGATCGCTGCCTGCAGGTTGGGCGGCAGCACGGTCTGGCAGTGGTCGCGTTGCGCACTGCCCATCACGCTGGCGAAGTTGAAATCGAACCGCAGCTGGTTGCGGTCGCCCAGTTTGAGCGCCGGAATCAGCAGACGCCCGTCGTCGGCACCGGCATCGCCGGCCAGCACCGGCAGGCGGATTTCCTCAAGGCCCTGCTTGCCGTTGCGACGCACCAGCGGGAAGCTGGAGATGAACTGATCGTTGATCGCCACGCCCAGCCGCGACTCATCGCTGCCGAACGGCGGCGTGTAGCGGTAGCGCAGGTTCAGCGGAATGCCCTGGTTGCGCCAGATGAACAGATCCGGCGGCAGGTTGAGGTTGACCGTGATCGGCTGCGGCGACACGCCGTTGGCGTGCAGCTGCTGCGGGTAATCGAGCAATTCGGCCAGGCGGACGGCGCGGTCGGTACGCACCCAGTTCGGTGCATCGTACGGCTTGCGCGGGGCCAGCGGCTTGATCTCGTCTACGCTGACCTGGCGGCCGCGGAACAGCACGTTGCCGGCCGCCATTGCTGCCACCGCCTTCTGCAGGTCGTCATCGTTGCGGCCCAGCACCAGCAGCAGCTTGCGCTGCGGATCCTCCGGCAGCGACATCAGTTCGATCATCGGGCCCTTGACCGGGGCATGGTTGGCGATCACCGGCGGGAACCTGCCGTTGACCGCCAGCACCACCGCGTGGCCCTTGTCCGGCAGCGTGCCGAAGCTGACCGGGAAACGCGCCTGCCGCCACCAGCCTGACAGGCTGCCGAAGTACGAGGACATCACCGCCGCCGCGCGCTGCTGTGCCAGACTGGGTGCCGCAGCGAACACCACCGGCAGTTCCAGACGTGCGGTATCGCGCGGATCGAAGAACGGCAGCGGGAAGTTGGCCAGGTCGTCCTGCATCGCCAGCGGCTGGCCGCCCAGGCGCAGCGTGCTGTTGCTGGACAGGTTGACCCACAGCGAGCTGTGCGTCGGCTCTTCGCAGATGTCGGTGTAGTGGCCGACGAACTCCAGGCGGACCTGGTTGAAATCAGCGATCAGGCGCGCGTCCAGCGGCAGCTTGGCCTGCACCGGGCGGCCCAGCTGATCGTTGCTGATCGGCACCACACCCATCATCGCGTCGTTGAGGTAGACCCGCAGGTGCGACAGGGTCGGCAACAGCGACGGTGACGGCGTGAAGCTCAGGTCCAGCTCGGCATCGCGGACCAGGCGGTCACGGCGGACCTGGAACTCGAAGGTGGTGGCATTGCGCACCCCCGACAGCAGCGTGTCCTGGCGACGCCCCAGCTGCGCGAAGGTGTTCTGCCGCTGCCAGGGCCAGGCGCTGCCCGTCCAGGTCTGCGCCAGTGCGGGCTCGGCACCGGCGGCGGGAGGTGTGGCTGGCGCGGCCGGCACGCTGGGCACCGGCGGCGCGGCAGGCGCCGTGGTGGGAGGAACCACCGGCGCCGGAGCAGGCGCGCTGTTGCCTGACGCCACGGGCAGGGCCAGCAGGGGCAACAGCAGCCAACGCAGAGAGGACGGAAGGGTCATGGACGAAGCCCTGGATCAGCGGCTGGGTCAGCCGGGTGGGAAGGAAGCGGACGTTGTGGAGCAAAACTGGCCAGCCATCGCAGCAGGCGACGGTTCCAGTGTGCCGGGCGGTCGAGGTCGAACGGTGCGAAATCACCCATCCGTCGATAGCCGCGCCAGCCCAGCACCAGCACGCTCCACAGGCTGCGCGGCAGGCTCTTGGGCTGGTAACCGGCGTGCCAGTCGAGCCAGGCATCGGCGCGGGCAAACGTGCACTGGGCGAACTCCACGCGCTGGCGTTCGTCCTCGAACAGCAGCAGCAGGCCCAGTCGCTGGCCGACGGTGCGCTGCACCCGCGCCGGGAACGCGAATTCGCGGCGGCCCCGCCCCAGCAGCACCTGCACGCGCTGGCCCTCGGCCAGCTGTGCGTCTTCGCCGAGCTCAACGCCCACGCCATCGTTGGAGTAGTCCTGCAGCACGCCGCGCAGGCGGCGGCCATCAGGCACCTGCAGCGCCATCGGCAGGTGGGTGGTGACGCGATGCGTGCGCCGCACCTGCTGCACTTCCGCGGCCACCGCCAGCGCACCGCCGATGATCAGCAGGTTGTACAGCACCCACAGCGAGCTGACGACCACCGTGCCGCGTTCATCGAGCGGCCCGTGCATGAAGCGCCACACGGCAAAGCACAGGCCAAGCACGTTCAGCAGCGCCAGCACCAGGTAGGGCTGCGCCACGCGCCAGTCGAATCGATCGCCGGCCTGGGTGCCACCCTTGTCGGTGACGTTGAACTTGCCGCGGCCCGGGCTGAACAGTGCCACGGTGGTGGGACGCGCGATGTACCAGGCCAGCACCGTCTCGTACACCTCGCCCCAGAACGGCCGCCGGTACTTGCCCTGGATGCGTGCGTTGGTGAGGCTGGCGTGGGCCATGTGCGGCACCACGAACAGCAGGATGGCCAGCGCCGGCGCATAGATGATGTAGACGTGCAGCAGCAGGAACGCCAGTGGTGCGGTGAGGAACACCAGGCGCGGAATGCCGGCCAGGAAATGCAGCATCGCGTTGGCGTAGCAGAAGCGCTGGAACAGGCTCAGGCCTTTGCCCAGCAGCGGGTTGTCGATGCGGAAGATCTGCACCATGCCGCGCGCCCAGCGGATGCGCTGGTTGACGTGCGCGCCGAGGCTGTCGGTGGCCAGGCCGGCCGCCTGCGGAATGCGCAGGTAGGCCGAGTTCCAGCCCTTGCGATGCAGGCGCAGCGCGGTGTGCGCATCTTCGGTGACGGTCTCGGTGGCAAACCCGCCGATGGCATCGATGGCCTCACGCCGCAGTACCGCGCAAGAGCCGCAGAAGAACGCCGCGTTCCACAGGTCGTTGCCGTCCTGCACCAGGCCGTAGAACAGCTCGCCCTCGTTGGGGTCGCTGCGGAACACCTGCAGGTTGCGTTCGAACGGATCGGCCGAGAAGAAGTGGTGCGGGGTCTGCACCAGCGCCAGTTTCGGGTCGCGCAGGAACCAGCCGCAGGTGATCTGCAGGAACGAACGCACTGGCAGGTGGTCGCTGTCGAAGATGGCCACCAGCTCACCATCGATCAGGGTCAACGCATGGTTGAGGTTGCCGGCCTTGGCGTGATGGTTGTTCGAGCGGGTGATGTAGTTGACCCCGGCACGCTCGGCGAACTCGCGGAATTCCTCACGCTTGCCATCATCGAGAATATGGATGCGCAGCTTGTCGGCCGGCCAGTCCAGGCCCATCGCCGCGTACACGGTGTGCCGCACCAGCGCTAGGTCTTCGTTGTAGGTGGGAATCAGCACATCCACCGTCGGCCACTGGCGGATATCGGCCGGCAGCGGTGCCGGGCGGCGACGCAGCGGCCAGGCCACCTGCACGTAGCCCAGCATCAGCACCAGCCACGAATAGGTTTCCGCCGCCAGCAGCACCACGCCACAGACCAGGTCGAAGGTGCTGTTCCAGTTCAGCGTGGCGGTATAGCGCCACCACAGGTAGCGGCAGGACACAGTGATCGACAGCACCACCAGCACCAGCGTCGCATAGCGCCCCTGCATGCGCCGTACCAGCAGCGCGATGACCCACAGCAGCACGACGAACACGAACTGCGCCAGATAGGTGAACGGCTGGGTGACGCACAGCGCCGCCAGGCCCAGCGTGGCCAACCCGACCAGCAGGGTCAGTACGTGCCGCGAACGTGGCGACAGGCTGCCCACCTTGCGGCCGAACCAGGCCGCCACACGGCTGTTCCAGAATTCACTGGGCGCATCGCGCATGGCGCGCAGATAGCGCAGGCGGCCGCGACCGGCCGCGCCACGCAGTTCGGCAATGCGTTCGCGCCGGGCCCGGGCCAACCGTTGCCGCCTCAGCGAAGGCTGCGGTACCAACCGCACCACCGACAGCCACATGGCTTGGATCAGCAACCGCAGTGGATCGCCCGGGCGCCAGCGACGGTCGCCCTGGATCTGCGGGAAGGCGTTGCGCAGGCGCGGGGCCTGTGCCTGCCACGCCGGCCCTTCCAGGCGCAGGAACGCCCAGCCCACGCACTGCAGCAGCCACAGCAGCGACCGCGTTGGCCAGGACGCATGCACCCGTTCGCGCAGGCGCCCCCAGCCCAGGTAGTAGACGCGGGCGCCCATCAGCGTGCCCCCGTCGCGGCCTGGCGCCGTGCGGCCTCGGCCAGGCACCACAGCACCAGGCCATCGACATCGGCAGCGGCCAGCGAATCGGTCGCATAGCGCCCCAGTGGCTGCTTGCTGGCCAGTGCGGAGGGCACCCGCGCGTCCTCGTGCAGCGGCTGCGGCACCAGCCGCGCGCCGTGCGCGTGCAGCCACAGCTGCATCAGGTCGCGCTGCACCGGAATGACCGGATCGTAGCGGTTGGCCAGCAGCAGGCGGGTGTCATCCGGCTGCCGTTGCAGGAACACATGGCTGACCGGATCGACACAGGCCAGGCGCAGCGGCAGCGTGCAGCGCGCGTGCTGGTTGATGGCCGCAGCGTGCGCCGGCAGGCGCTGCGGCAGGTCGAACAGGATCCAGTCGAACTGGGTCTCCAGCAGCGGAATGCGCTCGGCCCAGGTGGCCGGTGCCTGCTGCAGCTGCTGTTCGATGCGCATCGCGGCCTCGGCGTCGACACGACCATAAGGCAGCACCGCGAGACCTGCTGCGACGGCATAGGCGGCGTCACGCCAATCGGTACCGTCCAGCTGCGCGCGCGCCCAGCCGGTGTCCACGTCGACAGGCAGGCCCAGGTGCAGGCCGAGCATCTGGTCCGGGCTGCATTCGACCAGCAGCACGCGCTGCCCCTGGGCGTGCAGGCTCTGGCCCAGCGCCGCCAGCACTGTGGTGACGCCGGTTCCACCATGGATGCCCTGCAGCGACAGCAAGGTGCTCATCGGCGCGGCTCCAGCTCGGCCAGCAACGGCCAGCGCGCCAGCGCACGGGCACGTTCCCGCTGGGCCGAGAAGTCCACATAGGGCAACCCCGGCATGTCCAGGCTGCGGCGCAGCAGGTCGATGTCATCCTCTTCCACGGACAGCGTGACCGGCACGGCAAGAATATCGGCAGGCATCAGCGGGCCTCCTCGGGGTAGGGGCTCCAGGTCTGGCTGCCCTGCAGCTGCAGCCAGGGCTTGCCGGCGTACTCGATGACCTTGGCGCCTTCGTTCTCCGATACCGATGGCGTCTGCGGCAGCCCCTTCAGCAGGCTGTCCCAGTTGCGCTCGCTCGGCGGCGACTGGGCGTTCAGCGCGTACACGCGCGACACCAGCTCGGACACCGCCAGGTAGCTGCTCGGTTCGGGGACATGACGCGGGCCGCCGGCCGCCGGTGCGCCCATGCCGATCAGCTTCACGCCCACCGGTACATGGGTGATCGATGGGCTGGGGATCTCACGCATGCCCGGAATCTGCATGCGGTCGCCATGCAGGGCCGCGCCATGCTCGGGCACCACCACGATCATCGCGCGGCGGCCGCTCTTCTCCACCGCGTCGACGAACCCGGCCATGTCGCCCAGCACCATTTCCGCACGTGCCTTGTAGTCGGCGGCGTTGGAGCGGCCATCGGCACCAACGATACGGTTGCCATCGTGCAGCGAGATCGTGTTGTAGAACAGCGCCACCTGCTGGCTGGACCCGGCCATCCGCTGTTTCCACCAGGCCATCAGCACATCGCCATCGCGGCGCAATGGCGACTTGTCGAAGGCCACCAGCGCAGTCGGAAATGCGCTGATATCCATCGGCTGCGCCTGCAACCCGCCGTACTGGTGCAGTTCACCGATGAAATCGTCGAAGTGACCGTCATGGTTCATCGCCAGTTCGCTCTGGAAGCCCAGATGCTGCAGGTTCGAGAACAGCTGGCACTCGGCTGGCACCGGATCGAACAGCCCGGTATGCGAGGTCTGGCCACAGCTGGCGCGCAGCAGGCGGATCGCTGCCGGACCGCTGTAGGCGGTTGCCGAGTTGAAGTCGTCGAACACCACTTCCATGTGGTCGAGCAGGTTGTTCTGGCGCAGCCCCACTTCATCCAGATCGCTCCATGCCAGCGAGCAGATGTTGAGGATGATGACGTCGAACGGTGCGCCACTGCCCGGCGCCGGGAAACCGGTCTTGAGGCTGGCCTGCTGCTGGTAGAAGCTGGCCAGCCACGCATTGAGCGTCTCGTTGTTGGCCGGCGGCAGGCTGCCACCCGAGGCGCCTCCGGCGCTGGCGGTGGCCGCGGTGGCGGTACCCTGCCCCCAGTTCCAGCCCGCCGGCACCGGTATCGCCATCACGGCCAGGCCAAGCATGCCCAGCACGCTCAGGGTGGTGATGCGCAGCCACGGCTTCAGCAGTACGTAGGCCAGCACCAGCATCGCCAGCACCGCCACCATCTGCCAGTTGATGAAGCGCTGGGCCAGCTCAAGCCAGTAGTCCGCCGAGAAGTCCAGCACGCCAGGTTGCACCAACAGGCGCCGGAACGGCGGCCACCAGGTGTCCTGGTAGTACAGGGCCACGCCCACCGGCACCGCGACGACGGTGCGCGCGATGCGTGCCCAGCGCCAGCGCAGTGGAATCAGCAGCGCGCCCAGGAACAGCAGGTTGGGCAGGATCTTCAGATCCAGCGCGCCCATCCAGGCCAGTACCACCTTGGACAGGAAATACAGGTTCCAGCCGCGCAGGTCGGCCCAGGCAAAGGGAGATGCGGGTGCCATCTGCGGACTCATGCAGCCCTCCGCGGTGCGCGCTGGCGCACGCCGGCGCGGCGCAGGTGGCGGGGCGGCAGCCAGCGCGCGACACCGCGGCGCAGCCCGCGCCACAGCGCACCGAGCATGGCACCGAAGGGAATCATCACCAGTGCACAGGCGACGATCAGGGTCCAGAGCTGCTGGTCGGTAGTCATGCGCGATCTCCCAGTCGCAGCGGCTTCGGAGCGGTGAAAACAGGTGCCTCGAGCGTCGGGGCCACAGCCGGCAGGACCGCAGGGGCTTCAGGCAGTACCTCGGCCTCCGGATCGCTGCTGCGGGCGTTCATCGCTGCAATGTCGTACTCGGCCAGACGCTGGTAGCCATCGAACAGTTCGCGCCAGGGCAGGCGGAACAGATTGCCCAGGGCCTGCTCGACTGCATCACGCCGGCAGCCAAACAGGAACAGCCGTACCTGCCCGCGATAGACACAGGCCAGATCGCCCTGGCGGCGGATGCGCAGCTGCTGCAGGGTCTGCTCGGCACGCAGGCCGGCCACCGGCTGCAGCGCCAGCACGGCGCTTTCCACCGCGCTGCCGTCCTGGTCGATGCGTTCACCTGCGACCTGACGGAATCGTGCGGCGTTGACCAGGCCACTCACCGAAGGCGGTCGATGCGCACGGATCAGCGGCTCTGGATCTTCAGCCAGCTGGCCCTGCCAACGCTGACGCTGCACGGTTTCCAGCAGGGTCAACAGACGCGGCAACGGGGTGTCGGCGGGCACCACCAGGCTGCAGCCGCACTGCATCAGCAGGCGCTCATCGGCATAGCGCAGGCAGGGCTGCAGCTCGCGCACCACCAGTTTCAATGCGTTGCCACGTTCGCGGCGCAGGCGGTGCAGGAGGCGGGCCAGTGCATCCACCTTGGCATTCTCGTCGATGGCCAGCACCACGGTGGCCTCGCGCGCCTGCAGCGCGGCGGGCAGCAATCCGCCCCAGCCGTCATACAGGCGCCAGGCCGCCGACAGTGGTGGCGCACCTTCCAGTACTTCGGCCTGGGCCAGGTAGACATCGCGGTCACTGCCGCTGGCCGAACCGATCGCCGTCGCGGCGGCATCGGCCTCGGCCAGATGGCGCAGCCCACGGCTTTCCTGCTGCACCCCGAACGATCGCTGGGCCACCACACCATGACTGTTGGACCAGTAATGCAGCAGCAGCTGCAGGGCGCCGCGATGCGGATGCAGCTGGGCCACGCCGGCGCAGCTGCGGTTCAACGCCAGCAGACGTGGCGCAAGCGTCGCCACTTCGCCATGGCACAGCAACAGCAGCACCTGCTGCGCCTGTGCGGCCCATTCCTGCAGCTGCTGGCACCAGCGCGCCAGGCGGGCGTCATCCCAGCCGTCCAGCGCCGCCACCGGGAACTGCACCAGGCTGAGCCGGGTACGCGCCGAGGCGGTGCGCGGCAGATCGCCGGTCAGCCCGCGCAACGCCTGCTGCATGCCGTGGTGCGAGCGCTGGAACAGCCGCAGGCGGGCCGGCCCCTGGTCGGCAGGCAGCAGCGCCAGCATCGCTTCGGCCCCCCGCCCCAGCGTGACCAGCACGGCCTCGTCCAGTGCGTCGGCCGTGGCCAGCACACCGGCACCGAGCAGGTCCGTCGGCGCGCTGCCGGCAGCCACCACCCAGTAAAGGCCTCCGCTGCGCATCTCAACGAACTCGGCGGGCAATCCGGCAATGGCAAGGTGGGTCGCTGGCACGCCGGATCCTTTCATTGCCCCTCACCCGGGCGGGAAGCCCGGCAGTAGAGGCATTGCGGTGAAAAGGAGGTCATTTCCATGACGTACATCACATTCATGTTTCTGTACGGCAATGATAGCCCCGATCTTCACGTTTGCGGGATCAAGACGCAGTCAACGCCGCCCGCGGAACGGGCGACGTGAGGCTCGAAACTCAGCAATGGAAAGCGCGTACTACTCGTACTGGATCGTGAACGTCGCCTGCCCGTTGGCGGTGCCGGCACCGACGGTACCGGCCTGGGTCTGCACGTAGCGGGCCCGCAGCGGCAGGCTCATGACACTGGTTCCAGTGGTGGTGGTGCCGACACTGATGGTCTGGCCGAAGCGCACTTCGCGTTCGCTGCTGCCGTCGCGCTGGACCATCTGGATGCCGATGCGGGTGGCGCTGTTGGTGGCCGCACTGAGCTTCAGCACGCCGGGCATGTTCGAGCTGTCCTGGTCGGCATCCAGGCGGATGCCGATCTTGCTCTGGTATGCGGCAACGTTGCTTCCCTGGCAGTTCAGGCGGATCTCGAAATCGCGATCGACGGCCCTGGAACCAACACCGGTAAAGGTCGTATTGGCCACGCTGCCGAAATCGACCGCGATGTTGCGGCTGCCGGCCTGCACTTCGCAGGTCGGGCTGACCACGGTGGTGCCCGAGCCCCTGAAGGTCGAGGTCAGTACCGGGCGACTGGGACCATCCCCATCGAAGTAATAGGTCGTGAAGCGGCCATTGGGTGCGATCACGCCCGAACCCGTCTGCGCGGCCGTCTTGATCAACTGGATGCGGAACTGGCCACCGATCAGCGAGATGGTGGAGTTGGCGCCGAAGTTGATCGAATGCGGGTAGTAGGTCTGGATCGCGCCGGAGTCGCGGAACAGTCGGATACCCACGCCAGCAACGCCGGTCTCGTAGACGTTGGCAAAGCCGGCCACCGGCCGCTTCTGCGGCGCATTGACATATTCGCCGGTCGAGCTGCCGCCATACCAGTAGTCACAGCGGGCCACGCTGTTCTGCTGGTTGATCGGCACGCTGATTTCCTTGATCACGCCGCCTACCGGCGTGCTGGGCAGGATCACGATCTGCCCCATGTCCATCTGCACGTCCTGCGCAACGAAACCATTGATCTGGATGCGGCAGGCCGCACTGGCCTGCTGCGCCAGCAGCGCGCCGCCCAGCAGTGCCACTGCAGCCAGCACCTTGCGGCCACGGGAAGAAATCATCGGCATGCTGCCTCCAGCGGGATGAAGCCGGTCTTGGACGCGTCGGCGCCTGCCGGAACCTGGTAATCGACGGTGCAGCGCTGGTCGGCGCCTGCGCCCCACTCCACCAGCAGGCGGCCCTGGTTCTGCTCACTGCGCACGTACAGGCGGCCGCCCTGGCTGACCATGCCCACCGGCTGGCCCTGCTCGTCCTTGACCTGCGCGCCGAACGGCATGCTGCGGCCATCGGGGTTGCGCACCTGGATCAGCAGCGCGTTGCCCTTGCGGGTATCGAAGCGCAGGTAGCTGATGGCACCGGCGAACGGCGCGATCGCCTGGCTGGTGCTCTCCAGTTCAACGTCGTGGGCCATGCCCTGCGGATCGAGGGTGACGGTGTTGAGGCGGTACGGCGACACGTACGGCACCACGGCGTAGCCACGGCCATCCACGCGCAGGCCCGGGGCGTTGCTGACGATGGCATCGCGTGCGCCCGGCGCTTCCACCAGCACCATGGTGTCGCCACGCTGCGGGGTGAAGGTGAAGCCGCCCGGATGCACGACCACGCTGCCGTTGGCACCGACCGAGGCCTGGCGGAAATCACGCGAATGGCTGTAGGTCGCGTTCAGTGCCGAGTAGCGGCTGCGGTACTCGACGTTGCCGACCGCGGTGGTGCCACCCTCGCGCGAGTCGGACAGGGCTGCGCCATAGCTGAAGTTGTTGTCGACGCCGGCCGAACCGGTGATGCCGACGCGGCTGTTGTCGTAGCCACCGCGATCGCGCACGCCGAGGTCGGCGCTGAACGACACCGGGTGGGTGCCACGGCCCAGCGGCACGCTCATCGACAGCAGGTACTGGGTATCGGAACGGCCAAGCACGCCCTCTTCGGTGCGCAGCGCGGAGAAGCCGTAGTTCACCGAGCGCCAGGCGTTGTTGTAGCCGACCTGGTACTGCTTGGAGGTGCCGGGGCGATCGTAGAAGTCGCGCACCGAACCGGTCAGGTACAGCGCGCCGCCGCGGCGACCCAGCGGCTGGTTCAGCGTCACCTGGAACTGGCTGCGCTGGCGGCCGCGGGTGGTCGGATCGATGCCGCGCTTGTCCGAATCACGGCCGTACAGTGCGTCCTGCAGGCTGTAGAAGCCTTCGGTCGAATAGCGGTAGGCGGCCAGGGTCAGGTTGGTCCCGGTCTCGCCGATCATGTTGCTGTAGCTCAGGCGCACGCTGGCACCGGTGTGGTTGCCGTAGTGATCGAACGAGGTACGCGCATGGGTGACGTCGGCGGCGAACGCGCCGACCGGCGTGGACAGGCCAACGCCGTACAGCAGCGACAGGTAGCCGTCGCTCAGTGCACTGCCGCCGTACAGGGTCAGCTGGTTGCCGATACCGCGCTGGTAGGTACCCTGCACCAGCCACGGCTCGTCGGCCAGCAGCTTGTTGCGCACCTGGCCGGCGGTCAGCGAGTAGCGCGACACGCCTTCGCGCAGCATCTGCGGCACCGAACCAAAGGGCACCTTGAACTCGCGGCGACGGCCATCGGCCTCGATCACGCTCACTTCCAGGTCGCCGCCGTAGCCGGTCGGGTACAGGTCGTCGATGACGAAGCTGCCCGGCGATACGGTGGAGGAGTAGATCAGCTGCTGGTTCTGGCGCACTTCGATGCGTGCGTTGGTCTCGGCAATGCCGCGCACGACCGGCGCGTAACCACGCAGCGAATCGGGCAGCATGCGGTCGTCGCTGGCCAGGCTGGCACCGCGGTACCCGATCGAATCGAACAGCTCGCCGGTGGTGTAGGCCTCACCGATGGTGAGCATGCCGCGCACCTGCGGGATGCCACGCTGGGCGTAGGTCGCGATGCTCTGCCAGTGGCGGCCGTCGCCCTCGGACCAGGTCAGGTTCGAGTCGTGGCGGAACTGCCAGCCGCCCAGGTTGAGGCCGGCATTGAGGCCCAGGTAGGCACTGCGGTTGCGCTGGCCGCCTTCGACGCGGCTGTCGCTGTCGATGGCATTGAAGCTGTAGCCGACGAAGCCGGCATTGATGCCACGGTCCCACAGGGCCGGGTTGACGTAGCCACGCGCCTCGCGGCGCAGGAACACCTGCGGGATGCTGAGGTCGTAGCGCAGGTTGCCGCTGTCGTAGACACCATAGGCATTGGCCATGCGCTGCTGGACCGGCACGCAGCTGGTCTTGTCGGTCGGCACGGACGGGTCCTGCTGCAGCAGCACGGCCTCGCTGTCCACGCCCATTTCCTCCAGCATCGGCAGCGGCAGGCAGGCGTCGACACGGCCCTGCGCATCGGCCTTGAACTGCAGGTCGCGACGGCCCTGCCAGGCACCGTTGACGTAGACGTCGACGCGGTAGTTGCCGGCCACCATCGGGTTGCCGTTGCTGAAGGCCGCCAGATCGACCTGCTTGGCCTGGCCGGACAGGAAGCTGGAGTTGAACTGCGCCGACTCCGGTGCACGCGCGGTGGCCGCACCACTCTGCGCCATCAGCGCCTGTTCGCCGAGATTGGCCGGGGCGGCCAGCGCCCATCCTGGGCAGGCCACGCCAGCAACCAGCAGGCAAAGCGCCTGATGGATCGACAATGTCAATCTGTTTCCGATCACACTGACATTCCTTCAGTTCGCCGCACGGCGGCGGTGGCGGGATGCGCGGGCCGTGGGCCAGCGCGGCGCGTTCAGCCCCCGGTGCTGCCGAGGCGGATCGTGTGTTCCACCCGGCCGCCGTAGTCGTTGATGGTGATGAAGCGGACCTGGTCGGTGCCCGCCGGTGCGGCGAACTCCAGGCTCTGCTTCGGCGCAACCATTGCGCCCTTGTCCTCGACAGCCTTTTCGGTGCTGCCGGTCACGGCGTGCACTTCGGCCAGGGTGACGTGGAACGGGCTCGGGTTTTCCACCCGCAGGCGGTCGCCGTTGCGGGTCCAGCGCAGTGCTGACGGTGCGTCGTTGGCGACGCCCTTCAGGCCCTGCGGCCGGTAGAAAAGCTTCAGCCGCGAGCGGAACGCGACCTGCAGGTAGTTCTGGTCGCCACTGTCGGCGTTGTCCGGCGACGGCGGCACGTCCAGCACGTTGAGCCAGAACACCGACTCGCGGTCGGTCGGCAGCTGCGCGCCGGAGAAGATCAGGCGCAGCGCCTGGCTGCGGCCCGGTTCGACGCGCGCGATCGGCGGCGTCAGTACGAACGGGGCGTCGCTGGTATCGGCGGTCTGGTTGGCGTCGCCACTGTCGATCCAGGCCTGGACCAGGGCGGGCGAGTCGCCGACGTTGTCGACCTGCACGGTGACTTCGCGCGCCTGCGCCGGATAGATCACCCGCGTGCCATTGACCACCACGCCGGCCAGTGCGTCCTGGCAGAAGGGCAGCGTGAACGCTGCCAGCAGCAGCGCCCGGGGAAAGAATGCTTTCATCGGAAGTACTACGCTCGAGGTATGGGGCCAGAGGCCGCGAGGCACTGGCCGGCGCGTACGCCGGCCAGTGCGGATACGGCTGCGATCAGTTGTAGATGATCGTGTACTTGACGCTGCTGGTGACGTCGCCCGGGGTGGCGGCGGCAGTGGCGTAGTACTCGGCGTAGTAGTTCAGGTCGGCCGAGCCGTCGGTGCCGACGGTGACCCACTGCGAGTTGGTCTGGGCCTGGCCAGCACCTGCAGCCTTGATCGGCAGGACCTGGTTGTTCGAGCCCAGCAGCTGCAGCTGCACGTTGGTGGCAGCGTTGGCCGAGGCCTGGTTCAGCAGGCGGCCGGTGTTGAAGTCAACGGTCGAACCCGGCTCGAAGTAGGTAGCGACGTTGCCGGCGCTGCACTTGGTCAGGTTGATCGCGAACGGGGTACGACCCGCAACGTTGCCGGCGGCGGCCAGCGTGTTCTTCGACACGGTCGGCAGGTTGACGGCGAAGTCCTTGCCGCCCGGGGTCGAGATGGTGCAGGTCTTGTCGGTCACCTTGCCGGTGAAGGTGATGGTGCCGTCGGCGGCGTTGGCGGCCAGCGGAGCGGCGGCCAGCATCAGAGCGGCGATGAGGTTGATCTTGTGCATTCGCTTTTACCTAACCCTACTGAAGAGATGGAAGTAGAGGAGGAAGCAAGGAGCACTGCCGGGCGAACAAGACCCATCCTTGCGTCTCACCTGTGGCCGGATTCGGACATACGTTCCCCTGAATCCGTGACGCAAGTATATGCACAAGTGTGATGAAAGTCTCATTATTTTTCTGAACGTCAATTCATTGACGCTCCAAATGTGACGTGATAGGCGAAATGATGGCCTTGAAGGCGCGGGGAGTTGACGGTCGTCGGATCAAGTCAGAAACGACCTTGGATGACGCGTCGGGCGTCGCGTTCGGCATGCACGGAAACAGGCCTTTTTCAGGTGGAAATCGGCTTCTTTGATGCACATCACTCTTTCTTGGTGATGGGCCTAGCAGATTCGGAATCGTCCTATTAAAGGCTGATCGAAGCTGTCGCTAACTAGGACACACCGAACCAGAGAACGTGTCATGAGAACCTCCCTTCTGCTGTGCGTGGCCCTGATGTCCATCAGTGCCGTGGCCCAGGCCAGCAGCGGCAGCATCCGCTTCAGCGGCCGCATCGTCGAACCGGGCTGCACGACCAACCTTTCCCAGGGCGAGCTGAGCCTGGCGGCCTGCCCGCCGTCGGCCAAGGGCTCGACGGTGGCTGTGACGGCGCTGGCCGATGGCCAGGCCGCAACGCTGCGCGATGGCAAGCGCCAGGGGCAGAAGCTGTCGGTGTCGGCCAGCGCGATGCGCGCCGGCGATATCGCCTTCTCCGAGCGCTACAGCGTGCAGGCCTCGAAGCAGCAGCCGTTGCAGGGCGCCTACCTGGTCGTGGTCGACTACCTGTAAGCAGCACTGAGGGCCGGCGCGGTTACGCCGGCTGCGGCAGCTCGAAGACCTGGCGCAGGTAGGCCAGGTAGCCAGGGTCGTCGCACATGCTCTTGCCCGGCGAATCGCTGAGCTTGGCCACCGGCTGGCCGTTGCAGCGGACCATCTTGATGACGATGTTGAGCGGCGTCGGACCCAGATCATTGGTCAGGTGGGTGCCGACGCCGAACGCGACCTGGCAGCGGCCACGGAAGTAGTCGTACAGGCGCATGACCTTGGCGATGTCCAGGCCGTCGCTGAAGACCAGCACCTTGCTGCGCGGGTCGACCCGGCGCTGCTGGAAGTGCGCCAGCATGCGGTCGCCCCAGTCGAACGGATCACCGGAGTCATGCCGGACGCCGTCGAACAGCTTGCAGAAGTACATGTCGAAATCGCGCAGGAACGCGTCCAGGCCGACCACGTCGGACAGCGCGATACCCAGGTCGCCCCGATACTCGCGCGCCCACGATTCCAGTGCCGCCACCTGCGAATCGCGCAGTCGTGGGCCCAGCGCCTGGAACGCCTGCAGGTACTCATGCGCCATCGTGCCGTGCGGGGTCATGCCGTACAGGCGCGCGAAGTGCACGTTGCTGGTTCCCACCAGCTGCGGGCCCAGCGCATCGCGCAGCAACGGCAACAGGCGCGCATGCCAGTCGCGCGAGTAGCGGCGGCGGCTGCCGTAGTCGGCGATGCGGCACTGTTCGAAACCGGGGGTATCGCGCAGCAGCGCGGCCTTGGCCTGCAGGCGCCGCTCGCCTTCGGCGAAGTCAGGCGTGGTGGTGTTGCGGAACCAGACTTCGTTGATGATCGCCAGCAACGGCACTTCGAACAGGATGGTGTGCAGCCAGGGACCGGTGATGTCCAGTTCGATCTCGCCGGGCACGGTTTTCGACGCACGCAGCTGGATGTACTTGCGGTCCAGGTGGAACAGGCCGAGGAAATCGGCGAAGTCGGGCTTCACGAAGCGCAGCCCACGCATGTAGTCCAGTTCCGCGCTGCTGAAACGCAGGCCGCACAGGTGGTCGATCTCTTCGTCGATCTGGTCGATGTAGCGGGCCAGGTCGATGCCGGGGGTGCGGCACTTGAACCGGTACTGCACCTGGGCGCCGGGGTGCTGGTGCAGCACCGCCTGCATCATGGTGAACTTGTACAGGTCGGTGTCGAGCAGGGACTGGATGATAGGCATGGGGCGGATTATGCGCCCGGCGGAGTGAACCGTGGGCGCGCCCACCTTTCGTAGAGCCGAGCCCACGCTCGGCTGGATCTGCCTGAGCCGAGCGTGGGCTCGGCTCTACAACGACCTGCGCAGCAGGCGCGGCACCAGCATCAGCGCATGGGCCCAGATCGCGCCCCATACCGCGGCACGCACCGGCAGCGAACGCTGCTTCGCTTCGAACTTCTGGAAATAGCGCCACAGGCCCTTGTGCTTGTGCCATTCAACGAAGAACGGCCGTGAGCGGCTGGAGACACCGCGCACGTGGGTGACCTGCAGGTCGTTGGCGATCGCCACCACCGCGCCTGCCTCACGTGCGCGCCGGCACAGGTCCAGGTCTTCGGCGTGCAGGCGATAGCCGGCGTCCCAGCCACCGATGCGGTCGAACAGCGCACGCGGCATCATCAGCAGCGCACCGGACAGCGCCGGCACCCGCTGCAGCGACTGCTGGGGGTCGCGCGGGACCGCCAGCTTCGAGCCTTTGCCGGGCGAACGCAGCATCAACAGGAAATCCGGATCACGACGGCGCACCGCCTCGTCGGCATGGCCATGCTCGTCCAGCTGCTCGACACCCAGCAGGCAATCACCCACCCCCTCGGCACGGCTGCGCAGCTCGGCCAGGGTATCGGGCTCGACCATCAGGTCCGGGTTGATGAAGGCCAGCCACGGGCTGTGCGAATCGGCCACCCCCTGGTTGTTGGCAGCGGCAAAGCCGGGATTGTCAGGATTGCCGACAAAACGCACGCGGGGATCGTGGCTGGCATGCCGTTGCACGATGTCCAGCGTGCCATCCAGCGAGCCGTTGTCGATCACCCGGATCTCGGCCACGTCCTGCGCCTGGCGCAGGCGCGAGAGGCAGGCATCGATGGTGCTGCCACTCTGGTAGGTGACGACGATGGCGGCGATGGCAACATTCAAGCGGGTGGCTCCGGCGCGGAAGGAACGAACAGGTCACCCTGTTCCTTCGGCATTATCGCCTGCCGCATGCGCTGCTGCAGGTCGGCGCGCAGCCCATGCAATGGATCGTGCATCAGGAAATCGGCCAGGCGCGGCACCCAGCCAGGCCAACGCGCAGCCAGCGCCTCGAGGTCGCCATCGCGGCTGACCGCCTCGCCCGCCCGGCTGACAAAGGCGGTCTCGCACAGCACGTTGCGCCAGCCCAGGCCGGCCATGCGCAGGCTGAGGTCGACCAGGGCCGCGTTCCATCCGGCATAGCTGTCCACGTCCAGGCCACCGGCACGACGGCGCGCGTTGCCACGCACCAGCACCGCATGGGTGACCGCCGATGGCAGTTCAGGGTGCAGCGTCGGCAAGGCGGCGCAGGTCTGTGCCAGCAGCGCCGCATCGTCCGGTTCCGGATTGATCTCGCCCAGCCGGGGCCACGCGGCGGTTTCACCCGCGTTGCACCAGGGCGTGGCGGTGGCGATCGCGGCATCGCGGGCGAAGGCATCCTGCAGCTGCTGCAGCCAACCGGGTGCCGGCACGCTGTCCGGAGCCAGCACGGCCACATCCAGGCCGTCGCAGGCGCGCAGCATCTCATCAAGGTGGGCGACTTCGCCCAGTGGCCGCGCGCGGCGGGTGTATTCGGCCTGCAGCGGCGTATGCGCCAGCCAGTGTTCGACCACCGCCTGCGCACGCGGACCGGTCTGTGCATCGTCGGCCAACCAGACTGCGGTGCCCGGCGCGGTGCCCGCATCCAGCGCGGCCAGGCAGCGATCGAGCGCAGCATCGTCCACGCACAGCGGCAACAACACGATCGCCCCCATCCCGCCTCCGTGGTTGTCGGTGACCACAGCCTAGCACTGGGAGGGTATCGGCCGGGTTGCACCCGGCACCCGCAGAGGCCCGAGCCAGAGCCAGAGCCGAAGCAACAGCCGGAGCAAAAGCTGGGTTCCTGGGGGATGGCGGGGTGGGTCCGGTTGCGGGGGACGCTGCAAGTACGTCCATGTAAGCTCGGTCGCCGCATCCATGCGGCTCACGCCCCCACAACCGGACCCACCCCGCCTTCGACAGTTTTCCGCGATCTGTCGGGCGTTGCCGTCTGTAGAGCCGAGCCATGCTCGGCTCAGATGTTTCGGATCTCGAAATATTCGATTTCGATGGAGAGTCATCCACGCATGGCATGGATCCAGCGTGTCGACCAAGGTCGACACCTACCAACAGCAGCAGGACACCGTCGAAGGCGGGGCACTGTGGGTTGGCAGGACCGTCGGCGCCATGGATGGCGCCATCGAGCCCCCATGGGTGAGGGCGCTTTGCCTGCGAGGCATGCCTCGCAAGCGCCCGAACGCACAGCCGCCAGCGGCTGGGCCGGACCCCGGAGGGGGGTTTACGGCGTCCCCGCAAACCCACAGTGCCCCGCCATCCCTCAGTAAACCCGCTGTTGCTGTTGCTGTTGCTGTTGCTCCAGCTTTGGCCTCTGCGGGTGCCGGGCGCAGCCCGGCGGTAAACCCCTTACTTCTTCGCGCGCGGCTGGTTCAGCGGTTCCATCGCGCGGAAGCGCTGGCTGTACTCGTCGGTCAGCGTGCGCGCTTCCTGGCCGTTGCGCACGATGCTCGGGGTCAGCAGCACGATCACTTCCGAACGACGGCTGGTGCGCGTCTTCTGCCCGAACAGGGCGCCGACCACCGGAATCCGGCTCAGGCCGGGAATGCCGCTGCTGCCATCGGTCGCCGAATCGGTGATCAGGCCGGCCAGCATGATGGTGTCGCCGCTCTGCACCGCCGCTTCGGTCGACAGCTTCTTGGTGGAGATGCGCGGGTTGCAGTTGCGCTCGGTCGGGTTGCAGTTCTCCGGAACGTCCGAGGCACTGCTCACTTCCTGCACGATGTCCAGGAACACCGTGCCGTCGCGGGTCACGCGCGGGCGCACCTTCAGGATCACGCCGGTGTCGATGTACTGCACCGAGCTGTAGCTGCTGGTGCCGATGCCGGTGTTCACCGTGGTGGTGTTGATCGGCACCTTGTCACCCACGTTGAGCGTGGCTTCGGCGTTGTTGCGCACGAACACCGACGGGGTCTGCAGCAGGCGTACGTCGGTGACCTTGTCCAGCGCACTCACCACCGCTGCGCCGTTGTGGCCGGTGAACGCCCAGCCAAGGCCTTCGCCACCGGTCACTGCACCTGCGAAGCTGCTCCAGGAGCCACCCGCGGCGGCCGGCAGGGTCACGCCGCCCAGGGCGCCGGTCAGCTTCTGCCCGAGCACGGCATTGTCGAAGAACCAGTTGACGCCGTACTTCAGGTCGCCGGTCAGCGCGACTTCGGCCACCTGCGCTTCAATGTGCACCTGCAACGGCATCACGTCCAGCTTCTCGATCACTTCCCGGATCGAGCGCCAGGCCTGCGGGGTCGAGCGCACCAGCAGGGTGTTGGTTTCCTCCACCGCCGACACGCCCACGCGATCGCCTTCCACTTCCAGGCTGACGCTGACGTTGCCGGACTGACGCTGCGGCAGGTTCATGCTGCCGCTGTTGCCACTGCCGGAGCTGCTGCCCGGTGTCGAACCGAAGCTGCTGCTGGTGTTGCTGTCCATGCCGCGCTCGCCGTCGCTGCCCAGCTGCGATGGAATCGCGCCGGGTGCCAGCGAGGCAGGGCTGGAACCGCCACGGTTGCCGCTGCTGGCGAAGGCTTCACTGAGCCGCTCGGCCAGATCGCGCGCCTTGATGTAACGCAGTTCGTAGGAGAACAGGCGGGCGCTGCCACCGGCGGTATCGATACGGTCCAGCCACTGCTGGATCTGGTCCAGGTAACGCACCTGCGGGGTGATCACCAGCACCGCGTTGGCGTTTTCCAGCGGCAGGAAACGGAACATGCCGGCGCTGGGGGTCTTGCTCTCCTCGCCGAACACCTTCTCCAGATCGGCAGCGACCTGCTCGGCCTTGCCCGACTGGATCGGGAACACGCCCACCGACATGCCCGACAGCCAGTCGACGTCGAAGATCTCGACGGTGCGCATGTAGTTTTCCAGTTCGGCGCGGGTGCCACCGAGGGTGATCACGTTGCGGCCGCTGTCGACGTTGACGATGGCGTTGGGCCGCGCGTACGGCTCCAGCACCTTCTTCATCTCCGTGGCGGAGATGAACTGCAGCGGGATCACCCGCACTTCGAAACCACGTGCGCTGGCCGCCGGTGCGGTGCTCGGCGCGACGGTGCCGGCCAATGCCTGGTCGGCGGCGACGATGTTGTAGCGGCCGCCGCTGTAGACCATGCGGGCGTTGTTCCAGCCCAGCACCATTTCCAGCAGGTTCAACGCCTGTGCCGGCGACACCGGCTTGGGCGTGGCCAGGGTGACCGTGCCCTGCACGCCCGGTGCGATCACGTAGTTCTGGCCCAGCATGTCGCCAAGGATGGCCTTGACCACCGCATGCACGGACTCGCCTTCGAAGTTGAAGGTGGCCTCGCCGGTGCTGGCGCCATGCAACGCCGGTGCCGGTGCGCGTGCGGCTTCGCGGTTGATCATGGTGCCGGTACCGCGGCGGATCACGGCCTGCGGAGCCCCCTGGGCGTCACGGGCGGCATCGGCGGCGACCTCGGCCGCCTGGCCGGCCTCGGCAGTGGGCGACAGGTTGCCCTTGCGTTGCACATGCGGCGCGGACACGGTGCTGCAGCCGACCAGCAGCGCGAGGGCAAAGGACCAGGGAAGAAAACGCAGGCTCATGCATTCACTCTATCGGTTGGTGCCATCGCCCGGGGGCGGCGACGGTTGTTGCTGCTGTTGTTGCTGCAGCTGGCGGCGACGGGCCTGGATGCGTTCGCGGATGGCCTGCATCTGCGCTTCGCTGGGGCCGTTGTTGTTGGCAGGAGGTGCCGCGGCGGCGGCTGATGGCACGCTGCTGGCGGGCTGCGGCTGCGCGGTTGCGGTTGCAGCAGCCGGAGGTGGGGGTGGCATCGGCGGTGCGCCCGCCGGCGGCGGCACAACCACCGCACCCGCCGGCGGCGCGCCATTGGCACCCCGCAGTACGGTGGGTGGCTCGCCGCCCTGGCCGTTGAACACGGCCAGTTCCAGCACCTGGCTGCCACTTGGGCCGATCACCGTGGCCTGGCGCGGCGCCAGCCCCACCAGTTGCCAGCCGTCCACCGCTTCGCCATTGAGGCGCAGGCGCAGCGAACGATTCTGTTCGGTGGTGAAGGTGGCCATGCCGAAGTCGCCGGTCAGCAGCACGCCGGTCAAGCGCAGCGCGGCGCTGGCGGCAGGCTCGCTGCCACCCAGCAGGTAGGGCTTCGGCCTGCGGTCCTCGGCGAACAGCGGTCGCTCGCCGATCGCGCTGTAGCTGTCGGCGCTGGGCATGCGTTCTGCGGCCAACGGCGGCAGCACCGGCAGCGAAGGCGCCGCATCGGCATCGCCGTCGGCACCGGGTAGCTCGCTGCCCAGGCCAAAACCGGTGGCCAACCAGACCGCCGCGGCCCAACCGGCCAGGGCCAGCAGGAAACCGGTACGCAGGCTGATCTGCTCAAGTTTCATCGGCCACCTCCTGTCCCTCGACCGGCGCAGCCGGTGCGGGGACTGGCGCCGCTGAAGGCGACTGCGGCGCGGACACCGGTTCGGCGGCAGGTGTCGGGGCACTGCCATCGGCAGCAGCGCCCGGCAGCAGGTAGCCAGCCAGCTCGAACGATACATCCAGACCAAGCCCGGATTCATTCGGCGATTGCTGGAAGCGCTGCGCGATCAGGTTGAGGTTGTCGACGAACAAGCGCGGGCTGCCAGTTTCCAGGCTGTGCAGCACCGTGGCCAGCTCGGCCACGCCGCAGCGCAGGCGCACCTGCATGGCCACGCGCACGAACTCGGCGTCCCGGCGGTTGTCGGTGAGCGGCGTGCGGTTGCTGATGGTGCAGCTGCGGTTGCCCGGGCTGGCCATCGCCACTGCATCCTGCAGCTTCGCGCCCAGTGCAGCGGCGGCGGCCTCGGCTGTGGCCTCACCCAGGAAGCCCGGCCGTTGCTGCAGGGCTTCGCGGGTGGCTCGCAGGCGCTGCTCGATCTGCGGCTTCTGCTGCAGCTGTGCCTGCACGCGCGATTCGCGTTCGCGCAGTGCGGCGACATCGGCATCGATCTCGCGCAGCGGCTGGGTGAACCATGGGTGCACCAGCAGCAGATAGGCCAGGCCCAGCACTGCCAGCAGCAGTGCCAGCGCCAGCCAGCGGTCACGGCGTGCGCTTGGCATCGGCATCGGCCGCCTCCCGGTTCGGGGCTGCCGCCGGCAACGGCTGCAGTTCAGCGGTCATGGTGAAGCGGTCGCGGCCGCTGGCGGCACCATCGGCCTGCAGCACGCCGGTCAGATTCACTTTGCGCCACTGTGGCGCATCCTGCAGCAGCTGCACCAGCTGCGATGCCTCCCGGCTGAGCCCGATCAGCTGCAGGTTGTTGTTCTCGATGGCCAGTTTTTCCAGGTACGTCCCTTCCGGCAGGCGCCGGGTCAGTTCGTTCCAGATCTCCACCGTACCCGCGCGCTGGCCGCGCTGCTTTTCCAGGAACGCGGCACCGTCGATCAGCGCCTGCAACTGGGCACGTTCGCTGGCCACGCCACGCGCACTGCGCGCGCTGCGCTCCACCTGGGCACGCAGTTCATCCGCTGCCGCGCGGCGGTTGTCGAGCAGCTGCAGGCCAGCCAGCACCAGCATCACCACCGCGGCCACCGCCAGCAGCAGGTTCCAGCGCCGCATCGGGTCGGCCTGCAGCTGACGCTGCGCGGGCGGCAGCAGGTTCACCTGCAGGATGTTGCCTTGTGCATCAATGGCATCGACACCGGACAGCACGTCGGCCCATTGGCCCACATTGCTGCGCCAGGCCTCGAGCTGCCGCAACGGCCAGGCCACCAGTTCGACCTGCAGCTGGCCCTCGCCCGCCGCGCCACGTTCACGCACGTCATAGCTGACCTGGCTGGATTCGAACGGCGTCTGCCGGTCGATCTCGAAGCCGACCACCGCACGCAGGCGGTCAGCCGCCGCCGCTGGCAGGCGCAGCTGCCGGCGCAGCACATCGCCGGCTGGCAGCAGCCACGCCCGCGGCAAGCTGCGCAGGCGGGCTTCCAGCACGCGATCCAGTTCGGCCGGTGACAGCGGCCACGGCAGCCGCACCACCGGTTCGCGCCGCTCACCCGCCTCATGCCAGACCTGGAGCTGGTCGCCTTCGCGCTGCAGCAGCAGGCGTGCCTGTGCCCAGCCCAGCGCCGATTGCCAACGGGCCGGCACCCACGCCAGCAGCGATTGCCGCCACCAGCGCAGGAAACGGCCGGCACCCGGGCCGATCCGGCCCTGCACCTGCCGCACACTGTCCTGCCAAGCCGTCATCTTGCTGTCATTCCCTGCTCCCAGCGAAGCACTGTGTAGGACCGCCCGGGAACCCCGCCCGAGCCATTGCGTACCACTGCCTGCAACACCGACCGGCGTCCACTGCCGTCGGTTGCACGAGACTCGATACTATAGGTGCCGCTGCTGCTGGCAAGCGTTGCCGCACCGCCAGCGGTATCTGCGTCACGCTCCTGCTGGGCGCGCTGCGCCAGCACGGTGTCCGCATCCATGCCCAGTGCGGTCAGCACCGGTGCGCTGGCGAACTGCGGATCCGGCCGCGCCTGCCGGCTGTACAGGGTCAGGTGCGGCAGCATGGCCTGGTACAGCGGCCCGCGCATGCCGAGCACCCGCTGCAGCTCGCCGAGTGTCTCGAAACGCTTGTTGCGGGGGCCATAGGGCAGGCCTGCTGCGGCATAGTCGGGCGCTTCGGCACCGCCGCCGGGCTGCAGCAGGCTGTCCTCGTCACGCCAGTCGACGATCGCGCCGGCCAGCTGGCGGGCCTGCGCTTCGTCTTCCCCCAACGCCTTGAGGAAGGCGCTCAGCAGGGCCACGTCGGCCAGGTTCAGGTTGATCTTGCCGTTCTCGTCCAGCACCTTGATCTCGATGCTGGCGTCATCGAACTGCCAGCGATAGACACGGCCATCGGCACGCCAGGGCGCTCGCTGCGGATCGGCGGACAGGCGCGTCAGCGCGTACTCCAGTCCCGCTCGTGCACGCTCCTGGCCACGCGCATCATCATCCAGCACCCGCTGCTGCAGATGCTCGACCCGCGCGCTCAACGCGAACGCACCCACCAGCGCCGTCATCAGGGCGATCAGCCACAGCACCAGCACCAGCGCCGCCCCTCGCACCCGGCTCACCGCGCACCTCCACTGCCGCCCGCGCGCGGAGCGACCACCAGTGCAGGCCAGGGGGCCCCCTGGGCGGGCACGATCTGGATCTCCACCAGCATCGGCAGGCGCCGGGTGTCGTCCCAGCGCGGCATCCAGTCAGTCACCTGGCCGCTGCTGGCATCGATGCCGCGATAGCGCAGCTGCACCGATTTCAGGTTCTCCACCAGCACCTCCGGCGGGCGCGGCGGATTCTCGGCAATGCGCTCGCCTTCCTGCAGCAGCACCAGGTCCAGCAGCAGGCGTTGCTGGCCGCTGCGGCCGTCCACCTGCAATGCATGCAGGTACGCCCCACCGCGGCCGAGATAACCGGGCAGATCGGCGGCGAACAGCATGCGCTGCTCTTCGCCCTGGAAGAAGACCGGTTCGCGGGTGGGATCGGGCACTTCCAGCGGCGTGCGCAGCGCACCGGCCAGTTGTCGCCGCAGCAGGGCCTCGACCGCACGCATGCGTTCGCTCCCGGCGGCGATCTGCTCGCCACGCTGGCTCACCGCCATCGCCGAGCGCACGCTGGCGAACGCCAACGCCAGGCCAGCGGCCAACAGCACCGTGGCCAGCATCACTTCCACCAGGGTAAAGCCTGCGGCGCGGTGCTTCATCGCGCACTCTCCAGGTCCGGCGGCAGCAGCCGCAGGCTGCGCCAGCGCAGGTGTTCGCGTTCGCCGTCGCCCCAGCGCACCTGGAGCTGCAGCTCGGCCAGCCAGGGAGCCCCCGGCGATTGCGCCTGTGCCTGTGCCGCGTTGCCGGCACGCGGCTCAACCCATGGCTGCACCTGCAGCTCCCAATGGTATCGGCCCTGTTCCCAGTCGCCCTGCTGGCTGCCGACCTGCAATGGCGTGGCGACGCCGGCTTCGGCCAGCAATGACTGCGCATGCAGCACCGCTCGCGTGCGCAGCTCGGCCTCGCGGACCTGTTTCGCGCCACCTGACAGGCTGCCCAGCAGCAGTGTCAGCGCCAGGCCCAGCAGGGCGAAGGCGATGATCACTTCCAGCAGGGTGAAACCACGCGCCCGCCGCTTCATGGTGCCTGCCACGGGCCGGAGCGGACCTCGCCGGTCAGCCAGCCGACATCGATGCGCCATTCGGCGCCCTCACGCTGCAGGCGGATGCGGCCGCCACTGGAGCCGCCATCGGGATGGAACTCGATCACGCCCTGCCCCGGCGCGGTGGCCAGCTGCGCGGCGCCTTCGAACTGCACCTGCAGCTGCATCGGTACATCGCCCTGCCGCTGGTTGGCGCCCTGCCAATGGCGACGCGCCGGTTCGATCACGAAGCGCTGCGGTTCACCGCGCGCGATGGCCTGGGCACGCACCATGCGCAGCTGGTTGGCGATGTCCTTACCGGCGCTGCGCAGCTGCATGCCGGCAAAGCCGCGCGACAGACCCGCGGCGGTGATCAGGCCGATCGCCGCGATCAGCGCGATCACCAGCAGCATTTCCAGCAGCGACAGGCCCGCCGCGCGCCWGCCGTGCAGGCGCGGGCGAGGCAGCCGGCGCGGCAGGAAATGCGGCATGCCCGGTTACGGCTGGTAGCGGATGTCGGCGTCGACGCTGCTGCCACCGGCCTTGCCGTCCTTGCCCAGGCTGATCAGCTCGTAAGGCTGGCCTTCGCCCGGCGCGCGGTACTCCAGTGCGTGGCCCCACGGGTCATTCAGGTCGGCCGGTTTGGCGTACGGGCCCAGCCAGCCGCCGACACCGGCCGGTGCGGTCACCAGATCGTTGAGCGAGCCGGGCAGCTTGCCGGTATCGATCTGGTAGTTGTCGACCTTGGAGGCAACGGTCTGCACCTGGGCCTTGGCGATGTTCGCCTTGCCACGATCGGCACCACCCAGCACGCGGCTGGCGACCAGGGTCAGCACCGCGCCGATCAGCACGATGACGATGATGATCTCCAGCAGGCTCATGCCCGACTGGTTGCGCGCGGCGGTGAAGGAAAGGCGGATCGGTCGACGGGAAGCAATCATGGTCGGTCCTTTCAGTTGCGGAGTGTCGGGGTTGCGTAGGGAGCCATCATCAGCCGATGGCATTGGTCAGGTCGTACAACGGCACCAGCACGGCCACGATCACCGCACCGACCACCGAGGCCAGCACCAGGGTGATCGCCGGCACCATCGCTGCCAACAGACGGTCGATGCGACGGGCGCTGTCCTGTTCAAACGTGTCGGCAGCTTTCAGCAGCATGGTATCGAGCGCGCCGGACTCCTCGCCGACCTGGATCATCTGCAGCGCCAGCCGCGGGAATCGCTTGCCACGTGACAGCGCCAGCGACAGCCCGGCACCGTTCTTCACTTCATCGGCGGCCGTTTCCACGTCGGCGGCCAAGGCGCGGTTGCCCAGCACATTGCGGGCGATGCCCAACGCACCCAGCAGCGGTACGCCATTGCGCAGCAGGGTACCCAGCGTGCGCGCCAGCCGTGCGGTTTCCAGTTCGCCCAGCAGGCGGCCGATGCCGCGACGCTGCAGCAGCCATCCATCCAGCGCAAGCCGGAACGCCGGCTGCCGTACCTTGCGTTCGAAGAACAGTGCCAGCACTGCGGGCACCACCAGCAGCAGCACCCACCAGTCGCGCACGAACAGGCCCAGCTGCAGCACCGCATTGGTGAACCACGGCAGCGCCACGTCCAGGCTTTCGTACATCTGCGCGAACTGCGGCACCACGTAACCGAGCAGGAACAGCAGCGCACCGCCCACCACCACCAGCAGGATGGCCGGATAGACCAGTGCGTTGATCACCTTGCCCTGCAGCGCGCGGCTGCGTTCGAGGTAGTCGGCCAGCCGCTGCAGGGTCTCGTGCAGGCTGCCGCCGGCCTCGCCGGCACGCACCATGTTCACGTAGAGCCGCGAGAACAGACCATGCTGGCGCTCCAGCGCGGTCGACAGCGGCGCACCGCCGCGCACGACGTCGCGGATGTCGGTGATCGCGCGCCGCGAGCGTTCGTCTTCCGGCAGACCGAGCAGGATCGACAGTGCACGGTCCAGCGGCTGGCCGGCGCCAAGCAGGGTCGCCAGCTGCTGGGTGAACTGCAGCAGCGCCGCGCCCTGCAACGGGCGCTGGCGCAGCAGCGTGCGCCAGCTGCTGCCGCCAACCGCGCCGCCATCGGCCAGCTGCGTTTCCATCGGCAGGTGGCCCTGATCCTGCAGGCGCGCGACCAGTTCGGCCTCGCTGGCTGCTTCCATCTGCCCGTCGAAGATCTCGCCGTGCGGATTGAGCGCCTTGTAGCGGTAGTTCGGCATGTCAGCCCCGGCATCCTGCGCGCATCAGCTTTCCTCGGTCACGCGCAGCACTTCCTCGATGGTGGTCTGGCCGCTGAGCGCTTTGGCCAGGCCATCTTCGTACATGGTGCGCATGCCGGCTTCGCGGGCGATGCGTTCGATCTCGCCCATGCCATCGCGGCGCATCACCGCGCGGCGCAGCGCATCGTTCATCACCAGGAATTCCATGATGGTGGTGCGGCCCAGGTAACCTGTCGGCGCCAGTGCCGAAGGCTTCGGGCGGTATAGATGGATCGGCCCTTCCGGTTGCAGGCGGCGCAGCTCGAAACGCTCGATCTCCTCCGGCGAGGCTTCATAGCGCTCGGCGTGGGTGGGTTCCAGCCGGCGCACCAGGCGCTGGGCCAGGATGCCGTTGATGGTGGAGGTGAGCAGGTAGTCCTCCACACCCATGTCGAGCAGGCGGGTGATGCCGCCGGCCGCATTGTTGGTGTGCAGGGTGGACAGCACCAGGTGGCCGGTGAGCGCCGACTGGATCGCGATGCGCGCGGTTTCCAGGTCGCGCATTTCGCCGATCATGATGATGTCCGGGTCCTGGCGGACGATGCTGCGCAGGGCGTTGGCGAAGTCCAGGCCGATCTGCGGCTTGGCCTGGATCTGGTTGATGCCCTCGATCTGGTACTCGACCGGATCTTCCACCGTGATGATCTTGACGTCGGCGGTGTTGAGCTGGCTCAGCGCGGTGTACAGCGTGGTGGTCTTGCCCGAACCGGTCGGGCCTGTGACCAGCAGGATGCCATGCGGTTGTTCCAGCACCTTGCGGAACTGCGGCAGGAACGCATCGGTAAAACCGAGCCGATGGAAATCGAACACCACCGTTTCGCGGTCGAGCAGGCGCATCACCACGCTCTCGCCGTGCGCGGTCGGCACCGTGCTCACGCGCAGGTCCAGCTCCTTGCCCTGCACGCGCAGCATGATGCGGCCATCCTGCGGCAGGCGACGCTCGGCGATGTTGAGCCGGGCCATGATCTTGATGCGGCTGATCACCGCTGCGGTGAGGTTGGCCGGCGGGCTTTCGCCCTCCACCAGCACGCCATCGACGCGGTAACGCACCTTCAGCCGGCTCTCGAACGGCTCGACATGGATGTCCGAAGCGCGCAGCTCCACCGCACGCTGGATCACCAGGTTGACCAGGCGGATCACCGGCGCTTCCGAGGCGAGGTCGCGCAGGTGCTCGATATCGTCGACCGCGCCGCCCTCGCCGTCCGCGGTTTCAACGATCGCGCCCATCGCGCTGCGGCCCTGGCCGAACCAGCGCTCGACCAGATCATCGATCTCCGCACGCATGCCCAGCACCGGCGTCACCGGTACGCCCAGCGCCAGCTGCACGGCCTGCTGCGGATAGGGATCGTGGGCATCGGCCAGCCACAGCCGTACACCCTGTTCATCCAGCGCCAGCGGGCATACATGGAACTGCTTGAGGAAACGCAGGGACAGCGGCAGGCCCTCGGCCAGGCCCTGGGGCGGTGAATCCGGCAACTGCTTGCCATCCAGCAGCGGCAACCCCAGCACCTCGGCGCTCGCCTGCGCCTGGTCACGTTCGGATACCAGCCCCAGCCGCACCAGCAGGCCGAGCAGGCTGCCGCCCGCCTCCGCGTGCAGCGGCCGAGCCCGTGCAAGATCGCCCTCCTTGAGGCGGCCACGCGCCAGCAACGCATCCAGGATGCGACCTTCGGCGTCGTCGGCGGCGGTTGCAGCAAGCGCGTTCACGTGACTCTCCTGTCAATCGGCTCGACTTTAGCAGTTACGCCGTGATTTCCGTCGCCCCGCCGCCCGCTTTCGTAAAAAGACGAAGCCCGTCACATGCGGGTGACGGGCTTCGGCCATTCAACTACCGCACTGCGCGCTTACTGCGTGGCGAGAATGCTCACGCCGCTGTATGCCGCCTCGCCCACCACCTTGATGTAGTAGGTGCCAGCGGTCGCTGCAGTCACGCGCACCGTTTCCGAGGTGCCCGGGCGGGTCGAGCGCGCATCGTTGTCGGTGGCACTCGGCTCGCGGCCCTTGGCCAGGTAGACCGAGACGTTGCCGGTGCCACCATAGGTGATGACGCTGAGCTGCTTGCCTGCCGCGGCTTCGAAGCTGTAAAGCACGCTGCTGCCGGCGGCACCACTCAACCCGCCGATGGCCACCTTGTTGGTCAGCGGCTTGGCCACCGGCCCGCAGTTCTCGGTGCACGGCTCTTCCAGGGCCTTGTCCAGCGCAGCCTTGGCGTCGACGATGCCGGTACCGATCGGGGTGGCGGACGGAATGCTGACCGGGAACGGACGTGCCGTTTCCTTCAGCAGGGTCCGCATGCCTGCCGGTGCGAGCGGGTCGCGGTTGGCGGCGATCAGTGCGCTCTGCACCAGCGCGGCGACGGCAGCCACATGCGGTGCCGCCATCGAGGTACCGGCCTTGCCGCCAAGGGTGTACCCCTCGGTGGAACCGGCTGCCGGCGGCGACGTCTTGCTGCTGGACACCGCCTGCCAGACATAGCCGTTCGGATTGCCGTCGGTGACGCCACCGCCTGGGCCGGACAGATCGATGCGGGTACCGAAGTTGGAGTAGTAGGCCATGGCGCCGGTGATGCCGGTCGCGCCGACCGAGACCACGCCATCGCAGTTGGCCGGGCGGGCATTGGCGACATTCATCGAGTCGTTGCCGGCTGCCACCACCACCAGGGTACCGCGGTTGGTGGCACCGGTGATGGCCGCCTGGTAGGCCGGATCACAGCTGCCGGAGCCGCCCAGGCTCATGTTGATGATCTCGGCCGGATTCTGGTTGGCAGGAATGCCGGCCACGGTACCGCCCGAAGCCCAGGTGATGGCGTCGGTGATGTCCGACAGGGTGCCACCGCAGTAGCCGAGCACGCGCACCGGCAGCACCTTGGCCTTGTAGGCCAGGCCGGCGGTATGCAGGCCGTTGTTGGTGGCCTCGGCGATGGTGCCGGTCACATGGGTACCGTGCCAGCTGCTGTCACGTACCGGCGAACCTTCGTAGCAGGCATTGGCGGTGGGCATCCAGTCACCGTAGTCGAGTGCACCCGGCACGCGGCCGTCGGCGGCACGACGCGAGCGGCTGGCCTGGCTGATGAAGTCGTAGCCCTCCAGCAGGGTGCCGGCGGCGAAATCCGGGTGCTCGGGCAGGATGCCGGTATCGAGCACGGCCACCACGATACCCTCGCCCTGCGAGACGTCCCATGCGGCCGGTGCATTGACGCCGCCGACCGGGTTGTGGAAGTGCCAGTTGTGGCTCTGGTAGTACGGATCGTTGGGCACGAAGCTGGGCGACGCATCGGACTTGGCGACGGCGTCCGCGCGCGGCGACGACGCGGCATCGATCGGATACATGACGGCGTCGGCCACCGCATACTCGACGGTCGGATCGGCCTTCAGCTCACCCAGCACCTTGTCCAGATCAGCGCGCGCGATGCTGCCCTGCAGGCGGATCAGGTCGGCGCCGATGCCGAGCCTGCGGGCCACCTGCGGGCGCAGCGCGGCACTGCGCGCAGCCGCGTTGGTGCCTGCCGGCACGGCACGCGCGATGGCCGAGTTGACCACCGCCAGCTTGGCGTTTGCATCGGCAGCTGCGGCGCTGCCAGCGCGGTACTTCACGATGATGCCATCAACCTGCTGCGTCTTCGGGCCGGACAACGGCGCATTTGCTTTCAGGTCGGTGGCCTGTGCCAGGCCAACACCGGTCAGCGACAGCACGGCGGCTGCCAACACATTGATGCGAAGGTTCTGCTTCTTGATCACGTCGAATTCCTCTTCTGGGTCATGGATCGAACCAACACTGCGGCCATCATTCCTTGACGACTCCCGGCCGGCCCAGCCGGGATTGCCGTGACCTCCCCCCAGGCCCTCGTTGCAGGTGCTGCGCCGGCGTGGGTGGCCGCCGGCGCGATGGAGTGGCTTACCAGCCGAAGCCGGCACCGACGCCGACCGAGCTGTCGTCGCTGCTGAACGCACCGCCGACCGTCACCGTGGCGCGATCGCTGATCGCGCGCTGGTAACCCAGCGACAGTGCCGATTCACCGCCCTGGAAGCCGATGCCGACGCCGACCCGGTTCTGGGTACGGATGCCGGCAGCACTGGTGGCCATGTTGAGCATCGCCGCGCTCATCGCGCCCTGGCGGTCGATGCGGCGATCCATGTGCCGCAGGCGCCCGTCGACCTCGCCCTTGAACACATCGAAGCTGTCGGCGACGGCCTGGACGCGGCTGTCGGTGTAGCTGTTGGCGGTGGCCATGCCACGATCGAGCTGGCCCTTGTTGACCGCATCGGTGGCAGTGGTACCGGCTGCCACGTTGGTGACCTGGCGCTCGTTGCCTTCGCTGCCCACCGACACCGTATTGGCACGATCGGCAACCGAGCCCTGGCCCAGCGCCACAGCGTTGGCAGCGGTGGCACTTGCGCCCTGGCCGATGGCGGTGGACGAGGCGCCGCTGGCCACTGCGCCGTCACCCATGGCGACCGCGTTGAGACCCGATGCCGGGGTGCCCACCGGGATGCCAGCACCCGCCGCCGCAGCGGTCGGCGTGCCCTGCACGCGTGCGGTGCTGGCCGGTGCCGCATCGGCCGCCGCCGGTGCTTCGGCAACGCTGGCCAGTGCGTTTTCATCCAGCGAGGCACCCATCGAACGCAGGCTGGCCGTTCCCGAACGCGTACCACCGGCGGTGCGGCGGTCGATCTCGCTGACCTTGCGGTCCAACGCGCCCAGCGCATCACCAACGTTGCTATAGGTGGCACCCTGGATCACGTAGTTCGGCGCCACGAACACGCCCTGCATGCCGACGCTGGCGCCGCCCCCAAGGAAGCTGGCGGCATCGCTGAGCGACTGGAACAGCTGGCCGCCATTGATCGCCTGGCGGCTGCCGGCGGCGATGCTGCCGGCACCGACGTTGTCGATGGTGGTGCCCTGGAAGCCGGACAGGGTCAGGCGGTCACGGCTGGCGTCGTCGTAGCCGACTGCACTGGCCGCCGTGGTCTCCACCGTGGCTATGCGCGAATCGAAATCACCGACGCGGGTTTCCACTGCGCCCACGCGCTGGTTGGTGACATTGAGCTGGGAGCCGGTCACCGCGTCACTGCTGCCGGCAGCGATGCGGCCATCAGCCACGTTGACGATGCGGCGCGTGGCCGGGCCATCGGTGCCGTTGCCACCGCCGACCGACACCACGTTGGCATCGAGTGCGCGCGAGCCCGCACCCAGTGCCACCGAGTTCGCGCCGGTCGCACCTGCACTGCTGCCCAGCGCCAGCGCACCATTGCCGATGGCTGCCGCATTGGCACCCAGTGCGTTGCTGCGTGCACCACTGGCGCTGGCTCCCGAACCCAGCGCTGCCGCGTCACTGCCACTGGCACTGGCGGTGCCGGTACCGCTGGCCTTGACGTAGCGCGCCGTGCCATCGGCGGTTGCAGCCACCGCGTCAAGCTGGCCGCGGTTGACCGCGTCGGTGCGCTCGGTACCGGCGGCGACACGGGTGATCTGGCGATCGCTGGTGGTGCTGCCCACCGAGACGGTGTTGGCACGATCAGCCACCGAGCCCGAACCCAATGCCACGCTGCCCGCAGCGCTGGCGGTGGCACTGACACCCACTGCCGTGGCGTTGGCGGCGGTGGCCTTGCTGCCGTAGCCCACCGCAGTGCCGAGGCGACCGCTGGCATCGGCGTAGCTGCCGATGGCCGAAGCGCCGTCGGCCGAAGCACTGGCGCGGAAACCACTGGCCTGCGACTGCGTGCCGGTGGCCGTGGCCTGCGCACCGTTGGCGGTGCTGTAGGGGCCCTTGGCCTGGGCCCCGGCACCGGTGGCGCTGGCGCCGGTTTCGCTGGCGCTGGCACCGCTGCCCAGCGCCACGCTGTCGACACCACTGGCCTGCGCAGCATTGCCCAGTGCGGCAGCGTTGCTGCCGGTGGCCAGTGCATCGAAGCCGACCGCCGTGGCATTGGCGGCCATGGCGTTGGCGCCGCTGCCCAGCGCGGTCGCACCGTTGCCGATCGCATTGGCCGCATTGCCCGCCGCCAGCGCATTTTCACCATCGACCAGTGCACCGGCCTCGCCATCGGCATTGCCGCTGGCCTGGAACTGGCGGCTGGTCTTGTCGGCGACGCTGGCAACGGCGTCGAGCTGGCCCTTGTTCACCGCATCGGTGGCTTCGGTACCGGCTGCAACGTTCGTGACCTGGCGTTCGCTGCCGGCCTTGCCAACGGCCACCGTGTTGTCGCGGTCAGCCTTGGAACCGGCACCGAGGGCAACGCTGTTGCTGCCATTGGCGGTGGCGTTGGCACCCAGTGCCGTGGCGTTGGTACCTGCCGACCAGGCATTCCAGCCGATGGCCGTCGCGTAGTCCTCGGTGGCCCACGCACCGGCACCGAATGCTGCCGCACCGGTGCCACTGGCGCGCGACGGGATCAGGCCGAAGAAGGTGCTGCCGCCGATCGCCACGCTTTCCGCGCCGCTGGCTTCACTCGACTGACCCACCGCAACCGCGCCGGTGCCCGCCGCCGCTGCCCCGAAGCCCACCGCCGTGGTGTTGGCGCCGCTGGCCGCCGAGCCGTAGCCCAGTGCGGTGCCGAGGCGACCGGTCGCTTCGGCATAGCCACCCACCGCGGTGGTGCCATCGGCGGAGGCCGCGCTGCGGAAGCCGCTGGCAACGGACTGTGCGCCACTGGCGTTGGATTCAGTACCGTTGGCGGTGCTGTAGACACCGCTTGCCTGTGCGCGCGCGCCCACCGCGCTTGTCCCCACTTCGCTGGCGCTGGCGCCGCTGCCCAGGGCCAGGCTGTCCTCGCCGGTGGCCTGTGCCGTGCTGCCCAGTGCCGCCGCATTGTTGCCGGTCGCCAGCGCATCGATGCCGACTGCAGTGGCGTTCGCGGCCAGCGCATTGGCACCACTGCCCAGCGCGGTAGCGCCGTTGCCGATGGCGTTGGCCGCATCACCGGCGGCCAGCGCATTGTCGCCCTCCACCAGCGCTCCGGTTTCACCATCGGCATTGCCGCTGGCCTGGAACTGCCTGCTGGTCTTCTCCGCGGCGGCGGCTACGGCATCGAGCTGGTTCTTGTTGACCGCATCGTTGCCCTGCGTGCCATCGGCCACGTTGGTGATCTGGCGGGTGTTGCCGCCGCCGCCCACCGACACGGTGTTGTCGCGGTCCGCAATCGAATCCGCACCGAGCGCCACGCTGTTGGCCGCGCGCGATTCCGCCGCGTTGCCCAGCGCGGTGCTGTTGATGCCTCCCGACCAGGCGCCACCGCCCACCGCCGTGGAGTAGTTGCCCGAGGCTTCGGTGGCCAGGGTGCCGAACAGCGAACCACCGACGGCGACGCTGTTGGTGCCGGTGGCCAGGCTGCCCTGGCCGGTGGCGGTACTGTAGGCACCGGACGCTTGCGAATCACCACCCAGCGCCACGCTGTTGGAACCTGAGGCGTTGGCGAAGTTGCCGAAGGCGGTGGCATTGAAGGCCGAGGCCTGTGCATAGCCACCGATGGCGGTGCTGTAACCACCGGTGGCTTCGGCACCGATACCGAACGCTGCCGCGGCCGTGCCGCTGGCCACGCTCTCGCTGCCGACCGCGGTGGCGCCGCTGCCACTGGCGTTGCTGAAGTAGCCCACGGCTACGGCTTCTTCGCCGGAAGCTTCGGACAAGGCACCGCTGGCGGTGCTGCCCGCGCCGCTGGCGATGCTGGCCGCGCCGAACGCCGCACTCTGCTCACCGCTGGCTTCGCTTTCCGCACCCTGCGCGGTGGCGTATTCGCCGGTGGCCTGTGCATCGGCGCCTACGGCACTGGCATTGGCGGCGGTCGCCAGGGCGTTGAAGCCGATCGCCTGCGCATTGCCGGCCAGCGCATTGGCACCGCTGCCGAGCGCGGTGGCGCCATTGCCGATGGCGTTGGCCGCATCACCGGCGGCCAGCGCGTTGTCACCCTCCACCAGCGCACCCGCAACATCGTCGCCGTTGCCGCTGGCCTGGAAGAAGCGGCTGGTGCTTGTGGCGGTGCTTGCCACTGCATCCAGCTGTGCCTTGTTCACCGCATCGGTGGCCTGGGTACCGGCGGCGACGTTGGTGACCTGGCGTTCGTTGCCGCTGCTGCCCACCGACACCGTGCGTGCGCGGTTGGCGACCGAGCCCGCGCCGAGTGCCACGGCATTGCTGGCACTGGCATTGCTGCCCGCGCCCAGCGCGATCGCACTTTCGCCGCCGGCCACCGTGTTGGTGCCGATGGCGATGCTGTTGATGCTGTTGCCCAGCGCCTGGAAGCCCAGCGCCACGCTGTTGTCGCCATAGCCGAAGGCACCACGGCCGACCGCCGTGGCGCTGGTTCCGTTGGCCCAGCTGTTGTAGCCGATCGACGTGGCGCCAGCGCCGCTGGCCCACGCCGCGTTGCCGAACGCCGAGGCGTTGGTGGCGGTCGCCCACGCACCGGAACCAAAGGCGCTGGCGCCGCTGGCGGTGGCCCAGCTGTAGCCGCCCACTGCGGTGCTGTCATCGCTGCTGGCGAACGCACTGTCACCCACCGCCACCGCATAGGCACCGGTTGCGCGCGACTTGCCACCCGCGGCGAAGCTGTTGTCACCGCTGGCCTTGGCCGCATTGCCGAACGCGCTGCTGGCAGCACCGGTGGCCTGCGCCCCGCTGCCGACCGCCGTGGCATCGGCAACCGCAGTGGTGCCGACCAGCTGCGCCTTGCCGTCTGCGCCGATGATCGGCTGGTTGAATTCGTCGTAGGCCTGGCCAAGGCCACCGATGGCGACGCCGCCGTTGCCGGTGGCCGCACTGTTGCGGCCCACTGCCACGCTGTCATCGCCGATCGCCGACGCGGCCGCTCCATGGGCTACTGCGCCGGCACCGATCGCATTGCTCGACGAACCGGCGGCGATGGCACCCTCGCCCTCGGCCAGTGCGCCGGCATCGCTGTCGGCCTCCGGCTGGGCCTGGAAGAAGCGCGCGGTGCTGTCGGCGGTGCTGGCCACCGCATCCAGCTGCGCCTTGTTCACCGCGTCGGTGGCCTGGGTGCCCGCGGCCACGCTGACGATCTGCCGCTCGTTGCCATTGGTACCCACGGCAACCGTGTTGGCCCGGTTGGACCCGGAGTAGGCACCCAGTGCAACACTGTTCTCGGCGCCAGCGGTAGCGTAGTAGCCGATGGCAGTGCTGTCCTTGCCGACAGCCCAGGTCTGCGCACCCAGCGCGCTGGCGTTCTCGCCCGGTGCATAGGCGAAGTAGCCCACCGCGGTGGCTTCGATGCCGGAGGCTTCGCTGAGGGTGCCGTTGGCCACCGCGCGGTCGCCGCTGGCGATGGCGCCGGCACCCACCGCAATCGCGGCTTCGCCGCTGGCCTGGGTCTGCACGAAGAAGCCCATGCCCGGAACCAGGTCGGCCGGGCCACCGATGGCGACGCTGCTGGTGCCGGTGGCGGTGCTCTGCGTGCCCAGTGCCGTCGAGTAGTCGCCGATGGCATTGGAGACCGCACCGAACGCCGATGCCTGCGCGCCGGAGGCATAGGCGCCCACGCCGTAGGACGATGCGGCAAAGCCGCTGGCATCGGCACTTGCGCCGACGGCCGTGCCACCCACGCCGGCACTGGTGGCGCCGGTGACCACCGGCACGCCACCACTGGTGATCAGCGGGTTGCCGTTGGCATCCACGGCAGCCCCACCGACAGCCACGCTGCCTGGGCCGTTGGCCTGCGCGTTGTTGCCGAACGCTGCGCTGTTCTGGCCCGAGGCCAGCGCGTTGTTGCCCACCGCGGTCGCGTTCTGCGCAACGGCGTTGGCGCCGGCGCCGACCGCCGTGGTGCCGTTGCCGATGGCGTTGGCGGCCTCGCCGGCCGCCAGCGCGTCATCACCCTCAGCCAGCGCACCGGCATCGCTGTTGCTGCTGCCGGTGGCCTGGAAGCGCTTGGCGGTGGTATCGGCCACCGCTGCAACGCCCTTCAACTGGCCAACATTGACCGCATCGGTGTCCTCGGTGCCGGCGGCAACGCTGGTGATCTGGCGGGTCAGGCCGTATTCGGCGGCACCGACGGACACGGTATCGACACGGTCGGCCAGCGACCCGGCGCCCAGCGCCACGCTGCCGGTGGCGACCGCAGCCGAATTGGAGCCCAGCGCGGTGCTGTATTCGCCGACGGCCGTGCTGAACGCACCCACTGCAATCGAGGCTTCGTTGGCCGCAGTGGCGCCGCGGCCCAATGCGGTACTGCCGGGGCCCATCGCTACGGCACCGCCACCGACGGCGGTCGCGCCATCGGCGGTGGCTTCGGACAGTGCACCCAGAGCCGTTGCGGCACCGTTTTCGCTGGCGGCGTACGCGCTGGCACCGACGGCGGTATCGCCAAGGCCGAAGGCTGCTGCGCTCTGCCCGACCACTACGCTGGCATCACCGATCGCCAACGCGCCCTGGCCGAACGCGCTGGCGCCGATGCCTGCGGCAATGGCCTGGGTACCGATGGCGGTGGTGGCGTTGGCCAGCGACTGCGCACCGGCACCGGCGGCCAGTGCGCCCTCGCCCTGGATCTTCGCCGCGTCGCTGTCATCGCCTGCGCCGTCGGCCTTGAAATAGCGGTTGCCGTCGGCGGCAACGTCGGCCAGCGCAGCCTGCGTGGCGCGCGCCTGCGCATCCAGCTGCGCCTTGTTCACTGCGTCGGTCGCCTGCGTGCCTGCGGCAACGTTGGTGACCTGCCGTTCCTTGCCGGCATCACCGACGGAGACGGTGTTGGCACGCGTGGCCCTGGAGCCGGCGCCCAGCGCCACGCTGTTGGCCGCACTGGCACTGCTGTTGCTGCCGATCGCCACCGCATTGCTGCCCTTGGCCGTGGCCGAGCCTTCGATCAGGCACTTTTCGAGCAGCTTGCCGCTGAATGCCACGCAGGTGGCGCTACCGCCGATCTGCACCGACTGTGCGGTGGCAGAGCCACTCATGCCCAATCCCAATACCAGGCCCAGTGCCACCGCCAGCAGTGCGGGCGTGGCCTGTGTCGCATCGCGGCGCTGGTCGACGACCCCACCACTGCTGCTGTCGGAGGAAGCCAGTTCCGAGGCCACCACCAACTGACCCAGTGCTTTGTTCCAGACCTTGCGATAAATCCGATTCATCGGTACGGCTCCTGATTGGACTGGTTTTGGGCAAAGCAACGCCACCGCTGGGCTTTCCGGCCCAACGTCCCCTGGGGGCGTTTATTCGCGTGATTTACTGCGGGGTATTGCCGAACGGCGCGCAGCGACAGAAAACCGAGCGCGTGCGCCAACCGGTTACTGCGAAATGAATGATTCTGAAACGGGGTTCAAGTGTTAACGGCAACTTTGCGGATCGTCAAGACTTTGACACGACAAATCCTATTGCCGTGAAGCAGTTCACTATTTCACCTGTTTATAAAAGGATTTTGTTAGCAATGCGTGACGGTACTTTGTCGCCTGAAAATCCATGTAACTAGTGGGCGCATCAGGATTTTCACGCGCGCAAAGAAAAACCCGCCGATCAACGGCGGGTTTTTCCATACGCGGCGGCATTGATGCTGCGCGACGTGGTGCGATCAGCCGCACCACACCCGCGCGTTGCGGAACATGCGCATCCACGGCGAATCACCCTGCCACTCGGCCGGGGCCCAGCTCATGTTGAGCGCACGCGGGGTGCGTTCCGGGTGCGGCATCATGATGGTCACGCGGCCGTCGCTGCTGGTCAGGCCGGTGATGCCGTCCGGCGAACCGTTCGGATTCAGCGGGTACTGGCTGGCAACATTGCCGTGGCCGTCGATGTAGCGCAGCGAAACACGGGCCGCGGCCTGGTCGACCGCGTTGTCGAACACCGCCTGGCCTTCGCCATGCGCCACTGCCACCTGCAGGCGCGAACCGGCCATGCCACGCAGCAGGATCGATGGCGACTCCACCACTTCCAGCAGCGCGGTACGGGCTTCGAACTGCTCGCTGGCGTTGCGGCGGAACTGCGGCCAGTGTTCGGCACCGGGAATGATGTCCTTCAGCTGGCTCATCATCTGGCAGCCGTTGCACACGCCCAGGGCGAAGCTGTCCTGGCGCGCGAAGAACGCGGCGAAGGCATCACGCAGCGCGCTGCGCTCCAGGATCGAAGTGGCCCAGCCACGGCCGGCGCCAAGCACGTCGCCGTAACTGAAGCCGCCGCAGGCGACCAGGCCGGTGAAGTCCTGCAGGGCGACGCGGCCTTCGATCAGGTCGCTCATGTGCACATCGAAGGGGCGGAAGCCGGCACGTTCGAAGATGTTCGCCATTTCGATCTGGCCGTTGACGCCCTGCTCGCGCAGCACGGCCACGCGCGGACGCGCACCGGTGCTGATGAACGGGGCGGCCACGTCCTCATTGATGTCGAAGCTGAGCCTGGGCTTCAGGCCCGGTGCGTTGAAGGCACGGGCGATCTCACGCTCGGCATCGGCATTGGCCGGGTTGTCGCGGCGCTTCTGCATCGCGTGGGTGACCGACCACCAGGCGTCGAACAGCGCTTCCCAGCGCCATTCGGCCAGGTTCTCGCCAGCCAGCGACACGCGCACCACCGGTGCGGTAGTCGGCTTGGCGATGCGCTGCGCGCACTCGGTCAGTGCATGGCGCTCGACCAGGTCGGCAAAGGCGGCACGGTCTTCGCGCGCGATCTGGACCACCGCGCCCAGTTCTTCGTTGAACAGGCTGCGGAACGGATCGTCGCCCCAGGCGTCGAGGGTGATGTCCAGTCCCAGGCGCGAGGTGAAGGCCATTTCGCACAGCGCGGCGAAGGCACCGCCATCGCTGCGGTCGTGGTAGGCCAGCAGCAGGCCGGCCTGGCGCGCATCGCGGATCAGTTCGAAGAAACCACGCAGGCGCTGCGGGTCGTCCAGATCCGGGGCAGCACCGGCGAACGCCGGCAGCTCGCCGTGGTCGGCATGCACCTGGGCCAGGATCGAACCGCCCAGGCGCTGCTTTCCGGCGCCGAGGCCGATCAGCCACAGCTCGCTTTCAACGTCGCGGTCGAGCAGCGGGGTCAGCTGCTGGCGCACGTCGGCCACCGGCGCGAACGCGGAGATCACCAGCGACACCGGCGACACGCTCTTGTGCGCTTGGCCCTGGTCATGCCACTGCGCCTGCATCGACAGCGAGTCCTTGCCCACCGGAATGCTGATGTCCAGCTGCGGGCACAGTTCCATGCCCACCGCCTTCACTGCGTCGTACAGCAGCGCGTCTTCGCCCGGGTGGCCGGCCGCGGCCATCCAGTTCGCCGACAGTTTGATCTCATCCAACGCATCGACCGGCGCTGCGCACAGATTGGTCAGTGCTTCGCCCACGGCCATGCGCGCCGACGCGGCAGCGTCGAGCAGGGCCAGCGGGGTGCGCTCGCCAATCGACATCGCTTCACCGGCCACGCCGTCGAAGTCGGCCACGGTGATGGCCACGTCGGCCACCGGCAGCTGCCACGGGCCCACCATCTGTTCGCGTGCGGTCAGGCCGCCGACGCTGCGGTCACCGATGGTGACCAGGAAGTTCTTCGAGGCCACCGTCGGGTGCGCGAGCACGCGCAGGCCCGCTTCCTGCAGATCCAGGCCAGCGGTCTTCAGCGCCGGCCAGCGCGGTGCCGGCGGATGCGAGGTATCGCGGTGCATCTTCGGGGGCTTGCCGAACAGCACGTCCATCGGCAGGTCGATCGGCGCATCGGCCGGGGTGTGGCCCGGCACGGCACCGTAAGCCACCACCAGGTGCTCCTCGGCGGTGGCCACGCCGACCGCAGCGAACGGGCAGCGCTCGCGGGCGCACAGCGCGGCGAACTCGGCCAGGCGCTCCTGGGCCACGCCCAGCACGTAGCGTTCCTGCGATTCGTTGCACCACAACTGCATCGGCGACAGCGACGGATCGTCGGTCGGCACCTTGCCCAGGTCGATCACGCCGCCGACCTTCGAGTCGTGCAGCAGTTCGGGGATGGCATTGGACAGGCCACCGGCACCGACGTCGTGGAAGAACTTGATCGGGTTGTTGGCGCCCATCGCCACGCAGCGGTCGATGACCTCCTGGCAGCGACGCTCCATTTCCGGGTTGTCGCGCTGCACGCTGGCGAAGTCCAGGTCCTCGGCGCTTTCGCCGGAGGCCACCGAACTGGCGGCACCGCCACCCAGGCCGATCAGCATGGCCGGGCCACCGAGCACGATGACCGCATCACCGGCCTGCAGCTGGATCTTGTCGACCTGGATGCGGTCGATCGCGCCGAGGCCACCGGCCAGCATGATCGGCTTGTCGTAGGCACGGACCAGGTCAGCGCCTTCGGGCAGCTCGAAGCTGCGGAAGTAGCCGAGCAGGTTCGGGCGGCCGAACTCGTTGTTGAACGCAGCACCGCCAAGCGGGCCGTCAGTCATGATTTCCAGCGCCGGCGCCATCCGCGGGTTCAGCGCGCGCGGCGCTTCCCACGGCTGCGGCAGTTCCGGAATGCGCAGGTGCGAGACCGAGAAACCGGTCAGGCCCGCCTTCGGCTTGCCGCCGCGGCCGGTCGCGCCTTCGTCGCGGATTTCACCACCGGCGCCGGTCGAGGCGCCCGGGAACGGCGCGATCGCGGTCGGATGGTTGTGCGTTTCCACCTTGATCTGGAACGCGCTGGGCACCTGCGGCTCGCGGCGGTATTCGCCACTGGCCGGGTCCGGGCGGTAGCGCGACGCCGGATGGCCTTCGATCACCGCGGCGTTGTCGCTGTACGCGCTGAGCGTGTGCTGCGGGGTCTGCTGGTGGGTGTTCTTGATCATCCGGAACAGCGAGCGGTCCTGCTCCTGGCCGTCGATGGTCCAGCTGGCGTTGAAGATCTTGTGGCGGCAGTGCTCGGAATTGGCCTGCGCGAACATCATCAGTTCGACGTCCGACGGCGAGCGGCCCAGCGCGGTGAAGCGTTCGCGCAGGTAGTCGATCTCGTCCTGGGCCATGGCCAGGCCGAGGCGCTCGTTGGCGGCCTCCAGCTGGTCCACCGGCACGCGTTCCAGTTCGCCACGGGCGGGCGCCGAGAACAGCGCCTGGCCCTGCTGCACGGTCTCCAGCACCGACTGCGTCATCGGGTCGTGCAGTGCCTTGACCAGCGCCTGCTGGGCGTCGGCATCGGCCGGCCAGCCCTGCACGTCAATGCGCAGGCCACGCTCGACCCGGCTCACCGGCTGGCCGGCACCGCGGACCAGTTCGGTGGCCTTGCTCGACCACGGCGACAGCGTGCCCAGGCGCGGCACCACGATGCGGCTGACCGCGCCGTCGGCCACGGCTTCTGCCTGCGGCGCAGCTTCGAGGATGCGGCACAGGGTGGTCAGGTCGGGGGCGGCGCTGCCTTCGGGCTGCACGAAGTAGACGTGCCAGGCACCGCTGATGCGCAGGGAGGGAGCGATGGACTGCAGGCGGGATTCAAGACGTTCGCGGCGGAACGGCGACAGGGCGGGCGCGCCCTCGAGGACCATCATGTCCGGGGAACCGTAGTTGGGAAACGGGCCCGACATTGTACCGGAAGCGGGGGGTGGGCTTTGGCCGGGCGGCGCCCGGCACCCGCCGAGGCCAGGGCAACGGCAACTGCCAAAGCAAAAGCGGGGTTCCCGTGGGATGGCGGGGKGGGKCCGGTGGCGGGGGACGCCGTAAACCCATCCCTGGGGGCTTGGCCGCGGCATCCATGCCGCGGACACCCCCGCCACCSG